>NZ_CP084032.1:2456009-3070011 GCF_020181655.1 Pectobacterium colocasium
GATGATGGCATCAACCGGGCAGGCCTGAATGCACTTGGTGCAGCCGATGCAGTTACTTTCGTCGATCCAGGCAACGTGGCGTGCAGGCGCTTGAACGTCGGCATCGCCCTCCAGCGGCTGTGGATCGACGTTGAGCTTTTCAGCCAGCTTCAACATCATCGCTTCGCCGCCGGGGCCGCATTTATTAATATTTTCCCCATTTAGTGCGACCGCTTCGGCGTAAGGCCGACAGCCAGGGTAGCCGCACTGGCCGCACTGGCTTTGTGGCAGCATGGCTTCCACTTCTTCCACGATCGGATCGTTTTCGACTTCAAACCGACGGGAGGCGTAGCCGAGCACCAGACCAAATGCCAGCGCGAGAGCGCTTAATGCCGCAATGGCAATCCAGATTGCGGTCATCAGAATTTCACCAGTCCGGTAAAGCCCATAAACGCCAGCGACATGAGGCCGGCGGTGATCAGCGCGATAGACGACCCCCGGAACGGCGCAGGAATATCCGACACGGCGAGGCGCTCGCGAATGGCGGCGAAGAGTACCATCACCAGCGAGAAGCCTGCGGCACCGCCAAAGCCATAAATCGTCGATTGCAGGAAGCCGTGCGACAGATTGATATTAAGCAGAACAACGCCAAGTACAGCGCAGTTGGTGGTAATCAGCGGCAGGAAAATCCCCAGCAGACGATACAGCTCAGGGCTGACTTTACGCACGAACATCTCGGAGAACTGCACTACCACGGCGAGCACCAGAATAAATGCCATGGTGCGCAAATAGAGAATATCGAGCGGAACGAGAATAAATTCGTTGACCAGCCAGGAAAACATGGAGCCGACAGTCATGACGAACGTGGTCGCCATGCCCATGCCAATTGCCGTCTCGAGCTTTTTGGACACGCCCATAAAGGGGCACAGCCCAAGAAACTTCACTAAGACGAAATTATTTACCAGAAGGATGCTAACAAAGAGCAATGCGTATTCGGTCATTACGGTGCCTACAAAACAAAACCGGACTATTATCAGGCATTGTCGGGTTTTCGACAACATACCCAAAGTAGGGTTATCGACGTTTCCTACAAAGGGAGAAAGGTCAGCTTTTCGGAATAATAGAAACGCCGGGTTGTCAGACAACCACGCAGGGCCTGTTCTGAGCAATAGCCCGGAAGGAAATTATTGCATAATTATTCTTTTATCGCTGATAACACTTTATGGCTACAGGACGTGATGCCAGACGGATTTTGGCACACAGCCGATATCGAATAAACGCCCGCCGGATGCCAGCTCAGCCCGCCGATGATCCGCAGCACGATACATGTTGATGATTTCCTGACTATCTGTCAGAGAATAATTGAGGTGATCAAAGAGTTTTTCCAGACTTTCTGTTGAGCTGACTTTCCTGAATTTGAGCAAATAGTCATGAACGGTCATGGTGATTGGTCTAATAGTTATGTGGTTGAGATGACTAAGTATATGCAAGCGGCACAACCTGTCTAGAGGGCGATGTAATAAAGTACGCTTATTTTTCAACAACAAACAAATGAAAATGAAAAATAATGGATTGACAGGAAATATGATGACGTTTAAGGCAACGGTGGGCGGCAGCATGATGGCAAACCGTAGCGTGAATGATGGGTGACGATAACGGGGCAGCGTAGACGTCAACTGCCCCTGATATTAGCGTCTAGCGGCTACAGAGTTTGTAGTACACCTCGTTCCAACGCAGAGCATCTTTGAATTCGTGAAGTCGGGTTTCGTTGTCGATCACCAGCAGTTCAATATTCTGCATTTGCGCGTAGAGCCGCATGTGTTCGAGATCCAACGCCTGGCTAAAGACGGTGTGGTGCGCACCGCCGGCCAGAATCCAGGCTTCCGCCGCCACTTCCAGCGACGGCTGCGCTTTCCAGATGGCACGGGCAACCGGTAATTTCGGCAGTGGGTGCGCTTGTTCGATCGTATCGACCAAATTTACCAGCATTCTGAAACGGTCGCCCATGTCGATCACGCTAGCGTTGAGTGATGGGCCTGCTGGCGTAGAGAAAATCAGACGAGCAGGGTCGGCTTTGCCACCAATACCCAGGTATTGCGCATCCAGAATCGGCTTCTGTTCCTTCGCAATGGTGGGGCAGACTTCCAGCATGTGGGAACCGACGACCAGATCGTTACCGTTTTGGAAGTTATAGGTGTAGTCCTCCATGAAGGACGTCCCACCTGACAGCCCCCCAGCCATCACTTTCATGATGCGCAGCAGCGCGGCGGTTTTCCAGTCACCTTCGCCACCGAATCCATAGCCCTGTTGCATCAGGCGCTGTACCGCCAGCCCCGGCAGTTGCTTCAAGCCATACAGATTTTCAAAATCGGTGGTGAACGCGTGATAGCCACCTTGTTCCAGAAAACGCGTCATCCCGAGTTCAATCTGTGCCGCATCCAGCAGATTCTGGCGATTAGCGCCGTTGAGCTTCACCGCATCCGTTAACTGATAGCTGGCTTCGTATTCGTCGACCAGCGCATTGATATCGCCTTTGGATACCGCATCAACCACGGCGGTTAAATCACCCAGTCCCCAGGCGCTGACGGAATAACCGAATTGAATTTGTGCACCGACTTTATCGCCTTCGGTGACCGCGACTTCACGCATGTTGTCACCAAAGCGCGCGACCTTCAGCTGTTTGCTTTCCTGAATGGCAGCAGCAACCCGCATCCATTTCCCGATACGGACATGGGCGTTCTTATCCTGCCAGTGGCCGACGACAACCTGATGCGCCTGCCGCATCCGGGCGCCGATGAAACCAAATTCGCGTCCGCCGTGTGCGGTCTGATTCAGGTTCATAAAATCCATGTCCATAGTGTCCCACGGCACTTCGGCATTGAACTGGGTGTGGAATTGCAGCAGGGGTTTACTGAGTACGCTCAGGCCGCCAATCCACATTTTGGCTGGCGAAAAAGTATGTAGCCAGGTCAGCAGGCCAATACAGTTATCTTGATAGTTGGCATCGCGACACAGCGCCAGAATTTCGTCTGGTGTTTTCACCAGCGGCTTCAGCACCAGCTTAACCGGCAGATTAGCCTGTTGATTTAACCCAGCGACGACCTTTTCCGCGTTCTCTTTTACCTGACGTAATGTTTCCGGCCCGTAGAGGTGCTGGCTACCGATGACGAACCAGACTTCAAGCTGCTTAAAATGATCCATGATGACTCCTGTAACGTGATCCCAGAAGGATAAAAATTAGTTTTTTGCCGTAGACGTTGGGCTATAGGCAGGTTCCGCGAGGCGGCACCACTGCTGATAGCGTTCATAAAGCTGCTGATAACGGGCAACGCGCTGGCTGTCAGGCATTAAGGTGCGTTCTATGCCGCTGGCCATATGCTGCTGTGCCGTTGGGATACCGTCGTGAACGCCAGCGGCGACGGCGGCAAAGATCGCCGCGCCGAGTGCACAGCACTGATCGGAGGCAACGATCTGCAAAGGGCGATTCATCACATCAGTGCATACCTGCATGATGACGGGGGATTTCCGCGCGATGCCGCCCAGTGCCAGCACGTTCTCGACGGGGACTCCCTGATTTTCAAAGCATTCCATAATCGCGCGCGCGCCAAAGGCCGTCGCGGCAATAAAGCCGCCGAACAGCGTGGGGGCATCGGTGCCCAGATTGAGATCGGTGATCACGCCTTTGAGCCGCTGATTGGCGAACGGCGTTCTGCGGCCGTTAAACCAGTCCAACACGACAGGTAAGTGATCCAGCGTGGGATTTTCTGCCCAGCTACGGGTAAGCCGTTCCAGCAGTGTGGCTTCCATCGCCTGTAATGACGTTTTGAGTTCGGGATGACCTTGTTCGGCATAGTCTTTCGCCGCTTCCTGTAATGACCAGCCCAGCAGCCGCCCAAACCAGGCGTACATATCACCGAAGGCGGACTGTCCCGCTTCGAGGCCGATATAGCCGGGAACAACGCTGCCGTCGACCTGCCCGCAAATACCCGCAATGGTGCGATCGGCAATGCGTGCGTCGTCGGCGATCAGAATGTCGCAGGTGGAGGTGCCAATTACTTTAACCAGCGTATAAGGCTGT
Organism: Pectobacterium colocasium; assembly: GCF_020181655.1. Taxonomy (NCBI): domain Bacteria; kingdom Pseudomonadati; phylum Pseudomonadota; class Gammaproteobacteria; order Enterobacterales; family Pectobacteriaceae; genus Pectobacterium; species Pectobacterium colocasium. The sequence goes on from NZ_CP084032.1 coordinate 2,460,067, forward strand.
GCGCCTGCGCCGACGGTGCCGACGTGGCAGTCAAACGCGCCGCCCGCCAGGATGACTGTCTCGGGAATGCCGAGACGCTGCGCCCACTCTGCGGTAATCGTGCCGACTGGCTGTTCGGCAGTCCAGGTATCGGTAAACAGCGGGTACTGCAATTTCTCGGTCAGGCAGGGATCGAGCGCATGCAGAAAGTCTTTCGGCGGCAGTCCGCCCCAGCTTGGGTGCCAGAGTGATTTATGCCCGGCGCTGCATCGACCACGGCGGATATCGGCAGGTGCCTGCGTACCGGAAAGCAGGGCGGGCACCCAGTCGCACAGTTCTATCCAGGAGACGGCCGCCTGACGCACCGCGGCATCTTCACGCGAGACATGCAGGATTTTGGCCCAGAACCATTCGGACGAGTAAACGCCACCGATATAACGGGTGTAATCCGGGAATTGGCCGCTTCGGCACAGTGTATTAATGGCTTCCGCTTCTTCTATTGCCGTGTGGTCTTTCCACAGCACGAACATGGCATTGGGATTGTTGGCAAACTCGGGGCGCAGCGCGAGGATCTGACCCTGTTCATCAATGGGGGCGGGGGTCGACCCGGTCGAATCCACGCCGATGCCGATGATGTGTTGGCGCTGTTCGTTCGTCAGGCGGGAAACCACCACCTTAATTGCCTGTTCCAGCGATTCAATATAGTCCAGCGGATGGTGTCGGAACTGGTTGTTGGCCGGCTGACAATATTTACCTTCGCGCCAGCGGGGATAGTAGACCACTTCTGTTTCCAACTCTTGCCCGCTTTGGCAGTCAACGGCTAAGGCGCGTACCGAATCACTGCCGAAGTCGAGGCCAATCGTAATAGCGCCCGCGCTCATGCTTTGCTCCTCATTAATCCGAGATCGTTGGTGTTTACGATAGGCAGGGACAGGAAGAGGCGGTTAGGAGCGGTTAGCTGGAAGTATGTATTTTTCTGTCGCCCGCAGCCATTTTGTGAAGCCCGTCAAAGGTTAATGATTGGTTAAAATTGCTAAATGTATGCACAAACCTGTCATTGTTCCGGGATGTGATAAAGCTCTATATTCGAACCGGAAATAACGACTAAAACATAAAGCGTCTGAATGCTACTGAGTAAAGGATTGCGCTAAGTCTGTGTTTTTCCTTTATCCAGACCGGAAAACCCTTACCCACAACGTGAACGCATGTCGGCGTTGCTGGCGAATGAAAAGATAATTACACCGGAGAACATCATGCATAAATTCACTAAGGCGCTGGCAGCAATCGGGTTGGCTGCGGTTATGTCACAATCAGCTATGGCTGAGAACGTAAAGCTGGGATTTCTGGTGAAACAGCCGGAAGAACCCTGGTTCCAGACCGAATGGAAATTCGCTGATAAAGCAGGAAAAGATCTCGGTTTTGACGTGATAAAAATTGCGGTTCCCGATGGGGAAAAGACCCTGAACGCGATTGACAGCCTGGCGGCCAGCGGAGCAAAAGGTTTCGTTATCTGTACGCCCGATCCGAAGCTGGGGCCTGCCATTATGGCGAAAGCACGCAGCTACGATCTGAAAGTGATTGCGGTTGACGATCAGTTCGTGAACGCCAAAGGCCAGCCGATGGACACGGTACCGCTGGTGATGATGGCTGCCACCAAGATTGGTGAGCGCCAGGGGCAGGAACTGTATAAAGAAATGAACAAACGCGGCTGGAAAGTGGATGAAACGGCCGTGATGGCAATTACCGCGAACGAACTGGACACCGCGCGTCGCCGTACCTCTGGTTCTATGGATGCGTTGAAAGCCGCTGGCTTCCCGGAAAAACAGATCTATCAGGTGCCGACCAAATCTAACGATATCCCCGGCGCGTTTGATGCCGCCAACTCCATGCTGGTTCAGCACCCCGGTGTGAAAAACTGGCTGATTATCGGCATGAACGACAATACCGTGCTGGGCGGCGTGCGTGCGACGGAAGGCCAGGGCTTTAAAGCCGAAAATGTGATTGGTATCGGTATCAACGGCGTGGATGCGGTCAGCGAGTTGTCCAAAGGTCAGGCGACAGGCTTCTTTGGCTCACTGCTGCCAAGCCCGGATATTCACGGCTACAAGAGTATCCAGATGCTGAATGACTGGGTCACCAAGGGCGTAGAGCCGGAGAAATTCACCGAAGTGACCGATGTGGTGCTGATCACGCGTGACAACTTTAAGGTCGAGCTGGAGAAAAAAGGCCTGATGTAATCGTAATGTTGTTCACTTAAGCGTGGGTTTACGCCCTCTCGGGCTGCCACAAGTGGCATTTAAAATGCGTTTGCATTTTATAGGGGGAAACACGGTGATGAGGTTCCGCAGGGATGCCTCGCACCGTGGTCGCTCCCGGTATCTCGATCCTTTGTTGATCGACGTTATCCGCGCGCTACCTGCATTGTTATGAGGAAACCGACATGACAGCACAGTCACCCTATTTGTCGTTTCATGGGATTGGTAAAGAATTTCCCGGTGTTAAGGCGCTTTCGGATATCAGTTTTTCCTGCCATGCCGGCCAGATCCATGCATTGATGGGGGAAAATGGGGCGGGCAAATCAACGCTGTTAAAGATCCTGAGCGGCAACTATTCACCGTCCGCGGGTGAAATTCATATTCAGGGTAAACCGGTGCAGTTTACTCACACGATGGACGCCCTGAATGCAGGGGTTGCCATCATTTATCAGGAACTGCATCTGGTGCCGGAAATGACGGTCGCTGAGAACATCTATCTGGGGCAACTGCCGCATAAATACGGCATGGTGAACTACTCGCTGCTGCGTTATGAAGCCAGGCTCCAGCTACAGCATTTGGGATTGGATATCGATCCTGATACGCCGCTGAAATACCTGTCCATCGGGCAATGGCAGATGGTGGAAATCGCCAAGGCGCTAGCCCGCAACGCCAAAATTATCGCTTTTGATGAACCGACCAGTTCGCTGTCTGCCCGTGAAATCGAGCAGCTTTTCCGTGTGATTAAAGAATTACGCAGCGAAGGCCGGGTCATTTTGTATGTTTCGCACCGGATGGAAGAAATTTTTGCACTGAGCGATGCCATTACCGTGTTTAAAGATGGCCGCTATGTGCGCACGTTTGACGATATGCAGCAGGTGAACCATGAGTCGTTGGTACAGGCGATGGTGGGGCGTAATCTGGGGGATATCTATGGTTATGCGCCGCGTCCGCACGGCGAAGCGCGTTTGACGCTGAAAGACGTCAAAGCGCCAGGTGTGAAATCCACGGTCTCTCTGAACGTCAAGCAGGGGGAAATTGTCGGGTTATTTGGTCTGGTAGGGGCGGGCCGTAGCGAACTGATGAAAGGGTTGTTTGGGGCGACCAAAATCACCGGCGGTCAGGTGCTGCTGGATGGTAAGCCGCTGGTGGTGAATTCCCCGATCGATGCGATTCGTCAGGGCGTGATGCTCTGCCCGGAGGATCGTAAGGCGGACGGTATCATTCCGGTGCATTCGGTGCGTGACAACATCAATATCAGTGCGAGGCGTAAAAGCCTGAAAGCCGGTTTTATTATTAATAATCAGTGGGAAGCGGATAACGCTGCGCAGCGTATTGACGCGTTGAACATCAAAACGCCGTCCGATGAACAGCTGATTATGAATCTTTCCGGCGGAAACCAGCAGAAAGCCATTCTTGGGCGCTGGCTGTCTGAAGAGATGAAAGTCATTTTGCTTGATGAACCTACGCGCGGCATCGACGTCGGCGCGAAGCACGAAATTTATCATGTCATCTATGAACTGGCGAATCAGGGGATCGCGGTGCTGTTTGCCTCCAGCGATTTACCAGAAGTGCTTGGGCTGGCCGATCGGATCATTGTTATGCGCGAAGGTGCCGTCTCCGGCGAACTGCTGCATGGCGATGCCACGGAGCAGAAGGTGCTCAGTCTGGCGATGTTACGAACCCCCGATATCGAATCTGCGGTTGCCTGACCGCGAAGGAGCAAAATAATGTCAACGGTTACGTCTGCAACCTCAGAGAAGAAGACCGGCAGTTCGGGGTTATCCCGCATTTGGGATAACTACGGCATGCTGGTGGTTTTTGCCGTGCTGTTTCTTGGCTGTGCGATATTTGTCCCGAATTTCGCGACGTTTATCAATATGAAAGGGCTGGGGCTGGCAATCTCCATGTCCGGTATGGTGGCCTGCGGGATGTTGTTCTGTCTGGCTTCTGGTGATTTCGACCTGTCGGTGGCCTCCATCATTGCCTGCGCAGGGGTGGCCACGGCGGTGGTGATCAATATCAGCGAAAGCCTGTGGATCGGTGTCAGTGCCGGGCTGCTGCTGGGCGTGGCGTTCGGCTTGCTCAACGGTTTTGTTATTGCCCGTTTGAAGATTAACGCGTTGATCACCACGTTGGCGACCATGCAGATTGCGCGCGGGCTGGCGTACATCATTTCCGACGGTAAAGCGGTAGGGATTGAAGATGAGCGTTTCTTCGCGCTGGGCTATGCCAACTGGTTGGGTTTGCCTGCGCCAATCTGGATCACCATTGGTTGCATGATTGTGTTTGGCCTGCTGCTGAACAAAACCACCTTTGGCCGTAATACTCTGGCGATTGGGGGCAATGAAGAAGCGGCGCGTCTGGCCGGGGTGCCGGTTGTGCGTACCAAGATTATCATTTTCGCTTTGTCCGGTTTAGTCTCCGCCGCCGCGGGGATCATTCTGGCCTCGCGTATGACCAGCGGCCAGCCAATGACCTCCATCGGGTATGAGTTGATTGTGATTTCTGCTTGTGTGCTGGGCGGCGTGTCGCTGAAAGGCGGGATCGGTAAAATTTCTTACGTGGTGGCTGGCGTGCTGATTTTGGGGACGGTGGAGAACGCAATGAACCTGCTGAATATCTCTCCGTTTGCCCAGTATGTGGTACGCGGTCTGATTCTGCTGGCGGCGGTTATCTTTGACCGCTACAAACAGCTGGCGAAGAAAACGGTATAAATGCCCGTGCGGCAGGTGAGTGAGCCTGCCGCTTTCTTTCTTATTAGCGTGTACCGGAGGCTCGATGTATCACCGTATGGCGCATGAATCTCAGCCTAATCCGCTGCTGCCGGGATATTCGTTCAACGCTTATCTCGTGGCAGGTCTGACGCCGATTCTGGCAGATGGGCCGCTCGACTTCTTTATCGATCGCCCCGATGGTATGAAAGGCTACATCATTAATCTCACCATGAAAGGACAAGGACAGGTCTTTGATGGCGATCAGACCTTTTTCTGCAATCCCGGCGATCTGCTGTTGTTCCCACCGAAATCGAAGCATTTTTATGGTCGCTCACCGAGCAGCGACTGCTGGTATCACCGCTGGGTCTATTTTCGCCCGCGCGCCTACTGGGCAGACTGGCTGGAGTGGCATACCAAAAGCAGCGGTATTGGCCGCATGAGTCTGCCGAATAATCAACTGCTGCTGGAGTTCGACAGGCTATTTGCCAATATTGAGCAGACGCAGCGTTCCGGGCGGCGTTTTTCCGAAGAGTTAGGCATGAATCTGCTGGAGCGTCTGTTGCTCAGAGCGATGGAAGAAGACCCACAGAGCCCGCAGAAGATTATGGATCCGCGCGTAATAGAAGCCTGCCAGTTTATTACCAGCAATCTGGCTGGTGAACTGCGTATTGATGAAGTGGCGCGGCACGTTTGCTTATCGCCGTCGCGGCTGGCGCATCTGTTCCGCGAGCAGGTGGGGATTAATATCCTACGCTGGCGTGAAGATCAGCGCGTGATTCGCGCCAAACTGCTATTGCAGACGACGCAGGAATCTATCGCCAACATTGGCCGCGTGGTGGGGTATGACGACCAGCTCTATTTTTCACGGGTGTTCCGTAAGCGAGTCGGCGTCAGCCCCAGTGATTTCCGCCGACGCAGCAGTGAAATTAACTATCCGGCAGCCAAAACGCTACCTGTGGCATGGGGCGATCGGATGCCCAGTGCCGTAAGTGGTTAATATTCTGAAACGTGACAGATTCCCCTGGCGATAATCCCTCTCTGCAATCTGACGGATGACGGGTATATACTGAGTGAGAAATCACAAAGTCAAACTACGCTAAGGGGAATCGTCATGAGTGAGACCGTTCGTGTTGGGCTGCTGGGCTATGGTTATGCCAGTAAGACATTCCACGCGCCGTTGATTGCCGGTACGGCAGGTATGGAGCTGGTGGCTGTGTCCAGCAGCAGTGCTGAAAAAGTGCATGCAGATTGGGCCAATCTGCGAGTAGAGAAAACCCCTCAGGCATTGTTTAACGATCCCGATATTGACCTCATTGTTATTCCTACCCCTAATGACACGCATTTCCCGCTGGCGAAACAGGCGCTGGAGGCGGGTAAGCATGTTGTTGTCGATAAACCTTTCACAGTGACGTTGTCACAAGCCTATGAGCTGGGTGTGGCGGCTGAACGGGTCGGAAAGGTGCTTTCTGTTTTCCATAACCGCCGCTGGGACAGCGATTTTCTGACGCTGAAGCAGCTACTGTCAGCGGGAACACTAGGGAATGTGGTGTACATGGAATCACATTTCGATCGTTTCCGTCCTGAAGTACGTCAGCGCTGGCGTGAAGATGGCAGCGAAGGCAGCGGGATCTGGTACGATCTGGGGCCACATTTGTTGGATCAGGCGCTGGAACTGTTTGGGTTGCCGGTCGCGATTCAGGTGGACATGGCACAACTGAGACCGGGAAGTAAGGCGACGGATTATTTCCATGCGACGTTGATTTACCCGCAGCGCCGCGTGGTTCTGCATGCCAGTATGCTGGTGGCGGCGATGTCTGCACGTTATACCGTGCACGGCACGCGCGGCAGTTTTGTCAAATATGGCCTCGATCCACAGGAAGATCGTCTGAAAGCGGGTGAACGTCCGCCGCTGGCCGATTGGGGACAGGATAAACGTGATGGTGTGCTGACGTTATCGCACGACGGCATCATGGCGGAGCAAACGATCGCCACGATTCCGGGTAACTATCCGGCTTACTATGCTGCCGTGCGCGATGCGCTGCTCGGTAAGGGAGAAAACCCCGTCAGCGTACATCAGGCCATTCAGGTGATGGAACTCATCGAACTGGGGCTGCTTTCTCATGAGCAGAAAAAGGCCGTTACGCTGAAAAATAGCTAGATTTATTGCGTTTTATTCCAGATAGTTAACGGTTTGTTTAAACAGGCGAGCTTAGGATCGCCGTAGGCTACTGTTTTTGGGCGATCTTCGGGTCGCCCGTCTTGTTAGAGTGTGAAGTAGATCGATAACAGGCTAGGGGAAAGGTGTCAGGCATGGGGTGGTTACAACGGTTACGCATTGATAAGTTCTTATTGGTTTTGATTCTGGTCGTGGCGACGGCATCGGTTCTTCCTGCTCAAGGCATCGCGAAGGTTTTCTTTGAAAATCTGACAACAGCGGCGATTGCTCTGCTGTTCTTTATGCACGGCGCGAAGCTGTCGCGTGAAGCGATTACCGCCGGTATGGGGCATTGGCGTTTGCATCTGGTGGTATTTGCCAGCACGTTTATTCTGTTTCCGCTGCTGGGCATCGGCATGAGTCTGCTGTCACCGGTGGTGCTGACGCCGACGTTATATCTTGGCTTCCTCTATTTGTGTGCGCTCCCTGCAACGGTGCAGTCGGCTATTGCGTATACCTCGATGGCTGGCGGCAATGTGGCGGCGGCGATCTGTAGTGCATCTGCATCCAGTATTTTAGGCGTGTTTCTTTCGCCGATTCTGGTCGGTTTGTTGATGCAAACACAGGGTGGGGAGACCGATACGCTACATGCCATTGGTTCCATTATCATGCAGTTGATGGTGCCTTTCGTGATTGGCCATCTGTCTCGTCCGTTGATAGCTGGCTGGGTCGATCGCCACCGTAAGCTGATTAATATCACTGACCGGTCATCCATTCTTTTGGTGGTGTATGTCGCTTTCAGTGAGGCGGTTGTGCAGGGCATTTGGGGACAAATCAATTTCTGGTCATTACTCGCAGTCGTGGGTTGTTCGATGGTGCTGTTAGCGATTGTGCTGGTGGTAAATACACTGGCTGCCCGCAAGTTGGGCTTTAACACCGCGGATGAAATAACCATCGTGTTCTGTGGTTCGAAGAAAAGCCTGGCGAATGGGATCCCGATGGCTAACGTGCTATTTCCTGCCGCAGCGGTGGGGGCGATGGTGCTACCGTTAATGATTTTCCATCAAATCCAACTGATGGTGTGCGCCGCATTGGCTCAGCGTTATGCTAAACGGCTACACAAGGAACAGGAGCCTCATCAGTAAGGGATTATCGGTCTCTCTGATCATACAAAACGCCCCCGGTCTGTGTAAGGCCAGGGGCGTTTTGCTTTGTCGCCATCACTTGTCACAATCGTTTGTAACTACCCGGAAATACAAAAAATAATCTATTACAGTGATAGTTTCTAAAGTTTATTACTTTCTCGATCCGTTACGTTATAACAATGCTGGCTCATCAAGATTCATTATCTATAGAGCAGGATGCAGTTGATGATAATTATCATTTGAGATCGAGACAATATGTTAAAAAAAACGGTAGTAACTTTAGCAATGCTAGGGGCGTTAGCTTCCACATCCGTACAGGCCGCTCAACATATGGATTGTGTGAAAACCGATAAAAAAGAGATTGCCTCGTTGTTTGACCGCTGGAATGTAGCGCTACAGACGGGTGATGCGAAGAAAGTGAATAGGAACTATGCGTCGGATGCCGTACTGTTGCCGACATTATCGGGTAAACCGCGTACCACTGACGCGGAGCGCATTGATTACTTCGAACATTTTCTGGCGAAAAAACCGGTAGGTAAGATTGATACCAGCACGATCCGTATTGGCTGCAATGACGCTGTCGATACCGGAACCTACACGTTCAGGTTTGGTGATGGGAGTGAAGCGAAGGCTCGTTACACTTATACCTACATTTGGGACGTGAAGCAGAAACAGTGGTTGATTAGTTCACACCATTCCTCTGCGACCCCTAACGACTGAATTCTGTAACCCATTGGAAACAAAATTATGTCAAACGGCTAACCTTTGTTAGCCGTTTCTTCATGCACATTGATATGACGTTATCAGGCAACGCCGCGTTTCCGCAGAACCTTTTCACGTAGTTGCTGTTTTTCCTGCTCGCTGATAAACGCAATATTCAGACCATTTTCCTGCGCTTTACGGGTTTCTACCGCTGTCAGGCCAGCAAGTGGTGCGGCGATCTCATATTCATGGCGGATCTCTATGCCCTGAACTGCCGGATCATCCGTATTGATAGTGGCGGGGATTTCATAACGCAGGAAGTGGATGAGCGGGTGCTTATCCAGAGATTCCACCGTACTGGTCTGAATGTTGGATGTCAGGCAGGATTCAATCCCGATTCCCAGTTCTGCCATGTGTGTCATCAGACGCGGATCGATAATGGCGGTCACGCCGTGTCCGATACGCTCCGCACCCAGATGATTAATCGCCTGCCAGATACTTTCCGGCCCAGCCGCTTCACCTGCGTGAACGGTGATGTGCCAGCCGGCATCGCGAGCCTGTCGGAAATGGGGCGTGAATAACGCACCAGGGTGCCCCAGCTCATCGCCAGCCAGATCGAGTGCTATGATGTGGTCACGCTGGGACAGCAGGGCGTCCAGCTCTTGTTGGCATGCCTCGGTGCCGAATGTCCGGCTCATGATGCCAATCAGGCGAATATCGGTATCGAAATCACGGCAGCCCGCGGTAATGCCGTCGATCACTGCTTCAACCACGCCAGCAACCGGAAGCTTGTGGTTCATCGCCATATAGTAGGGGGAGAAACGCAGTTCGGCGTAATCCAAGCCGGCTTTCACGGCATCTTCAACGTTCTCATAAGCAACGCGGCGACAGGCGTCCAGTGAACCGAGCACAGCCACGCCCCAGTCGAGTTTTTGTAAAAAGCTTACCAGATCAGGTTCATTTCTGGTGACCTGAACGTGAGGGCGAAGTGCTTCAAGATCGCGGGCAGGTAACGTGACATTGTACTGGTGTCCGAGCTCCAGAATACTCTGGGCGCGGATATTGCCATCCAAATGGCGGTGGATATCCGTCAATGGCAGGTGTAAATCAATCATAATGTTATTGTCTGATTACTGTTTTTCGTACTACAAAGTATAAAAAGAAATCGTGGTAAATAGCCAATTGTTACCGCTGAAACCCGAACGCCCTGGACAATCATTGAGCAAAAACAAACTGTTATTGCTTTTCCTGCCCCGTCTCACGTGCGTTCAACTTAGGAATTACACGGATATAAATGAGTTCGCTGAGCAGTTCCACCAAGGTTTGGCTGACGATGACGGCGGGAAGGAGCGGCAACGCGCCCGGTATAGCCAGCGTCAGCGGTAAGATAACCAGAGAGTTACGTGTGCTGGCACTAAAGGCTACGGCGCGTCCGCCAGTAGAATCCAATCGGAACGCGCGACCAGTGAACCAGCCGAGTAGCGGTGCCAGTAGCGCGAAGAGTATGTAAAACGGTATCGCAAGCAGTACTGACGTCCAACTGGCGCGCAATTGTGGAATCATCGCCGCAACCACGATAAACAGCACCAGCGCGGTAGCCGGGACGGGAAGATAGCCCAATCCATCCGACAATGCCGACATCGTGCGCTGACGTGCCGCCAGCCATTGCAGAAGCGCCGCCAGCGCTAAAGGCACGGCAATCAGCCAGATAAAAGCGTCGATAAAGGGCGCGAAGGTGACGAGTCCGGCGGCGTTGTTGCCGAGAAACAGCGTCAGGTAGAACGGCAAGGCCAGCATTTGCAGCAACAGTAAAATAGGCGTTGCAGCCAGCAGGCGTGCGGCATCAGCTCGTCCCACGTGCGCGAAGGTCACCACGTAGTCAATACACGGCGCGAGTAACACCAGTATGATGCCTAGCCTAACCAGCGGCTCGTCAGGGATAAAGGGTAACAGCGCCGCGACCAGCAAGGGAATCACGATGAAGTTGGCAACGAGCAATGCGCCGATGAATCTGAGCTGCGTGATGCTTTTTCCGATCGTGGTCAGCGGGACTTGTAGAAACGTGACAAACAGCATCAGTGCCAGCGCCGGATTAATCACGACATCCCATTGCTCTGTTTCCGGCAGCACCCTGGCCGTTGCCATCGCCGCTATCACGGCAACAAAGTAGATCGCAGCCTGATGGGATTCCAGAAAGGGTTTTAACGCGGACATGGCGTAATCTCAAAATCAAACTGAAGAGGCGGGCAGAAGAAACGGTGGCTGAACGGCGGCCACCGTGTGTATTAGCACGTAATATTACCGTGTGTCGGCTTATTGCGCAGGGGGTGGTGTAACTGGTTCTTCCTGCGCGCCAGGCTGTGATTCTTCACCTTCTTCCGTTGGGACGGAGAAATAAGGCGCGATGAAATCGGCCAGCGAAATTTTGTTGCCGTTGAAGTCAATTTGACCATCGGCATAGTGCAGCGAGCTGGTAATAGCGTTGTCTTTCGTGACGCTCAACTGGTTCTCCTGACCCATCTCGGCCATCATGGTAACCTGCTGTTTCGCCATGTCCTCCAGCTGTTTTTGCTCTTCCGCATTGGCCGTTTTGGGGGCGCTCAGAACCATTAATTCCGTCAGCATATCCAGCGGCAGATTGAGTTTGGCATCGAGTTTTTTGACCGACTGACGAATGATTTTTTCTTCATCCGAGAGGGTTGGCTCATTTGCTTTATCCGTGCTCTGCACGGGATCGGTTAAATCTAGCGCCAGCGTGAACGTGCCTTCACCCTTGCTGTTTTTCCAACTGATCGGGGAGATTTCAATGCTTGGATTACCTTTCAGCAGCTGCGGCAGGTATTGCAGAACAGACATGACAACTTCGTGCTGATACGTGTCGGGATCCATGGCGGCCGGATCCTGTAACAGCTTCTGCACTTTTTCCTGATAGGCGGTGAGGAATTGCTTGGTGCCCGCGCCATCAAGCTGTGAGATAGACATGTTTATGTTACCCGAACCCAGATTGCGGTCACCGATGATTAACGAGCCCAGCGTCACAGCCATGTTGCCCGCCAGGTTTTTGTCATCTTCCGTTGCGCTACTTTTTAAAGAAAAATCGTTCAACGTAACGGGTTCGCCACCTTCTACGGTAAACGTCATCGCTTTAAGAGTCAGTGCGCCATCGCCTAAATCAAGATCGAATTTGCCTTTTTGATTGGTTCCCTTAATGGAGAAATCGGTGATATCGACGTTCTCTGTCTGGCCCCAGGCATTTTTCCTTTCCATCTTCACGCTGCTGATGGTGGTGTCCAGCTTGCTGCTGCGCAGGTCATGCCCGATATCCACCAAGGCTTCCGCACCGCTGAAAGAGAATTTCTGTTCTGGCGACTGGTGGTCAATCGGTGCCAGCGTAACAAGTGATTGTGTATCACCGTTGTAAGCGACGCGAGTTTCCGCCGTAAAGAACGGTTTGTCTTTAGTCAGCTCAAACCAGGCTTTGACGGCTGGCGTGTTGGCTAACTCGGTATGGACAGAACCCATTGCCGGTAACAGGTTGAATTTCTTGAGCTGTGCCAGCGGGAAAGGCCCGTGAGACACCGTTTCATTGAAGACCAGTTCTTCGCCGGGAGCCAGGAACTGCGCGCCTTTTGCTGTGCCGTCTGTCTGTAAAACATAGGACAGCGTGCTGCTGAATACACCGCCCTGATAGTCGCGATAGACGACTTTCAATCCTGCGTTAGGGTAGGACTGCTTGAGTTTAGTATTCAGCGTATCGGTAAAACCATCAATCTGCTGAGCCAACTGCTTGCCGGTGTACCAGGATGCGCCGGTCCAGACGGCACCCAGAGCAACAATAACGCCTACGGCGACTAACGACTTCTTCATTTTTATTCATCCTTTAGTAAAAAAATGCGCGTTTTCAACGCGAAACGCAGGTAACTATCAAGCAATTAACCACCACGTAATTCACTATCACCGCAATGTGAAACGCGATGTGCGGGTAGTGGCAGTGTGGGGAACAAGTTATCGGTTAAATACGCGAGCGAGACGCCCCTGTCCCTCAACCGTTATCGGTGACTCATTGGCGGAAATAAAGCAGGATTCTCCCGGACGTAGCGAGAGCCGCTGCTCATTTTTTTGCAGGACGGCGTGGCCGTCAACGCAAAAGACAATCGCGGCACTGTCCTGATTGAGCGTTTGCGGGCTCTGGCTCAGTTCGTGCAGCGAAAAAGCAAAATCATCAACAGGGATCGGGAAACTGAGTTCATTACCCTGTCGACGTGGCGTTGTCAGCAAGTGGTTTGCGGGTTTGGCTTCAAACACGACATTATCCAGTAGCTCTGGAATATCAATGTATTTCGGCGTGAGCCCGGCCCGCAGTACGTTATCCGAATTCGCCATGACTTCTAATGCCACACCTTTCAGATAAGCATGTGGCGTTTGCGCAAACAGGAACATGGCTTCGCCAGGCTGAAGCGTAATGACGTTCAGCAACAGCGGGGAGAACAATCCGCTGTCATCGGAATAGTATTGTGTAATCGCGCGGATGGTTGCCCAGGGCTCGTCATTCTGACTGTTTAGCGCGGCTTTCAGCACGCCGATCGCCCGTGTTTTTTGCTCACCGTCCATACTCAACAGGTTGGCGAACAGCATGGCGAGATTCTTCGCATCAGGCTGTTGTAAAAACGCTGTGATTGACGGATGTGCGTTGGCAACCGGCTCCAGCAGGCGCACAATTTCAGATAATTCTCGGAACCCGTTCATGGCCTGAAAAGGGGTTAATGCATAGACCAGTTCCGGTTTGTGATTGGCATCTTTGTAGTTTCTTTCGGCCGCATCTAGCGGGATGCCGGCGGCATTTTCTTTTGCAAAGCCTTGTTCTGCCGCTGTTTTACTGGGGTGAACCTGAATAGAAAGTGGCTGTTCCGCGCACAATACCTTAAACAAAAAGGGCAGTTCGCCGAAACGTTGCGCGGTGGTTGCGCCAAGATGCGTCGTTACGTCTTCGGCAATAACGTCCCGCAGATTACGAGTGTCGCCTTTTTCATCAATAATCGTCGAACTACTTTTAGGATGGGCGCCCATCCACAGTTCTGCCATAGGTAAATCGTTAGGATTATCAATGCTATATAGCTCGGTTAAGGCGTGTTTACTGCCCCAGGCATAGTGCTGGACGCAGTTGAGCATTTTTTGCATGTCGGCTTCCTGCTATTACATTAATTGTTAATTTCTGTGATGCTAGCTGTTAATTACTTGAGTGATTATGAATACACTGCATCTTCTTCGCTTCATGGTAATGTTTTATGTAGCGCGATACCAGACAGTGTTAGTCGACCCGTACGTGTTATCAGGCCAGTGGGTGTTATCAGAATAGGCCCAGCGATGTGATTCAATGTCTTCTACTAGTTAAATGTGTTTTTTAAGGAGGAAAGGTAATGAGCACGACGCGTAGTGAAAAAGACTCAATGGGACCGATTGACGTTCCTGCTGAACGTTTATGGGGCGCACAAACGCAGCGCTCGCTGGAACACTTCCGTATTTCTGAAGAGAAAATGCCACGTGCGCTGATTTATGCGCTGGCGCAAACCAAGCGTGCGGCGGCCCGCGTCAACATGGATCTCTCGCTTCTGCCCGCCGATCGGGGAAATGCGATTATTCAGGCAGCTGACGAAGTGTTAGCAGGCCAGCATGCTGGGGAATTCCCGTTAGCGATCTGGCAAACAGGATCGGGCACGCAAAGCAATATGAATATGAACGAAGTGTTGGCGAACCGCGCCAGTGAGCTGCTGGGGGGAGAGCGGGGCAACAATCGGCTGGTGCACCCCAATGATGATGTCAATAAAAGCCAGAGTTCTAACGACGTCTTCCCTACGGCGATGCATGTCGCGGCCGTGGTTGCGATCAACGAACATCTGATTCCTGAATTGAAGGCGCTACACGCCACGCTGGCGTCGAAGGCTGAGCAGTTTAAGGACATCGTCAAGATTGGCCGTACGCATTTACAGGACGCGACGCCGCTGACGCTGGGACAGGAAATCTCTGGCTGGGCCGCGATGTTACAGCATAACCTGAAGCATATCGAAAACAGCGTCCCGCACATTTGCGAGCTGGCGCTGGGCGGCACCGCAGTTGGTACGGGACTCAACACGCATCCTGAATATGCGGTGCGTGTGGCGGCGGAATTGGCGAAACTCACCGGTCAGCCGTTTGTGACTTCACCGAATAAATTCGAAGCGCTGGGGACCTGTGATGCACTGGTCCACGGGCACGGTGCCTTGAAAGGGTTGGCCGCATCGTTAATGAAAATTGCCAATGATGTACGTTGGCTGGCCTCTGGCCCGCGCTGTGGTATCGGCGAATTGAGTATTCCTGAAAACGAACCGGGCAGCTCCATCATGCCGGGCAAGGTCAACCCGACACAGTGTGAAGCGCTGACGATGCTGTGTTGTCAGGTGATGGGCAATGATGTTGCCGTGAATATCGGCGGGGCGTCGGGCAATTTTGAACTGAACGTGTATCGCCCGATGGTGATTCATAACTTCCTGCAATCGATTCGCCTGCTTGCTGATGGCATGAAGAGCTTCGATGAGCACTGTGCGGTGGGGATCGAACCGAATCGCGATCGTATCAATCAGTTACTGAATGAATCGCTGATGCTGGTGACGGCGCTGAATACGCACATTGGTTATGACAAAGCGGCAGAAATTGCCAAAAAAGCGCACAAAGAAGGGCTGACCTTGAAGGCCGCTGCGCTCAAACTGAACTACCTGACGGAAACGCAGTTTGATGAATGGGTTCGTCCGGAAGAGATGGTCGGTAGCCTGAAAAAGTAATGGCGTGGTAATGAGCGCGTTATCCCGCAGCCTGCTGGTGTTGATCAGCAGGCTTTTTTCATTCTGGAGCATCGGTATACAGGTGCAAACGCGGTATCAGCAGGCGAAGTTCGGCCGCTTTCGGTTTGTGTTTGTGCTTGATGTTATTGGCATCATAAGGATTCAGTTCGCCGATAATGGGCACGTCACCGCCTGACTCCTGCTGGCAAAGCACAAGCAGAGGGGACGGACAGGGATGCTGAACCTGTTTCTGCTGTTCGGGATACCACACGCGTGCGATGGGCTGCACTTTGACCGGACGTTTGATTTTCAAAACCGAGTTTTCCGGCAGCAACAAGACAGCGTCAATTTCTTCTTCGATATGCTCAATCCACTGCGTTTTGGTATACGGCGCCGTGTGTTTTGCTGCATTCCGACTTTTGGTTAGCTGTTCCAGCAGTTGTCCGCGCGTCATATTTTTTATGACATGCTTATTCGCCCAGCCAAAGCGGACTGACGCTGGGTTCGTTATGAGCGTTAACGACCGGTAAGCGCTAAGCGTGATCAACCCTTTCAAATGCGTGTGGACGAACTCAAAGCGCTGTTCCGGCTCCAACCCAGATTCGACGGTGATAATCTGCTCCAGTTCTTTTTTTAATGTATTAATTTCCGCGATAAGCGATTGTGCCCGCTGATATTGTGCGGCGTTTACGCCAAAACAGAGTGCGCCTGGTAAGCGAATCGCACTTTTACTGCTGAGTGTTTCTGGATAGTGGTGAATAAACAGACGCTGAAAATGCGCCAACCCTTTATCGCGTGCCTCCTGCCCGACGTACTGTGTTACCGCGATATGCTCGATCGGATCATGCTCCGCGCCTTTTTCCACCGGGGGAAGGGAATAGACGCGGCCTGCCAGCAACCGATACTCGGCAAACTGTTGTTGCATCAGGGCAAGTTTCTTCTCTAGCATCTGAAAATTGTGGTTCATGCGATCGATTAGCGTGTAGCGATTCATCATTTACATCTTTTTAGTTACAACATACTTATAGTTATACTCATAAACACACACTTCAGCAATCATGGATATCATCGGTTTTAACAGGGCTGGTGGGGGAAAGACAAGTGAAGTGGGTAGGAGCAGCCCGGAGTTTACCTGAATGCAGGTAAACTCCGGTAAGAAAGGGGTTTAAAGACGTTTTTTAAGTATCAGACTCACTCCCAGCGCGAGCAGTAAGAGTGCGCTCAAAAAGACGGTGATACCCGTCCACCCAAATGAATGCCAGAAGAATCCCCCCAGCGTGCCAGCCAGGCTTGACCCCAGATAATAAGAGAAGAGATACATTGACGATGCCTGACCTTTCGCACGCCGTGCCCGTTGACCAATCCAACTGCTGGCTACCGAGTGCGCCGCGAAGAAGCCTGCGGTAAAGAGCATCATACCACCAAAGATAGCGAAAACCGGTGTCAGCGCCGTTATCCCCAGTCCTGTCAGCATCAGGAGGATAGAAATGCTGAGTACGGGGCCGCGTCCGTAGCGAGCCGTTAATGCTCCGGCTTTTGGCGAGCTGTAACTTCCGGTGAGATAAACCACGGAAAGTAAGCCCACTACCGCCTGACTGAGTAAATACGGTGGGGCTAACAGCCGATACCCAATGTAATTAAACAGGGTAACGAACGCCCCCATCAGTAAAAATCCCTGAAGGAACAGCAGTGGCAAACCCGCATCACGCCAGTGCAGTTCGCTATTCAGCAACAGCGTTTTCGGCCGTAACGAGCCGGGGCGGAAATGGCGTGATTCGGGCAGAATACGCCAGAAAGTTATCGCCGCAATGAGCGCCAGTACGCCGATCGTGCCGATGGCAACCCGCCACGGGAAGTAGTCCGTCAAGACGCCACTGACCAAGCGGCCACTCATGCCACCAATCGAGTTACCGCTGATATATAACCCCATCGAGAACGCCAGCACGCTTGGATGAATTTCTTCACTCAGGTAACTCATGGCGACCGCTGCGACACCGCTTAGCGACAAGCCAATCATCGCCCGCATGATCAATATGCCATTCCAACTGGTCATAAATGCGCAGATTACGGTACAGAGCGCAGCCAGCATTAAGGACACGACCATGACATTCTTACGACCGATGGTGTCGGAGAGCGGGCCGGTGAACAGTAGACCAAACGCCAGCATCACGGTTGATACGGAAAGCGACAAACTACTGGTAGCCGGCGAGATACCGAAATCCTGAGACAGTACCGGCAGCAGTGGCTGAACACAATACAGCAGGGCAAACGTCGCTAATCCGGCAGAAAACAGCGCCAGCGTGACACGGATAAATTGTGGTGTACCACGAGCAATATAAGGGGTTTTGCCCGACACTTTCAGGGCAATATCATCTGCATCGTCGGCCGCAGAAAGAGGCCAGTCGTTTGGTGCAGAGGATGGCAGGTTACTCACAATAATTCCTTACCAGAAAAGGCAAATCAGGCGTAAAACAACTGTAGGACGATCATAGAAGAGTGATATTATTTTGTATAATATATTAATAATCATGATTGATATGTTTAAAATATGAATATTGAACTCCGCCACCTTCGTTATTTTATTGCGGTCGCCGAAGAGTTGCATTTTGGCCGAGCCGCAGAAAGATTACGCATTTCACAGCCGCCGCTGAGCCAACAAATTCAAATACTGGAAGAGCAGGTGGGGGCGAAACTGCTGGCGCGCAACAACCGTAATGTCCAGCTCACTCCTGCGGGCGAGATGTTCCTGAAAGAAGCCTGGTCAATTATCAGCCAGGTCGATCAGGCGGCGGAGCGAGCTTCTCGTATTCAACGTGGCGAAATTGGGGAATTAACGATCGGCTTTACGTCATCTGCGCCGTTTATCAAAAAGATCTCCAGTAGCCTGCTGCGTTTTCGTCAAACCTACCCGGAAGTGCATATTCAGATGATGGAGCTCAACACCAAACAGCAAATTGAACCACTGCTGAACGGTAAGCTTGATATCGGCATTATGCGCAATAACCCGTTGCCGGAGGCACTGGATCACCAGTTGCTATTACGTGAGCCGCTGATTGCCGTCGTACAGGAGTCCCATCCCTTAGCGCAGCAGGACGCAGGGCGAGCAATCAACATCACACAACTGGCGAATGAACCGTTCGTTTTCTTCTCCCGTGCGGTTGGCACCGCGCTGTATGACGATACACTGACACTGCTGAAACGCTATGGCATCAGCCCCTACATTACGCAAGAAGTGGGTGAGGCGATGACCATCGTCGGGCTGGTGTCGGCGGGGTTAGGTGTGTCCATTTTACCGGCGTCATTTTTGCGTATTCGGGTCGATGGCGTGAAATATTTGCTGCTGGAAGAAGAGGACGCCACAACGGAAGTCTGGCTGGTCACCGCGCGACATCATCCGCAAAGTGCGGCAGCTAAAATGCTAATGTCGCTGATGCTGGGTGGATAATCGTTAAAATATGCGCGCTAAATCACATAACGAATCAAATATTTGACGAGTTTAGTGAAAAGCCCCACCATACCCGCAGTTTTTTTATTTTGCAGCGTGAAAAATAGTTATGCCGCAATAATAAAGATAAATTTTTCAACAGCAGTGCCAGATATAATACGAATGCGTAGGAGCCAGGTTTGTGATTGCCGACGGTCAACCAGGACACATCGATCAAATCAAACAAGTGAATGCCGGAGCGGTGTATCGGCTGATCGATAAGTACGGCCCGATATCACGTATCGAACTGTCAAAACGCGCTCAGCTCGCCCCCGCCAGTATTACCAAAATTGTCCGTGAACTACTGGAAGCGCATCTGGTGCAGGAAACCGAATACCAGGATGTAGGCAGCAGAGGGCGCCCTGCGATCGGCCTGATTCTGGATACCGAAGCCTGGCACTATCTTTCCGCCCGCATCAGCCACAATAGCATTTCATTGGCGCTGCGCGATCTCAGCAGCAAGCTGGTTGTGGAAGAGGATATCCTGCTTCCCGCAGAGGCGCCGCAGCCGCTGCTTGACCGTATTCTGAATGAAATCGACCAGTTCTTTATTCGTCACCAGAAACGGCTGGAGCGATTAACTGCAATCGCGATTACCGCGCCGGGCATGATTGACGCCACTAAAGGCGTTATTCATCGGATGCCGTTCTATGACGTTGAGGAAATGGCGATTGGCCCGGCGCTGGAACAGCGTACGGGGCTACCGGTGTATTTGCAGCACGATATCTGCGCCTGGACGATGGCCGAAGCGTTATACGGCGCGGCGCGCGATTGCCAAAATGTGATTCAGGTGGTGATCGACCATAACGTTGGCGCGGGTGTGATTACAGGCGGACGCATCTTGCACGCAGGAAGCCGAAATCTGGTTGAAATCGGACACACGCAGGTCGATCCTTATGGCAAGCGTTGTTATTGCGGCAACCATGGCTGCCTGGAAACGGTCGCCAGTACGGAGAATATGCTGGAACTCGCGCAGCAGCGCATGAATACGTCAATGAGTTCACTTCTACATGGTTCGCCGCTTAGCGTTGAGAACCTGTGTGACGCCGCGCTCAGGGGCGATCAGTTAGCCAAAGATATCATTAACGATGTCGGGAATAACGTAGGCCGAATCGTCGCCATCATGGTGAATCTCTTCAACCCCGATAAAATTCTGGTGGGTTCCCCCCTGAATAAAGCAGCCAGCATTTTGCACCCTGCCATTTTAGGCTGTATTCAACAGCAGTCATTCCCTCCCTATAGCCACAACATCCAGGTGGAAGCGACCCAGTTCTACAATCAGGGTACGATGCCCGGTGCTGCACTGGTAAAAGACGCGCTCTATAACGGATCGCTGCTGGTTAAACTGCTGCAGGGGTAACCATAAAGGCGTAGACCAACAAAACATTGCGCTAACGCAAACCGCCGGAATGAGGCATAGCCTAGACTTTCACGCTTGGAAAGCATTTTAGCTGTGCTTGTTTTTTGGTATTCAGGTGGTCTGGAGTTATCCCATGTTGAAACGTATTTTTGTCACTGGTACTGATACCGCCGTTGGCAAAACGGTGGTATCCAAGGCGCTACTGCAAAAACTGGCGCTGGCAGGCAAATCGGTCGCGGGCTATAAACCGATAGCGAAAGGGTGCGAAGAGACAGAAGCGGGCCTGCGAAATAAAGATGCACTGCTGCTACAAGCGGCCTCCACGCTGGAATTGCCCTATAACATGGTGAACCCCATCGCACTGCGAGAGGATGAAATCAGCGCCAGTGAAGGAACGATGGATTACTGCATGATGACGCAGGGTTTGCGCCACATGGGCGAGGCGGTCGATGTCGTGGTCGTTGAGGGCACGGGCGGATGGCGGACGGTCATGAACGATCTACGCCCCTATTCCGAGTGGGTAGTACAGGAACAACTGCCCGTTGTGTTGGTTGTCGGTATTAAGCTGGGCTGTATCAGCCATGCACTGCTGACGGCGCAGGCGATCATTAACGATGGTTTACCGCTGGTCGGCTGGGTCGCTAACCGTATTAATCCCGGACTGGCGAATTACGCTGAAATCCTTCATGTCCTGCGGAAAAAGATTCCGGCACCACAGCTGGGCGAATTACCTTACTTGCCCCGTGCCGAACAGCGGGATCTCTCGTCTTATATCGATCTTTCTGCCATCAGCGACTAATTCCTGTCGTCTTCAATTCCCGCTTCTCTGCGGGAATACATTTTCTCCGTCACGCCACCTGTTATACTCACTGACAGTTTTTCTTCTTATCCTGAAAATATAATGAAAACAGAGAATAACCAGAAACAAACGCCTGTCCCACATCGCCATTGGATTTTGATTGCCTGTATGCTGGCCATGTTTACGGCGGCGATTGAGGTGACGATTGTCGCCACGGCGCTGCCTACCATCATCGCGGATTTAGGCGGGTTTTCCCTGTTAGGATGGGTCTTTGCGGGTTATTTGCTGACGCAGTCGATCAGTATCCCGATTTATGGCCGCCTGGCCGATCTCTATGGCCGCAAAAAGATTTTCTTTTTCGGCATGATGGTATTCCTGCTGGGGTCGGTTCTGTGCGGATTTTCGACGCAGATGGGCTGGTTGATTGTCTTCCGTACTTTGCAAGGACTGGGGGCCGGTGCGATAACCCCGATTGCGTTCACTATTGTTGCCGATGTCTACAGCTCGACCGAACGCCCGAAAATACAGGGTTATCTGTCCAGCGTGTGGGGGGTTTCCGCGATTATCGGCCCGCTGCTGGGGGCGTTTATCGTCCAACACTTCAACTGGGCGCTGGTTTTCTGGGTCAATGTGCCGATTGGGCTATTTTCCATCTTCCTGCTGGCTCGTTACCTGCCGACGATCAATGCCGTGCGCCAACATCAGTTGGACTGGATGGGCGCGTTCTATCTGGTGGTGTCCGTCGCCAGCCTGCTGATGGCGCTGCTACAGGCTGAGGTGTTTGGTTACTGGGTGATCCCGCTGCTTGCGATCTCTGCCGTGGGCTGCATTCTGCTGGTTCGACAGGAAAAGCGCACAGCAGAGCCGCTGTTCCCGCTAGCGCTCTGGCGCAATCGGGTCATTATTGCCGGTAATCTAGGGGGATTAGTGGTCGGAGCCGCCATGATGGGTGTGAGCGCCTTTTTACCGACGTTTATTCAGGGCGTGATGGGCAAAACGCCGCTGGAAGCGGGCAGTATATTGGCGATGATGTCGATTGGCTGGCCGCTGGCCAGTACGCTGAGCGGACGCTTAATGCTGTGGACATCTTACCGCTTTACGGCAATGCTCGGCGGCGTTGTGCTGATTATCGGTAGCCTGACGCTGTTAACCGTTCAGCCAGACAGTAATCTCATATGGGCGCGGCTTGCGGCATTTTTGATCGGTTCGGGAATGGGGCTAAGTAGCACAACGTTTCTGGTGTCGATACAAAACTCGGTGGACTACTCCATCCGCGGCATTGCGACGGCCTCCGCCATGTTTACCCGCATGCTGGGTTCCGCGTTGGGCACGGCAATCCTTGGCGCCACGCTGAACATCAATCTGCACTGGCGATTGCCGGACGTGAGCGATCCACTCCAGACGCTCATGGATCCGGCCAGGCGCATCCTGTTAAGCGTAAACCAGCTCGATACGCTGGCATCGCAAGTCGCTTCATCAATCCACGGCGTATTTATCGTTTCCGCACTGATTGCCGCCATCACGCTGCTTTCCGCCAGAATGATTCCGGCAAGCCAGCGGCCAGAGCAGGCCGAAACCAGACAGAAATAACGACGAAAGAAAAGGCGCAAAAAGCGCCTTTTTAACATCTATGTTGAACATCCAGAGGAAGGGCTACGGTGTGGTTGTCGGCTGGCCTTCTGCTGGCGCAGGCGCACTTTCAGTATTGGCGTAGCCCTCGGCATAACGGCTGTAAACAATCTTGTGCGAATCATTCTCACAGTGACCAACCACCAGACCACCGGCCTGATTCACCTGATCGTTCGGGACAATATCCAGCGTAAAACCAGATTCTGGCACGCCATTGGCGATGATTTTCTGAGCAATCTCCGCTTTCACGCTTTCGCAAGATGCCTGTGCAGCCAACGGAGCAACCAGGAATAACGCGGCACCAAAAATGACGGTTTTTTTCATCTTTTGATCCTTTTCTCTGAAAAAAGTCTCTTTGAGTATATCAAACGATGAAAATAACGCGAAAAAGCAGCGAAATCAGGCCATCAATGATGGCCTGAAGAAGGTTAAACGCAAGGTCCGGTGGCGCAGCCATACATCATGAATAGGGGAAAAAGGACAACGGCCGGAATCATGAGAGGGGCAAGTAACACCTCTTTACCGGAATTATCGCTGCTATTGATCACCACTGGAATGGGCTGTGGCAGGCGACCCGTCGTTGTCGGGCTGACCAGTGAGCCTTCTTTCTGACTGAATGTGCCACTCGCGCTAAAGGTGACTTCACCTTTTCCCATTGTCGTGGGAATGTTCGCCGCGAAGAGTTCGCGCAAATCGACTTTCTGCTCTTTGGTCAATCGGCGAGTATCAATCACGTTTTTATACTTCGCGTAAACCTGGCCATTACGGAGAGAAAAATCGACCCTCACACCAAGGATGATGTCTTTGTAATCACGATAAAACGCGTAATAGTCCTGATACTCTTTTTGTGCTCTTGCGTCGGAGAATTTATAAACGTAGGTATCGGACTCAGCAACAATCGTTCCGTTGTTATTGGTGATAGCCGTGATGTTGTCCGTCTCCGGGTACGAGGTTGCACACGAGCTGACTAGTAGGCACATGATGAGCACGCCCCACAGTTTGAGGTGGAAAGCGCGTGAAAATAATCGAGCTGAATCCATATTCATCCTGATGCACTCCATTTTCTGGATATACCCGTCATACTTCAAGCTGCTTGTGCGTTGGCCGCCCTTACTCACCCCAGTCACTTACCTGTGTAAGCTCCTGGGGATTCGCTCGGTTGCCGCCTTCACGCAACTCGAATTATTTAGGGTATAAAAGCCAATGTTGCCATGTGATAAAGCGATAATCGTTGAATTTAAAGGCGATGTCACCTTTTGAGTTGTAATACGAAAGGAAAAGGGGAAAACCCACGCCGGAAGGCGTGGGGGAGGAATCAAGGGGCAACCGGGCGGCCAGTACGACGATCGAGACAGCGTTCGGTCGTGTTTTCCCAGTAAGCATTGACGTTGTAGCTGGCGTTGCATTTTTCACGCCCATCAATGGCTTTTTCCGTTTTATCGAATTCTTTCTCTACGCGGTTATTCACTTTATTGCGCAGTGAGCGGGTTGAGTCCCATTGCTCTTTGCTTTGACGCGCCGCTTCTTTCGACAGCGTGCTGTCGCCGGAATCGACAATGATATGGCGCGTATCTGCCAGTGCGGCAGGCTGCCAGGCAGCGGAAACGATAACCAGAGAAAGCGGGATGAAAGCCCGAATCAAAGAAGAAAAAGAGTAGTGGTTCATGTTTCACCTTGACAGAACGAATGATAAAAACAAACGCCGATGCCGCAGAACGATAACATGCGCACGGCAAGCGGTAGACAACAAAAGGCGACCGCCGTTCCCTGTAACCTTCGCGCGTCGTGCAAAACGAAAGGTTGCCTATAACAGAAGTATACATCCTTCGCTTCAACGGCACTATAACCGTGCTGCATCAACCGTGCCGCGCCGCGCGACAAGGATTATCGCGCCAATAGAAAAGGGCATGAAACCGACGTTCATGCCCCGACTTTTTTCGCCGTGGTGGCTATCAGCCTTCGCGGTGTACGCTTAAACCGGCAAAAGACTGGCTGACCGGCATCATTTCCAGTGTGTTGATATTGACGTGTGCTGGCAGGGTGGCCACCCAGAAAACGGCTTCGGATACATCTTCGGCCGTCAGCGGTGTTGTGTTGTCATAGGTTTTGCTGACTTTCTCATCGTTGCCTTTGAAGCGCACGGCCGAGAACTCGGTTCCACCGACCAGACCCGGTTCAATATTCGTGACGCGAATTCGGGTTCCAGACAGGTCGGCACGCAGACCCAGACTGAACTGCTGCACAAATGCCTTGCTGGCGCCGTACACGTTACCGCCTGCGTATGGCCAGTTGCCCGCAGTAGAACCGATGTTGATGACATGCCCGATATTACGTTCCACCATGGCAGGCAGCAGCGCACGTGTCATAAACACAAGACCTTTATTGTTGGTATCGATCATATTTTCCCAATCATCTACCGAGGCTTTATGTGCAGGTTCCAGACCCAGCGCGAGTCCGGCGTTGTTCACCAGCACATCAATAGTCCGCCATTCGGCTGGCAGGGTGGCAACCGCCTTTTCAATCGCCTGACGATCGCGCACGTCCAATTTTAACGTATACAGCGCATCACCTAATTCTGCCTTCAGCGCGTCCAGACGTTCTTGACGGCGACCCGTTGCGATCACGTTATGACCTGCGCTAATAAATTTACGTGTAATTGACTCACCAAACCCAGCCGTTGCACCGGTAACAAAAATAATCATACTTTTATTTCTCCCTGACCGTTTTCATATTCTGCTTGTGCCTGATATCACTATAAATAACGAAAGGCATGCGAATCATTTAGCCGCGCAATTTCTCGTGGGTCAAGCGTTACTCGGGTTTCAACGATGTGGCTCAGGAAAAATCGCCCCTCAGAACGAGGGGCGAATGCCGCGCTACCGCAGGCGATAAGGCAGGTATGACGCGGGGTTAAATCCAGTTCTTGCTACGGAATTCGCGCATGGTATCCGCAACCCACTGCATTTCCTGCGGTGTCCCTAACTCTTTTTGCTGTAGGTAATAAATGCCGAATCGTTCATGGATGCGAGTGCAGCATCCACGCCGCTAAAGTTGATTTTCTCACCCGCGACATACCTGCCCATCAACGCGATAACGTTAGGTAAAATACTATGTTCTTACGACACGTTTTCCCGTGTGGCGGGATATTTCAGCTTTTTTGTGTACCGATAAAAGATAAAAAAAATTTATTTATTCATCGGGTAATTAAACCAAAAAATATGAATTACTTATGTGAAAGTTCCACCATGACGCATGAAATGATGCATCCTGATGCGCTTGCCCCATGAGGTAGCGAGGAAAGCATCACCTTTCCTGATTGTCAGCTTCTACGGCAGCGTACAGGCGTTCAAGAATATCGGGAAACGCAGACTGCACACGGTTCCAACTCGGTACAAAGGGTTTATCACCAGGGCTATCGCTATAAGCATGACCGGAAAAAGTGATCACATCAGCGAATAATTCGACTGCCGACTCCTCTTTATGCCGATCAAAGCTCAGGCCGTTCATACGAGCGTCATGTTCGAAAGCATCGATCATATCAAGGGCGGTACGATAATAGGTCGCACGCAGGACGCGGAAAGAGTCTGAAGTGATGTTCACGCCGAGAATCGCCAGTTTGCGATACAACGCTTTAGTAATGTCAGCCGCCATACGCTGTAATCCTGCATTCGGGTCATCTTCAGACATCGGCTGATGTTTATGATCGTAGCGATCGGCGATATCCACCTGACAAATACGCCGGGTTGCGGTACCGCGATGAATTTCTGACAGCACGCCAATTTCCAACCCCCAGTCGCTCGGAATACGCAGGTTATTCAGGATTGCGGTGCGCATGGCAAATTCGCCGGAAAGCGGATAGCGGTAACTGCGCATGTAATCCAGATAGTCAGAATTGCCATAGACCTTTTGCAGTGATTTCAGTAACGGGTAAACCAGCAGGCGTCCTACGCGGCCATTCAGTTTTCCCTCAGCAACTCGAGCGTAATTTCCTGTTCGCGATGGGATTAGCGGACGCTGCTTTTATCCTGAAACGTTTTACGCCAGTCGGTCGGGCTCACGCTAAAACGCTGTTTGAATTGCTGGCGAAAGGTTACCGCTGACTGAAACCCGACGCTATCCGCAATCGCTTCGATGGAGTGGGAGGTCGATTCCAGCAATACCTGGCTATGGTGAAGCCGCTCCGCCGTTAGCCAGTCGCTGACGGTCATCCCCGTGGCTCGGAAGAAGTGCCGGGTAAATGTCCTGCGGCTCATCTGCACGCGGCTTGCCAACGTATCCAAGGAGTGGGAAGAACGGAGATGGCTGCGCAGATAGTCCAGTAGCTGATTGATTTTGCTATCCCGCGTATTTTCCGGTATCGGATGTTCGATAAACTGGGCTTGGCCGCCTTCCCGGTAAGGCGGAATCACCAGACGACGAGCGGCACGGTTAGCAATAGCGCTGCCGCAGTGCTGACGTACCAGATAAAGGCAGCAGTCAATAGCTGCCACTGTGCCAGCAGAGGTAATCAGATGCTCATCTTCGACATAGAGCGCATTGGTATCTAACTTCACATGACGAAAGCGGGCGATGAAATCCTGTTCAAACGCCCAGTGTGTTGAGGCGCGGCGCCCCTCTAACAATCCGGCGTAAGCCAGTACATAAGTCCCCAGACATAATCCGGCGATTTGTGCTTTTCGCGTGGCGGCATCACGTAATGCATCCAGAAGCGATACAGAAGGGCGCGTCTCTGGATGAGACCAGTAGGGAACCACGATCAAATCGGCGTTTTCTAACGCGGAAAATCCGTGCTCAACGTTAATGGAAAAGCCGTGTTCAGAGGCAACCATGCCCGGTTTTTCCGCACAGAAAAAAATCTCAAACTGTTTTTCTTCATAGAGCATATCGCTGAACACCATGCTCGGTATAGATAAGTGAAACGGGCTAAAATTCTCAGATACAACCACCGCAACGGTTAGCACAGCCATCATAGCCCTCATTAAATCATCAATAGGTTCTGGTTATTACCCCATTCAGAATTCCACGCTGTCGCCATCGTTTGGCACATACGCGATAGACTGAAGCTGTTCTTCATGCAGATAGTCACGCAGTTCTGCACGGCTTAAAAGGCAATGGTTCACCGCTTCCATGTGCGTTGCAACTATCGCCGCGTTGGGCACGAGCTGATGTACGCGCCGTACATCCTCTTTTCCCATGATAATAGAACCCAAACCGGGAATGACCGCATTACCGATATTCAGCGCTACCACATCGGGTGTGTAGTGCGTCAGTGCATCAATAACATGCTGATTCCAGACGGTATCGCCCGCCAGATACAGCGACTTTTCGTTAGTATGCTGAAAGATAATACCGCAGACGTCACCCAGTCTTTCCGCCATTTGTGGATTCGCATAGATTTCATCAGAACCGTGCTGACCAGACGTTTTGATCAGCGTGATGCCGTCATATTCCGTCTGCTCACCCAGTACACGCACGGAGGTAAATCCTGCGCGCCGAATAAGGTCAGCATCCTGTGCATTCTGGCTGAAGATCGGCATCGTCTTCGGGATAACCTCACGAGCGGCATCATCCCAATGATCAAGGTGGGTATGCGTCACAATCACTGCATCAACATCGAGAATCGTCGCCATAGGCAGAGGAAGTTCGACCAAGGGATTACGCAGGTGTTCGTTGGCCGTTCCCGGAAATCCAGGATAAGTCGCTTTCGCTGCCAACATCGGATCAATCAAAAACGTTTTTCCACCAAATTCCAATTGCAATGTCGCATTGCGAATCTGCGTTATTTTCATCTTATTGCTTCCTATCAGGTTAACTGGCGGTGCCGTTATGCACCAAACAGCAGCAGTATAAGAATCTGACAGAACGCTAACAGTGGCCTGAATGACACACTTCGATGAGTTTAGGCCAATTTATCTCAGGCAGGATGTTTACCATCAGGCGAGTTATCCTATTGCCGTCGCCATACACTCTGGGTATCTTAACTCACTGGCTCTCTTAACCAACGTGCTGTTGCATCACTGAAAAGGACCACCTATGCCCCATATTGATGTCAAACACTTTCCAAGAAACCTGTCTGAAGAAGAGAAGAAAGTCATTGCTGAAGATCTTGCTGCGGTTCTGAAGAAGCACTTCGGTTCTTCTGACGATTCGCTTTCTGTCGCGTTCAACGAAATTCAGCCCGATCTCTGGAAGGATGAGGTTTACGATCCGATCATCAAGCCGCAGCTGGATACGTTGGCGAAAAAACCGGGATATTCGTACTAAGTCTTTGTTTTACTCCCATCCCTGCGGGTTTCCCCCGTAGGGCTAAAAAAGCTATTCACGGTAAATCCTTGCAAATACAGGCACCTGAATTTATTGTTATAACATAACAATAAATTCAGGTGCCTGTGCTTATCTGCGCGGGCTATCCAAGAACGTCTATTCATGTATTCGATAGCGTTACAAGCCAGAAAAGGATGCGAATAATGTCTGAAGTTTCCCAATATGAAAGGAGAGTAAAAAGCCGATAACCATTGAGGTTATCGGCTTGTCTTCAGGCAATACTGACGTAGCAGCAGCGTTACGCGTTCAACAACGGCTGAGCCGTGCTTTCAACCAGTGCCAGCAGGACTTTGACATCGTCCAGGCTAACGGTTGGGTTCAATAACGTCAGTTTCAGGCAGGTCACACCGTTAAATTCGGTGACACCCACGTTGGCGCGGCCTGATTCCAGCAGAGCATCGCCAATGCGTTGGTTAAGCAGTGCAATAGTCGCATCATCTGCTGTCGCCAGTTGCTGCGGACGATAACGGAACAGTACGCTTGCCAGCTGTGGCTGCATCACCAACTCCAGCGAAGCGTGTTCAGCCACATACTGTGCAACCTGCTGCGCCAGCGTGACGCCGTGATCGATGATCGCCGCGTACTGCTGTTGACCTAACGCTTCCAGACCCATCCACAGTTTCAGCGCGTCAAAACGACGCGTCGTCTGCAATGACTTAGACACCAGATTCGGAACGCCCTGCGCTTCATCGAACTCAGAGTTCAGGTAAGCCGCCTGATAGCGCATCAGTTCATAGTGGCGGGCTTCTTTCAGCAAGAATGCACCACAGCTGATGGTCTGGAAGAATTGCTTGTGGAAATCCAACGTAATGGAATCCACCAGTTCAATACCGTCCAGATAATCGCGATACTTCTCGGACAGCAGCAGGGCGCCGCCCCAGGCTGCATCAACGTGTACCCAAATCTGGTGTTCTGCCGCCAGCGTTGCAATCGCCCGCAGAGGATCGATCGCCCCCGCATCCGTGGTACCGGCTGTCGCGACAATAGCCAGAATCTGCTCGCCGTTAGCCTTGGCCTGCGCCACTTTCTCTGCTAAATCGTTCAGATCCATCCGCGCGAAACGGTCAGTTTTCACCAGCGTAACGCATTGATAACCCAGCCCCAGTAAAGCCATGTTCTTTTGCACCGAGAAATGGGCATTTTCAGAACAGAACACTTTAATTTTCTTCAGGTTACCCACCAATCCATCCTGCTGGATCGAATGTCCCTGACGGGCAAAGAAGGCATCACGCGCCAGCATCAGGCCCATCAGATTACTCTGGGTGCCGCCGCTGGTGAATACGCCCGCGTCGCCAGACTGATAGCCAACCTG
The DNA here is from genome assembly GCF_020181655.1 of Pectobacterium colocasium. NCBI lineage: Bacteria > Pseudomonadati > Pseudomonadota > Gammaproteobacteria > Enterobacterales > Pectobacteriaceae > Pectobacterium > Pectobacterium colocasium. Next base: position 2,490,740 of record NZ_CP084032.1, read on the forward strand.
AGTACGCAGCCATTCAATCAGCTTCATCTCGATGATGGTCGCTGACGGGCTTTGATCCCAGGAGTCCATGCTCTGGTTGGTGGCGTTAATCAAGACTTCCGCCGCCTGGCTGACCACCAGACTCGGGCAGTGCAGGTGAGCAACGCACTGTGGGTGATGCACCGACAGGCTGTCTTTCAAAAAGTATTCAATCGCACGCTCGATAGCGGCCTGGTTACCCAGGCCCTGAGGATTAAAATCCAGCGTGATGCGTTCACGCAGTTCGGCAACGGTTTTTCCCTGATACATCTCAGGCTGTTGCAGCCACTGCATGACGGCCTGACTACTCTGCGTAATCGCTTCCTGATAGGCTTCGATACTCTGCGCAGAAGAGGCCAGAATCGGGTTAATGGCTGTTTCTACTAATTGGGACATCGTGGTCATTCGCTCCACTCAGACTGGCTTCACGCCAGCAGACAGCAGGGCGTTTTCAAATTTATCCAGGAAGATTTCCAATTCAGCATTGCTGATCAGCAGAGAAGGCAGCAGACGCAGAACGCAACCGTTACGGCCACCGCGCTCCAGAATCAGGCCTGATTCAAAGCATTTTTTCTGCAACAGCGCAGACAACTCGCCGTCAGCTGGGTAGCAACCCATGTGATCCTGCGCTTCGCCAGGTTTAACAATCTCAATCCCGATCATTAATCCCAGACCACGAATGTGACCGATCTCCGGATAGCGTTTTTGCAGCTCAGCCAGTTTCGCTTTCAGCCATTCACCTTGTTCAGCGACTTTGTTTGCCACCTGATTATCTTTCAGATGCTTCAGCGTCGTCAGGCCAGTCGCCATCGCGAGTTGGTTACCGCGGAAAGTCCCCGTGTGGTGACCTGGCGCCCAGGCATCGAACTGCTTTTTGATACCCAATACGGCTAATGGCAGACCGCCACCAACGGCTTTGGACATCACGATGATGTCTGGCTCAATGCCGGCGTGTTCAAAGGCGAAGAATTTACCAGTACGTGCAAAACCGGCCTGAACTTCGTCGATAATCAGCAGAATACCGTGTTCCTGCGTCACTTTACGGATGCGTTGCAACCACTCGGCAGGAGCCGGGTTAACGCCGCCTTCACCCTGAACGGCTTCCAGAATGACCGCCGCCGGTTTGCGTACGCCACTCTCAACGTCGTTGATCAGGTTTTCGAAATAGTAGGTTAATGCTTTCACGCCAGCGTCACCGCCTATGCCCAGCGGGCAACGGTACTGATGCGGATAAGGCATAAACTGAACTTCAGGTATCATGCCGTCGACGGCTTCTTTCGGAGACAGGTTACCCGTTACGGACAGCGCGCCATGCGTCATGCCGTGGTAGCCGCCGGAGAAGCTGATCACACCAGAACGACCGGTGTATTTTTTTGCCAGTTTCAGCGCGGCTTCAACCGCATCGGCGCCAGAAGGGCCGGTAAACTGAAGGCAGTACTCTTTGCCTTGACCAGGCAGTAAGGAAAGCAGGTATTCGGAGAACTGATCTTTCAACGGCGTTGTCAGATCCAGTGTATGTAACGGCAAGCCGCTAGTAATGACACTTTGGATGCTTTGCAGCACGTCAGGATGGTTATGTCCAAGCGCGAGCGTACCCGCACCGGCCAGACAATCAAGATATTGATTGTTTTCAACATCGGTGATCCACACACCTTCAGCTTTCGCAATTGCCAGAGGCAATTTGCGTGGATAACTCCTCACGTTCGATTCAAATTCAGCTTGTCTTGCCAAATAGGTTTCATTGTTTCCGGTTAATGAATTCGCACCTAAACTGTCAATACGGACTTTATCCGTCATCATATCTCTCCTACAACCGTGTGCTCGCAGGCAACCACAGTTGAATAAATGAATTAAACATGTAACTGCTATAAGAAAAACGCGGCCAATATAGGGTTTTTCAGTCACTGACTCAATGATTTATTTCGTTTCGAAACTTTTATTTTTTCACATAAAAATCAATGCCTTGAATGTTTAATTGCGAATTATGATGTCATGGCTATCTTACATGCTTATTAAATAAGCAAAAAATCTTTCCTGACATTGGGAGGAATATTGAACAAAAAGACGGATGACTACATGAAAAACGCCTGTTAAATACCCTATGCCAAGCTCACTTTCATTCATAAAAATCAAACAAATTGTTTATTTATCAAAATTTTGAATGATTTTTTTCGGCACAGGTAAAAAGCCATATGCCGTTCCATCGCTGGTGACTGCCGATATCGCATTTTATTATCGAGCATGCCACAGCAGACCGAGTTGTTCCTGCGTACGGCGTTTATCGACATTCACAATCAGAGACGGATGACGGAGGAAAAATGGCTATTTATATGACTCAACAGATGAGTAATCCCAAAACCATTACTATCACGTACTACCGTAAGCAGAGCAGCGCGCATGTCAGCCACGACGAATCTGGGCGTTTTACGCAGGATGCAGTGGCGAACTATGCACAATTTAATAATCTTCGCCCCGAAGACGTAGTTCGTGGAAATTATAAGAGTGGGCAAGGCGTGCCAGTAGGCGGTAAGGTTTTTGAAATTTAAGTGTAAAAAGAAAGCCCGCTAAGTCTGTTACCAGATTCTATGCGGGCTTATTTTCGTATAGCGCTAACTGCCCCAGCGGCTTTTAAGGTAATTAACCGCATCCTGAGTTTGTGGCTGATTGAGATAGTTCTCTCTGAACAGAATCGTGCCGTTAATTTGTGGCACAGACTCATTCAAATCGAGCTGCTTTTTCAGTTCCGGCACGCCACCATTTATCGTCCAGTCAGGCTCATTCTTTGAAGGCTCACCCACTTTATACAGGGCAACACCAATATAAAGGCGCGTGTTTGTGGGTTTCACTACCTCTGCCCACCATTTTGCCAAGACATCATAGCGAGCTGCGTCACGCGCGAACGGCCAGTATAGCTGCGGGGCGATATAATCCAGCAGCCCTTGCTGCACCCATAGGCGAGTATCGGCATAGGCTTCATCATAGGCGGCAGCGCCTCGCGTGTCGGAACCGGCCGCATCGTGTGACCGGTTGCGCCATACGCCAGCAGGGCTGACGCCGAACTCAACGTTGGGTTTCAACTGCTTAATGGTGTGGGAAACCTGCTCAATGAGCTGCTGCGTATTATGCCGCCGCCAGTCTGCTTTTGAAGCAAATCCTTGCCCATATATTTTAAAGGTCGCGCTATCGTTCAGTGCGGAACCGGGTGATTCGGCATAGAAATAGTCATCGAACTGCACGCCGTCAATCGGGTAGCGCGCTACGACTTCAGCCACGATACTGGTGATCCAGTTTCGTGCTTCTGGAATGCCGGGGTCGAGCACAAAGCGATCGCCCGCCGTGCGGATCCAGTCACGATGCAACACAAACACGCTGGCCGGATTCTGAGATAATGTGCGGTTTAACTCCGCCACGGTTGCAGACTTCGTATTGACGGAAACGCGATAGGGATTAAACCAAGCATGAACTTTCATACCCCGTTTATGTGCTTCATCCAGCATGAACTGTAGCGGATCGTAGCCAGGGTCTTCACCAATATGGCCAGTCAGCATATCTGACCAAGGCAATATTTTAGAGGGCCAGAGCGCGGTACCATCAGGCTTAACCTGGAAAAAAACGGTATTGATACCGAGGCTTTTCAACTTGTCCAGTTTACTTTTCAGCGCGTCCTGCTGCTGAGCAATGCGGACCGCAGAACTGCTGACATTAACGGATGCCACTGGTGGCCAGTCAAGACGTGAGACGGTCGCAAGCCAGACGCCACGCATCGGCTCCTGATTCTGCGGAGATGTCGTCGGAAGCGGCGGTTGAACAGGGGGGAGTGGGGTAACAAGTGAGCTCGGTGGTTTAGATGCGCAACTGACAAGTAGAAGCGCAGCAGCAATCAGTACAACTGGCTTTTTCACGTTGGTTAGCCCTTATTTCGGCGGCTATTTGCCCATGGATCAACGGCGCTATCATCTGGTTTTACGGAAAAGGAACCATCCAGAGAATCAAGATACAGCGCTTCAACTTCAGCACGCGCCCAGGGCGTCCGACGTAAAAACTTTAAGCTGGACTTGACGCTGGGATCGTTTTTAAAGCAATTGATGTTGATCAGCTTGCCCAGTTGAACCCAGCCAAAACGGGCAACCAGCGCATTAACTTGCATTTCAAGCGTGACACCATGCAATGGGTCTTTAGAATGGTGTGCTGTCATATTGGGTCCGGTGAATTCAAATAGTTGGGATGAGAATCTTCTTTGTGGATGTTACAAGAAAGCGAACGGTTTGAGTAGCGCCCGCTGCTCTCATCTTGCTGCCAGTCTCAGATGGCAGCAAGATGATGAGGCCTTATGTCATATACCCGCCAACCCAAAGCTAAGCCCATAAAATAATCCCCCCACAAGGCCAATGCGATTAGGGGCCAGCTCCATTGCATAAATCAGGATAGAGGCAAATGCACTCGCCATGATCAGGTTAATCGCAATCGTCAGTATCACCGTCCATTGAAAGTCTGCATTTTTGATTACGATAGGTGGGTAGGGACTGTGATTTCAAAACTGCCGCTATAGACAATTTCCATAAACCCTCCACTAGACCTAATTTAACATAATATACATTATGCGAACCCATAGATGAACAGGCAGGAACTGACCGTTCAACTAAGCAAATCCCTACATCCAGAAAACACTCTTCTGGCATGCCCCTCATGTCGTTGGTGTTCCCTGATGAAAACGAATTTGCCAGTCATCGGGATCTGGGCGATCGGCATTTTTAATCCACAGCGATGTCCGCCATGTTTTACTGACGATGTCATTCTCGTCGGCCGTGTAACTCAGGTATGTCAGCAGCACACTTTTTTCATCCACTAATGATAACTCGAAATTATCGGCCTGAATCTGTTGCTCAACCGTTTCAGAAATCAGTGCATCGATAACCTGCTGTTTGTTGTACCGCATTCCAGAACGACCAATTTCAAAAAAGTCGCTGTGCAGCAGCTTATCAATGACGGTTTTCTGGCAGCGCGTTACCTGGCAATGAAGTTGTCTTTCATAATGCACAATCAGCGACTGTAACTTTTGTGTTTCTGAAATCATTAGTTCCGCGCTCGTGAATGATTTACTACGAAAAGAAAAACCAGGCTGTTTTGATAAGACTCTGCTCTACCTCAAAAACGGCAATACTTTCTATGGGTTCTGCCGTAAGTCCATGTATCAATTCATGGTCAAACACTTTATTGCCTAATACCGTACGGGATACCAATTCCGCCCTCAGTGCTGGGTTGTTGAATCGGTTATTCACGTAAAACTCTCTCAGCGCCTCTTTTCCTACCATAGAAGGCGTTTCTGTCGGCATACGGTACGCTTTGAAATCAGGTGCAAAACACGACACGAATGCCTCTATATCATGCTCATTGTAGGCATTAAACTGTGCCGCGACGACCAATTCTGGTGACATGGTTTCTCTCACTATGTGTTTTACTACTCAAGTAAATCACCAATATAATCCGTTAACTATAATTAACAACAGGGACTGGCAATGAAGTTAATGTCAACAGAACGAACAGATATCTATCTTCTCACTGAAGACTTTGTGGAAAATTTACAAGTTTTTCTGGTCGAAAATCGGGATCATTTTGCTCCTTTTGAACCATTACGGCATGACGAGTATTTTACCGCCCCCAGCATATCTAAACGAATTAAGGACTCACTCAGTGAGTTTGAAGAAAGAAAAAGTCTGCTTTTGATTTTCACTATAAAAGGTGAAAAGAAAGTAATAGGCAGCATAAATTTTACAAATTTCGTATATGGCGTTTTTCAGGCTGGTTATCTGGGTTTTTCAATCGATCAGGCCTATCAGGGAAAAGGACTGATGCGCGAAGCGCTCAAAATGGCAATTGATTATGTCCATGAAAATTATGGACTGCATCGCATTATGGCGAATCATCTCCCAACAAACCTCCGCAGCAGTAAGACACTGGAAAGTCTTGGGTTCATAAAAGAAGGATATGCAGCTTCGTATCTTAAAATTAATTGTATTTGGCAGGACCACATACTTAATTCATTGATTCTTGAAGAAAGATAATCCTCACTTATATTTTACTGGAAAAGATGCCGGACGGCTGCCGTTCGCACACTTTGGCTCAACGCATCCAGCGAGGCAGAACGGATATTCCAGCGGTGCCAATACAGGCGGATATCAATCGGGTTCCCGACCTGAAATGGGACTAATTCGCCTTTTTCCGTATGCGATGATGCCATATGTTCCGGGATCATCCCCCACCCTAGCCCTCTGAATGTAATCTGTCCTTATTGTTAAATATCAGGAGTGGCGCGTTCTGTAGGCTATCCGCGTTGATGCCGTCAGCAAAGTACGTATCGTGAAATATCTGTGAGCAATAGGCGCGATAGCGCATCGTTCCTAAGTATTCCACACCGCAGCCTTGAATCGGTTCTGCGCTGGCGCTGACCGCAGCCATGACGCGACCTTCGCGTAGCAAAGTTGCCGAATGCTCCTGATCTTCAACAAGCATATCGAGTAAAATACCTGACTGGCGACAGACATCTTCCATCGCATCCAGAAACCATCCATCTATTGAATCCGCATTCACAGCCACTGAAATACGCTGTCTTGCTGGCATTTCAAGTGTGCTGAAAAGCTCGCTCTCCAACATATCTATCTGTTCTGCATGCCGCAGTAGCGCTTGTCCTGTTGACGTCGCTCGGCAAGGATTGCCCCTTACGATCAACACCTGGCCAAGCTGATCTTCCAACTGCTTGATTCGCTGACTGATGGCAGAGGGTGTGACGTGAAGCTTACGCGCCGCAATATCAAAACTGCCGCTGCGGACAATCTCCATGAACGCTCTCAGGGAAGGATAATTTAGGTGCATGGTTATTTTTTATTAACAATATCAGGATAGTTTAATTTGCCTTAATTAAGGCGGCGATACAACTTGCACAGCGTTGCCGAGACGACTGTCGATATTGAGGAAATGTGGGAGGATTACGGGAATGTCGAATATATTCACCCGGCGACCATATGGTCACCGGGTAACAACATTTCTTTTTTACTTTAAGAGCGCATGAGGTAACGCATGCTGCTGCTCCAAACGGAAATGCTCGATCGTTTGCGCCAGCAGCATGGACTGATCTTCCAGCGAGCTGGCTGCAGCAGACATCTGTTGTACCAGTGCGGAGTTTTGCTGCGTCACGCCATCCATTTCATTAACGGCAATCGTGACCTGGCTAATGCCTTTCGCTTGCTCATCCGATGCCGTAACAATTTCACCGATGATGCTTTGTACCGAGCTGACGGCATGTGTCATATCCTGCATGGTTTTACCGGCATCGTTCACCAATTTAACGCCGCTTTCAACCCGCTGACTGGATTCCTCGATCAGGGCCGCAATCTCTTTCACCGCGCTCGCACTACGCTGTGCCAGATTACGCACTTCTGATGCCACAACAGCGAATCCTCTTCCCTGCTCGCCCGCTCGTGCCGCTTCTACCGCCGCGTTAAGCGCCAGAATGTTGGTCTGGAAAGCGATGCTGTTAATCATGGTGGTGATATCACCAATCTTCTTCGCACTCTCATCAATCTGCGCCATCGTATGAACCACCTGGCCAACCAGTGATTCGCCACGCTGGGCTATCTTCGTAGCGTTCTCTGTGAGCGTCGTGGCCTGATGGGCGTTGTTGGCGTTGTGTTTCACCGTTGCGGTGATCTCTTCCATGCTTGCAGCGGTTTGTTCCAGTGCAGCGGCCTGCTGCTCGGTACGCGATGCAAGATTGAGGTTGCCGCTGGCAATTTCTGCCGCGCCCTGCCGCACGGCATCGCTGGCTTCTTTGATCTGTCCAACCACCTGGCGCAGCTGTGATTGCATCGTATTCAGTGCGAAGAACAGGCTGTTACGATCGTTGGGTTTCACGTCAATCACATTACTCAGGCGCCCTTCCGCAACGGCCAGCGCGATGGTTGCAGCCTCACGTGGTTCACCACCCAGCGGTTTCAGCACTTTACGGCTGAATACCCAGCCCAGCAGCGCGCTCACCAACAGGATACTGATCACCATCATAATGACCGCATTCATTAATTGACGCTCAGAAGCCGCCATTACCTGGCTTACTGGGGCTACAATCCCCAGATACCATTTCTCTGTACTGTTGCCGATGGTCACGGGCTGCCAGGTTACCAACGCTTGTTCGCCCAGAATGGCATCGTCGTGTTGCACTACTGCGGACGTGAAATTGTCTGTCGACCCTTGCCAGGCTTTACTTGTCTGGGACTTATCAGGATAAGAGATGACTTTGCTCGCACTGGATAGCAGCATCGCGTATCCGCCGCCTTCCCAGGGCTTAATCTGGTTAACTTTTTGCTGCAATGACGCAAGCGAAATATCTGAAGTGACGACGCCCCACAGTTTCCCCTGGCTGACAATCGGTGCAGCGACTGACGTCAGCAGCGTGGGAACACCGTTGTAAGCATAGGTATAGGGTTCGATCAGCGTGTCTTTCTGGCTCTTTTGCGGCAGCAGATAATAATCACCTTGGCCGGGAGTCAGGTAGGACTGCAGAGGATGCATCTTGTAATTGCCAGCCTGATCGCGATCGACAAACCAGGCGTAGCGGCCTTTAGGTGCTTGACCCGGTTGCTCGGCAAACTCGGCATCACGCCCATCAAACGCGTTTTCTTCAAAGATAACCGAAATCGAGAGATATTCTGGGTTATCCCGTAGCGCAGACTCCATCATTTTATCGACGACGGCACGGTCTTTAATGCCTGCGGCGGGCAAGGCAACCAGCCCTTGTCCAAGGTTATGCGCGACATCACGAGCGTAGTTGAGTTCCTGTTGAATTCTGAGTGCTTCGCTCTGGGCGATCTGCTGTAAATAGCGTTCTGCCAGAGACTTTTGTTCCTTACTGGACTGCCAGCTGAGCACCCCAATGGTGACAGCGAAACCGAGTGCGATGGTTAATGCGCCAGTTAACAATACCTGAGCGCGGGTACTCATTGTCTTTTTTTGTATTAATTGTGTGGCCATTATGGCTCTCCTGATGTTGACCCTGGTAGAAATCAACCTTCCTTTGCAGTGAGCTCCCTGCTATGTCTATCGGCGCTTTTTTTTTGAACTTTAGTGGCGCAGAGAGCTCAGGATAAGGGACGGAGAGCTGTGATAACTGATTACGACATTTTTACTTTTGTCTGTCTGAATTCAGTATCTTATTCATATTAAAACCGGTAGTCTGGAAGCCGATTTTTTCATACAACGCTTTCGCTGACTGATTATTCACCGCCACTCTTAAACCAATCTCATTGATCCCCACGGCTGCCACCGCGGCTTCCATTTCCAGTAATGATGCTTTTCCCAAACCTAGCCCACGCCACGCAGGCAGAAGGAAAAAGTCGGATACCCAGACAGATTGTTGGTTAAACACGACCCAGAGGTAGCCAATCACCGGATCTGTATTATCAGCGTGAATACACCAGAGTGTATTTTCTGCCGTATCAGGGCCTTGAGGTAACGCGATATCAATCGATTGTGTTGCGATCGCCCTTGCTTTCTCTTCGTTATAACCACGAGAATCCTGTAGATCCTGAGCATATTCCAGAATAAAACACTGGCGATACGCAGCAAATTCACCAGCCGACATCTTTTTTAAGTTAACCATTTTCCCTCACGACAATATGACTATTAGAATGTGCACGGTTCCGTAACACGCAACAGTACCGTGCAGATACATCAGGATGGAGTGTCAGATACCGTTTTGGCCGAACGTTCGCGGGCGGAAGACGAACAGATAAAAGCCAGAAACACCATGGCCAGAACCCGCAGCATGGCGATGCGTACCCCCGCAACTTCGCCAAGAAACCCCAGCGCAGGCGGGCCGACGAGAAAAGCAAAGTAGCCCAGCGTGGCTTCAAGAATTCTGCATTGTGTATCTTTGCCATCCTGTGTTGCATCGTGTGATGGTGACGTCATTCTGTTTCCCCTTAGCTGGCAATCCTGACTACCGTAACCTTTATAACAAAAAAAGCCGCCAGTGGGTTCGCTCCCACTGGCGGCTTATGGTAAACGAAAAGCGGCTTAGCCTCTCAATTTACTGTGGTATTCACCTTTCAAGGTATTGATTTCAGCTAACACCGCTTTGGCTTCGCTCAGTTTACCGGCATCCGCCAGAGCCTGTGCGCTGTCAACTTTTTGCAAAATCTTATCCAGACCTTCCACATAGGCTTTTCTGTCTGGGCCATCGGCAGGTTGTTTAGCGAAATCAGGTGGCACCTGCGTTTTAGCATGCTCGACGTGCTCACGGAATGTGCTCAGCGCAGTTTTCAGCGCGGCGGCATCATCCGCTTTCGTTGCAGCGGTATAGCTTTTCTGCATACCACGCATATCTTCCGACGTGGTGGCGTTTGCCAAAACAGGTGTCAGCAAACTACCGGCCAACAGCACAGAAAAACAGATCTTGGTCATTTTATTCATCTTGAACTCTCGCTTGTGTTCCACAGCACGACATACTCAGAGAATCTGGCCGCCACAAGCCGGCCAGCCCAATATTGCTCTTGTTATATTGCGTCCTACGCCATGACCAGATTACATCGTAATGGCTATTCTGATTTTATGGTTATTACTGTAAAGATGTTAAATTATTTTTAATCGTTCCGCTTTTTTTAATTGTGTAAATGTAAAAAAGCTCGCCAGTACAACTCCGGTAAGCCTTTTTATCAGCACAATTTTTATCGCTAACAAAGAGGAACAGCCTTCGGTCAACTGTTCCCCATTAATTCAAGTGATAGATCTTAGTTCAATTGATAGTCCAGCGTGATCTCGGCTTTGAGCACTTTTGACACCGGGCAGCCCGCCTTCGCTTTTTGGATGATGCTATCAAACGCCGCGTCATCAATACCCGGCAGCTTCACCTTGCTGTGCAAGGCGATTTTGGTGATCGCAAACCCGCCATCGACTTTATCCAGCGACACATCTGCCGTGGTATCAATCAACTCGGGCTTATGGCCTGCTTCACCTAACATCAGCGATAGCGCCATAGAGAAACAGGCCGCATGCGCCGCGCCAATCAACTCTTCCGGATTCGTACCGGATTTACCTTCAAAACGGGTATTGAAGCCGTAAGGTTGCTGCTGCAACGCGCCGCTTTCCGTTGATACAGTACCTTTCCCCTGCTTGATATCACCTTCCCAATGCGCTTGCCCTTTCTTGTGAATGGTCATGTTATCTCCTCTTCATCGTTATGGATTAGCCATTGGCCGCTATCCTGAATACGACGAAATAACGTCATTGTCATACTCTTTAAACCCTAGAACACATTGGGAAGAAACCCAAATCGATTACTTCATTCGCATAATAATTTTACCGCAGAGAAATAAGCCTGCTGATATATTCACTGCTTTATTATTTTAAGAAAAAATCGATTTACATATTTATACAAAAGCCTGATTATCAATATGCCAAAATAATGGGGTTTCAAAAATGGATTTCCGTTTTGGCATTGTTATTTTCACCACTCACCTATGTTATTAATCTTGAATCATATTGGATGTGAAACATGAATAAAATAACTTCATTAGCATTATCTGCATTATGCGTTATCCCCCTGGTTAATACCGCTCACGCCCAGTGGGAACTGGACGATATCTGTTACGGCTACGCCACTGCCACGGGCTCTGGCTATCAGGGCGGCGCGCTCTTACTGGATCCGATTCCACAGAACATGGAGATTACGGCGTTAAACCGGAACCAGTTGGATTATCGCGGCGTGAAGGCGTCGCTGGCCGGAGCCTATCTGAAAGTAAACGGGCCAAAAGGCAGTACGGTGGTTTATGTCACCGATCTCTACCCAGAAGGTGGCGATTGCGCATTGGATTTATCATTTAATGCCTTTGAAAAAATAGGCAACCTACAGGATGGAAAAATTAATATCGACTGGACGCTGATCGAAGCGCCAGTAAATGGCAATGTTATTTACCGTATAAAGGAAGGGTCAAACCCTTATTGGGCTGCGGTACAATTCAGGAATGTAAAATACCCGGTTATTGAGATGAAATACATGCGCAATAACCAGTGGATTGCCGCACAGAAAACCGATTATAACCACTTTATTGTTGAACACGTTGGAATGAATGACATTCCGATCGAGTTTACCGACGTAAAAGGCAACGTCCTCAGTGATACGCTGCCGCCGATGTCACAGAGCACCTCATCCGCTTACCTGATCACGGGCAACGTTCAACTGTAATCCTCACGGCCTTGAGGGAGGCGGCATCACGCAGCGTCCCTCATTTCTGCAAAACAACCGTTCTGCAAAAAATCACGTTGGAAAACGTATGTGATGTTTTTGTCAGCATTTTCATCACATTATCTGGACGCCATCGGCTGCTCATGCGTACACTTCGTGTTTCCCACTTTTTCTATTGCTCAAATATTTGTTAGTTTTATCACTTCTTTAAGCGTTTGATTCGCCATCATTCGCACTACAGTATACCCTGTCGCAGATTACATTCTCTTTTCTGCTTTAGGCATCATTACAAAAGGTCTCTTTTGCGTGGCAAAATTATTTTTACGTAGTGGAAGTTTGGATGATTTTCTGGCGCTGGGCGAGAACGGACAGCCAGTTTACGCATCGGCACTTCAATTGCGGGAAACGTTGCGTCTCAGAAAACAACAGCAGATTGCCGATTGTCTGGCGATTCCCCAACCCAATGAACATGGCGACCGTATTGACTGGTATTCGCCGGTGGACGGTAAAGTCACCTCCTGGATTGCCGCGAGCGAAGAAGAACGAGAAAAAGCGCTGGCATTACTGGAAACCTATCAGGCCGCCGTGGCCGACATCAGTCAGCGCGCGCAAAATGCAGAAAAGGCCGGTCAGAAACTTTTCGGGGTCCTGCTGGCAAAAGCGATACAGTTCCCAGGTGCGAACCACGTCTATCTGGTGGATGGCAAGCCAGTCTTAACGTTCTGGGGCTTCGTTAATCTCGATAAAAAATCCCGCCTTGATGCGCTGGATTGCCTGCGGCCTGTCATCAAAGACGTGGAACCACTTTTTGTTGCCCCCGCGCCCGCAGCAAGCGCACCAACGCTGCCGCTGGTCGATCCTATTCCCGAGACGAAACCACAGCCTGTCAGCCCACCGGAACCCGTCGAGCCAACGCCTGCACCTGTCGCCGCGGCAGCAGCCGTTCCTGTTCGCCCACCGTTCTTCCGTCTGTGGTGGCTGCTACCTGCTGCCGCACTGTTAGCGATTTTGTCACTGCAAATACGTGGCTGCGTGTCAGGACAAGACGACAAACCGACATCCGATGTAGCCACAACGGTCAAGCCAGAAAAACGCGCCCTGCCTTCTTCTACGCCGGCTGAACCTGCGCCACAGCCAGAAAGCACGCCTGTTCCGCCTGTCGCAGAAAAAGAGGTCGTGAAAGCCGCGGAGCCATCAGTCGCTACGGCACCGGTTGCTGCTGCGCCTGTAGTAGACGCGGTCAAACCGGAAGCACCTGCGGTCACGGAGCCGAAAGAGCCTGTTGCACCGCCGGCTGAACCCGTTGTCGACCCAGTGCCAGCGATTCCTGCGGGCAAAGATGATCTCGTCATGCCAGCCGACGCGGTGAAAATCGGTTCCATCAAATTCCTGAACGGCAACTGGCGCGTCATTGTTGATAGCAAAGCGCCGATTACCGGCAGGCCGCCTAGCCTGCGCTACCAGATTCAAAATGGAAAAGGCACGGCACGCATCACTCATGGTGACGGTGTCACGTGTCGCGCTAACGTTGAGGCAGGATTAATGAGCTCTGGCAATCTGATCATCAACAGTCGTTCCGGCGCCCGCTGCTCTGATAATTCTCGTTTCCAAATGCCGGAACTGGTCTGTAAACAAGGTGCCTCCGGCGCTGCGGCAGAGTGTATTGGTCGCTATGACGAAAACACCGTTTTCCCGATGACGATAAAGCGCGAGAGTAAATAATCATGCTGGCGACGATTACCGATTATAAACAACGCATTACGTTGATTCAGGACAGCGGAATTCAGTTTTTGGATTTTGCCTTAAAGCCGAAATTTTCGGCTGAGCAGCCTAACCGCTATGTGCGTAAAAGTGCTAACGGCCCTCTGCTGCACCTGCTGTATGATGAACACTCGGATAAATTCCTGCTGCCTTCTGCCACCGGGATGCCGCCGGAAGTAGTGAAACCTGAGCTGAGCATTTCGCTTGAGCAATCGCTGAAGCTGCTGGAGAACATTTGGCTGCCGCTGCCCTTCTTCCGCTTTAATCCGCCGCGCACCTTCATGGGCGGGCCGGATAACTGGGCGCGAATGCAAATTCTTGCGTTGGATACGCCCGATCAGGACGGCAATACGCACCGTATTTGTCTGGCGTTCGATACCAAAACCTACCCAGAAGGCCACGAGTACGAGTCGCTGGCACCTAATGCCAATGACATCAAAACTGGCGGGAGTTTCGCGCTGGCTTATCACAGCGACGAACTGGGTGAATTCCTCGATGAAACCTGGGTCGACGGCTGGCTGCGCGAAGTCTTTGCTCAGCGGGTTAAAGCGCTGGAAAGCCGTGACAGCCACGATATAAAAGTGGCACTCAGAGGGTTTGAATATCAGGCACATTACCTGAATGTGCTGGATATGCTGGGCAACCAGCTCGAAATACCGGAAATTCGGATCAATACCAGCACGCTGCAGGAACCCGCCGTCAACGTTGACCTGATTTTAGACGTCGGTAACTCTCACACCTGCGGCATTCTGGTTGAGGATCATGCAGACGAAAGCAACGGCCTGAAGCAGACCTATGAACTGCAATTGCGCGATCTGAGTGAGCCACATTATCTGTATAACGAACTGTTCGAAAGCCGCGTTGAATTTTCACAGGCGAAGTTCGGTAAAGACAATTTCTCCGTGGAAAGCGGCCGTGATGACGCGTTCATCTGGCCGTCAATTACCCGCGTCGGGCGCGAAGCCAGCCATATGGCGCTGCTGCGTCAGGGAACGGAAGGATCGAGCGGTATTTCCAGCCCGCGTCGCTACCTGTGGGATGAAGAAAGCTATGCACCAGGCTGGCGTTTCAGCCAGACGGATGCCCATTCGCAGACCGAACCGTTAGCAACAGCCATGCCGTTGACCATCATGCTGAATGATGAAGGTCAGCCGCTCTACAACCAGCCGCTGGAAGAGCGTTTACCGGTGTTTTCACCGCACTACAGCCGCAGTTCGATCATGACCTTCATGCTCTCCGAACTGCTGGCCCAGGCGCTGATGCAAATGAACAGCGCCGCACAGCGCTTGAAGATGATCCACAGCAGCGCGCCACGCCAGTTGCGAAATATCATTCTGACGTTGCCTTCCGCGATGCCGAAACCCGAGCGTGAAATTTTCCGCCGCCGGATGCATGAAGCGATCGCGCTGGTCTGGAAAGCGATGGACTGGCACCCGATGGATGAAGATTTCACCACACCAGCCGACAAGCAACTGAGTCGGGTTCCGGTGCCTGATGTACAAATCGAATGGGATGAAGCCACATGCGGACAGATGGTTTACCTGTATAACGAAGCGCAGGTGAATTTTGGCGGCCGTGCGGAAGATTTCTTCGCCAGTATGGCACGCCCCGATAAAGAGCTCGATGAAGGCGAACCTGCGGGTAAAACGCTGCGCATTGCCTCAATCGACATCGGCGGCGGCACCACCGACCTCGCGATTACCCAATATCTGCTGGATGACGGCATCGGCAACAACGTTAAAATCATTCCTCGCCTGCTGTTCCGTGAAGGTTTTAAGGTCGCCGGCGACGATATTCTGCTGGATGTCATTCAGCTCTATATCCTCCCTGCGCTACAGGCCGCGCTGAAAACCGCGGGAATGGCCAGCCCGGATGCGCTGATGGCGAAGTTGTTCGGCAATGAAGGCCGGATGGACGCACAGCTTACGCTACGCCAGCAGGTGACATTGCAGGTCTTCATTCCGATTGGCCGCGCGATTCTGGAAGCCTATGAGCGCTTTGATCCGCTGGATACCAGCGCTGAAATTGAATCCACTTTCGGTGAATTGTTGGAACAGGCGCCGACGGAAAAAGTGCTGGAATACATCAATACGGAAGTGCAGCGTGAACTGCCGGTTAGCGATAGCGTATTCGATATTTTGCAGGTGCCGCTCATCCTCAAACTGAGCAAACTGCATGGCGAATTCCTGTCTAACAAAATGAACATCACGCAGAACCTGCGCCTGATGTCTGAAGTGGTGTCGCTGTATTCGTGCGATGTATTACTGCTGACTGGCCGCCCTTCGCGCTTCCCAGGGATTCAGGCGCTGTTCCGCCACCTGCAACCGCTGCCGATTAACCGGATGCTGTCTCTCGATGGGTATCACACTAATGACTGGTATCCGTTTAACAAACGTGGGCGCATTGATAACCCGAAATCCACTGCGGCCGTCGGCGCAATGCTGTGCCTGCTGGCGCTCGATCTGCGCCTGCCGGGCTTTTACTTTAAGGTCGGTGATTTCCAGCCGTATTCCACCGTGCGTTACCTCGGCATGATGGACAGCAACAATGCGCTGACGCTGGATAACGTGTATTACAGCGATATCGATCTGGATGCGCCGGATTTCGTGCTTGATCCGCAACATAGCTTCCAGGTACGCGGTTCACTCTGCCTCGGTTTCCGCCAGTTGGACAACGAGCGCTGGCCCGCCTCTTCACTCTACATGCTCTCGATTGTCGATCAGGATTTAGCCCGTAAGGTCGTCGGCGACAGTAAATTGCGCGTCCGACTAGCCGTAACGAAAAGCGACGATCAAGACAGCCCCGAGCGCTTTGAGATTGCCGATGCGGTGCTGGAAGACGGCACTCGCGTTCCACCACATCATTTACGACTCAAATTGAACACATTATCCGCTAACGGCTCAGGTGCGACCCATTATTGGATCGATAGTGGGAGTGTATTTAAAAAATGAAACGATTAACGCCCAAACAGCTTTCTGCCCGGCTCCACGGGCAGCTACAGGCCGTCGCGCAAGGTGTTGAACAGGCCATTGGCTGGGTTGAGACCACACGCCAGAATGCTCCGCGTCTGGATATCGAAGCCGATCGTCTGATCGTCAAACTGCGCCGTAATCACAATAAAGCGCAACATCTGTCCGATGTGGCGCAGAAAGAGATTGCCATCGGCTTTTTTGGCCTGTCTCAGGCGGGAAAATCCTATCTGATCGCGTCGCTGGCCGGGGGGGAAGACGGCAAGCTGGAAACCTCGTTTGAAGGGCAACAGCTGGATTTTATCGATCATATTAATCCGTCTGACCGGGCAACCGCGCTTGTCACGCGCTTTAGTCGACAGTCGGGCGTAAAGAACAAAGCCTTTCCCGTTCAGTTGCAACTCCTTAGCGAACTGGATATCGGCAAGATCATGGCCAACGCGTTTTTAAACGATCTCAATCATGAGACAACGTTTGAAGAGCTGGATGAGCGCCATATTGCCGAGCATATTAAAACGCTGCTGATGCACCGTCAGCCAGAACCCGTTGAAGGGATGAGCCGCGATGAAGTGGTCGAACTGTGGGACTATCTCGCACGGCACGATGTTAAACGGCAAAAACAACTGGAAGCGCACTTCTGGCCGGTGGCGATTGAGTTAGCGCCCTATCTCACCGTTGACGATCGTGCCCAGCTCTTCTCTGTGCTGTGGGGCGAATTGAATTCGTTGACCGCCGCATATCGTCATTTCAGCCACACGCTGCAACACCTGTCTGGCACACGTAAGCTGTTAGTGCCGCTGCGGACACTGGTGGATGATGAGTTAAATCCGGCTGACGGCCTGATCGACGGTTCGGCGCTGGAACGGTTACACAGTACCGACGACCCCAGTGTGCTGGTGCGGCCGATCCAAAACGGCCGCGCTGGGAAAACGACGGAGCTTTCGCTGGCAGAGTTAACGATGCTGACAGCCGAGCTGCTTATTCCGTTACATTCACCGCCAAAAGAAGCGCTGTTTGAGCAGGTTGATGTGCTGGATTTCCCCGGCTTCGGTGAGATCCGCGAAACGCGGGACGAGCCACCAGCAAGACGCCAAAGCACAGCGCATCCACTGGCGCACACGCTATTGCGGGCAAAACGCGCCTATCTGCTGGAGCGCTATACCGACAATCAGGAAATGAACGTCCTGATGGTATGCAGCGCCGCTGGCAATCGTGGTGATATTAAAGTGGTCGGCAAGGCGCTGGATCACTGGGTTAAACAGACTCAGGGCGAAAATGCACAGGTACGCAGCCACCGTAAACCGGGGTTGATTTGGGCGGTGACCCGTCACGATCGCCGTATTACGCACGGACAAAACTACGATGCCGCGGTACAGCGTTATGTGGGTAATCCGGGCGATGCCTGGGGTACTATGCTGGCGATGGACAAACGCGGCGTCGCGCGGATGGCCACGTGGCTGGGGGCTGAAGTTCACCGGGATGTCAAACTGGGGCGTATCAGCGAACAACTTAACGAACTGCAACGTGAACTCAGCGATAACCTGCTGGGCAACTGGTATCTGCCCGTTGATGTTGACGATCCAGCGGAAAAACAGCGCATCGCAGAGACCTTGCTCAAGTCGCTCCAGACCCGTACCGGCGTACATGGCGAACTGCTGGAGCGGCTGCTGCCTTCGCGTGATGAACTGCGTCGACTCTATTTGCAACAGCAAGGGGCGAACTATGGCGGTTTCCACGCTGATGCCGAAGATCTCTCTACCCCGCTAGCCAATAGCGATCCGTTTGGCGTCGGGATCGAAATCGATCTGTTTGCCGATGAACCGATCGCGCTCGACCAGCCTGCAATGCCGGTTTTGACCGTCGATCATGGTTATGAGGCCGACTACGCGCACGGCGTTTATCGTTTCTGGATTAACCATTTACGCAGCCTGCCAGAGAATGCACCGCTTCTCGAACTGCTGAATGTGCCGAAAGCGACGATCGAAATGCTGGTCGAGGAATTGATTACCGGCAGCATCCGTTTGCGGATCGAAGAAGCGCTGGTCGATATGCTGGTTGATGGTGAGCAGTTGGGCATCAACCGCGAGAATAAAGCCGACCGTCAGGTGTCACGCGTACTAACCATTCTCGGCGACTTTGTCGCCTGGCTCGGTTTCCAGCAGCTTGATGAATCCCTGCGTCCTGCCAGCCGCATCAATCGCGGTCATAAAATTTTCGCCAAACCCGAGAAACAGGCGGTCAGTTTTGGTGCGTCACAGCGCTTAACCAAACTGTCGCTAACACCGACCAACAATACGGCGTTTTATATTTATGACTGGCTGGTTGGCCTGAATGAAATGATTATTCAGAATGCGGGCTACTCCGCTGCACGAGAAGTCAGTGATGAGCAGCGTGAACAGCTGGGCACGATTCTGACGTTGATTAAACCGGCTGATAAATAACATTCAGTCCACCGCTGTCGATCCAGGAAACATGGCGTGACGTTGTCACTAACTTTTGCGCCATGTTTCCTTTTTTCTGCCATACCGTTCCTCTCAATATGCCTCCCCCTAGCCATTCTGAAAAATCTTATTTGACGAACGGCGGATTCAATCTATACCTAACTTGATATCTTTCAATCAATAAGCATGGATGTCCCTCTGGTTGTTCGCCGTTTTCCCGGCGTGAAAATTGGCAACCTTAACAGGAGCGATCATGATGATAGAGAAAACCGGTGAGGAAGATGGCATCTCGGTAGAAAATGGCGAATTCGCCCCTATTTTGCTGAAAGTAAAAGCGTTTTATCGGGAACTGACAGCCGAAGGATTAGCTGAACTGGGTGATATTTATCATCAGGATATTCACTTTATCGACCCCGTTTCAAACCATCATGGGTTGAGTGATTTACATCGCTACTTTTCTCATGCGCTGAAATATCTGAAGTATTGCCAGTTAGATATTGCCGATATCCATACCTTCCGCGGTGGTGCAACGATGTTCTGGACCATGCACTATGCGCATCCATCGTTAAAGCACAACGCGCCGCTGACGTTGGCAGGCTGTAGCCACCTGCTCTTCGCCGACAACAAAGTTATCTATCACCGTGATTATTACGATATGGGGGAAATGCTTTATCAGCATATTCCCGTGCTTAGCTCGCTAATCGACTATCTGAAAACAAGAATTCGGTCATGAAGCACGTGCTGATTACCGGAGCCAGTTCGGGAATAGGTCAGCAGTTGGCCTTGGATTATGCCAGAAACGGTTGGGACGTCCTTGCCTGCGGGCGCGATGAACAACGGCTTCACGCTCTGGCTGCCGCCTTCCCGACCATTCGCACAGCAACGTTTGATATAACGAACCTGGAGGATACGCAGCAGGCATTGGACGG
This sequence comes from Pectobacterium colocasium, assembly GCF_020181655.1. Lineage (NCBI taxonomy): Bacteria > Pseudomonadati > Pseudomonadota > Gammaproteobacteria > Enterobacterales > Pectobacteriaceae > Pectobacterium > Pectobacterium colocasium. The sequence goes on from NZ_CP084032.1 coordinate 2,511,090, forward strand.
CGTCACCGCCGATCTGGTGATTCTCAGCGCAGGAACCTGTGAGTATCTGGATAACGGCGTCGTTGAGGCGGACAAAGTCAGGCGGGTGCTGACAACCAACGTGATGGGGCCGGTGAATTGCCTGTCAGTGCTATTGCCACAGCTTGCCAACGGTAGCCATCTGGCGTTGATCGGTTCAACCGCCAGCCTTGTTCCTCTGCCACGGGCGGAAGCCTACGGAGCCTCAAAGGCAGCGCTGGCCTAGATACGGGATTTATTGTCTATAACGAGCGAACCTACCCTCATTTCATTGCGTTACTGGATGAGTTGGGGTTAACCGGTCACCCCACAGAAATGAGCTTCTCGGTAAGTAATCCGGTTTCCGGCCTGGAGTATAACGGGCATACGCTAAACACGCTGTTCGCTCAACGCCGCAATCTGTTTCGCCCTGCGTTCTATCGCTTCGTTGCGGAGATTGTGCGCTTCAATCGCGTGTGCAAGCGATATCTTGCCAACGGCGATTATCAGGGGCTGACGCTAAGCCACTTATTACAGCAGGAAAAATTCTCCCCCCTTCTTTGCCCTAATGCCGATCGTTTAAGAATCGAGATACCGGGGGCTACCACGGTGCGAGGTATCCCTACGGGAACCTCATCACCGTGTTTCCCCCTAAATCCATGCTTAAGTGAACAGCATTACCTTCTTTGCCCAGCATTATCTGTTACCGATGGGCGCGGCGATCTAGTCGTCATCGCTTGACGATATGCGGCATTTTCCCCTGTCGCTTTTCCTGACTTTCTTTAATCATCATGGGCTACTGGATTTGGTCAATCGTCCGCAGTGGATGGTGATTCCTGACGGTTCACGGGAGTATGTGCGGTGCATTGTAGAACGTCTACGCGATCGGGCGACCTTTCATCTCCAGACGCCAGTCAGTCAGGTCACCCGTGATGACTCAGGAGTAACCCTGCATGCCTCCGGGCAGACACATCGGTTCGATCAGGTGATCTTTGCCTGCCATTCCGATCAGGCGCTGGCGCTGCTGGCAACGAGTACGCCCGATGAGCGGCGGTATACCCTATCAACCGAACCACGTGATTCTGCATACCGACACCCGCCTTTTACCTCATAATCAACGGGCATGGGCGAGCTGGAATTACCGTCTGCCTGTCGACCCCGTTCTCCAGCTTCTGGCACAGAATCAGACGTTAATTGATAGACTTGACGCGCGTTTTAGCTGGCTGACGGGGCCATTTCATCGCGTTATCCACTGGTGTCGTCGTAATCGTCCACAGCAGGCTCGAAAAAACATCGCCGCGCATTACGACCTGGGTAACCATTTTTACCGCAGCTTTCTCGATCGCGACATGCTCTATTCCAGCGCCTGGTATCAACACCCTGAGATGACGCAGGAAGACGCTCAGCGAGCCAAATTATGGATTACGCCCGCACCCTCAGCGAATGGCGGCAGCGTTTTTATCAACAGTGGCATAGTTTGAGTGCGCAAGGCTTTGACGACGCTTTCCAACGCCTGTGGGTATTTTACCTTTGCTACTGTGAAGCAGGCTTTCGTGCACGCACCATAAGCACGGTACAGCTCACCGCGGAAAGGCCATGAGCAGCGGATAGAAGAAGCGTGCGATGCCATATCTTTCACGATACGGCATCGCACATTAACAGCGGTGGTTAGCGGATTGCGCGTTTTAGTATACGGTTAGCGCTGCTCAGGAAATCATCGGCAACCTTATTCACCTCTCCATTGCCGTAATCCAGTTTTTGCAAACTGCTCGTCCACAGTTGAACCAACTCCTGATTTTCCATAAACGGCGAAACGGGTACCTTAGAGGCCGGTTGCTCTGCTGCCGCACGATAAGCATTCGCTAACAGATTACCAGCGTTAATCACCCCGATGTCTTCCAGCAGTTTTTGCGCTTTCGGATTAGCGGGCATGCCGTTTTGCAATCCTAATGCCTTTACGCCCTCAGGGTTGCTCAGCATGAAACTCATCAACATCGCCGCTTCTTTAGGATGCTTACTGTTCTTGCTGATCGCAAACAGCGAAGACGGTTTGGTGGTCAGCCCCGAATCTTTGGCATCTGGCATCGTGATAAATGGCCCCGTTTCCAGCACCGTCTCTTTCGGCATATTGCTGGAATAGGTGTAAATAGCCGAATCCCACAGGTACATCCCGGCTAATTCACCGTTAATCCACGGACGAATCTCATAGACGTTAGTGCGCCCGAACGACGAGAAATAGCGCTGATCGGGTATCACATGGGAATCAACCAGCTTTTTATAAAAACCGAAGAGTTCCCGTACCTGATCGCGACTGTAGGCAATGCTCTGCTTCTTCTCATCGATAAGGTCAATACCGTATTTCTGTGCCATGTAGCTACGGCCAAGCGTGAGGATATCCAACACATCACTTGACCCCTGGGCAACGCCAAGCGGGTAATAATTATCGCCCAGTTTTTGTTTAAATACCGGACCGGCGGCAAACAGCTCATCCCAGGTTTTTGGATAGGCGACGCCTGCCTTGTCCCAGGTTGTTTTGTTGTAAATCATGCTGCGGGATGTCATCGAAATCGGCAGACCTTGCAACTTCCCTTTAACGTCAGAGGTTTGCAGGTAGTTAGGCGGGAAATCCCCCAACGCCAGAATCTCTTTTTGCTTATTCAAATCATAAAAGCCGTCGCCGTTGCGAGAAAACTGCGGCAGCCAGTTCCAGTCAATACGAATAACATCTGGTTCCTGCCCGCCAGCCATCTGGGTTGACAGGCGGGAAAGGTAGCCGTCCCAACCAGCATATTCCGCTTTGACGGTAATGGTCGGGTTGGCTTTTTGAAATGCGTTAATCGCAGCCAGAGTGGCCTCATGCCGCTGATTTCCCCCCCACCACGAGATGCGGATCTCGGCAGCATCAGCAGAATGAGAAAATGCGGCTCCCACGGGAAGCGCAGCACAGAGTAGGAGCAGGTGAGATAATGTGTTCCGTGTTTTCGCCATAATAAAACCCTTATAATAGTATTCGGAGGTTTCCACAGTCTGTCGGTATGCAGACAGACCGGTACTACGGATGCGGAAGCATTTACTGCCTGAAATATCCGGGCAGAGACTCTGATTAATTCCCTCTTTTCAGGTTAACGGCCAGTTCGCTTATTTTTACTGGCAGTTCGGTGCGTAATGATCGATTGGCTGCAATGCCGGTTAAAATAGACATCGCCCCATCACGATAATCCGCTGCACGATGTAATGGATCCGGTTCCGGTGTACCAAACAGATCGTTTAACATGACCTGATCGCCGCCGCCATGTCCGCCGGCTTTAAATTCAACCGGCACGACATAGGGTTCATCAAACATCGGATAGATCTTTATTTCACATTCATTCAGCGCACCTTCATCCTCTTTTTGTCCGCCTCCGTTTACGTAAGATTTTTCCACCAGTTTCATTTCCAACCGGCCCTTGCTGCCATTAAATACCACGTTCAGCCCTTCCCAGGGCAAATACGCGTTGAGTGAGTACGTCATGATGGCTTTGCTTTTATAACGCACCACCACGCCCAGCACGTCTTCAATATTAATGCCGTCATCGAACACGCTTTTATCACGGTAATAGCCGTCTTCATGTTCGGCGTCTAAATATAATGCCGTGAGCTGCTCGCTTTGGTTCATATGTAGCGCAAACGGATCATTTTCTGCTGCGGCGCTATTATGTGAACGCGAATAAAATTCTGTGACCCCGCGTGCTTCAGCATTCGCTTTACCGTAAAAACGCAAGTCACCTTGCGCATAAACCGTTTCCGGCTCGCTATTCAGCCAGAAATTCACCAAATCAAAATGGTGAGTGGACTTGTGTACCAACAGCCCGCCGCTATTACGCTTGTCACGGTGCCAACGACGGAAATAATCGGCCCCGTGCTCAGTATTCAACAGCCACTCAAAATGAACCGAATAAACCTCGCCAATCACCCCAGCGGCGATCAGTTCACGGACTTTACTGTGATGCGGGGCATAGCGGTAATTAAAGGTCACACGTAATTTACGACCGGTACGGTTAATCGCATCAATAATCGCCTGACATTTCTCTTCATCGATCGTCATCGGTTTTTCACTGATGACATCACAACCTAATTCCATCGCCCGGATAATATAATGATGATGCGTCCGATCTATAGACGTCACAATAACCACATCGGGTTGGGTTTCCGCGATCATCTGCTCGAACTGTTCGGCACGATATGTCGGTACATTATCGTGTCCATATTTATGGACAATCTGGTTGGCATAATTCATTCGCGTCTGGTTGGTATCGCAAAACGCAACAAACTGTCCCTGATCCTGATAATCCCTGGCAATTGATTCCAAATAAAGGCCCGCTCGGCCCCCCGTTCCCACCACGGCATATTTCTTTTTCATTCTGCGCATTTCCTCCAAATAACGTAGGGCATATAGCTATTCGTACATAAAACGCCTGTGCCATAAAAATAGAGCATACCAATACCGTTCACCTTCATATTATTGCCATGCGATGGTGTTATCTGGCAGTAGGATAAAGATTGGCATGCTCCATCTCTCATAAATACAAATTGAATGTTTACTATATTACTGTTTGATTTTATTGGTAATGTTAGATGCGATTGATCCCACAGACCTCACACTACATCCCATTGCACCTCTTAAGTGCCCATGCGCCAACGAGATTCTCTTTAGGATGACGCGGCGACACATTCAAAGCCCTCTCTCTTCGGGCTGCGTACATGACGGACGAAGCGGGGTTACGATCGTGATAGCTTTCTCTTTTTTCATCTCACTGCGTGACATACTTCGCATTTTATTTTCAATCCGCCTGAGGATGCCGGATAATCGACACGTAACTAATGAGAGAAGCAAGAAAGCGATAAGTGCGTAAGGAATCACTATGCAGACTTTTTTTCAGGACACCATGGCAACGCCACTTGGAGAGTTATTGATTATTGCGGATGAAAATAATCATTTGCGTGCCGTCGAGTGGCGCGAGTATGAAGACGATTTATTTCGCTCGCTCAATCGCAGTTATCGAAATGATCCTTTTTCGTTACAGTCGAGTCATAATCCCGGAGGCCTGACAGACAGCCTACAGCGCTATTTTGAGGGTGAATTAACGATTATTGATACGCTGCCTGTGGCGTCCGTCGGAACCGAATTTCAACAGCAAGTTTGGCGGGAATTACGTCGCATTCCCTGCGGAGAAATTACCACCTACGGTGAACTCGCAACGCTGCTGGGACGTACTGGCGCAGCGCGTGCCGTTGGTATGGCAAACGGCTCAAACCCTGTCAGCATCGTGGTTCCGTGCCACCGCGTCATCGGAACTGGCGGCGCACTGACAGGCTATGCGGGTGGCATTCACCGCAAACAGTGGCTGTTAGCTCACGAAGGGTATTTGCCTCAACAGCTATTTACACTTAACTGAATAGCTTACCGTTATAATTTTTTTCGCTTTCGATACGCAAAAATGACCAGCCGAATTGCTTATCACCATAAGTGATTCGGATTAATCAATGTGTTAACCGTTCGGTAACCTAATGGAAAAAATATTATCTCCGAACAGATCTTATATATCGGAATATTTTCCAGCAAAATCGAAAAATTATAGTTAGTTCACTATTTATTGGTCTATTCCAGTGATTGCTGGTCTTATCACGGCCGATAAAAGCTGTTAAAATTGACTAATATCAATTATTGCCTGAGCAAAGCCTATGATCCCGGAAAAGCGAATTATCCGACGCATCCAGTCTGGCGGTTGTGCAATCCACTGTCAGGATTGCAGTATCAGTCAGCTATGCATCCCTTTCACTCTGAATGAACACGAGCTCGATCAGCTCGACAACATCATCGAAAGGAAGAAGCCTATCCAGAAGGGGCAAGCGCTGTTTAAAGCAGGCGATGAACTGAGATCGCTGTATGCCATCCGTTCCGGTACGATAAAAAGCTATACCATTACAGAGCAGGGCGACGAGCAGATCACCGGTTTTCATCTGGCAGGTGATTTGGTGGGCTTTGATGCGATTGGTACGGCTCAACATCCGAGCTTCGCTCAGGCGCTGGAAACGTCAATGGTCTGCGAAATTCCTTTCGAGACGCTGGACGATCTCTCAGGGAAAATGCCTAACCTGCGTCAGCAGATGATGCGCCTGATGAGCGGCGAAATCCGTGGCGATCAGGACATGATTCTGCTGCTGTCGAAGAAGAATGCTGAAGAGCGTCTGGCGGCGTTTGTCTATAACCTCTCCCGCCGTTTTGCTCAGCGTGGTTTCTCGCCACGTGAGTTCCGTCTGACCATGACGCGTGGTGATATTGGCAACTATCTGGGGCTGACCGTTGAAACCATAAGCCGTCTACTTGGCCGTTTCCAGAAAAGCGGAACGCTGGCAGTAAAAGGAAAATACATCACGATCGAGAATCTTGATGCGCTTTCCGAATTAGCCGGTTCCTCACGTAAATAGTCGTTACCGCGTAACTCGTTGACGTTGCCACTTTTTCTACTGTCGCAGCGTCAACGTTCTTCCCCACTGTTCTGCACCTTCCGTGATATTTCCTATTTTGTTACTCTGCGGCTTATCTCTGTTGTCCAAAACGATCCCATTGCGGTACTCTTGAATTATCGGCTGTGGAGTAACAGCTGTTTGGAGGAGCTATGGCAAAGTATCAGAACTTACTGGTAGCTATTGACCCAAATCAGGATGACCAACCAGCGCTGCGTCGGGCGGTTTACCTGGTTCAGCGACTTGGCGGCCGCATCAAGGCATTTCTGCCGATTTATGATTTCTCTTATGAAATGACAACCCTGCTTTCCCCTGATGAACGTGTGGAAATGCGTCAGGGTGTTATCCAGCAGCGGACGGAGTGGATTGCCGAACAGTGCAAGTACTACCTTGAAGCGGGCATTCCAATCGAAATCAAAGTGGTGTGGCACAATAAGCCTTTTGAAGCCATCATTCGGGAAGTCACTTCCGGCCAGCATGACTTGTTGTTAAAAATGGCGCATCAGCACGATCGGCTGGAAGCCGTTATCTTTACGCCGACCGACTGGCAGTTACTGCGCAAATGCCCTTGCCCCGTGTGGATGGTCAAAGATCAGCCCTGGCCAACCGAAGGTCGAGCGCTGGTTGCCGTCAATCTGGCCAGCGAAGACCCTTATCACGATCCGCTTAATATCAAACTGGTATCGGAAACGCTGGAGCTAGCACAGCAGGTTGACCAGACCGAAGTTCATCTGGTTGGTGCCTACCCCGTTACCCCCATTAATATCGCCATTGAGCTGCCTGATTTCGATCCCAGCGTCTACAACGATGCAATTCGAGGACAGCACCTTATCGCCATGAAATCGCTACGGCAGAAATTCGGTCTGGATGAACGAGTAACGCACGTAGAAAAAGGCCTGCCAGAGGAAGTCATTCCCGATCTGGCGGAGCATTTACAGGCGGGTGTCGTGGTGTTGGGTTCACTGGGCAGAACCGGCCTTTCCGCTGCGTTTATCGGCAACACCGTCGAGCACGTCATCGATCATTTGAAGTGTGACTTGCTTGCAATTAAACCCGATGACTTTGTGTCACCGATCGCTTCAGAAGACGGCGACAACAGCTGATTTCTTGTCTCGCTCAATTAGCGCCACATAATGCCAGCCTCTTAGCGCTGGCATTATTTTTTTGCAGCATAAAAACGATAGGCACAAAAAAGGGGCGATTGTTCGCCCCTTTCGTTTTCTACGACCTGCCGCGCTTACAGCGCTTTCAGAATCGCCTCGACGCTATCTTTGGCATCGCCAAACAGCATCTGCGTATTCTCTTTAAAGAACAGCGGATTCTGCACGCCAGCGTAACCGGTATTCATAGAACGCTTGAACACGATAACATTCTGCGCTTTCCACACTTCCAGAACAGGCATACCTGCGATTGGGCTATGTGGATCTTCCTGCGCAGCCGGGTTAACAGTGTCATTCGCACCAATGACCAGCACGGTGTCGGTATCGGTGAAATCATCGTTGATTTCATCCATTTCCAACACGATGTCGTAAGGCACTTTGGCTTCTGCCAACAGCACGTTCATGTGACCAGGCAAGCGCCCTGCAACCGGGTGAATACCAAAGCGAACGTTGATGCCGCGCGCGCGCAGTTTTGCGGTGATGTCATGCACAGGGTACTGCGCCTGCGCGACTGCCATGCCGTATCCCGGTGTGATGATGACCGAGGTTGAGTTCTTGAGCAAATCAGCCACATCTTCTGCTGAAGCCTCACGATATTCACCGACCTCTTCACTCTCACCAGAAGAAACGCCATCTGTACCAAAACCACCTGCAATAACGCTGATGAAGGAGCGGTTCATCGCTTTACACATGATGTAAGACAGAATCGCACCCGAAGAACCCACCAGAGCACCGGTTACGATCAGCAGGTCATTGCTCAACATGAAGCCCGCTGCCGCCGCCGCCCAACCGGAATAAGAGTTCAGCATAGAAACGACGACCGGCATGTCCGCGCCGCCAATCGAAGCAACCAGATGCCAGCCGAATACCAGCGCAATCGCCGTCATCAGAATCAGTGCCAGAACCTGCAACGCCACGCTGCCGGTATTGATGAAAACCAGAAGCAGGAGGAAGGACACAACCAACGCCGCCAGATTCATTTTGTGGCGATGAGGCAGCATCAACGGCTTGGAAGAGATTTTTCCGCGCAGTTTTCCAAAAGCGACAACCGAGCCAGTGAAGGTCACAGCACCGATGAAGATACCCAGGAAGACTTCCGTCAAATGGATATTGACCATCACCGGATCGGTGATTTCACCGTGATCGAGGAAACTGTTAAAACCAACCAGTACCGCAGCCAGGCCCACAAAACTGTGGAGGATAGCGACCAGTTCTGGCATTTCGGTCATTTCGACCTTACGCGCCAGATAAATACCGATTGACCCACCGATCGCCATCGCAACGATGATCCAGCCAACGTTACCAGAATCAGGCCCCAGAATCGTCGCGATCAGCGCAAGTGCCATCCCGCTAATACCAAAGATATTCCCTTGCTGCGACGTTTCGTGCTTGGACAACCCTGCCAAACTGAAAATAAAGAGAATTGCGGCAACAATGTATGCAGCAGTTACTAATCCACCAGACATGTGTTACCCCTTAGTTTTTACGGAACATTTTCAGCATGCGCTGAGTCACGGTGAAACCACCGAAAATATTGATGCTGGCGATCAATACGGCAATGAATGAGAAGAACGACACCCATCCGCCGTGGCCGATCTGCAACAATGCTCCGACAACGATAATGCCTGATATCGCGTTAGTCACCGACATCAGTGGCGTGTGCAAGGCGTGGCTGACATTCCAGACAACGTAATAGCCCACGACGCAGGACAACGCAAAAACGGTAAAGTGAGACAGGAATTCCTTCGGTGCGGCATCGGCCAACCAGCCAAACAGCAGAATGGCAATCGCGAGGAACGCATATTTCTTCCACGGCGACGTAGGTTTAGCGTCTTCCTTCACTACCGCAGCGGCAGGTTTTGCCTGCTGTGGCTGCGCTGAAACCTGAATTGGCGGTGCTGGCCAGGTTATTTCACCTTCTTTAACGACGGTAACACCGCGAATAACGGTATCGTCAAAATCGACAGTGATCTCGCCGTTTTTCTCTTTGCAGAGCAATTTCAGTAAGTTAACCAGGTTTGTGCCGTAAAGCTGTGAGGATTGGGTCGGCAGACGGCTAGGTAAATCGGTATAACCAATAATTTTGACGCCGTTTTCCGTCACGGTAACGCGATCGGCCACGGTTAACTCACAGTTTCCGCCCGTTTGCGCCGCTAAATCGACAATCACGCTGCCGGGCTTCATGCTCAGCACCATTTCTTTGGTGATCAGGCGCGGAGCCGGTTTTCCAGGAATCAGTGCGGTAGTGACGATAATGTCGACTTCTTTCGCCTGTGCGGCAAACAGTTCCATTTCGGCTTTGATAAAGGCTTCAGACATGACTTTGGCATAGCCGTCACCGCTGCCCGCTTCTTCTTCAAAGTCGAGTTCAAGGAACTCGGCGCCCATGCTTTTAACCTGCTCTTTTACTTCAGGACGAGTATCAAAAGCACGAACGATAGCACCTAAGCTACCCGCTGCGCCGATCGCAGCCAAACCGGCCACACCGGCACCGATAATCATGACTTTGGCAGGTGGAACCTTACCCGCAGCGGTAATTTGCCCGGTAAAGAAGCGGCCAAATTCGTGGGCAGCTTCAACGATAGCGCGATAGCCGGCAATGTTGGCCATTGAACTGAGCGCATCGAGTGACTGCGCGCGCGAAATACGCGGCACGGAATCCATCGCCATCACCGTCACCTGACGGGCCGCCAGTTTCTCCAGCAGAGCTGGATTTTGCGCTGGCCAGATAAAGCTGACAACTGTACTGCCCGCACGGGTCAGTTCGATTTCATCATCCTGCGGCGCATTCACCTTCAGGACGATGTCGGATTGCCAGACTTCCGAACTGTCAACAATCGACGCGCCTGCTTCTTCATATGCCGCATCGTCAAAACTTGCCAGTTTCCCCGCTTCACGTTCTACCGAGACCGTAAAACCCAGTTTCAGCAGCTGTTCAACCGTTTTCGGCGTCGCTGCGACACGGGCTTCATTGGCCAACCGCTCTCTTGGTACACCAATACGCATACTGATACCCTTTTCGCTTATTTTTAACGAAGGTTATTATTCTCACCCTACTCTGTTATACGAATTCGCCGAGACCTGCTGCACCCTGTATCCCCGCATTCACGCGGTAGGAAGAGGGTTTTATCATCTTCTTGCCACACGCTTTTTTGGGGCGTCTCACTGTAGGCGAACTCATTTATAACGTACTGAAAATGTGATCGATGATCCATAAATAAAATGAATTTCACAGAAAAGCCGAGTTATTACAGGTTATGGAAGGCTTTCTTGGTCGAAAATCATGCTCTTCTCTGCCTTTTGTAGCATTATTACAGAAGTATTTTTCGGTGCTGTTTCACAAAAACGTTGTGTTACAGGGTTGTTAATGTGATAAATCACATAAATATCCCTTATGATGGCAAAACAATCATTAACCGTTATTATTAGCACTTTTCTTGTTCAGAGCCGAAGCATTACGGCTTTGCAGTCCTGCTGAAAATGCTAAAGCACAAGAATTTATTCCGTGCGATAATCAGCCCTATTCCGTTACAGGTTGATTGCTATACCTAAATAATTCGAGTTGCAGGAAGGCGAAAGGATTTTTTATGAAGCTGAAGACTACTGTTATTGCGTCCACGTTATTGTTATCACTCTCGGCATTTTCAGCGCAGGCTGCACAGGAGCTGACGCCTGATCAGGCAAAATCCCTGCAACCCTTTGAACGAATTACGTTTAAGGGACGTTTTAACGCGATCAATGAAGCGGTTGCAGCAGCCTCAACGCGCGCTGACAAATTGGGTGCAGAGTCGTTTTATGTGCAAGCTATGGATGACGCTAACTCGAGTGGAAACTGGAATGTCACTGTCGACCTGTATCGCAAAGATGCGCCAAAGGCGAATCAGGATAACCAATTCCGCACCTTCTACGGCGTGAAAGAATTGCCAAAGGATGTTGCTTATTCGCTGGAGCCGTATGATACGGTAACCGTTGGTGGCTTCTTTCGCAGTCAACCGGATGTGAACGACGCCATTGCGAAAGCGGCAAAAGAGAAAAATGCTGATTCGTTCTACATCGTCCGTCAGGTTGATGTGAACTCGAATAGCGCTAACCAGAAAATTACAGCCTACATTTATAAAGCCGACGCACCGAAGCGCCAAACTCAGAGCACCGATGTCATCCCAGCAGATTCTGATGCAGGCCGTGCAGCGCTGGCTGCTGGTGGTGCGGAAGCCGCCAAGGTCGAGATTCCTGGTGTCGCCAACTCCGGGAGCCCTAGCCGCAATGTAGGTAATTTCTTTGAAACGCAATCGTCAAAAGGTGGACGTTACACGGTAACGTTAACAGATGGTTCCAAAATTCAGGAACTGAATAACGCTACGGCGGCGCAAATGGTGCCTTTCGATTCAATTAAGTTCCGCGGTAACTACACCAATATGACACAGGTGTCCGAAGCCGTTGCTAAACGTGCGGGCGAGAAAGGTGCCAAGTACTACCACATCACCAGACAGTGGGAAGGCAAAGGCAACAATATGACCATCAGCGCCGACCTCTATAAATAACAACGGTAGCGCTGCATTGTAGAAAACGACGAATATGATAAACACAAAACCCGCGATATCGCGGGTTTTTTTATGGTGAGCTTCCTGCCCGCCGCCGCAGGCGACGTTGAAAAACGTTCCCTACGGTTTTTTATGTCAGTAATCAATCGACGGTAAGCAGAGGATTACTTACTGGTATCCAGCTCTGGGAAGTTTTTCACCAGATCGTCAATCGCCTTGATCTGTTGCAGGAACGGCTCCAGCTTATCCAGCGGCAGCGCAGACGGGCCATCGCATTTTGCATTCGCGGGATCCGGGTGAGCTTCAATGAATAGCCCTGCCAGACCAACAGCCATACCGGCGCGCGCCAGTTCCGTCACCTGCCCACGACGGCCACCGGACGCGGCACCAAACGGGTCGCGGCACTGTAGCGCATGCGTAACGTCAAAAATCACCGGCGAACCGTTAGAAACCTGCTTCATTACGTTGAAGCCGAGCATATCAACAACCAGATTGTCGTAACCGAAGTTGCTGCCGCGATCGCACAGAATGACCTGATCGTTGCCACCTTCGATGAACTTATCGACGATGTTACCCATTTGCCCCGGGCTGACGAACTGCGGTTTTTTCACGTTGATTACCGCACCCGTTTTCGCCATCGCTTCCACCAGGTCAGTTTGACGTGCCAGAAACGCAGGAAGCTGGATCACATCAACCACATCGGCAACCGGCTGCGCCTGATGTGCTTCATGCACGTCAGTGATAATTTTCACGCCAAAGGTCTGTTTCAGTTCCTGGAAGATTTTCATCCCTTCTTCCAGACCAGGACCACGGTAAGAGTGAATTGAAGAACGGTTAGCCTTATCGAATGACGCTTTGAACACGTAAGGAATGCCCAACTTCTGCGTGACCGTGACGTAATGCTCACAAATGCGCATTGCCAGATCGCGTGATTCAAGAACATTCATGCCGCCAAACAGCACAAAAGGCAGATTATTGGCGACGGGGATATCCCCTATCTTGACCACTTTATTCGTCATACTTTTACCTTCATGTCGGGAAATAAATTAACGCTGCATTACTGCAAAACGGGTTCTTAATGTAAGACTGTTTTTTTAATGCAAGACAATCTGTTTCTGCTCTATCGAGTGAATCTGTACTTTTATCATTTCACTCACCGGGTCTTCCGGGCACTGTTCAACGAAATAGTTGAGATCGGACAGCGCAATATGGTCGCAATCCAGCTGTGCATAAATCAGGCCACGATCGCGAATTTCGTACGGATCGTCTGGGTCAAATTGCAGCACCGCTTCGCTGGCTCTTAACGCGAGTTCCATCTGTTTTTCTTCCATCAGCGCAACTTTCAATGTGTCGAGCATTTTACGCACGATCAGGACGTTCTCTGCTTCATCCAGATCTTCATCTAGCAGGCGAGTTGATGGGCCGATATTACCTTTCAACCACACTTCCAACACATGCTCACTCAGCGTATCGCCGTTTAGCGGGTTAATCAGCCACATCTCTTCGTCGAGCCAGTCAGCACGTAGGATCAGTTGGGTTGGGAAAATGACGGGCATCAGCGGCAGGCCGAGTTCATTGGCAATATGCAGGAAGATGACGCCAAGTGACACGGGCAGACCCTGACGAGAGTCAAGCACCTGATCGAGCCACAGTGCATCAGACAGGCGATAAACCCCGCCCGCACCGCCGAATCCCCAGGTGTGATAAAACAGCTCAATCAGCTTTTCAAGCTGAAGATCTTGCTCAAGATCGTCAGGAATAGCGGCTCGAGCGTTCTCAACCAACTGTTGCAGATTTTGCCGCACATCCTGAGCGGGAAAGTCGCGGCGAATAGCCTGTGAAACCAACACGACACCATCACTTAGCAGCGACTGGTTGAATTCAAAATCAGCAATAGCACTCATAATTATTCCATCAGCAACGGTGAATGAGTCAGAGCCAGCAGCACGACCCCACCAAAGCATATTAAAGCAGATACAAACGCCAGCCAGCGAACGTTCTGGCTACGGGGGCGTTTCCCCAAGGCGATCGCGCCAAGAAGGATATAAATAATAACGCCAAACAGCTTTTCCGTCAGCCAGCTTTGCTCGGGAGTAAACGGATAAGTGTGGCTAAGCGTGATTAAACCAATACCGCTGATTAATAACAAGGTATCGTTAATATGCGGCAGGATTTTTACCCAGCGCTGTTGCAGCAACGCTGATTGCCGACACAGCCAGAAAAAACGAATAATAAACAGAGAAATACTGATGCCAACCGTTGCCAGATGCAGATATATCGTGGCTGGGTAAAGAGTTATCACGTCCATTGCTCCTAATGCGTTGGCGCATCCAACCAGCGTCCTAATGACACCCGGTCATTGCCACCATAGTCCTGACAGGTTTCTATTTGTGTGAATCCGCGTGCCTGCAAAAGCTGACGCACTGCCTCAGCCTGTTGCCAGCCATGTTCCAGCAGCAACCAGCCACCGTTCTCTAAATAATGCGGGGCAGATTCAATGATGGTGCGTAAATCCGCCAACCCGTTGTCGGCGGCAATCAACGCGCTGGCCGGCTCAAAACGAACATCGCCCTGCGACAGATGCACATCATCCGCATCGATATACGGTGGATTACTGGCGATGAGCGCAAAGCGCGTTTGATCAAGCGGTGAATACCAGCTTCCTGACAGGAAACGGGCGTTGCTGAGCCCCAATTGCCGGGCATTTTTCGTCGCTAACGCGACAGCGTCTGGTTGAACATCAACGCCCGTCACCCAGCAATCGTGCCGTTCACTGGCCAGCGCCAGCGCAATTGCCCCAGTTCCAGTGCCCAAATCCAGTACGGCACACGGCGTTTGAGGCAGGCGCAGCAGCGCCTGTTCGACCAGGCACTCGGTATCGGGGCGAGGAATCAGCGTGGCCGGCGACACGGCCAACGGCAGTGACCAGAACTCACGCTCGCCAGTCAAATAAGCGATAGGTTCGCCCTGTTCACGGCGCGCCAGCAGTTCAGCTAATTGCTGCTGTTCAACCGCGTTCAGCTCAGTTTCACCAAACGCCAGAAGGAACGTGCGGGGCTTGCCAGTTACAAAACCCAGCAAAATTTCCGCATCTCGCTTTGGGCTTTCTCCCGCCGCAAGCTGAGTTGCGGCAGAGAGTAACCAATCCTGATAGGTCATTATTCCTGCTCGGACAGCGCAGCAAGCTGATCGGCCTGATATTCCTGCACAACTGGCTGAATCAGCGTATCCAGTTTACCTTCCATGACTTCATCCAGACGGTAAAGCGTCAGGTTAATACGGTGATCGGTCACCCTTCCCTGCGGGAAATTGTAGGTACGGATGCGGTCAGAGCGATCGCCGCTGCCGAGCAGGTTACGGCGAGTTGACGCTTCTTCCTGCTGACGTTTCTGCACTTCTGCCGCACGAATACGCGCCCCCAGCACAGACAGCGCTTTGGCTTTGTTTTTATGCTGTGAACGCTCGTCCTGACATTCCACGACAATACCGGTTGGCAAGTGAGTAATACGGATGGCGGAGTCGGTGGTGTTAACGTGCTGACCGCCCGCGCCAGAAGAACGGAAGGTATCAATACGCAAATCCGCCGGGTTGATGTCCGGCAGTTCCGCTTCCGGTACTTCCGCCATCACGGCGACCGTACAGGCCGACGTATGAATGCGCCCTTGAGACTCCGTGGCAGGAACACGCTGCACGCGATGGCCACCGGATTCGAACTTGAGTTGACCGTACACGCCGTCGCCAGAGATTTTAGCGATAACTTCTTTATAACCGCCATGTTCGCCATCGCTGGCGCTCATCACCTCAACGCGCCAGCGGCGTGATTCGGCATAGCGGCTGTACATGCGAAACAGATCGCCGGCAAAAATCGCAGCTTCGTCGCCGCCTGTCCCCGCACGCACTTCCAGAAAACAGCCGCGCTCATCGTCGGGATCTTTCGGCAACAACAGCACCTGGAGCTGTTGCTCCAGCGCTTCAATTGTCGCTTTACCCTCTTTCAATTCTTCCTGCGCCATATCGCGCATTTCAGGATCGTCCAGCATCATTTCTGCGGTCTGTTGATCCTCTTGCGCCTGCTGCCATTGCTGGAAACAGCGAGTAATATCAGTGAGCTGAGCATATTCTCGCGACAACGCGCGAAAACGATCCATATCAGCGATGACGCTGGGCTCACCGAGTAACGCCTGGACTTCTTCATGGCGTTCTTGTAACGCTTCCAGTTTAGCAACAATAGAAGGCTTCATGCGGGCGGTTAAATCCTGTAGTAGAGATAAATATAGAGATGAATGCTAGTCCAGCCCAAGGCTGTCACGTAAAATTTGTAACCGATTTTGGTCACCGTCACGAGCGGCTTGCTGAAGAGATTTGGTCGGCGCGTGAATCAGGCGATTGGTTAAACGGTGTGTCAGTTCCTGAATCACCGCTTCAACGTCATTGCCTTGTTGGATGGCAGCCAGCGCCTTGGCCGTCATTTCCGCACGCAGCTCATCGGCCTGAGCGCGATAATCGCGAATGGTCTCCACCGCTGACTGCGCACGCAGCCAGGCCATGAAATCGGAGCTTTCCTGCTGCACGATGGATTCGGCCTGCACCGCTGCCGCTTTGCGCTGCGCGAGGTTATGCTGAATAATCGCGTGCAGATCGTCCACGCTGTAGAGATAAACGTTCGGTAATTTGCCGACTTCCGGCTCAATATCACGCGGAACTGCAATATCCACCATCAACATTGGCTGATTCCGTCTCGCCTTCAGCGTCCGTTCCATCATCCCTTTTCCGATAATCGGCAGCGTACTGGCCGTTGAACTGATCACAATGTCAGCCTGAACGAGTTGTTCATCCAGCTCGGCTAACGTGATGACCTCTGCGCCCACTTCCGTTGCCAGCGCCTGAGCGCGTTCACGGGTTCGGTTTGCGATCACCATTTTCTGTACATTGTGCTCACGAAGATAGCGTGCGACCAGTTCAATGGTTTCTCCGGCACCAACCAGCAGCACCGTAACATCTGCCAGTGATTCAAAGATCTGCCGCGCCAGCGTACAGGCGGCAAAAGCCACCGACACCGCGCTGGCACCGATATCCGTTTCCGTACGAACGCGCTTGGCCACGGTAAAAGATTTCTGGAACAGCCGCTCCAGCTCGCTGGACAGGGAATGACCCCGTTGTGATTCGGCAAACGCTTTCTTCACCTGCCCCAAAATCTGTGGTTCGCCTAACACCAGCGAATCCAGACCGCTGGCCACGCGCATTAGATGACTAACAGCGGCGTTATCCTGATGCCAGTACAGACTGCCGTTGACCTCTTCCGGGCGCAATTGATGATATTCACACAGCCAGCGAATCAGCTGTTCACGCTGGTTTTCCTGTTCGTCAACGCTAAGATAGAGTTCTGTACGATTGCAGGTAGACAGCACAACACCGCCCTGCACCAGCGGTTGCTGTAGCAGACTGTCGAGGGCCACGCCTAATTTATCTGGTGAGAACACAACACGTTCACGCAGAGAAACCGGTGCGGTTTTGTGATTAATACCAAGCGCAAGCAGGGTCATTAGGCTGTTTCTGAGTAATACCGGTCTTAGTATGGATTTCGTTTAAGTCGCATTCTACTTGATGCAGGGGAGCAAGAAAAGCGACAGCGCGCGATACACCTCGTCTGAGGTAGTCACTTTTTGACAAAAAACAATAAACACCATTAACGAATAACAACCATTGACGCTGAGCGGTAAGCCCGTTAGCGTGACGTATTTCACGAACTTCGTTCATTTACAGGATACGACCGACATGCCAACCCAAACCGTCCGATGCCTGCGTTTACTGCCTTTAGCCAGCCTGTTGCTAGCCGCCTGTAGCGTTCATCAACCCACTCAAACGGGTAAAAGCCCCACCTCACCAGAGTGGCAACAACATCAGCAAAAAGTACAGCAACTCAGCCAATATCAGACTCGCGGCGCTTTTGCCTATATCTCCGATAGCAAAAGAGTATCAGCCAATTTTTTCTGGCAGGACACACCGCCACAGCGTTATCGGCTGCTGCTGACCAATCCACTCGGCAGTACCGAATTAGAACTACGCGCCCAGCCTGACGGCGTGCAAATCACTGATAATCAGGGCAAGCGTTACGTGGGGAAAGATGCCGAATACATGATCCAGCAACTCACCGGTATGTCGATCCCGCTGAACAATTTGCGCCAGTGGATCCTCGGTATTCCAGGCGATGCGACCGAATTCACGTTGGATGAACGCTATCTGCTGAAAACCGTCACCTATCGTCAGGGTAATCAAAACTGGAATGTCAGCTATCAGAGCTACAACACCGAGCTGACGCCTCCGCTCCCAACCAGTCTGGAACTGGTTCAGGGTGAACAGCGTATTAAGCTGAAAATGAATAACTGGATGGTTAAATAAGCGATGCAACCGACGGTTATCGAGACATGGCCTGCCCCCGCCAAGCTGAATCTGTTTCTTTATATTACCGGTCAGAGAAAAGATGGGTATCACCTGCTGCAAACGCTATTCCAGTTTCTGGATTACGGTGACACCCTGACGATTAGGCCACGTGATGACGACCAGATTAACCTGCTTACCCCCGTGGATGGCGTAGAGAATGAGCAAAACCTGATCGTCCGCGCCGCACGCTTATTACAGCGGCACTGCGAATGCCATGATCTTCGTCCTGCCCGGTTCGGCGCAGATATCAGTATCGACAAATGTCTGCCAATGGGCGGCGGACTGGGCGGAGGCTCATCCAACGCGGCTACCGTTTTGGTCGCCCTTAATCATTTGTGGCAAAGCGGGCTGAGCGTTGATACGTTGGCCGAGTTGGGACTGCAATTAGGTGCGGACGTTCCCGTGTTTGTTCGTGGACATGCCGCCTTTGCCGAAGGTATTGGTGAACAGCTCACTCCCGCGAATCCACCAGAGAAATGGTACCTGGTGGCGCATCCTGGCGTGAGTATCGCCACACCGTTGATCTTCGGCGATCCCGAGTTGACGCGTAATTCGCCAGTTCGTGATTTAGAAACTTTATTAAACCAGACCTTCGTCAATGATTGTGAAGCTATCGCAAGAAAACGTTTTCGTGAGGTTGAACAGCTACTTTCATGGCTGCTAGAATATGCCCCGGCGCGCCTGACTGGAACGGGGGCTTGTGTGTTTGCAGAGTTTGACACCGAGTTCGCAGCCCGTCAGGTGCTTGACCAGGCCCCGGAATGGCTAAACGGTTTCGTCGCGCGAGGCGTTAACGTCTCTCCGCTGCAACGTACGCTTTCCGGGCAACTTTAGGTTTTGCCACACACCGGCTGCCATGCGGCCAGTCTGTAGCAAACTTAATTCATACACCCGTATGCATATTGTGCCTGTTGCTTGTCCCTGCCCGGCAGGCGCAATATTTCTCTGGACGCAAGCCTGAGGTTCTTCTCGTGCCTGATATGAAGCTTTTTGCTGGTAACGCCATCCCGGAACTAGCACAACGTATTGCCAACCGTTTGTACACTAGCCTTGGCGACGCCGCTGTCGGTCGTTTTAGCGATGGCGAAGTCAGCGTGCAAATCAATGAAAATGTACGCGGTGGTGATATTTTCATCATCCAGTCCACCTGTGCACCCACCAATGACAACCTGATGGAACTGGTTGTGATGGTCGATGCTCTGCGTCGCGCTTCCGCGGGACGTATTACCGCTGTTATCCCCTACTTCGGCTATGCCCGTCAGGATCGTCGTGTGCGTTCCGCACGTGTGCCAATCACCGCGAAAGTCGTTGCTGACTTCCTGTCCAGCGTCGGTGTTGACCGTGTTCTGACCGTTGATCTGCACGCTGAGCAGATTCAGGGGTTCTTCGATGTTCCAGTAGATAACGTATTCGGTAGCCCGATCCTGCTGGAAGATATGCTGCAACAGAATCTGGAAAACCCGATTGTGGTTTCTCCTGATATCGGTGGCGTTGTGCGTGCTCGCGCCATCGCTAAACTGCTGAACGATACCGACATGGCGATCATCGACAAGCGCCGTCCGCGTGCCAACGTTTCTCAGGTGATGCACATCATCGGTGACGTCGCTGGCCGTGACTGTGTACTGGTTGACGATATGATCGACACTGGCGGTACGCTGTGTAAAGCGGCGGAAGCGCTGAAAGAGCGTGGTGCTAAACGCGTATTCGCTTACGCTACACATCCGATCTTCTCAGGCAATGCTTACGAGAACATCAAGAACTCTGTCATTGATGAAGTGATTGTCTGCGATACCATTCCGCTGGCGGAAAACATTCGTTCACTGCCGAATGTTCGTACGTTAACGCTGTCTGGGATGTTGGCCGAAGCGATTCGTCGTATCAGCAACGAAGAATCTATTTCTGCGATGTTTGAACATTAATCGCTGCTGACCGAGTAACCGCTCGCAAACGCTGATGAAGCCACCTGTAACAAGGTGGCTTTCTTATTTCTATCACGATCAAAAACAAAAAACCGCCATAGCAAAGCTACAGCGGCTCTCATGTTCAATTTTCATTAACGCCTATGGCGCCATTAACGGTTATGGGTGACGCTGGCGGCGGCAACGCTTATCAAAGTGTTTAACCCACCAATAACGGTCTGCGACTTCCTCACGCCCGCTAATACGTGCTCCCACTAACCAAAATATTGCGCCAGAAAAAATACCGACCAGATCAATATAAGTCATATATTCAGGGACATTCAGTTTAGGGAATTGGCTGGCGATGGAAAAGCCAATACCGCCAATCATCAGGATCATACCAAGCCCCATCAACATGTTACCCAATACTGTCACGTTTTTACGTTTCATCTGCCACCTCCAGATTAATTCTGTGGATGAATCGGAGTGCCATTACCGCTGACTTTCTTATTATTGATGTAATTATAGACAATAATGTGCATGGATGATTGCGGGAGGGATCACAGATAAAAGGAATGATTAATATTTTTTTACGTTTAAACAAATAAATAGACAAAAATCCGAATAATCACATTACTAAACAAATAACATTGTACTTACATTCCAACACCGCGATTTGGTTATCTACCACACGGTGTGTAAACTAGCGCTTTCGTTTATCACGCTACCCTGCTTAAGTGTAAGCACGTAATCTGGAATATACCGTGAGCAGCATTAAATTAATTGTCGGCCTGGCGAATCCCGGTGCTGAATATGCCGCCACCCGCCATAATGCGGGCGCCTGGTTTGTCGATCGGCTGGCGGACGCTTACCGTCAGCCGCTGAAAGAAGAAAGCAAATTTTTTGGTTACACGTCTCGCCTGAATCTGGCTGGTCAAGATGTACGCCTGCTGGTTCCCACCACGTTCATGAATCTGAGCGGCAAGGCCGTTGCGGCAATGGCCACGTTCTATCGCATCCAGCCTGATGAAATCCTGGTTGCCCACGATGAACTGGATTTATTACCGGGGATTGCCAAACTTAAACTGGGTGGCGGACACGGCGGCCACAACGGGCTGAAAGATATCATCAGCAAATTGGGTAACAACCCAAACTTCCACCGTTTACGCATTGGTATCGGCCATCCGGGCGATAAAAGCAAAGTGACTGGTTTTGTGCTGGGTAAACCACCGGCAAGCGAACAGACGCTGATCGACGATGCCATTGATGAAGCCGTGCACTGCACAGAAATTCTAATGAAAGAAGACATGATCAAAGCGATGAACCGTTTACATGCCTTCAAAGCGGCATAATCTGGTCAGAATACGGATGGTAGATCGAGATAAATCGCCATTCCGTGTATAATCGGCCGAAATATTTCCATTCTGACAGACGATACACAGTAATCGTCTGATTAATAAGTTATTTAAGGTGATATAAACATGGGATTCAAATGCGGTATCGTTGGGCTGCCTAACGTCGGTAAATCCACACTGTTCAATGCGTTGACCAAAGCCGGCATCGAAGCGGCCAACTTCCCGTTTTGTACCATCGAGCCGAATACCGGCGTCGTGCCGATGCCCGATCCACGTCTGGACAAACTGGCTGAAATCGTTAAGCCACAGCGTATCCTCCCTACCACTATGGAATTTGTTGATATCGCGGGTCTGGTAAAGGGCGCGTCCAAAGGTGAAGGCTTGGGTAACCAGTTCCTGACCAACATCCGTGAAACCGAAGCTATCGGGCACGTTGTCCGCTGCTTTGAAAACGACAACATCATCCACGTAAACAACAAAGTTGATCCGGCCGATGACATCGACGTCATTAACACCGAGCTGGCGTTATCTGACCTCGATACCTGTGAGCGTGCCATTCACCGCGTGCAGAAGAGAGCCAAAGGTGGCGATAAAGATGCGAAAGCTGAACTCGCCGCGCTGGAGAAATGCTTACCGCAGTTGGAAAACTCCGGGATGCTGCGCTCACTGGATTTAAGCGATGAAGATAAAGCAGCCATCAAATACCTGAGCTTCCTGACGCTGAAACCAACCATGTACATCGCCAACGTCAACGAAGACGGTTTTGAAAATAACCCGTACCTCGATAAAGTGCGCGAAATCGCTGCCGCTGAAGGTTCTGTCGTCGTGGCCGTCTGTGCCGCTGTTGAATCAGATATCGCGGAACTGGATGACGCTGACCGCGAAGAGTTTATGGCTGAGTTAGGTCTGGAAGAACCGGGACTGAACCGCGTTATCCGCGCGGGCTATGAACTGCTGAACCTGCAAACCTACTTCACCGCGGGCGTGAAAGAAGTTCGTGCATGGACCATCCCTGTCGGCGCTACCGCCCCGCAGGCCGCGGGTAAAATTCACACCGACTTCGAGAAAGGCTTCATCCGCGCCCAGACTATCGCCTATGAAGATTTCATTTCCTACAAAGGTGAGCAAGGCGCGAAAGAAGCCGGAAAAATGCGTTCAGAAGGCAAGGACTACATCGTAAAAGATGGCGACGTCATGAACTTCCTGTTTAACGTCTAAATAGCTTCTGTTGTCTCATGAGGCGCACTGCAACCTCGTGAATATCACAAAAATCCACGCAACTGCGTGGATTTTTGTTTTCATGGCGTCTCATGAAGTCATTCGCATCGTCTTTCCTTTGTCTCACCTCACTACAGCGCAGCAAAAAATGAAGCTGCGCTGGAAACTGACAGTGACTCAGGAACGTTGAAGGGAACGGTACTTATCGCCCGCCGGCGGTACAGAGATGACTACCGTTTTTTGCACACAATCCTCAACCACCTCGATCGAAGAGGAATATGGCGTACCCAGTTTGTTGGCACCGAGAATAGCCGGGATGTCTATACCTCGGTCAGCAAGCTCACTCATTGCAGACGCTGGCAAAAGCTGAGCAAGGATATTTACGGCGAATGTAGGAACGTCAAAACTTTTTTCCAGAGTTCCAGCAACGAATTTTTCCACGTTGATTTTTGACACAAGCTGCTCCTTGTATGGGGGAATAGGCTAACGGCTAAGTTGCAACGAAACTCACATCAGCTCGCGACATGGCGCGAACACATCCAGTTCGGATTGGTACACCCTGCTTTGAACAGCAAACAGGCCAAGCCTGGAATAGTAAAATTGTCGTGGCTATAGTCTTTGTTCTCCGCGTTATTGCGCAGACAGGTGAGATTGAAGCCGGCATCTTGCACAAATACCGGTGAGAACCACATCACCATAGGCACCTGCATTCGCTCTTTGGACGCAATAAGGTAAGGCGTGCCGTGTAGATAGATACCCCGCTCTCCCAACAACTCACCATGATCGGAAAGGTAGATCATGGCTACCTCGCGACAGTCACCTGATGCCAAGCGCTGAACGTATCGTGCGCACTACGCAGGAAATGCAACGCCAGTTGACTTGCCTGTTGCTGCTCTCGCGCGATCCGCAAACCCTGCCTCTAGCCGATGTGCCTCTACATCCATTATTCGAGGAATACATTACGCGATGCCAACCCTGGCTGGCAAAAAAGCCCGTAACACTGGCGCTGGATGCGCCGCAAAACGCCCATCTGCACACCAATGCCGAACTGGCGCGCAGCGTGGTCTGGAACCTGCTGCGTAACGCCTGCCAATACACGGATGAAGGTGAAGTACGTATTGCACTGCATGGCACGACGCTGGTTATTTCTGACACCGGCCCGGGCCTGCCGCCCAGCATCGATCCGCAACAATTTCAGCGTTTTTTGCCCAGCGCACGTCAAAATGGCGAGGGGCTTGGTTTATCCATCGTACAACGTATTGTGGAACATCTGGGTTGGCACATGACGGTCGAAAGCTCAGAAAAAGGTTGTCGCTTTACGCTAGAAATGTGTCGCGCGTCGTCTATTCACGCATCATTACCCTAGCAGTGCATGATATGAGCTATTTAATCATTCAGATCCCACCACTGGCTAAACGTCTGCTGCGGGTTATCAACCTGAACGCGCTCACCAATGCGGGGTGTCATCAGTCGCCAGTCCTGGTTTTGGCTGGCCTGCGAAATACGCGCCAGCGGGTCATTCCAGCGGTGGTGCGCCAGCTTAAATTTGCTGTTATGACTCGGTAGTACCGCTTTAGCCTGTAAATCACTGGCGGCCAGTGCGCTCTCTTCCGGCGTCATGTGAACGTAGGGCCAGTCCCGATCGTACTGTCCACATTCCAGTATCGCGATATCGAATCCGCCCAGACGCGCAGCAATTTCTTTGTAGTGTGCGCCATAGCCGCTGTCCCCACCGAGATACAGGCGATGTTGTGGCGTGATCAGCGCAAACGAACCCCACAGCGTTTGATTATGCTTGAGGAGTCGGCCGGAAAAATGCTGTGTCGGGAGCACATGGATTTCCACCCCGTTCTCTTTCAGGCTGCTGAACCAGCCGCCTTCCGTAATGTCTTTCTGTGGGAAGCCCCATTTTACAAAGTAGGAACCCACACCCGTTGGCGTGACAATGCGGCGGATTTTCCCGCGTAACGCGTTCAGCGTGGGGTAATCCAGATGATCCCAGTGATCGTGGGTAATCAGCAGGTAATCGATAGGGGGAACATCATCCGGTGAATACACATTGCTGCCCTTGAAGGCGACATTGGTACGCGGCACTGGCGAAGCATTGTCGCTAAATACCGGATCCAGCAGAAAGGTTTTTCCTTCCAGTTGAATAAAGTAGCTGGAATGCCCCATCCAGATGATGACGTTATCCGTTTTCTTTAACTGATGCAGATCGGTTTTTTCCGACGGCAAGGGAGTGTCTGGCAACGCGCCAGCGTCTTTCTCGAAAAGAAAGCGGTACAGCAGTGCGAACCGGTTCTGGTTCCCTACCGTCGGACGAGCAACCGGGTTGTGAAACGCGCCATCGCGAAAGAGTGGGTTTTCCGGCTGGGGTTCTACCTCTGGTGTTACATACTGCGGCTGCTTTAACCAGCCGTAAACGGCGACTGCAATCACAGCCAAAACGAGTAACAAAAGCATAGCGTTTATCCGGTGTTGTTTCGTAATGAAGTCGTTTCGTGGTGAATACGGGTTCGTAATGATGCTGTCAGGAATCGACTTTCTGGCACCGGCAGTTATGCACGAACGCCAGGAATCTGGCAAGGGCGTATCAGGGGATTTTTGGTGCAAAAAAAGCGAAGGCGCGCTAGCCTCCGCTCTTGGGTTCTGATGAGAAATCATTACAGTCTGTCACCGATGATGCCCATTCTGGTGCATCAGGCGTGTATTATTTTTTCAGCGCCAGCAGCGTTTTTCCCATCCCGATAACGAATTCATTCTGCTGCCCGATGACCTTATGCAGCCCGGCTTCATCCTGAATATTATCGACCGTATTAATGGCCTGTACTTCCAGCACACGTCCTTTAATCAGCGTTGAACACAGCGAATGCAGGACTTTGTTATTTAGGATCGTTTGTAAACAACGATAAGGCGTTGCATCGTCAATGTTTCCCGCCCGCTGATCGGGTTTGATGCGCTGGCGCAGCATCTCTTTTTCCGTGCTGGCAATCACCGCGTCCAGATCGCTGGGCGTCGAAGCAATGGGAATGGTGCCCTTGCTGTTTGCCGGTAGCATATACAGGGAAACCAGCGCCTTATTGCCTGTAGTAGGATCGACATATTCGGTCTGAACCATGTGGTTTGCAGCATCGACCACTTTTTCTCGCTGAATCATGTTCAACAACTGCGTCGGTAATGCATCGGTAAGATCCTGCGTGGTATAGCCGACAAACAAATCTGGATCTGTTGTCTCTGCGACACCATAGAGCGGCAGCGCCAGTAACAGGCCAACAATCCCTTTCTTTATCACACTGATTTTCATTATATTCCTCGACGATTCATTGTGTGCTCTCCCCTATCCCACTACGCGTTATTCTTCGCTCGCTGATGTGGATAACCTCAGGCGTTTTTTATCACGTTTACGCGCAACAACGCATTCTACAACAACAGGAAAGCATAGCATTTTTTATACAAAAACTTGTTGTCGGAGGATTCCTTCGCTAGAATCGCGCCGTTTACTCACCCCTATGTGTCATTTGGAGCCCCAAAGTGCCCTGTACGTCAGCCTCCCACTAACCGCCGACGACTGCATTAAGCAGCCTCGATTCGGCGCAGTCTGCGCCAGCGTTGGCTGCGGTACGAATTCCCTTCTTTCCCCGCGATTGTGCGGAGCAAAGAACGAATCTCCCGCTTCCTCCCCCGCGACTCTGACCTCTGGAATGCCAGCGGCCAGCTATTGACTCGCGCCAGAACACGTTCGTCGGCCCTCTTTTTTTACCGTAGATGGGCCTGGCTGCGCCAATAACGCAGCAGGCGAAAAATATGAATTTACATTCAATACCGTTATTAAAATATCCGCGTACCCCTCATCTGGAAGGTTCGCGTTTACAGTCCGGCGATGATGGGTCGGACCAAATTGCTCTGAAAGCGCTGGCAGGCCGCTATGTCGTTATCGAAGAAAAGATCGACGGCGCGAACAGTGGTGTGTCCTTCAATGAAACGGCGGAACTCTTGCTCCAGTCGCGCGGCCATTATCTGGCTGGCGGCTCGCGGGAACGGCAGTTCAACCAGTTCAAGCTTTGGGCCACCGGGCACGAAATGCGTTTTCTTGAGCTATTGGAAGACCGTTTCGTGATGTACGGCGAATGGGCTTACAGCAAGCATTCCGTGTTTTACGACCGTTTGCCGCACTATTTTCATGAATTTGATATTTACGATCGTCGTGACGGCATTTTTTTATCGACGGCACGCCGACACGCGATGCTGGCCGGTTCGCCCGTGTTGTCTGTTCCGGTACTCTGGGTACAGGCGAATCGGCGCGGTTTACCCGTGGTTTCTTTCGACGATGCGCGAACCGAGTTGGGATTGAAACACGGCGAAAACGAAGGAAAAGCGGTGCAAGAACAATTAACATCGTTGCTACCCACCGGCACTCGCGTGCCGACGGTGCTCACAGATCGCGGCTTCACACAGTTCGATGCACTGTTCCATTGGGAAGATTGATAGCCTAACCCAGAATGGAAATGTGGTAACCGAGAGCTTGTTGTTGCTGGTAGATGGTTGTCCAACTTTTCTGTAGTGTGCGGGAAATAGATAGATAACTTCCGAGCCGTTGGTTGACGGTTAGCTACGGCTATGACCTTCACGATTAAGTAATGTATTTGGGAATAATTGACACGTTGGTAAATTAGGAAGGGTTTTTCATAGTTACCCTTATATATCGGACTGATATCATGAAAATAATATATCTCTGAGGGGCTTTTCATTTTGGGTAGGGATAAAACATGGAAACGTTGGTAAAAGCGTATATACAAATACTGAAGGGGCTTAACGCCCGGTCATTCAACCTACAGGAGGATAAATACTCTGGCGTATTTTTACCCGCTCCCTCCGATGAATACTGGCGATCCACCGTAAAAATCATGCTGATTGGGCGTGAAACAGCAGGCTGGAATACCTTAAATGGGAAGAATACTATTTCCCGTGTCCTGGGACTTATACCCAATGTTACCACAGAGCAGGTGGTTGAAGAGGCTATAACTCGTTATAGGAAGCACCTGACGGAGACGCTTAATCTCAAATCACGTAGCCGCTTCATACAGTACCATTTCCGACTAGCTAGTGAGTTGAACATTGCCCCTCAGGCGATCCTATATGCCAATCTACTAGCGTGGGATTACAACGGTCAAACACCACTACTTCGCCCTCATGAAGAACTTCAACAGGTGATATCCACCTCACTGAGTCTGTTGGCTGCACAGATCAATCATCTAAAACCTGACTTCATAATATTTGCATCAGGAGCCAGAAGAACTGACTACATCATCAAACGGTTGCTGACTGAGTATCTGGATGGTTATGAAACTTTATCCGTCACGTCTGGGAGGCTATGGGAATTTAAAGCGGGTAATGCTATTTGTTTCAGAATAGCTCATCCAAGGGCTACGTATGGACATCAGAAGTTCAGAGAGATGGTAATTAAGCGGATTAAAGACGTCTGCGACCAAGGTCGATAGATGCATCAAAGGTTATGAAAATTTGATTCAATGCCACACCAGAGGAATACCGACAAGGCGGCACGGTTCTCTATGTTAGAAGCGATACGTCCAGTTTTACATCACTATATTGCATTGTGTTCTCGTTTCATCCTTGAGGGGCTTGAACTCGAACAGCGCGAACACCAGAGGGATTTTAAATCCCCCTGCGGCCTGAGAAACCTGACATTGCCTTTCTTCAAGCACATCAATGCAGAGTAACGCCGTTTGTGGGCCGTCGCGTTCCGCCGTAGAGAGCCACTCTTGCACTGCAAGATAACGCGAATCCGGCGACCACAGCATGTCTTTGCCGAAAACGCGATCTTCAAGGGCTTTCCCGTCGATGGATAGCGAAAAATAAGGCGGGCCAAACCGAATTTCACCGATACAAACCAGTACCGCGTTATGTTGTTGATCGAATGAGGACAGTTTGTGCAGCATAGGAAAAAATTCCAAATCAGTCTGATGTTATCTCAATCGAGCCTGTACATAAATTTGTGTAATTGCCTGATTTTGATATGTTCAATCCAACATCAAAAGCAGGTTAATTTATGGACGAAAAACAATTACAGGCACTGGCTAACGAACTGGCCAAAAATCTTAAAACACCTGAGGATCTCAGCCAGTTCGATCGCCTGCTGAAAAAAATCAGTGTTGAAGCCGCCCTTAATGCTGAAATGTCCCACCATCTCGGGTACGAGAAAAACCAGCCCAAAGCGGGTCTTAACGCACGTAACGGTTATTCCACAAAAACTGTCATTACTGGCGATGGCCCGCTCGAACTGCGTACTCCGCGAGATCGTGATGCCACATTCGAACCTCAACTGGTGAAGAAAAATCAGACCCGGATAACCAGCATGGATAACCAAATCCTGTCGTTATACGCCAAAGGCATGACTACCCGAGAGATCGTCGCGACGTTTAAGGAACTGTATGACTCAGATGTGTCGCCGGCCCTGATTTCAAAGGTCACGGACGCAGTGATGGAGCAGGTTGTTGAATGGCAGAATCGGCCGTTGGATAGCCTTTATCCCATTGTTTATCTTGACTGTATTGTCCTTAAGGTCCGTCAGGATAGTCGTGTCATCAACAAATCCGTGTTCCTGGCCTTGGGCATCAATATCGATGGTCAGAAAGAACTACTGGGTATGTGGCTGGCGGAAAATGAAGGGGCGAAGTTCTGGCTGAATGTGCTGACTGAGCTGAAAAACAGAGGTCTGAACGACATTCTCATCGCCTGCGTTGACGGTCTGAAAGGCTTCCCTGACGCTATCAATGCGGTCTATCCGCAAACCCGCATCCAGTTGTGTATAGTCCATATGGTGCGCAACAGCCTGCGCTTCGTCTCATGGAAGGACTATAAGGCCGTCACTCGCGACCTGAAGGCGGTTTATGGGGCCGCGACGGAAGAAGCGGCGTTGCAGGAGCTGGAAACATTCGCCAGGGTCTGGGATGAGCGCTACCCGCAAATCAGCCGGAGCTGGCGTGCAAACTGGGCGAATCTGTCAACATTCTTCGCGTACCCGAGTGACATCCGTAAGGTGATTTACACGACCAATGCCATTGAATCACTGAACAGCGTCATCCGGCATGCCATAAAGAAACGCAAGGTGTTCCCGACAGATGACTCAGTAAGGAAAGTGGTGTGGCTGGCAATACAGTCGGCATCAAAAAAATGGACGATGCCGATCCAAAACTGGCGGCTGGCGATGAGCCGCTTTATTATCGAGTTCGGTGACCGCCTGGACGGTCACTTCTGAGAAATGGCATTTACACAGAATCATGTACAAGGTCTCTCAATCAGATTACCATCAGGGTCGCGGAGGATCGCTTCATAAAAACCGTCTCCCGTCATCCGAGGTTGAGCAACTAAAATGCCGCGCTCTGCGGCTTTGCTGACCAATGCCTCGACATCCGCCTTGCTCCCGACCGAAATCGCGACGTGCGCCCAGCCGCAGCCTTCTTTATTGGCTAAGGCTTCCGCCAACACCGGCAGCGTCATCAGTTCAATAGAGGCGCCTTCACTCAGTTGAACGAAATGCGATTCAAAACCGGGGCGATTCCGGCTCACATATTTTTCCCCCACCTGCGCGGCGAAGAACTCTTGCCAAAATGCCGCCTGCGCGGCCAGATCGGTCGTCCATAGCGCAACGTGTGGCACTTTCATCATGATTCCTTCTTAACAACCATCGTTTTTCATATCGTCTGGATGGGTCGCGGCTATGACCGCGTTCCGTTCAGAATGGCTAAAACCTGTTGATGCAATGCCGGATCACCGGTCGCGACAACGGTGCCCCCCGCTTCCGCTCGCTGCCCGTTGAGATCGGTGATGATGCCACCTGCCTGCTCAATAATCGGGATCAGCGCGACAATGTCGTAGGGCTGCAATGCAAATTCCACGCAGATGTCAATCTGACCTGCTGCCAGCATCGCCATGGCGTAACATTCTCCGCCATAGCGCGTCATCAGCGTGGTTTCTGCTAGTTCTGCGAAGTGAACCGCCGGGTGCATGCTCAGGGCTTCTGGCGCCGTAGTGTGAAGAATGGCCTGTTCGAGCGACACACCTTTACGCGTGCTTAAACGAACGTCCCCATTGCGGTCGCTACGCCAGGCCTGTGAACCCTCCGCCCAAAAGCACTCCCCGGTAAACGGCTGGCTCATCATCCCCATCACGGCACGTTCATGATGCAGCAGACCGATAAGCGTTCCCCACACGGGTAAGCCACACAAGAAAGGTCGGGTGCCATCGACCGGATCCAAAACCCAACGCACCGGGCCTTCCCCGCTCAGGCCAAATTCTTCGCCCATAATCGCGTGATCGGGATAACGACGCGTGATGTGCTCGCGGATGACCCGCTCAGCCTCCCGATCGGCTTCTGTCACCGGATCAAAACGGAAACCTTCTTTTGGCTTCGTCTCAATTTGGTTTGCGGTAAGGGAACGAAAACGCGGTAACGTCTCCTGGCTGGCTAGCGTGGCGAGTTCATGGAAAAAGGCAATATCGGGAAGTAACTGGCTCATGGTGTTTTACCTTCCTATCGCATGGGTATAACGGTGCCGGTAGGCATTGAAGAGGATTAATGATAACGCTCATTAATGCTCGATGATGAGTTATTTTGCGTAATTACATCGCTCGATTATGCACAAAGACATCGGCAACCACAATTCACATTCTTATGGTCTGGATAAAAAAATAGCCCCCAAACGTCTCCGTCAGGGGGCTAGAGTAGGCATCGCTGGGCGATCTTATTGCCTTTAACTCAGGTCGGCACCGTTGCTGGCAATCACCTTCTTATACCAGTAGAACGATTTCTTTTTCTTTCTGGCTAATGTGCCTTCGCCTCGGTCGTCGCGATCGACATAGATGAAACCATAGCGTTTGCTCATCTCACCGGTGGAGGCGGAGACCAGATCAATGCAGCCCCATGAGGTATAACCGATGACCGGAATACCGTCGCCGATGGCGTCCGCCATCGCACTGATGTGCTCACGCAGGTAGCTAATGCGATAGTCGTCATCAATCTCGCCCTGTGCGTTAATCTCGTCCTTCGCGCCCAGTCCGTTCTCGACCAAAAACAGCGGTTTCTGATAGCGGTCATACATCATGTTCATGGTGATGCGCAGGCCCAGCGGGTCGATTCCCCAGCCCCATTCACTTGCCTTGATGTGCGGGTTCTTCAGCGATTTAACGATGTTCGCCGCACTGCTGTTGTGCTCGTTCATATCCGCCGACGCACAGCGGGAGGCGTAATAGCTGAAGGACACAAAATCTACCGTGTTCTTGAGAATCTCATCATCGCCCGGCTCTGACGCAATCGTGATGCCCTTCTCTTTAAACAACCGGCCGGTATACGCCGGATAGGTGCCGCGCGCCTGCACGTCGATAAAGAATAGGTTCTCACGATCTTTATTCAGCGCCGCCCAAACGTCTTCCGGTTTGCACGACCACGGATAGAAATTACCGCCAGCCAGCATACAGCCGACCTGATTTTCTGGGTTAACGTCATGCGCAATCTTCGTCGCCAGCGCGCTCGCCACCAGTTCATGGTGCGCGGCCTGATATTTCACCTGTTCCTGATTTTCACCATCGGCAAACACTAGCCCTGCGCCAGAAAACGGGCTATGCAGCAAGATATTGATTTCATTGAACGTCAACCAATATTTCACTAACCCGTCAAAGGCTTCAAAACAGGTGCGGGCGTAACGCGCAAAGAACTCCACCATTTTCCGGTTACGCCATGAGCCGTATTCGGTGACCAGATGCATCGGCACATCGAAATGGCACAGCGTTACCAGCGGCTCGATGTTGTATTTCTTGCATTCGGCAAACATATCGCGATAAAAGGCGATGCCGTCTGCGTTGGGCGTCAGCTCATCCCCATTCGGATAGAGCCGACTCCAGGCGATGGAGGTACGGAACACTGTGAACCCCATTTCCGCCATCAGCGCGATATCTTCTTTATAGCGATGATAGAAATCGATCGCCTGATGGCTGGGGTAAAACTCATCCTCGCGCAGCGCGAAACGCGGTTCTTGCCCCAGTTTCACCGGCAGACGATTCACGCCGTGGGGAATCATATCTACCGTCGTCAGCCCTTTACCGCCTTCAAGGTACGCGCCTTCTGCCTGATTGGCCGCAATCGCGCCCCCCCATAAGAATCCATCGGGAAATGTTGATGCAGACATACGCTCTTCTCCTTCGTACTTCATTTAATGAGTGCTTAATTTAATTCGTATTCGGGTGCGGAAACCTCATCACCCGTACTCATAACCATCGCTTAAGGATCGAGATACCGGGGCTACCACGGCGTGAGGCATCCCTGCGGGAACCTCATCGCCGTGTTCCCCCTAACTTCAGGCTTTAGTGACTCGCTTTTTCGCCCTGTACGTGTTTCTCTTCCGGTTTTTCTTCTACCGGAATGTCTTCAAAGCCCAGCAGCAAGGTGACAAAGAAGGAAATCACGACAGACAAAATCATGACGCCGAATACCCAGGCAATACTCATCGGGTTGGCAGGATCGAAGAACTGTACGCTAGTAAACAGCCCCGGCGAGGCCATTGAATGGCTTGCCAACCCGCCGATACCCGCGACGGCGCCACAGATAAAGCCGGTAATTAAACAGGCAATCAGTGGACGCTTCAGGCGCAAAGCCACGCCGTACAGCGCAGGTTCAGAGATCCCGGCAACAATCGCCGACGCCGCTGCTGCCAGCGCGGTCTGACGCAGTTCCGGGTTTTTGGTGCGCCAGGCAACTGCGAGTGAAGACCCACCCAGCGACAGGTTTGCGCCGATTTCAGACGGCATCACCATGCCTTCTTTACCCGTCTCGGCGATGGTTTGAATGATAGTCGGGGTAAACACGCGGTGCATACCGGTCATTACCAGCAGCGGCCAAATAGCGCCCATGATGGCAACGGACAGCCAGCCCAAATAGTCATGCACGGTGTACACTACCGCAGAAATACCGCTACCGATCCAGATCCCAATCGGGCCGATCAGCATGATGGCAATCGGAGACGCAATCAGCACGATTAACATCGGCTTCAGGAAGTTTTTGGTCACCGCTGGCGTAATGCGATCTACCCATTTTTCAATGTAAGACAGAATCCAGGTCATACACAGCGCCGGAATCACGGTGTAGGTATACTTCACCGCCGTGACGGTCAGCCCCATAAACACGACCTGCTGACCCTGCGCCGCTTTTGCCATCAGATCGATAAACGTCGGATGCACCAGTACCCCGGCGATAGCAATCGCCAGAGACATGTTGGTTTTGAATTTTATCGCCGCAGACGCTGCCACCATGATCGGCAGGAAGAAGAACGCACCGTCGCCAATCACGTTCAGAATCGTTATCGTCGACGCGCCCTTCTCAAACAGCCCGGTCATATCGAGGATCATGGCAAGCAGTTTCACCATCGAGCCGCCGATAATCGCTGGAATGAGTGGTGACATCGTGCCAATCAGCGCATCCAGAATGCCCGCGCCGATGCGTCGCAGCGTAATTTTATTGTTCACCGGCACGGCTTTTTCAGCATCCGCACCTTCTGGCAGAAGTTTCACCACCTCGGCGTACGCCTGAGAAACGGTGTTGCCGATGATGACCTGGCACTGGTTATCATTTTTCACGACGCCCAACACGCCGCTTATCGCCTTCAATTCGGCCACATTCGCCGCATCATTATCTTTCAGCACAAAGCGCAGACGGGTCATACAGTGCGTCACGGCGGCGATGTTATCAGCCCCACCGATGGCATCAACGATCGAACGGGATACAGCCGCATAATTCTTTGACATGGATAGACAATCTCTCGTAATTGCGCGCGCTACACCCAATTCAACACACCGTTCAACACGTCCAAAACGGGAATATCACTTGATGCGCGCACATCTATTATTCAATTTCATACAGTTATGAAAGTATTCATGCCGGTATCCCTGCTCCATGCCACGTGATGAAACGCCGATGGGTAACCGGTTCCACATGATAGTGTTTATATATGAATGCAATTTCAATAATTTTGTTATGAATATTTTTCTTATGTGATCGAGATCGTCATGAATGGCGTATTACTCCCCTCGATCGCTTTGGTTCTGCACTCATCACCCTGCTACCGGCCTAAAGTGTGTAAAATGACGGGAGTATTCAACGTCTCAGGATGTCCCATGTCGACAATGCAGGAAGTGGCGAAGAAAGCAGGCGTATCAAAAGCGACGGTGTCGCGCGTGCTATCGGGCAAAGGCTATACCAGTGAAGAAACCAAAGCGCTGGTCTATCAGGCCATTGAGGAGACGGGATATCGGCCAAATTTACTGGCGCGGAATCTGGCGACCAGCAAATCTGCCTGTATTGGTTTGGTGGTAACCAACACGCTCTATAACGGCAGCTATTTTAACGAGCTGCTGTCACAGGCCGCCAAGAAATTGGAAGACAACGGGCGCCAGCTAATTCTGGTCGATGGCAAACACAGCGCCGATGAAGAGCGTGCCGCAATTCAATTCCTGCTGGGGTTACGCTGTGATGCGATCATCATCTATCCCCGTTTTCTCACCGTGGATGAAATGGACGACATCATCGAGAAGCACAAACAGCCGATCATGGTGGTTAACCGTAAACTGCGGAAACACCAGAGCCACTGTATCTGCTGCGATCACAAGGGTTCCAGCTATAACGCGACGCAACATCTGATTGCGCGTGGCCACAGAGATATCGCGTTTATCACCGGTTCGCTGGATTCGCCGACCGCTATCGAACGCCTTTCCGGCTATAAAGACGCCCTGACGGCGGCCAATATCGCGGTACGGGATGAATTGATTGTGAAAGGAAAATGGACGCCGCGCAGCGGGTCGCTTGCCATTACCACCCTGCGCGATAACTGGGTATCATTCAGTGCCGTTCTCGCCAGCAATGACGATATGGCGATTGGCGCGATAAAAGCGCTGGATGAGGCAGGCGTTGCCGTCCCACATGACGTTTCTGTCGTCGGGTTCGACGATATTCCCACCGCCCCGTTTTTGAAGCCGTCACTCTCCAGCGTCAAAGATCCGGTGAGCGATATGATCAACGAAGTGATTAACCGCCTGATCGCGATGCTGGATGGCGGCT
Organism: Pectobacterium colocasium; assembly: GCF_020181655.1. Lineage (NCBI taxonomy): Bacteria > Pseudomonadati > Pseudomonadota > Gammaproteobacteria > Enterobacterales > Pectobacteriaceae > Pectobacterium > Pectobacterium colocasium. The sequence goes on from NZ_CP084032.1 coordinate 2,547,330, forward strand.
ATTTCTCGAAAGACAATCTGTTCGTGTCGGAATTGCAGGTCAGAGATTCTATTCAGAACGGGCCGTACTTGTAATCAACCCGTCAGAATCCGCTACGGGGTCGTTTCAGACCCCGTTTTAACGCCGAATTTCCCTTTCAGTCGCTGAGCTCGTTCTGCACAGCAACAGACTTAGAATTGCCACTGGACGCCCACGCTGTAGCGCGTTTGATCGCCATCCCGATGACCGAAACGGCTGCCGACTTCGGAATACAGATTCAGACTTTCTGCCGCAAGCCACTGTACGCCGACCGTTGCCCGACCGAAGTTCTTATCCTGTTCACCCACCGCCACGCGGCGGTTTGCGCCATCGACACGATCTTTCACCGTAAAGCTGGAATCAAGCCCATCGGCCAATTCACGCACCCACGCCACCGTGGCATAAGGCTGTAACGACGTTTTGTTGCTGAATTCCACCTTGCCACGCACGCGCCAGCCCAGACTGGCTTCCAGCGAATCCACATCCTGTTTTTCATAGCGCACGCCCGTCCGCAGGTTACCTTTGTCATCAAACGCATTAATGCGATAACGTGCGTAATCCAACCCGGCAACCGGACCGGTACGTAGTCCGCTCAGTGTAAAATCATAACCGCCTGTTACACGGGCACCGACAAATTGCGCTTCGGTATTGCCATCCAGCGTGTTGTCCAATAGCACCGGACCGCCCGCAGATTGCAGATACACCGAGCGGCGTGACGAAATGGCCGCCCGACCCGCGGTCACTTCGCTACCCAACCAGGCTGGCCCTCCCTGATTCAGCAAACCGTAAATACCTGCTTGCCAGGTATCGCTTTCAATATGTCCATTACGCTCAAGCTTATCCTTGCTACGCAGCAGGCTCAGACTGCCGCCAATAGTGACACTGTCACTTAATTGATAATCTACCAGTGCATAGGCCATCGCCTGACGGGAACGCTGCTGTGGTGCGCGATCAAAGCCATTTGATGGAATCACATCGCCCTCAACCCCGACGGCCGTATCCAGCGTCCCTGCGCTACGCGTGGTATTTTGCAACAGCAGCCAGCGCTGATTGTGCAACTCACTCAATGATTGGCGCTGACGCTTCAGGTCCTCTTCCATTGCCTGTTGCATCGCAGCGGCGGAATAGGCCGAATGCAGCAAATCGGTATTGGAAATTTCCAGCAGCAGCCGTGTCACCAGCCGTGAAACGTCACGCAGGCGCTGATCGATACGTTCCTGCCCCAGCACGCTGGTCAGAAAGGCTTCGTTATCGACTGCGGGGTTATGCCACGTCGAGCCCCCCGGCACCGCAGGGTTCGTGGTTTGCTCATAGCCGTCCTGATCGCCAATATCCCAGTTGGTCGCCTCCATATAGAGGACGGGAATATCAAACGCCGCGTTGAAGCTATCGCCATCGCTGCAACAGCCAGTACCTGCCGGATAACTCGCATTCAGCCCCGGATTGGTGAACAATTCGATACCCAGTTCGTTTGCAATACGCAGCGTCTGTTGACGCAGGCTGGCTAACTCAGGATTCGCCACGCTGTTATCGCCAGCGTGGGCGTAGAGTTTGTCACCGGTGATCATACTGTCCATATTAATCATGGCCTTAAGGCCGCCCGCGGTTCCCTGCGCGATCAACTCGTTAACCATCGCGCGCGAACCGCGCAGCCCTTCTTCTTCCGCACCAAAGGCTGCAAAGACCAGCGTTTTTTCCGTCTGAATACCGCTAAAATTACGCGCCACTTCTGTCAGGATCGATGCACCGGACGCGTTATCATCCAGCCCTTGCAGCGTCGGCCGACCGAAGAAGGTATCAAAGTGCGCGCCAGTAATAATGTATTCGCTGCTTAGCCCGGTATTATAGGCCAACACGTTTTGTGACGAACGTGTCGTACCGCCTGCCGTCCAGGAGAAATCCTGCCTGACGGTGGTATAACCGGGTGCCATACGTTGCGTCATCCAGTCTGCCGCGCCGGCAAAATTGGCCGTACCGCGATAGCGCCCTGGATAATCATTAATGAGCGTATCTACGGTCTCGCGCGCATAATCCCCGTAATCATAGGCCCATGCGGGTACACATAAACACGCCATCCCCATCGCCACTGCAACTTGCTTAAACATGAACATCACTCCCTTTTCTCATTATCAACAACACCAGAGGAACCTTATTCAGGTCATGTCTTTGTTAAAAAAAGAAAAATAGCAGCAATATTCATTCCAATGCTATAGAAGCAAAATAAATATGATGAAATGTGTCAAAGCGCAGCAAAGCGAAAGTAAATAGTCAGAATTGTGTAAGGCTGATTAATCATAGCGTTAGTCATGAATAAACCTGACTTGACACAGGTTACAGACGAAGGGGGATCGAGAAAAAAAGAGAACAGGAACGAGACGGGCTTGGTAAAAATATTTTTATGAAGAGGCATCGATGAGATGCAATGAGGATAAAAAACAAAATACGCACCGAAAACGATCGTTTTCAGTGCGCGATTATCCATTTTGCCAGATTGAGACAGCCCTAAACGTAGACGTTAAGCTGGTTATTTGCCGTTGGACGATTGATCCCATCGGCAATGGGTGGCTTAAATACGGAACCGCTATTTTCGTACGTGGTCCGAGAACGGGTAGACGCATCCGGGTGAGGATAACCAGAGAGTTGCGACGAGCGGGAAATACCTTGCACATAATCAAGTTTGTCAGGCGTGGAGTAATATGACACCGGAGAAACCAGGTTGAGACCAATCATTTTTCCCCCTATTTATCTCATCGGCCAGTAAAACTTATCTTGCTTACTAATGAGTATAGAACAGTCAAGCAGAGGGAATATGTAAGGTTTTGTCTGAAAAAACACCGCGGGCACGACTTTGACAAAGAAAGAAAAAAAGATGACAAATAAAAAGAGACAACAAACAACCAGTTTTATTTTTTCTATTTATTATCAGAGTTTTACTTGTTTTTCTCCCACGCGCGCAGGCGGCCAGCCGCATTTTTATACGGCGAAGCCGTGTTGAACTGAATCATCCGACCACGGGTCTACTTACCGTACCAGCATTCACCGTAGAGCTGTGTACTGATCAAACGGCGGTACCGCTTTGTCATCGCTCACATTTTTCGGTCTTACTCAGCGCTGAGCCAGCAGGCGGATTGATGCCTCGCGCTCGCGGGGGGACGTCACGGGCGTATGGATGATGAATTCATCCACGCCAAAGCGCTGATGGTAAGTTTCCAGACGCTGATGAATATGTTCCGGCGTGCCGTAAAGCACATTGCGCGGCTCCTGAACGATGCGGAAATCCGTTGCGCCCGCCTGCCGAACGAAATTGTCGGCCAGCTCTTGAGTGCCCACCGTCAACGGCGGTTTGTTCTCAATATAAACCTTATAGTTATGCTGCGTGCTGGCCAGCGCTTCCGCCTCTTCATGGTGTTCGGCGGCAATCACCGACAGCGACAGCAGCGTCTGGGCGCTGTCGGGCTTCAATTCCCGATAGCTCAGGAGAGACTCCGTCAGTAGCGTTTCACTGGCGTTAATGAACCCGGCGAAGACAAAACTCCAGCCCAACGACGCGGCTAAGCGCGCACTCTCCTGGCTGGCACCCAGCAGAAAGCGCTGTGGCGCGTGTTCCGGTAACGGCGTGGCATTCAGGCGCTCGGCCGTCTCATCATGGCTGTCGAGAAAACGGTTTAATTGCTGTAATTTCTCCGTGAAGGTCACCCGTGTCGCTTCACTGATTTCCTGCTGTAGCGCACGCGTTGCCAACGGCAGCCCGCCCGGCGCTTTGCCGATCCCCAAATCGACACGTCCACCCGACAATGCACCGATCACATGGAAATTCTCTGCGACCTTATACGGGCTGTAATGCTGTAACATCACCCCGCCGGAACCAATGCGCAGCGTGGTGGTGTGTGCCAACAGCCAGGTGATTAAAACCTCGGGAGATGACCCCGCCAACTCATCAGAATTATGATGCTCGGAAACCCAAAAACGATGATAGCCAAGCGCTTCTGCCACTTGCGCCAGCGAAACGGTTTGTGCCAACGCCTGTTCCACGCTCATGCCTTCGGCAATCGGGCTTTGATCTAATAAACTGAGCTTATATCCCACGATGTTTCCTTATTTTCAGCGACGCTATTTTCAGCAACCATCCGTCAACGTCATTTATTAATAATGACGTTTTATTTCAAAACCATTCATTACATAATGATTTATTTCAAATAAAGCGTCACAGTAAAAATCAGGAAAAGGAAAAACAGAATAAGAAGCATGTTGCATAACAGCGTGAAATATAAATATCAATAACGGATTTTGTTAGCAGGAATTTTAATAAAGAAAAGTTGTCATTACTAAAAAAACAAGTTACGCATAAATCATTCGCATTACGAATAGAAAATGGCATTGCAATCCCAAAACCTTAAATAATTCGGGATAAAAAGGCATGAAATATAACCAGATGGTATTTATCCACTGAGTCGCTATCGGCTACCTTTATCATGTTTGAGTTTTGTTAAGGAGGTGTATTGATATGGCTGAATCTATCCCCTGTTGTGATACGTCATTCGAGCAACAGCTAATTAACTGGCGACGGCACCTGCATCAGCACCCGGAACTGTCCAATCAGGAACACCAAACCACCGCGCACATCACCCGCTGGCTACAAGAGAAAGACATCCGCCTGTTGCCCCTGACGCTGACCACTGGCGTCGTTGCCGAGATCGGCCACGGTAGCGGCTCGACGATTGCGCTGCGGGCCGATATTGATGCCCTGCCGATTGAAGAGTTGGTGGATGTACCGTTTCGCTCTCAGCACGCAGGCGTCATGCATGCCTGTGGGCACGATTTCCATACTGCGGTGATGCTGGGTGCCGCCTGTTTGCTAAAAAAACGCGAATCTGTCTTACCGGGTAAAATCCGCGTCTTTTTCCAACCGGCAGAAGAGGTTTCTACCGGCGCTAAACAGTTCATCCGCGCGGGTGCACTCGCCGATGTGGCCGCCGTTTTCGGTCTGCACAACGCGCCTGAGCTTCCCGCTGGCACCTTCGCCACACGCAGCGGCCCGTTTTATGCCAACGTGGATCGCTTCGCCATTCACATTACGGGCAAAGGCGCGCACGCCGCCAAACCCGAACAAGGCATCGACAGCATCGTCACCGCCTGCAATATCGTCAATGCGCTGCAAACGTTGCCCAGTCGCAGTTTCAGTTCGCTGGAATCGCTGGTCATCAGCGTTACGCGCATTCAGGGCGGCAATACCTGGAATGTACTGCCGCAAACGGTAGAACTGGAAGGTACAGTACGCACCTACAATGCCGCGATTCGCGCGGAAATACCGGAACGCATTGAACAACTGATCGGCGGTATCGCCCTTGCGCTGGGCGCCAAAGCGGAACTGAAATGGTACCCCGGCCCACCCGCGGTCGTGAATACCAGCGAATGGGCAGATTTCAGCAAACAGATTGCCCGAGACGCAGGCTATCAGGTGGAAAACGCCGAGCTGCAAATGAGCGGCGAGGACTTTGCACTTTACCTTCAGGAAATACCGGGCACCTTCGTCAGCATTGGTTCAAACAGCGAATTTGGCCTGCACCATCCTCAGTTTAACCCGGATGAAAGTGCGATTGCGCCAGCCTCACGGTATTTCGCACAGCTGGCGGAGGCCGCGTTACATCGCCTGCGTACCACGAAAGTCACTCCGCCGCAGGCCGTACTGTCTTCATCGTAATAGCTTGTTCTACAAATAAAATCCCCTCTGCACGATCAATTCGGCAGAGGGGTATTGATTACATTAATCCGATATTAGGAGAGACACGGGGATGACGTTCCCGCAGGGATGCCTCACCCCGTGGTTGCTCCGGGTATCTCGATCGTGAAACGGTCGGAATTAAGCGAGAAAGTGATACAAATTAACCGCGAACAGCATGATAACGGCGGGAAAAATACACCAGACCATCGGTGCTTTCACCCTGCTTCAGTGCTAACACTCGGCAAATAAAGATATCGTGCGTCGCCGCACTCACCACTTCCTCAATCAGGCAGTCAAACGCAACCAGTGCATCCCGCAACACCGGTGATCCGGTGTGCAGCACGTCCCACTCCGCCGCCGCAAACCGCTCTTCGGTAGACGAGCGGCTACCAAACAGCGTCGACAGCGCTTCATGATGGGAAGCCAACGTATTGATGCACAAATGCGTATTCGCCTGAAACGCGGGATACACCGACGAACCGCGATTCAAACATACCAGCAGCGTACCGGGCGAATCGCTGACGCTGGACACCGCGGAAGCCGTAAATCCAGCTTTACCCGCCGGGCCATCCGTCGTCACGACATTAACCGCAGCGCTCAGCCTTGCCATCGCATCGCGAAACGCCTGCCGGTCAACCGTAACAGCCGCAGCAGAGAACGCCGCGTCATTCGCGGTTACGTGTCGTTCAGCTATCAAATCAGACATTAAATACTTCCTTTAGATACGGCGAAGAGACATGATTGTTAACATTATACTAACAAAATAAGCCGCGTCATCATCTGAAATTTTTGAATTTTATTATCCATTTTTGTTGTTTTACATCACGCCTCGCCTCATCAATAGTGAAAAAACGCTATTAACGCCTGATTAACTTTTATTGAATCCATGAATTTCTATTGATTGCTTGCTTATTGATAGCCGGTTTATTGATGGACTATTTTCACTTTCACGGAGAGTCGTTCAATGAAAAATAGGCACTTTCAATTAATGACAAACACATTCAATTAATAAAAAGGTTTCTCATAATGAGTGAAAAACAACTCTCTACCAAACGGCAATTAAGACTGGGTTTAATATTACAGGGCGCAGCGGGAAATATGTCCGCATGGCGACATAAAAATGTCGTGCCAGATGCCAGTATTAATTTTGGTTTTGTTCTGGATGCGGTAAAAAAAGCCGAACAAGGGAAGTTTGATTTTGTCTTCGTGGCTGACGGCTTATATATCAATGAAAAATCGATCCCTCACTTTCTCAATCGCTTTGAACCGTTAACGCTGCTGTCCGCATTAGCCACCGTTACCACGCATATAGGTCTGGTCGGCACACTTTCGACGTCGTATTCCGAACCGTTCACCACGGCGCGTCAATTCTCCAGCCTCGACCATCTCAGCAATGGCCGCGCGGGCTGGAACGTGGTGACCTCACCGTTGGAAGGCTCGGCGAAAAACTTCTCCCGCGCACAACACCCGGAACACGCGCTGCGCTACCGTATTGCCGATGAATTCCTTCAGGTGGCAAAAGGCCTATGGGATTCCTGGGAAGACGATGCCTTTATTCGCGACCAAGCCAGCGGACAGTTCTTCGATCCCGAGAAGCTGCACACGCTACACCATAAAGGTGAATTCTTCTCCGTGCAGGGTCCGCTGAATATCGGCCGATCCGCGCAGGGCCGCCCTATTGTGTTTCAGGCTGGCGCATCGGAAGACGGCCAAAAACTGGCCGCCAAGCACGCCGATGCCATTTTCACCCATCAACACACGCTGGAAGAATCACAGCGTTATTACCGCGAGGTAAAACAGAAGCTAGAAGAAAACGGCCGCCGGGCCGATCAGCTACACATCTTTCAGGGCGTCAGCGTGATTGTTGGCAACGACGCGGAAGACGTGGAGCGTCAATATCAGGAAACCGCCCAACTGGTCACGATTGAGGACGCCCTCAATTATCTGGGGCGCTACTTTGAGCACTATGACTTCTCCCAACATCCGCTGGATGAGCCTTTCCCCGATATCGGCGATCTGGGGAAAAACAGCTTCCGCAGCACCACTGACGAAATCAAACGCAACGCGCAGGAAAAAGGCTTAACGCTGCGGCAGGTCGCGTTGGAAGCCGCATCACCACGCCCCGTCTTCAGCGGCACGCCCGAACAGGTGGCGGATGGCTTACAGCTCTGGTTTGAGAACGGTGCGGCCGATGGCTTCATCATTCAGGGGGGGACGCCGGAGACACTCAACCACTTTGTCGATCGCGTTGTTCCTCTGCTGCAACAGCGCGGCCTGTTCCGTCAGGATTACGCAGGCTACACGCTGCGGGAAAATCTGGCGCTGGATTATCCGGTGAATCAATTCACGCGCTAATTTGCGCCACAGGAGATTCATCGTGAAGCGTTCCCCTTTTCTTGCTGTGACGACTCTGGCGGCCGTACTGAGCACCGTGCTGGTAACCCACGTGCAGGCGCAAGACACCGGATTCGTCAGCCGTATTGACCTGAAGGCAAATCAGAATCCCATTCGCATCGGAAAAAACGCTGAAGCCATCGCGCAGATTCCCGCTAATTTCAAATTCGTCACGCCGGGGAAGCTGACCATTGCCGTTTCAGCGCTCAGCTCGCCGCCGCTGTCGCTGCTGGCTGATGACAACAAAACGATTGTTGGCAGCGATGCCGATATTGCACGGCTGGTAGCCGACGGCCTCGGGCTGGAGCTGAAATTGGTTCCGGCCTCCTGGGAAGACTGGCCGCTGGGCATCACTGCCGGGAAATACGATGCCGCGATTTTTAATATCGCCGTGACCAAACTCCGCAAAGAGAAGTTTGATTTCGCCACGTATCGCATTGATACGCTGGGTTTCTACGTGAAATCGACCAGTAAGATTACGTCGATTAATAAGCCGGAAGACGTGGCGGGTCTGAAAGTCATTGTCGGCTCCGGCACTAATCAGGAAAACATTCTGCTGGGCTGGGATCGGCAAAACCGCGCTAACGGCCTTCCTCCTGTACAGCCGGTTTACGTCACCGACGATGCTGCCGCCAACCTGAGCATTCAGTCTGGGCGCGTCGATGCGTTTTTCGGCCCGCACTCTATCGGCGCTTATAAAGCGGCGCTGACGGGTAAAACACGCATGGTAGGCAAAGGCCCGACGGTCGCTTACGTCGCGGTCACCACGCAGAAAGGTAACGGTCTGGCCCAACCAATCAGCACCACCATCAATGGCGCCATCAAGAACGGCAGCTATGCGCAGGTGCTGGATCGCTGGGGTGAAGAGGATGAAAAAATCACGCAATCCGTCGTGAACCCACCGGGTATCGGCGATTAAGTAAACGCGACATACTCATAAAAGTGACAGCGTCACGAAAACCATTATAAATAATCATCTGCAAGGGAAAAACTGATGCAAAAAGAGATTGCCCACACCATCGCACCGTCATCCCACTCACATCGCCTGCGTCCATCGCGTTTGACAACGTTACTGACGGGAGCGTTGCTGCTCGGTACGCTGTCCGTCGTGACTGGCGCACAGGCGGCTATCGACCTGAAAGCCAATCAGCAGCCGATCCATGCGCCGAAGAACGCAGAAGCTATCGCGCAAATACCGGCTGATTTTACCTTTGTCACACCGGGTAAATTCACCGTAGCGATTGCCGCACTGGGATCGTCACCGCCGCTGGCGTTTCTGGCCGACGATAACAAAACCGTGGTGGGCAGCGAACCGGATATCGCCCGATTGGTGGCCGACAGCCTCGGGCTGGAGCTGAACATCGTCCCCACCTCATGGGAAGACTGGCCGCTCGGTGTGTCCTCCGGCAAGTACGACGCCGCCATCATCAACATTACCGTCACCAAAGCGCGCAAGGAAAAGTTTGATTTCGCCACCTACCGCATCGACTCGCTGGGCTTCTATGTGAAATCCACCAGTAAGATTCAATCCATCAACGAAGCGAAAGACATCGCCGGACTGAAGATTATTGTTGGCTCCGGCACCAATCAGGAAGCCGTGCTGCTGGCCTGGGATAAACAAAATCGCGCCAACGGCCTGCCCGCCTTTCAGCCAATTTATGTCACGGACGATGCCGCAGCCAACCTGAGCCTGCAATCCGGTCGTTCCGACGCCTATTTCGGCCCCAACGTGATCGGGGCGTACAAAGCCGAGCTGACTGGCAAGGTTAAGCATGTCGGTACGGTCAACGGCGGCTACCCCAACGTTGCACATATCGCAGTCACCACGCGTAAAGGCAGCGGGCTGGTTCAGCCAATTAATACCGCGCTGAACGGCGTGATTAAAAGTGGCGAATACGACCAGGTGCTAAATCGCTGGGGCGAAAGCATCGAACGTATCGACCGTTCAGAAATCAATCCGCCGGGACTGGGCGATTAATCCCGTCCAATGACTATCGGTACGCCACGATCGACACACCGTGGTTACCGATAGCGCGTACCCGAATGAATCAGGAGCACGTCATGTCCAACGACATCTTCATTGTTACTCAGCCCGAAGACCCTATCGTGGCCCCCATTATCGACGGCCTGTTCGCGGAATATGAGCAGCGTTATGGCGACTTTTTTGGCGAACGGGAAAACGACCCGCCGGGGATCTACCAGCAACCGCACGGCATTTTTATTGCGCTGCTGCGTCAGGGTGTACCGATTGCGACTGGCGCGTTTAAACGCTACGACAGCACCACTGCCGAAATTAAGCGCGTATGGACAGATAATGCACTGCGCCGTCAGGGGCTGGCAGGGAAAGTGATGCAAGAGCTGGAGCAACATGCGCGTCGGTTAGGCTATCAGCACTTTTTCCTGACCACCGGCTTCCGCCAGCCTGAAGCGGTGCGCCTCTACCTGAGCCACGGCTATACCCCGCAGTTCGACATCAACGTCGATCCCGTGACCTACAGCATTCCGCCTTACGATGGGCGACTGCCGTTCAAGAAAGCGCTGTTTGACGCAGCAACGCCTCGGGTTGCTCGACAAACGGAAGTCGATCTTATCGTTCGCCATTTGAAAGTGTGTTGACCCAACACGCTGCGATTCACCCTGTGCGGTGATTAAAAGCAAAAGGACGTTTTTCAGGATCACCTTCAAAGGGTATCGATTATGACGCAATCTCTACATACATCTTCTCAGCAAGCGCCGCTGAGCCAGGCACAGGACGCGCCGTTGCGCATCGTGCCGGCGCGCTATCCCTTTCGCTTTGCTGGCGCGCTGTTTTCGCTGTTCATTTTTGCCGGCATAGTTCAGTCAATCGCGCTGAATCCGCGCTGGGAATGGGCGGTCTTTGCCGAGTGGTTTTTCAATCCGGTCATTCTCACCGGTCTGGAACAAACGCTGTTGTTGACCGCGCTGGGCACACTATTCAGCATCATTTTCGGCACTGCACTGGCGCTCGCTCGCCTTTCGCCGTCTTATCTGTTGTCCACCCTGTCGTGGCTCTATATCTGGCTGTTCCGATCGCTGCCGCTGATTCTGGTGCTGATCATTCTCTACAATTTCTCGTATCTCTATGATGAACTGGCGCTGGGAATTCCGTTTACCTCTATCGTCTTCCTGAACTATCCGACCATTGACTTACTGGATCAATTTTCCGTCGCCGTGCTTGGCCTGACGCTGGTGCAGTCCGCCTATACGGCAGAGATTATTCGCGGCGGTATTCTTGGCGTAGATGCCGGACAGTTTGAAGCCTCCGCCGCGCTCGGGCTGCCTGGTGGTCGCCGTACTGTACGCATCATTCTGCCGCAGGCGCTGCGTTCGATTCTGCCTACCGGTTTCAACGAGATCATCAGCCTGGCAAAAGGTACGTCGATCGTTTACGTGCTGGCGCTGCCGGAGCTGTTCTACACCGTTCAGGTCATCTACAACCGTACCCAGCAGGTCATTCCGCTGCTGATGGTCGCCACCATCTGGTATCTGCTGATCACCACGGTGCTATCCGTCATCCAATACTACGTGGAACGCTATGTCGCCCGTGGTGCCGTGCGTGAAATGCCGCCAACGCCGCGCCAGAGGCTCGTCCGTTTCCTGACGCGCAAGCGTACACGTTAATTCACCCGATTCTGGAGATTCACCATGTCTGAAGCTATTGATTATTTGGCTCATTCGCGCACCACCGCGCAGCCACAGGCAGGAAACGCTCAGGGGCTGATCGAGATCCGCAACGTGGCAAAACATTTTGGTCAGCATAAAGCGCTGGACGATATCAATTTGACGCTGGCACCCGGTTCCGTCACGGTGATCCTCGGCCCGTCCGGTTCGGGGAAATCCACGCTGCTGCGCACCATTAACCACCTTGAGCGGGTTGACGACGGCTTTATCCGCATCGACGGCGACTACATCGGCTATCGCCGCAAAGGGAATACGCTCTATGAATTGAAAGAAAAGGACGTGCTACGTCAGCGCATCAACGTCGGTTATGTGTTCCAGAACTTCAATCTGTTCCCCCACCTTTCCGTGTTGGAGAACATCATTGAAGCCCCGCTGGCGCATAAGCTGTATTCACGTCAGGAGGCCGAAGATATCGCCTTTACTCTGCTGGAAAGCGTCGGCCTGCGCCATAAAGCGCAATCTTATCCCCGCCATCTGTCTGGCGGTCAGCAGCAGCGTGTTGCCATTGCTCGTGCGCTGGCGCTTAAGCCGAAAGTCATGCTATTTGACGAACCGACGTCCGCGCTCGATCCCGAACTGGTCGGCGAAGTGCTGGACGTGATCAAATCACTTGCCCGCTCCGGCGTGACGCTGGTCGTCGTCACACATGAAATCGGCTTTGCACGTGAAGTCGCTGACCGCGTGGTGTTTATGGTCGATGGAAAAATCGTCGAAAGCGGGGATTCCTGGCAGGTGCTGAACAATCCCCGTCACCCACGGACGATCAATTTTTTGAATAAGGTGCTGTGAGGAAAAGGAGAAGGTGAGTTATCGATTGAATATTAATCAGGCCCACCGTAGTGAGCCTGATTACATGATGCATGGATTACGTTTCAACCATATTTTCTGGCGAATTCTTCATCAGAATCGCACAGGTAAATAATAAATTCTACAAGCGCAATAAGCGTTGGGATAAACGTCCAGAAAAAAAGTAAATATAAAATCCCTTGTCCGACTTTTCCTAAATAGAATTTATGGGCACCAAAACCGCCGAGAAAAGCAGCAAATAGTGCAGCAGAGATTCTGTTTTTCTCGCCTTTACCGCTAGCTTGCGTGGCACCACACTGCGGGCATGCTTTCGCTGTGCTATGGATTTGCTTACCGCATCCTCGGCAAAACACCATGGAAGACATAATAATTAGACTCCTAATAATATTTTATACTAATTTTAACTTTATTTACTACTATACAACCCCACCCCAGGCAATCAACAGCGTACTGCGTCGTGATTTATACACCACTGATTTTCAGTGTTCAATTTAAAACTATCATGTTAACGGTATACATAGCACGACAGCGCTCGCGAATCGATGGTGTCGATTAAGGACGGTAAATGATAAAAATCACACAAGTCAGGATAGCATTGTGAGGATTTGGTAAATAAAGCGGATTATTTAATTAATAGCTGGAAGACATCATTGGAGTCCCGCTGGCGCATCCCCTATTTCACACGTTTACCCGACTCATCAGTGACTTTTTCTCCATCTTCTTTTGTGAATGCGCCTTGCTGCGGATTGGGGAGAATATCCAGCACCCGTTCTGATGGACGACATAGCCGGGTTCCTCGAGGGGTAACCACAATCGGACGATTGATCAGGATCGGATAGTGCAACATAAAATCAAGGAGTTGCTCGTCAGTAAAGCGTTCTTCCGCCAGCCCCAATAATGCGTAAGGTTCTACGTTTTGGCGCAACAAGGTACGCACCGTTATTCCCATGTCGCCAATCAGTGTGACTAGTTCATCACGGGAAGGCGGCGTATCAAGATAGTAAATAATCGTGGGTTCTGTGCCGCTGTTACGAATCATCTCGAGTGTATTACGCGAGGTGCCGCAGTCTGGGTTGTGATAAATCGTTATTTTGCTCATATCAATATCTCATTACAACGTGATGGATAGCCGCAGCGCCAGTGCAGCCAACGTGACAAACAGCACAGGCAGCGTCATGACAATCCCAGTGCGGAAATAGTATCCCCAACTGATCGTCATGTTTTTCTGTGATAACACATGCAACCAAAGCAGTGTCGCCAGGCTACCAATAGGGGTGATTTTGGGGCCCAAATCGCAACCAATGACGTTGGCATAAATCATCGCGTCTTTGACAACACCGGATGCCGTGCTGCCGTCGATGGATAAGGCGCCAATCAACACGGTGGGCATATTGTTCATGATTGAGGAAAGCAGTGCGGTCATAAAGCCCGTGCCCAGTGTGGCAGTCCACAGCCCTTTCTCCGCAAACAGATTCAGAATGCTGGAAAGATATTCCGTTAACCCCGCGTTACGCAGGCCATAGACCACTAAATACATACCGAGCGAGAAGATTACGATCTGCCACGGCGCGCCACGCAGTACCTTACCCGTATTGATGGCATGACCTTTTTTTGCCACTGCAAGCAGAATAGCGGCGCCCACGGCCGCAATGGCGCTGACGGGAATACCCAACGGTTCAAGGACGAAGAATCCTGTAAGCAGAAGCACTAAAACAATCCACCCTGCTCTGAACGTTGCCAGGTCTTTAATGGCGCTAGCGGGTGCTTTCAGCCGCGATACATCATAGGTTGCGGGGATATCCTTGCGAAAGAATAAATGCAGCATAACCAGCGTCGCGAGAATCGCTGCGATATCGACAGGTACCATGACCGAGGCATATTCAGTAAAACCGAGGCTGAAAAAATCGGCAGACACAATATTAACCAAATTAGACACAATGAGCGGCAGGCTAGCCGTGTCGGCAATAAATCCGGCAGCCATAACAAACGCCAACGTCGTGCCTTTACTGAAGCCCAGTGCCAATAACATAGCAATCACAATCGGCGTGAGGATGAGCGCCGCGCCATCGTTGGCAAACAACGCAGAAACAGCCGCTCCCAACAAGACAATCCAGGTAAACAGCAGACGCCCGCGTCCGTTTCCCCATCGGGATACGTGCAGTGCCGCCCATTCGAAAAAACCCGATTCATCGAGCAATAGGCTGATAATAATCACCGCAATAAACGTCGCCGTCGCGTTCCAGACGATATCCCAGACAATCGGAATATCACTGAGATGAATAACCCCGCTAAGCAGCGCGAATATTGCACCGATACTGGCACTCCAACCGATACCCAGGCCTCTGGGTTGCCAGATCACAAAGATCAACGTCAGCAAAAATATTATCCCTGCCAGTAGCATACTTAGCCCAATCACATATGTATAAATGAATGTGTTTTTTTATCTTCAGCATGAAGAAGAAACGGATGTAGCCAGACACAGGCGCACGTCATCACGCAGGCATTGCCATGCGGTATGAATCGTTTCTGCGGCCCAGGCAGGCATGTGTGGAGACAATCGATAATGAATCCATTTCCCTTCTCGGCGATCAAGAACTAAACCTGACTCACGCAATATCCCCATATGACGGGAAATTTTAGGTTGAGACTCCGTGGTGGCCGCGCAGATATCACAGACGCACAATTCTCCCGCTTCTCTGAGCAGCAGGATGATGGATAGCCGAGTTTCATCGGAAAGGATTTTGAAAAGTTGGACGGGCTGTAGCATCTTGGGTTCTCAATACACTCAGTTAACACATATGATAAATCACATATGTTAACTTTAAAACCGCCCAATGCAAAATACGATCAGATAAGGCAAAGCAAGAATGACGCAGTGATTTGACAACAGTAGAGCCACTGCGTCCTTACATGATTACTCAAGCGATAATCGTTCAGCATACGGACTGCTATAAACCTGAACCATCACGCTTTTATCCGTATCAAACGTCGCCACCGTCACAACGTCATGAGTGCCGGCCGTTCGCCAGCATTCAGCCTCAACATCGCAACGTTTCTGCTTCTCATAACCTATCGACGTCAAATAGGTGTGAACCTTGCCAGTATCGTCAGTGCCATAGAAGTTCACCGTCCATACTTTAGCTTCCGGGCCCGTTACGTTCGAAAAATTGAAGTCATAGTGGTTTGTAATGCGCGGCATGTTTTTCAAAATATCCGGGGTATAGAACGCATATTCCCTTTTATCCTGCTCGGTAGAGTGCGCGCTGCTGGCAAAATTCATGTTGATATACGGCCATATCGTACCGATCACAGTAGCAACACCAATGATGCCGATCGCTGCAAAAAACTTCAGCGATTTACTCATAGCCCTAGTGTCCTATTTTTTGCTGAGTCGATAAAAGATCCATCTCGGCTAGCGACACCTACATTTCCAGATTCGAAGTCGTTGTAGGGAGTGACCATTTGCATAAATGGCGGTAAAACTCCCCTATACGGTCTGGCGTTATTGGGAAATCGTTCAGGATCGGGGAAAAGGAGTGGTGTGAATCTATCGTTTTTGAAAGAACCGATCTTACCGTAATAATCCCATCGTTTAAGTGCTTCTTCGAAGCAGCGGCTTTAGTGCCATCCAGTATTTCGTAGCGTTTACTCATCCTTAAGTCTCCTTCCCTTTTTAACTGAAGATAAACAATGCATTATCTGTTTAAGCGGTATTGTACACAACTTGCTCGTTTGGCCTGAAACTTTTGTACCCATGGCATGAAGCTAAAATTAAATCGCGACCAATCCTCGCACGCCGTCCTGTTCCATCGTTTCACCTCGTCCGCGCTGGATGATTTCCCCGCGTGACATCACCAGATAGCTGTCCGCCAGCTCGGCGGCGAAGTCGTAAAACTGCTCGACCAGCAGAATCGCCATGTCTCCACGCTGCGCCAGTTGGCGAATCACCGCGCCAATCTCTTTGATCACCGACGGCTGTATGCCTTCTGTCGGCTCATCCAGAATCAACAACTGTGGTTTACAGGCCAGCGCACGCCCAATGGCTAATTGCTGCTGTTGCCCGCCGGACAAATCGCCGCCGCGCCGCTGTTTCATCTCATCCAGCACCGGAAAAAGCTGGTAGATCTCATCCGGCACCTGCCGCGCCTGTTTACCGGGAAAGCGCGACAGCCCCATCAGCAGGTTTTCTTCTACCGTCAGACGAGGAAAAATTTCCCGCCCTTGCGGTACATAGGCAATGCCAGCCTGCACACGCTGGTAAGGTTTACGCGTATTGATCGCTTCGCCCTGCCAGCGAATCGTGCCGGATTTCGCCGGAATCAGGCCCATCAGGCATTTCAGCAGCGTGGTTTTCCCCACACCGTTACGCCCTAACAGGCAGGTAATTTCGCCGGCTTTGACCTCAAAGGACAGGCCGCGCAGGATGTGGCTGCCGCCGTAGTATTGATTCAGTTCAGCAATCTCTAACATGTTAGCGCCCCAGATAAACGTCAATCACCTGCTCATTCGCCTGCACCTCGCGCAACGACCCTTCCGCCAGCACCTGCCCCTGATGCAGCACGGTGACACGATCGGCAATGCTCTCGACAAAACCCATATCGTGCTCCACCACCATCAACGAGTGTTTACCCGCCAGACTGCGGAACAGTTCGGCGGTGTACGCCGTTTCTGCGTCGGTCATCCCCGCCGCAGGTTCATCGAGCAGCAGCAGATGGGGTTCCTGTACCAGCAGCATGCCGATCTCCAGAAACTGTTTTTGCCCGTGCGACAGCAGCCCTGCGGGTCGCTGCCGTTCATGACCGAGTCGCAGTAGCGCCAGCGTCTCGTCAATCCGGTCACGTTGCTCGCTGTTTAGTTTAGCACGCAGACTCGCCCACACCGATTTGTCGGTTTTCAGCGCAATATCGAGGTTTTCAAATACCGTCAGCGCTTCAAACACCGTCGGTTTTTGGAATTTCCGCCCAATTCCCGCGCGGGCTATTTCTACCGGAGATAGCATCGTCAGGTCGGTGTACTGATCGTAAAACGCGTTGCCGTTGTCGGGTCGCGTTTTACCGGTGATGACATCCATCAGCGTGGTTTTTCCCGCGCCGTTGGGGCCGATGATGCAACGCAGCTCTCCCACGCCAATCTGCAACGACAGATCGGTGAGCGCCCGGAAACCGTCAAAGCTCACGTTAATCTTGTCGAGTTGCAGCACCGGATCGGTCTGGTGCCGATGGCGATCCGACGGGTGCGGCTGTGCAAACATGGGTTGTTCAAACATGGATTGTGTAAACATCGGTTGAGCGGTAACCGTGCGCGCAGGCTCGGAGATAGATGGCACAGATAAAGGCTCAGTCATGTTTTTTCCTCGTCAGCAAGCCAATCACGCCACGCGGCAAAAACAGCGTGACGAGAATAAACATCAGTCCCAAAAAGAACAGCCAGTATTCAGGGAAGGCCACGGTAAACCAACTTTTCGCCCCGTTGACGATACCCGCGCCAAGTAGCGGCCCGATCAGCGTTCCACGCCCACCCAGCGCCACCCAAATAGCCGCTTCGATGGAGTTGGTCGGCGACATTTCGCCAGGATTGATAATGCCGACCTGCGGCACATACAGCGCCCCCGCTAGCCCGCACAGCACGGCGGAAAGTGTCCAGACAAACAGCTTGAAGCCTTTCGGATCGTAGCCGCAGAACATCAGACGATTTTCCGCATCACGCACCGCCGTTAGCACACGGCCAAATTTACTGCGCGCCAACACAAAGCCCACCAACAGGCTGGCCATTAACAACAGTACGGTGGCGACAAACAGCCCGATGCGCGTCCCCGTCGCTGTAATAGGGAAACCGAGCAGCGTGGTAAAACCGGTAAATCCGTTATTACCACCAAAACCGGTTTCGTTACGGAAGAACAGCAGCATGCCCGCGTAGGTCAGCGCCTGCGTCATGATCGAGAAATACACGCCCTTAATTTTGGAGCGGAACGCAAACCAGCCGAAGACAAAAGCCAGCACGCCCGGCACCAGTACAATCAGGCACAGCGCCCAGGCGAAATACTGGGTTCCCGCCCAGAACCACGGCAGTTCCGTCCACGACAGAAAGGACATAAACGCAGGCATTCCTTCACCCGCAGCCTGTCGCATCAGGTACATGCCCATCGCGTAACCACCCAGCGCGAAAAACATGCCGTGACCGAGCGACAGCAGCCCGGCGTAGCCCCACACCAGATCCAGCGCGACGGCAACAATCGCATAGCACAGAATTTTGCCGATCAGCGTCAGCGTATAGGTCGAGATCGCTAGCGGATTTTCTGCGGGTAACAGTGCGAGAAACGGCAGGATCAGCAAAGTCAGGAAAGCGATCGAACCGAGGCCAAACATCAGTCGCGGCGCGCGCTGCGTCAGGGTTATCGTCATGGGTTGCGTAATAGGTTGCGTCATCAGTCAATCACCCGTCCTTTGAATGCAAACAGCCCCTGTGGCCGCTTCTGAATAAACAGTACGATCAGCACCAAAATGACAATTTTGCCCAGCACGGCGCCGATCTGCGGCTCCAGCACTTTGTTGAGAATGCCGAGGCTGAATGCAGCCACCACCGTTCCGGCAAGCTGCCCGACGCCACCCAGCACCACAACAAGGAATGAATCGATGATGTAGCCCTGTCCCAGTTCCGGCCCGACGTTGCCTAGCTGCGACAACGCCACACCGCCCAGCCCGGCGATACCGGATCCCAACCCAAAGGCCAGCATATCGACGCGTCCGGTCGGCACACCGCAGCAGTCCGCCATCGCCCGATTTTGCGTCACCGCACGGACATTCATGCCGAGGCGAGTTTTATTGAGCAATAGCCAGGTGAGCAGCAGCACACCGAGGACAAACAGGATCACCGCGATGCGGTTATACGGCAGCACCAGATTCGGCAACAGACGCAAGCCACCGGACAGCCACGCGGGGTTCGCCACTTCCAGATTTTGCGTACCGAACAGCATCCGCACCAGTTGAATCAGCATCAGGCTAATCCCCCAGGTCGCCAGCAGCGTTTCCAGCGGTCGGCCATACAGATGACGGATCACCGTACGTTCCAGCGCCATACCGACGCCAGCCGTAATGAAGAAGGCGACAGGCAACGCCAGCAGCGGATAGTACGCCAGCCAGTCGGGGGCAAACTGCTGGCACAGCGACTGCACCAGCCAGGTTGCGTATGCTCCCAACATCAGCATTTCGCCGTGCGCCATGTTGATGACGCCCAACAGCCCATACGTGATCGCCAGCCCCAGCGCCGCCAGCAGCAAAATAGAACCGAGTGACAGTCCGGTGAATGCTTGCCCCAGCAGATCGCCGACGATCAAACTTTGCTTAATCTGATCCAAACTTTCCTGCGCCGCCGCACGCACGCCGGTATCCGGCTCGTTTTGCGCCTGTGTCAACGGCTGTAAGCGTGCCTGCATTTGTGGATCGCCGGTCTGCCCTAAGCGTTTGACCGCCTCCAGACGTATCAACGGATTGGGATCGCTTAACTGCCGGGTCGCAATCGCGGTATTCAGCGCATCGTGCACTTGCGCATCTTTTTCTACCTCAAGTCGCTGCACCAACAGCGGCAATTGGTCCGCACTGCTCTCGCTTTGCAACTGCCGTACGGCATTCAGACGCGTTGCGGCATCGTCGCTAACGAGCTGATGTGAGGCCAGCGCGGTGGCAATTAGCGCACGCAGGCGGTTATTCATAAACAGCTTTTTGGTCGCGCCAACCGGCTCCGCGTGTCCTTCCAGCGGCGTTAACGTCCCCTGCACATCCCTAAATGGCTGTTGGTCCTGATCGAGCACCACGGATTCATCGCGCAGTGCCTGTAACAGCGGTAAACGGGCGGGATCCGGCGCAACGGCCCATTGTTGCAACAGTTCGGCCTGCTGCGTGCGGTTGGCCGCGGCGAAATCAGCCGCCGACCCGGCCTGTGCCAGCAGAGGAAGCATCAGACACAGCGACAGCACAAACGTAGATAATCGACAGCTCATCATCGCAATGTCCGCCATATAAGAGAGAGAATATCCCGTCCGGTATGCTGGACGGGGGAAAGATGACGCTTACTGTGCGGCTTTGATTGGATGATCGGGTTTCTTATCGTTACCGGCGATGTACGGGCTCCACGGCTGCGCGCGAACCGGTTTATCCGTTTGCCAGACCACGTTGAACTGACCGTTTTCCTCAATCTCGCCAATCATCACCGGCTTGTGCAGATGGTGGTTGGTCTTGTCCATCGTCAGCGTAAAACCATCCGGTGCGGCAAAAGTCTGACCGGCCATCGCGGCGCGGACTTTATCCACGTCTGTCGTACCCGCTTTCTCTACCGCCTGCGCCCACATATGAATGCCTACATAAGTGGCTTCCATCGGATCGTTAGTCACCACCGTGCCTGCGTTCGGCAGATTTTTCGCTTTGGCATAGGCTTTGTAGGCTTCGACGAAGTCGGCATTGGTTGGATTATCGACCGATTCAAAGTAGTTCCACGCGGCTAAATGGCCGACCAGCGGCTTGGTGTCGATCCCGCGCAGTTCTTCTTCACCGACCGAGAACGCGACAACCGGCACATCCGTCGCTTTGATTCCCTGATTTGCCAGCTCTTTATAGAACGGCACGTTGGAGTCACCGTTGATGGTGGACACCACCGCCGTCTTGCCGCCCGTCGAGAACTTCTTAATATTGGCAACAATGGTCTGGTAATCGCTGTGACCAAACGGCGTATAAACTTCCTCAATATCTTTGTCCTGCACGCCTTTGGAATGCAGGAAGGCGCGCAAAATCTTATTGGTGGTACGCGGATACACATAGTCGGTACCCAGCAGGAAGAAGCGTTTCGCCGCCCCGCCGTCTTCGCTCATCAGGTATTCCACCGCAGGAATCGCCTGCTGATTCGGTGCGGCGCCGGTGTAGAACACGTTCGGCGACATCTCTTCACCTTCATACTGCACCGGGTAGAACAGCAATCCGTTCAGTTCCTCAAACACCGGCAGAACCGATTTACGTGACACCGATGTCCAGCAGCCGAACACCACCGCTGCTTTATCCTGCGTCAGCAGCTGGCGGGCTTTTTCGGCAAACAGCGGCCAGTTTGATGCCGGATCGACCACCACCGGTTCCAGTTTTTTACCCAACACGCCGCCTTTGGCGTTGATTTCATCAATGGTCATCAGCGCCACATCCTTCAGCGGCGTTTCCGAAATCGCCATCGTGCCGGACAGTGAATGCATAATGCCGACTTTGATGGTGTCCGCCGCCTGCACGCTCCAGGTCAACCCCATGCCAACCACCGTCGCAGAAAGCGCAAAAACTTTTAGCAATGAACGTCTTTTCATTTATTAGCCCTTAAGTCGTGTTGAGTGAGAATGGAATCGTGTGATGCATCAGATGAAATGCCTTCCGTTGAAACAGATGGCATTGAAACGGATGACATTGAAACGGATTGCGGTGAAGCAGATTGAGGCCGCGCCTGCTGTAGCATGTGCAGGGTGATCTTCCTGACTTCGGCCTTACTGACGGCAATGTGGTCGGTCAGAATGCGCTGCGCCTCCTCGGTGTGTTGCTGTAGTATCGCCAGCAGAATGCGGGCGTGCTCTTTATAGGTCGCGTCGATACGATCCTCGCGGGTAAAATCGAGACGCCGAATAATGCGAATTTTCTCCGTCAGCTCGCCGTGAACCCGCGCCATTTCGCTATTGCCTGCCGCTGTTACTAGCCCGCGGTGAAACCCTTCGTCGTAGCGGGAAACGATCTTGCCGTCATCCAGACGCGGTTCTTCAATCCAGAAGCGTTTCAGATCCGTCAATAGCTCGGCACAGCGCCCCGGCGGCATTCCGCACAGCCGTCGAATGGCTTCACGCTCCAGCACGATGCGGAAGTCATACAGTTCTTCGAAATAGGCGAAATCAAACGGACGAACCTGCCAGCCGCTGCGGAAATAGACTTCGACATAGCCTTCCCGCTCCAGCCAGAACAGTGCCTGACGCACTGGCGTACGGCTGACCGACATCCGCTCGGCAATTTCATTTTCACTAAAGCGGTCGCCCGGCATCAGGCGGAAGTCAAAAATGTCGTTTTTCAGTGCTTGATACACCCGCTCTGCCAGCGCTTCCGGGCGATCTTTACTGCTCTTTTGGGTACCTGCTCGCATCGTTTTCTTCGCCTCGCCGTTTATTACCGTTCGTCCGTTTATTCAGGGCATGCTTATTTCAGCCAGCCTTTTTGTCCCAGTGCCTACTCCAACCACAGCAAGGCATCGCCGGGGCTGACGGGTCGTCCCGGCTGGCAACCGATGCGCTTCACCCGGCCAGACTGCGGCGCGCTAATCGTCAGTTCCATCTTCATGGCTTCGACGATAATCAGCGGCTGTCCGGCTTCGATGACATCCCCCACCTTCACCAGCACTTTCCAGATGTTGCCATTCATGTCTGCACTGACCTGAAACGCATCGTCATCGTTCTCTACCGGCTCAGCCGATATCGCCTCCTGTTGCGCGCTGTCATCCTCCTGCTGCCACAGCGCCACTTCCGTTTCAAACGCGGTAGCCTGACGCTGGCGGAATGCGGCAATATCGTCGGCCTGCTCCGTCAGGAAATGGGTGTGTTCAGCGAAATCAAATTCGGTTTCTTCGATGTGGATCGCAGCACGTCCTTCGCGGAAATCCTCACGCAACGTGGTCAGTTCTGCTTCACTGACCGGGTAAAACCGCACCTGATCGAAGAAACGCAGCAGCCACGGTTCATCTGCAATGAACTGATCGTTTTTGAGAAATTTGTTCCAGATAGGCAGCGTGCGCCCCACCAGTTGATAGCCACCCGGTGAATCCATGCCATAGATGCACATGTACATGCCACCGATGCCGACGGTGCCTTCAGCGGTAAAGGTGCGTGCCGGATTGTATTTGGAACTCAATAAGCGATGGCGCGGATCGACTGGCACCGCACAAGGCGCGCCGAGATAAACGTCGCCCAGCCCCAGAATCAGGTAGCTGGCATCAAAAATGATGTCTCGCACATCCTCACGGCTCGCTAATCCGTTAATACGCTGAATGAAATCGACGTTATTCGGCAGCCACGGCGCGCTGGGGCGTACGGTTTCGCGGTAGCGCTCCACCGCACCGAGTGTGGCGCTGTCTTCAAACGCCATCGGCAAATGGACGATGCGCGACGGCACTTTCATCTGGCTAACGTCGCCCAACTGATGTTCCAGATGCAGCAATACGTCCAACAACGCCTGTTGGCGGATAACCTGACTGTCATAACGCACCTGTAGCGACCGCACGCCGGGAGACAGTTCTTCGATCCCTGCGGTTTCGGAGGCACGAATCGCAGCCATCAGGAGATGGACGCGCAACCGCAGCGCCAGATCCAACACGTTGTCGCCGTATTCAATCAGAACGTAGTTATCTCCTGCCTGACGATACACGGCAGCGGGGGTGGTCGCGGTGGCGGCCACGGTAGCCAACACCGTTGCAGAGCCGTGTTCTGTCGTCGCCAGCGAGGGCACGTCAAATGCAGGTATCTGCGTCATACCCAGTGTGGCAATACGATCAGACTGCGCCTGTTCCAACGCCAGCGCTTCATCTGCGCTGATAGGATGGAAACGGATACGATCGCCCGGCTTAACCTGACCGACTTTCCACAGTTCCGCTTTAGCAATGGTGACCGGACAGACAAATCCGCCCAGACTCGGGCCGTCCCGCGTGAGGATCACCGGGAAATCACCGGTAAAATTCACCGCGCCGATTGCGTATTCACAGTCGTGAACGTTGGAAGGATGGAGACCCGCCTCACCGCCGTTCGCCCGCGTCCAGGTGGGTTTCGGCCCGACCAGTCGCACGCCCAACCGGTTCGAGTTGTAGTGCACTTGCCATTCCGCCGCGAAAAATTCGTCGATTGCCGCGTGGGTAAAGAAATCCGGCGCGCCGTGCGGGCCATAGAGCACGCCAATACGCCACTCATCGCCATACTGCGGAATCAGCGCAGCGTCCACCGCTTGCGGCTCGCTCACGGGCGCAGGCGTGGTGCAGGCGGGCAATGCCGGTTGAGAGATCGCCAACATATCGGCCACGCGCAGCGTTCGTCCGGCATGACCGCCAAACTCCCCGAGCGCGAAAGTCGAACGGCTACCGAGATATTGCGGCACATCAATGCCGTTACGCACCGCCAGATAGGTGCGACAGCCGGACTGCGCGCGCCCCAGCGTCAGCGTTTGTCCCGCCGTTACCGTAACGGGTTGCCAGTATGGCACCGTTTCCCCATCCAGCGTCGCCGGGCAATCCGCCCCCGTCAGCGCAATCACTGCCTCGCTATGGAAGCGCAACGTCGGGCCTTGTAGCGTAAATTCCAGTCCGGCGGCAGTTTCATCGTTGCCGACAATACGGTTCGCCAGACGGAACGCGAAATCATCCATCGGGCCAGACGGCGGCACGCCGATGTCCCAGTAGCCGAGGCGTCCAGGGTAGTCCTGCACGCTGCTCCAGGTGCCGGGTTGAACCACCTCAATCACCGAGGCCGATGGCGTAAAGCTGTCGAGCATCCGCGTCCACACGGTTCCACTGCGGAACGCCTCAGTGGCGATAATCTGGCGCAGGTAATCGAGATTGGTGGCAATGCCATGCAAACGCGTGGCATTCAGCGCCTGCTGCATCTTCTCCAACGCCAGCTCACGGGTCTCTGCGTGAACGATCAGCTTGGCGATCATCGGATCGTAATACGCCGACACCTCGGTGCCGGTACTCACCCAGCCGTCAACCCGCACGCCAGAAGGAAACGCCACTTCGGTCAGCACGCCGGGGCTGGGTTGGAAATTTTTCAGTGGATCTTCCGCGTAAATGCGGACTTCAATCGCGGCACCACGCGGTGCCTGCGTCAATTGCGCCCAGTCCAGCGGTTCATCCGCCGCGACGCGCAACATACATTCGACCAAATCCAGCCCGGTGACACACTCCGTTACCGGGTGTTCCACCTGCAAACGGGTATTCACTTCAAGGAAGAAAAACGCATCACGTTCGGCATCGTAGATATATTCCACCGTTCCCGCGCTGCGATAGCTAACCAGCTCACCCAGCTTTACCGCCGAGGCCAGCAGCGCCGCTCGCGTGCTTTCCGGCAAATGCGGTGCGGGCGTTTCTTCCACGACTTTCTGGTTGCGCCGCTGCAATGAGCAATCACGTTCGCCCAATGCCACCACGCGGCCTTTACCATCGCCAAAAATCTGGACTTCGACGTGACGCGCCCGATCGATACAGCGTTCGAGGAACACACCCGCATCGCTGAAGAACTGCTCACCCAGACGACGCACGCTCTCCCACGCGGCCTGTAGCGCCACGGCATCGGCACAGCGCGTCAGGCCGATGCCACCGCCCCCGGCGGTGCTTTTCAACATGACCGGATAGCCGATGTCTGCGGCGGCGGCCAGTGCGTCCTCCAGCGAGGCCAGCAACGGCGTTCCCGGCGTCATCGGCACACCCGCGGCAGCGGCTAATTCACGGGCACGGTGCTTCAGACCAAATTCACCAATTTGCTGGGCGGTTGGCCCGACAAACGCAATACCGGCCTTTTCACACGCCGCGGCAAACGGCAGGCTCTCGGACAGAAAACCATAGCCCGGCCAGACAGCCTCTGCCCCTGTCTGCTGTGCGGCGGCAAGCACCTTGTCGATACACAGATAGCTGTCGCTGGCCTTTTCACCGCCAATCGATACGGCGATGTCGGCCTCTTTCACGTGTTGTGCGTTTTTATCCGCGTCGGAATAAATCGCCACGCTGGTGATACCCAGGCGCTTCAGCGTGCGTATGGCACGGCAGGCAATTTCCCCTCGGTTAGCGATCAGTACGGTCTTAAACATGAGACGCCTCCTGATGAGCAAGCCAGTGACGCCAGCCGCCGAATTCAGTGATATCCACGGCATCGTTCAGCGCTGCCGGTTCGCAAATAAAGCCTTTTACCTGCCGTCCATCGGCTAACGTCAGCGTACCAATGCCCAGCGGCGCCGGAATTTCCGCGACAAACTCGCCAAAACGCGCCAGCGGAATGTCCCACAGCTCGACGATAATCGCCGCGCCGTCGTTGCCTTTCGCTAAACCGGGCTTGGCTGGTTGTGTATTCGCCAGCGCATAAAGACGATAGTTCTCCGCCGTGCGCGTCTCTTCCACCCACACGGCATTGCGGCTGGTCAGTTGATGGTTCAGCGGCATGCCCGTCAGGTGCGCTCCGACGACAGCGAGGCGGACGTGTGATTTAGAAAACGGCAAGGTGGCCGATCCCGCTGGCAGCGTTTTTCCTGTTGCCCCCAGCGGAAGCGCCAGCTGTGCTTGCCAACGCAGGCCAAAGCTCGCTAATGCACGGTCGTGCCAGGCAGGCGCAATCAACGTGATCCCCGCCGGCAAGCCATCGGAACGGAAAGGTGCTGGCAGCGCCAGCGCCGAGAGATCGGCCAGATTAGTAAAGTTGGTGTAGGCACCCAACTGAGAGTTGTAGCGTACCGGTTCCTGCTTCATCGCCTCACGCGTGTGGATTGTCGGCGAGGTCGGCACGACCAATGCGTCGAACGATGCCAGCGTTTGCTGAATCTGACGCGCCAGTTCGGCACGCAGGTATTCTGCCCTGAACGCCTCTACCGCGCTGAAGCGTTCGCCGCTGGCCACAATACCGTGCACCACCGGATCCATGCTCTCTGGCTGCCGCAGCATGTCGCCCACCGCGACGGTGCGCTCTGCCACCCAGGGGCCTTGATACAGTTGATCGGCTAGCTGCGTGAAAATACTGAAATCGATCGGATGCAGCGTCACGCCCGCCGCTTCCAGTTCGACCAACGCCTGCTGCCATGCAGCCTGTGCGACAACGTCGGCAAAGAAAGTCGGATCGCTGGGAATAGCAAAACGCGGCTGCGCTGGCAGCGCCGCAGGCGCGCTGGCGGGATGGCTGCGCGAGTAGGCATCCGCAGCATCGTACCCGCCAGCCAGTTCAGCGACGGTAAACGCATCCTCGACGGTTAGCGCAAACACGGAGATGGTGTCGTTCAGGCGACAGGCTGGCACTACGCCGCTTGCCGATAGCCACCCTTTCGTCGGCTTCAGGCCGACAACATTGTTAAACCCGGCAGGAACGCGCCCCGACCCGGCGGTATCGGTTCCCAGGGAAAAAGCAACCAGCCCGCGCGCCAGTACCGAAGCCGACCCTGAGCTGGAACCGCCGCTGATGTACTCGGCGTTAAAGGTGTTCGGCACTTCACCGAACGGTGAGCGTGTGCCGACCAGACCGGTCGCAAACTGATCGAGGTTGGTTTTGCCAATGACAATTGCCCCTGCCGCTTTCAGTTTGGCAACGGCAGTGGCATCTTCGTCAGCCAGATAGGTAAATGCCGGGCATGCCGCGCTCGTTGGCCAGCCTGCGACATCAATATTATCTTTGACGGCAAAAGGAACGCCAAACAGCGGCAGCGCATCGGGATTTTCACGATACCGAGGCAATAGCGCCGCGATTTGTGCCTGAAGCAATTCAGGCGTCGCCAGCGCGATCCACGCGGGATCGTCCGTCGACAAGCTGGCGAGCAGCGCGCCTAGCGTTTCACCAACGCGATCGGCCTGCTGTTGGTAATGCTGTTTCCATTCCTGAAGCGTGAGTCCTGTCATTCTTGGCATGATGTGAATCCCATCTGGTATACAAGATTGAATTCACTAAAGCGAAAACCATGCCAGATTTTATTTTATTGATTTATATGAAATTAGATTGATTCGATCAATTTCCATGCACAGAAAAGGAACAACCGTGCGCCATCGCGGAGCATGGTTGCAAAAAAGCGTGGGTCATTGATATAGGGATAATGATTCTCTCAGGCGATCTTTTTCGCGGCCTGCTGCGCCAGAATCGACAGTTCTGTCGCCTTGAAGATATGCGCTTGCGACATTGCAAGCTCGGTACGCTCACGGCAATCACGCAGAAAATCCGGGAAAAAGGCGCGTTCGACGCGGCCTGCGGGGGTAAAGCGCTGTTCGCCCTTGCCATTCACCAGATAGACGACGTTGCTTTCACAGCGCGTCAGATCGACGTATTTCCTGATTTCGATGTAGCCTTCCGTCCCCAGTATCGTCAGGCGGCCGTCGCCCCAGACGCTCAACCCATCCGGCGTAAACCAGTCACAGCGAAAATAGCCCGTTGCCCCATTGTCACCCAGCAGCATCGCATCGCCAAAATCCTCAAATTCTGGCTGATGCGGATGATGATAATTCGCCGTCTGGCTGGTCACCACTTGTGCATCGGTGTTGCCGGTAAAATAGAGAAACTGTTCAATCTGGTGAATACCGATATCGCAGAGGATCCCGCCGTATTGACGCTTTTGATAAAACCAGTCAGGCCGCGCGCCGCGTTCACGGTGCGGGCCAACGCCGATCGTCTGAATCACGCGACCAATTTCCCCTCGTTGCACCAGTTCACCAGCAAACAGCGCACTATCCACATTGATGCGTTCATTAAAGTACACAGCAAATTTTCGACCGGTTTCCGCGACCCGACGCTGGACAGCATCCAACTGATCCAGCGAGGTCAGCGGCGGTTTGGCAGTGAAGAAATCTTTGCCTGCATCCAACGTGCGCAGCGCCAGTTCGGCTCGGTCACAGGGAATGACCGCACAGGCAATAAGATCGATAGACGCATCGGCAATCAGTTGCTCCGCAGAATCAGCAAAAGGAACAGAAGGAAAAAGCGAGATGAATTTTTCCCGATGATGCGGATCGGACTCGAACACGCCGACCAGTTCCGCTCCTGCATCAACCAGTTGCCGACACATGTCATAAATGTGGTTGTGCGCTAACCCAATCGCCGCAAATCGAATCTTTTTCATCTTCACCTCTGCCGATGTCGCCATGCCAAACCACAACAATAAGGCGGAAACCGGGCAGGCTAAAGACAAAAGCCGCGTAACGCGTTAGAATTTTTCCTGTTTTTTTAACATATCCACATTTTCTGCAACGCAACCAAAGATAACCATGAAAAGAAAACGTATTCTGATCCCCCTCATCCTGCTGATCCTGTTTGTGCTCTATCTGAATCGCGATGCGTTGAATCCCTTTGCGCCTGACTGTAAAAACCTCCCGGCGAATCAACCCAAGCCCGAAGAGTGTAAAAAAACCGTGAAAGAAGTCGCTCCCGGTTTTGAAATCTAATGCGTTGAAAATCTCATGCTTTGAAATTTAAGCGAGCGCATCAGCGCGGTTTAGGAATATTGAACTGTTCCAGCGCGGGATTAACCGTTTTGGCAAAATCTTCCCGCCGATGTTTGAGCTTGCTTTTGGCATTGAAGAAATTCACCAGTTCCGCAATCCCCATGCCGATGCTGAGCGCCCCGCTCACTGCCCATCCTATCGGCCCTGCTGCCGCGCCAACGGCAGAAGCCGCCGCCGCACCAGCGGCTTCACCGGCGATAGCCCCCACCACCTTTCCGGCAATCGCTGCGCCCGCTTTGCCAGCCAATCCAATGGCCGTTCTACTCCCTGCGGCTTTGGTTAAATCCTCTGCGTGCAGCGACGATTTAGCAAAACTCATCACGCTGCGACCGGCCTCTTTCACCGCCTGCGCATCGCTTTTTACTCCCGCTCCCGCATGGGGTGCAGCCGAAAGCGCGGAATCAAGCCCAACCGTTCGCGGGGCTGCCGGTGACGCCGTAGAAAAACGTTGGCTCATCGCCGCCTGCACGAGCAATGGATCGGACAGTAAAATGGTGTTTACCTCACGCGGTACCGCCTGCTCAAAATGCTGAATCACATCCCCGTCTTTCTGTAGCGCTTCAATACGTTGATGTAATACCTTTTCTGTTTCTTCGGTATTCCGATATTCCCGCCCCGCCATCACCTGTTCCAGCGTTTGTTGCAGTTTGACCAGCGTCGCCGACTTTTGCGCCCCGCTGTACTGCTGCGGCTGGGTAAAAACCGCCTCATTCAACTGGCTGATATCGGTTTTTGCCGCCAGCCCCAACGCCGCCGCATTGTGTAGCGTATCTGCCGTTTCCTGACGGTTTACCGGCGCTTGTTCACGAATCCAGCTTTTCATATCCTTCATCATCAACTTGCCATCATGCGGAACTCGCGCCAGTTTCTCCCCTTTGACATCCGCATGTTCCAGAATCCCGAATAACCCAGGGTGCGACCACAGCCGGGCAGCCGCTTTTAACTGAGGCGACAGCGTCGGGTTGTCGGTCATAATCGCGTTCAGGTCAGTCAGTGTGCTGGTGCGATCGTTCTCTTTCGGCGGAGAATCCACGTAGGATTTTTTGGCATCGGCGGCGTTCAGCAGCGGTTCGTTGGCCAGCAAAAGCGCGGAAGATTGTACTAACCGCAGCGACTGCGCATCGGCCGTTGGATTTTTATCCCTATATTCCTTCATCGCATGGCTCGCCTCGCTGGCGCGTTGCTCCATGTTTTTAATAAAGGATTTCGTATCCCGATTCGAGATATGTCCGTCGGCTCTGCCGCCGTCTTTTGCCGTATCCATCGCCGTGTAGATGGCGGGATTTTCACGCAGATAAACGAGCGCCTTTTCTGCGTTTCCCCCCCCCCTCCTGTAACATTTTCGCCGCCGCCAGCGGGCGATTCAGTTCCTTTGCGGCCTTTTCACGTTCATTCTCCGGCAGATCGCCCAACAGCGCCGACCATTTCTCCAACGCCTTGGCATTACTGTGCACCGAGCTATCTATCGCCTGAAGATCGACGGGCGGTTTGGGCTCTGCAATCAGTGAACTGTCAGCAATGCGCATGGTTGGTAATGCGCGCGCTGGTGCCATTGTTCTCAAGTCAGAAGAGACTGGCGACATGCTCGGCGACGCCTCGCCAAAATCGATTGAACGCGAACCTGGCCGCGCAGTGGGCAATGCAGCCGATTGTCCACTCAACCGACTCACCTCGGTATTATGTTGCTCGGGCAAAGGCGCGGCATTTCCCCAACGGCTTCCATTCTCAATACGATTGATCATTGATGTCTCCATTCTGCTGCCGTCAGGCTTAACAAACGAATGTCCCGCGTCATTCGAATACAGAAAGGCCTGAACGCTTGCCGATCGCAGTATGACGGAGATAGTTAGGATATGAGTGGAATGAAAACGCGATAGGTTCCCTGAAAATATTCAGGATAGTTAATTATTATTGACCATTTATTCATTTTTACGGAAATCGCTTTCCGCCGAATATTTCCCAATCGATGACGGAAATAAGGCAGATAACAGGTTAACTGTTACTCAATTACATATCACTATCATCATTAACGATCAAGAGATATTCCCCTCAATCTGACAACAACGATCGTCGTTACTCCCCTTCCTTATCCTTACAATAATCAGACCAAATGATTACAAAAAATTTCAAACAGTAACCAAATGTGTGATCCACATAAATGAAACAGCGTTTCCTTTTCACCATAATGCCACACAGCCTAATTATCAAGTCTTCTGATAATTAGGCCAACCAGTAAGCGGTATAAATTATCGACATTCACACATCAGCCTAAGCCATTTCGCTGATTGAAATACTCGTAAGCAACACCGTATATAAGGAAGCGTAAATGAATTGATAGAAACCTGATTGACCAGGGTGTTTGCCCTGTCTGACATTATTAATGGCGTCATCATCATTTATGGTGATTCTATTTTTACGCCCAAAAAACGGTATCCACTGTCTGGTTTTAAAGATAGAGACTGCACGCGCCAGTAATATTATTTATTCATTAAGAAAGAGAAAGACAGAATGAAAATATACACACGTAACCTACTCATCGTTTGTGCCGGATTCGCTCCTTTCCTTACCCAAGCGGAAACCGACGGCAAAACCACCTTTCAGTACGAACATAACTGGAAGACGGAAGACCGCCGCCATGCAGATTCCATCAAGCTCATCCATAAGAAAACCAACGGTTGGTCGTACGAAGTCAAATTCAGTACGTCAGCAGGCGGGAACAGCAACTACGACGTAGCCTATGATGATATGCAGGGCGGCTCTGGTGGCATGGTGATCGGTAAGGACTTCAAGCTAAGCAAGGCCGCTACCTTAACCCCCAGCTTTGAGTTCTCCATCGGTAATGCCAGCATGATGTATCAGCCGGGGCTGAAATATAACTATCGAATTAACAGCGACTGGTCCACTTATAGCCGTTACCGTTATGAATATAAGAAACCGACACGTAGTTCACGTTATTCGACCATTTCCACGTCAGATAAATATGGTCACGCAGGGGAATCTTATTTGTCAAAATCCGACACCGGACGCCACCGCTTGGATGCAGGGGTAACCTATTCTGGTTTTGATAATATTAATCTGACTTACGTCTTTAACTACTATATCGGCGATAACACCACAAAATCGTACAAATATAGCAAGGGCGAATTCACAGAAAGAGAATACGCCGTCTATGACAATGGTAAAACGGACTATGAGCATCAGTTCAAAGTTCAATATAAGTTAAACAAACAGCTAACTCCTTACATTGAGTATGATGATATTAGCCAATCCAGCACATCATCAAGCCGCCAGGAGAAAATCAAAGTTGGTTTCAACTACGTTTTCTAAGAAATACCGAATTTTATAAAGGAAACACACCGTATTTCGTGTCGCGTTGATGAAAAAATAAATTCATGAATGAATTTTGTCTATCAGCGCACAGTTTTCACAATTAACGACCAATATTAATGGTGCCAATAATGAAAAAACGCTACCTTGTGGCCGGTATTCTCTTTGCCCAAATTTATGCTATTTCCGCTTCTGCCTCTGATACCAAACTCAGCTATGAACATAGCTGGGGAACCATGAATCGCTACCACGGCGATGAAATTGGCATGCGGCATTTTATGGATAATGGCCTGTACGTTGGCGTTGAGCTGAATTTTTATAATAAGAATAAAGATCTGACCATCGATGATGTCGTCTCGAATTCTTATGCTTTTTATACCGGCTATGCCTACAGTTTGACGCCTGAATTAACCCTGACGCCGAATCTGGAAGCACGCTTCTACTCCGGCGGCACCAGCGGTGAAGGCATCGTAGGCGATATCGGCGCTAGCCAGAGTTCCGGCGCACGCTATACGCCGGGTTTGAAACTGACCTGGGCTGTCACTGACAAGACGGATCTTCATGCGCAATATCGCTATGACCTCAGAAAAATCACCCGCAGCAAACGCACCAGCACGGATGATGACACCCACCGTCACCGCTATGAAGCAGGCGTGGCCTACAAAGGTTTCGATAACTTCACGCTGGCGTACACCGCTTACTACTATCACGCCGATTACGTGCTGCAAAACAACAAAAAGCATGACTATCAGCAGGATTTTGATGTGTCTTACACCATCAACGACAACTGGACAGCACACATTGGCGTTGAAGATGTCGCCAGCGGGCGCGATGTGAAATCGCGTGAAGGAAAAGGGAAAGTCGGCTTCACCTATACGTTCTAGCCACGACTTAGCGTTCTAACAATAACTGACTGCTATGCCATGTTTCTCGGGGATCCTGTTCATCAAGCAGGATCCCTTTATTACAAGCTACACAGGTAGATAAAAATGAAAAGATTTGCGCTGTCGCTCCTTGCTGGTCTGGTTGCTTTACAGGCCAGCGCCGCCACACCAGACCGCCTCACTATCGTCAATCAGTATGTTGACAACGTACTGACCAAAGCCGGTGACCATTACCACGGTCAATCGCCCACGCCGCTGCTCGCCGATGGTATCGATCCGCGTACTGGCAAGCAGATGGAGTGGATCTTCCCTGATGGCCGCCACGCCGTGTTATCCAACTTCTCCGCGCAGCAAAATCTGATGCGCGTGCTGGTTGGGTTGAGTAACCTGAGCGGCAACCCCAGCTATAAGCAGCGTGCCGAAGCGATTGTGAAATATCATTTCCAGCACTATCAGGATGAGAGTGGCCTGCTGATTTGGGGCGGCCACCGTTTCGTTGATTTAAAAACGCTGCAACCGGAAGGCCCCAGCGAAAAAGAGATGGTGCATGAGCTGAAAAATGCCTATCCCTACTACGATTTAATGTTCAGCGTCGATAAAGAGGCCACCGCGCGCTTTATTCGCGGCTTCTGGAATGCGCACGTTTATGACTGGAAGATCATGGAAACCAGTCGCCACGGTAAATACGGGCAAAAAATGGGCGAACTCTGGCAAAGCCCGTTCGAGCAACAGCCGCCCTTCTTCGCCACCAAAGGCCTCAGCTTCCTGAATGCGGGTAACGACCTGATCTATTCCGCCTCATTACTGTACAAATACAATAAAGAAGACGGTGCGTTGGTTTGGGCGAAACGTCTGGCACAGCAGTACGTTTTACCGCGCGACAAAGCAACCGGGCTCGGCGTGTATCAGTTTACGCAGGCGCTGAAGCGTGATGAAACCACCGACGATGCCGATACGCATTCCAAATACGGCGATCGCGCCCAGCGTCAGTTTGGCCCGGAATTCGGCCCCACCGCGCTGGAAGGCAATATGATGCTGAAAGGACGCACCAGTACGATCTATTCCGAAAATGCGCTTATGCAGCTCCAGTTGGGTAAAGATTTAGGGGCGGAAGGCAAAGAACTGCTAACGTGGACAACCGACGGCCTGAAAGCCTTTGCCAAATATGCCTATAACGAGTCGGACAACACGTTCCGTCCGATGCTCGCTAACGGCAAAGATCTCTCTAATTATGTTCTGCCACGTGACGGTTACTACGGCAAAAAAGGCACTGTGATCAAGCCTTATCCTGCGGATAATTCATTCCTGCTCTCGTATGCTCGCGCCTATACCGTATTACCGGACGCCGAGCTGTGGCGTGTCGCACGCGGCATCGCCCGTGCACAAGGGCTGGGTGAGTTAGGTTCAGCACCGGGTAAAGACGTTAAAGTGGATCTCGCCACCAGGAATAGTGACCCTTATGCGCTGTTCGCGCTGCTGGATCTGTATCAGGCGAGCAAAGTGAAAGACTATCTGTCGCTGGCGGAAAAAGTGGGCGACAACATTATCAGCACACGTTATAAGAACGGCTTCTTCATGGCCGAGCACAACAGACAATACGCTGATGTCGATGCTATCGAGCCTTATGCTCTGTTAGCACTGGAAGCTGCAGTACGCAATCAGCCGCAGTCCGTTGCCCCGTTCCTGAATGGCGCTGGCTTCACCGAGGGTGGCTACCGTATGGAAGATGGTTCAACGCGCATATCGACTCGCGATAACGAGATCTTCCTGCTGAACGTTGGCGAAACCTTGAAACCCAACAACAAGAAATAAACGTTAAGCCTCAACACGCCAATGGTGGCTCGCTGCCATTGGCAATCCTCTCTTGCTTATTCTGCTCAACCCCTCACCGAACAAGCCCCCCATTATCGGGTGTGATACTTAATCGTATGGCGCTTAATCATGTGGAACTTAGCAGGATGCAATGCCGGCCACGATTAACGTGACCAGCATGAAGTAACGCAATAATTTTAAGCGTTAGTTAACCAGAGGCACCTCTGGATGCACGCCAAGCCAGCCCGGCGTGGGTTCGCCTTTCGCTTCACCGACATACAGGCTCATCTGTGCGCGGAAGCGCTCGACCGCACCACGGTCATACATGAAATCAGCAAATGCCTGTGGGCGAGTATTGCGGTATTCCCAGATAGGCTTGTAACCTACTGGCGGCTCAACGTCGGTACGTACCGACCACATACGCGAGACCTCAGTCTGCGTTTGCGGATCCAGCAGCCAGCTCAGATACAGCTTGGCGCTTTCCGGGTGTTTAGCCTTTTTGAAGATGGCGGCACGCTGAGCCCAGGAGACAAAAGGATCGGACTTCGGCAGAACAAAACGGGTGACGGCATCCGCAGCCGGAACGAGCGCACCGGAACTGGTAAAGGTCGCGCTGTATTTTCCGGTCGCGATTTCAGCACCGGGCACGTTGGTGCCGCGCACGTAGACAGGATCCTGCTCCTGCAATTTTTTCACAAAATCCCAGCCGTATTTGTCCACGACCAGCTTGTACCAGAACAGTACCGCATCGTCGTCGTTAGGATAGGCCAGAATCAAATTGCCTCTGAGATTCGGACGAAGGTAGTCATTGGCTTCGCGCGGCCAAGATTTTTCATCCAGAAGTTGGGTATTGACCAGATTGCTGAAGGCGATGACATAAGCACCGATCCACGCACCGTCGGCATCACGAAACTCTGGGTAAATCTTGTCCCAGCCGCGTGGTTTGTAATTCAACAACACGCCTTCCTTTTTCCAGCGAGGAAAATTCTGCACCGTTTGCAACTGCACCACGTCAGGAATCAGGGTGCCGGTCGCCAATTGGTTATCAATACGGGCATCATGGTATTTGCTGTAATCGACAATCACATTCAGTTTCATGCCAGGAAAACGTGTCTCAAACGCTCGCTTGAAACCAGCCTGCTGTGACTGCACATCGCCACCGGCATACACGGTAACCGTACCGCCTTCTCTCAACGCACTCTGATAGATTTGATCCAGCGAGCGCGTTTCAATTTCGACGCCCGCCTGACTTTACCCGACGCTGAGCCCGGCCATCATGGCCAGCATCAGCACTGTTTTCTTCAGGTACTTCCCAGTGTATTGCATTGTGATTTCCTTCACTTAATGAATAAAACCCGTACCGACAAACGACAGATAGCAGCCGTTAAAACGGCAACGGTGTGACCAGCGGATCGCAAGCCAGCGACACGCAGGATTGGCTCAACGAGATGAGATCGTCAAAAATGAAATCAAAATAGAAGCGCATGATCCTTCATCACGATATCTCTCGTGCGAAGTTGATTTCCATACTGATATTATGGTCTTTAGTCTTGAGTTTACAGGATTAAATAAAAACACATACGAAGAAAAAGCGAACAATATAGTTAAAAATATTGAATGGATAAAAAGAGGTTGCTGTATTCAGCACAAACACGGGGATAGATGAAAACACAAAGGAAGATAGAGTGATATTACTTTTATTATGAAATTATTTAAATTTTAATGATGTTATTTTTCACTATCTTATAATGAAAGAACTAGGGGTGAAATTTATTTTTCATTTCATCACTAAAAAACAAAATACTGAAAATTATTAATATTCCATTGATAATATCATTAATAGTTCAAAATTGTAATTATTAAATGACAGAGAACCATGTATGCAATGCTTAGAAACAGCAAACCTCCAAGAGGCTTCTTTGTTCTTTTCATTAACTTCATCCTTGACTGCATTGCTGATAAATTCTCCACCTATCGCACCGATAATGTTACCTACAGGTAGCTGAACCAGAACCTAAAACTACTCAGCCTGCAGACTAAGTTCAGTGGTAAGCCGCTAGAAGAACCCGATTTTAATACCTAACAGCACGTTATTGCCACCATGAACGGAGCGGACAGTGATTGAAATTGAGATTAAGTTGAGGTTTTGACCAGTAAATGTAAGAATCCCAGCTTTTAGGGATCTGCGTTTATTTGAGATTATTATCATGAACAAAAAAAGCACAGATATTAGCAAGTTTTTAAGTTACATATTACGCCATCAGCCTGAATCCATAGGTTTATCTTTGGACAAAGAAGGATGGGCCGTTATAAACGATCTTATTCTTTGTGCCGCTGAAGAAGGCTATACACTCGACAATAATATTATTCATAGTATCGTTAATAATAGTAATAAAAAGCGCTTTACGATTTCAGATGATGGATTACGTATCCGGGCAGATCAAGGGCACTCCTCACAACAGGTTGATATAAAATATGAAGAAAAAAAACCTCCCGAATGTTTATATCATGGAACGGCAACACGATTTGTCATATCAATTCGTACTCAGGGATTAAATGCAAAAGAGCGACAATATGTTCATCTATCTGCTAATGAAGAGACAGCAATTCAAGTTGGAAGTCGTCATGGAAAACCAATGGTACTAAAAGTAAAAGCCCTGACTATGTATGAACAGGGCTTTAAATTCTATCAGGCTGATAATGGCGTCTGGTTGACAGAACAAGTGCCTTATCAGTTCATTCAGGAATAGTTACGACTCATCATCAGCCTGCTCTGCTTTATAGCGGGCTGACTCAAGGCGAGCCATTTTCAGCCATTCAGTAAAATTATCAGTATATCCCCTGTCTTCCCAGCCCGTCGAAGCAAAGCAGTGAACATAGTATACTTTTGGATCGCCTGACGTATCTTCACCATCAAAACAAGCTATATCATCAGAATAACGCCAATTCGCAAAAGGTATTAATTTCCTCTCTGGATAAAGCTCTCTAATTTTTTTACACCAAAAGTCAACATAATTTTGAGAACAACAGAATAACCACCATGATTCTATATCCTCTAACTCAGTATTTGACACATAATCAATAAAGTCATCTGAAAAAGAAAAACCAGAATATAAGTAATTTTTATACATATCTGCTCTGTCAATCATTTATTTACCTTTACCGGTTATTCTTGGTGAATCAGATGAACCATTAGGATTATTTTTACTAAATCCACTGCTTTGGTTGTTAATTCTTCCTGTAATAGCTTCACCCCATGTTTTAGCAGAATCAAAACGTCCCGAATCAACCATATCTTTTGGTAATGGATCACCAAAATTTCTAACACTAGCTTCAACTTTTATGCCCGCCTCTCTGGCAGCACTGATCCTTGTATTATCCATACTGGTCATTTTTCCATCTGGCATTTTGATGACATCAACTGGATCACCTTTCCAACCGTCTTTTTTCATGCTGGAAACAAGATCATCGTAAGTATATTTCACACCTGAACCTCGATCTGTCTTATTGTAAGAAACAGTATTTTGTGAAAAACGAATTTCGTTAGCATCAAATGAGGAAACATTTCCTGATGGTTTAACCGTGGTCGGCTTTTCGATGCCTTTTTTCCCAACTCCCGCAGCTATTCCCGCCGCGCTGGTCCCCGCGACCTGTGCCAACGAGTTTATCGCAAGCTGTTTCGCTTCTGACGAATCTCCGGACGACAGCGCATTATGTATTGCCGCGTTTCTGTCTGCCTCAAGCTGGATCGTAGTCACTTGAAGGATAGATAGTTCGTACTGGTCTTCCTGACTCAGACTGCCATTAGCACGTGCTTTTTCCAGCAACTCACTAGTACGGTTGGCATAATCAGCCTGCAACTTGCTTACTTCATTAGCCTTATCGACACAATCCTGAGCACCAGAGCAGTTCACAACGCTTTCATGCTGCTCAGCATTTATTTTCTTATATTTTTCAATAACAGCACTACAGGAATCCCCCTGGCACTGAGTCATTTCCTTGGCTCGGTTCTGGTTTTCCTTAACGCTCAACGCATTATTCTCAACCGCATTGCGCCCGGACTGTG
The DNA here is from genome assembly GCF_020181655.1 of Pectobacterium colocasium. Taxonomy (NCBI): domain Bacteria; kingdom Pseudomonadati; phylum Pseudomonadota; class Gammaproteobacteria; order Enterobacterales; family Pectobacteriaceae; genus Pectobacterium; species Pectobacterium colocasium. The sequence continues at coordinate 2,587,285 of NZ_CP084032.1, forward strand.
CACCGCTCGCGGCGGAGGCCGTGCTGTTGCTCGCCAGACCGGATATCAGCCCGGAGGCCAGCGTGGAAAGCGCGCTGACCGACTGCTTTTCCTCTTCCGTCAGGTCGTTTGCCGTCTTGCCCGGGTATTGCTCCGCCATGATGGCGCGGGCGGCCAGTTCACCGCTGGAGGCACCGATGGCCCCCGCCGCCGCATCCTGACCCGACAGTTGCGCGACCACCGCCCCCACCACCGCGTGCGCCATCGCGTTGGCCGCGATATCCGACGCCGTGATTTTGCTTTCATCCTTCGGTAGCGTGACGTCTTTCACCAGTTGCGCCAGATACGGTGACGCCCCGCTGGCAATCGCTTTCTGGATATCCCCGCCCGCCAGTGCCTGAATCGCCGCCGTGGCCGCCTGTGCCGCACGCTGGAAGTCACTGCCCGTGCCGTATTTCTGCATCTCGGCTTTGTAGGTCGGTGATTCCGTCAGCGCCTTTTTATAGACTTCCCATTCCTGCGCCGAATCACCGTCCTGCGGACGTTTGACGGTGGCATCGCCTTTAGCCTCCGCGGCTTTCTGTGCTTTCAGCTCGCCTTCCGTGCGCACGATATCCATCACCTGCGCGCCGATTTCACCAATCAGCTGCGCCTGTTTCAGGCGTTTTTGCTCTTTCTCTTTGTTAAAGATCGGGCTGAGCGCGTTGTTCGCGTGCTCAACGTCACGGCTCAGCGTAGTGATATCCTGCACCTGCTTCGCCGTGTCCCGCAACAACAACGTGCCGTCGCTCACCGCCGCATAGGTGGTGCTGGACGCATTGCCGCGGCTACCCAGCGACATCAGCGCCGACGGCACATTCATCGCCAGCGTCGACAGCATACTGCCGTTCAGGGACGGGCTGGCGCTGAACCCGGCGCCGCTGTGCTCCACCTTGAACTCGGCTTTGTTGTTGAGCCCGCTCCAGCCCAGCGTCCCCGTGTCCAGCCGATTTTTCTCGGCGCTGGCGGTGGAGCCAATGACCGCGGCGTCAAGCTGGGTGTGCTCACCGGTTTTTATACCAAATCCTTCTTTACCCGCAAAGAGCACGGTTTGCTGCTGCACGCTGTCATAATTGCTGTGCATCTTGTCTTTGCTGAGGCTGATATAGCCGCTACCGCCCCCGCCGCCCCAGGTAAAGCTGCCGCCCGCCGACCCGCTCACCTGTCTGGAATCATAACGCTCGCTGTCCTGCTGGCTTTGCAGCAGCAGATTACGTCCGGCATCAACATCAATGCGCTCGCCGTTCACCTGCGCGCCAGTCAGCCGCGTGTCGCGCTCGCTTTTCAGCGTGACGTGGTTACCCGCATCCACCGTGGTTTCTGACCAGCTGTTGCCCGTGCCGGTTTCCCGCCCTTTCGCCGCATTGAGGTAGTTACTATGGCTAAGCAGCATCATAAGTCAGAACCCGCCACACCCCAAGCATTACGACACCTGAAGGTCGGCTATGTCAGCCGTCGCCACGCAGACCGCAACGATATGACGCGCTATTACAGCCGCAGCCCCAGCCTGCACCTTACCGGCAACTGGCTCGAAGCTGCGGGATTTGGGACCGATACCCCGGTGATTGTCACCGTTGAACAGGGGCAACTGCTGATCCGTATTGTGACTGAATGACAGACAGGCAAAAAAAACCGGCCTTTTTAGGGGCCGGGATTTTTACGATTACTTTTATTGAGTCAGGTAAATTCTATTACTGCCCAAAATTTTTCCACGATAGCGCGTGCTTTTTTGATTCAGTATGGAGACAACTTTCAACTTCTTTCCACACAGACTCATTTTCATCGGTGGCTGTAACTAAAGATTCAATAAGACCAGTTGCTACCGCCGTTGCCAAATCATCATTATCTGACACTATTCCGGTTTCGATGTGCTGGAAAAAAATTGATTTATCTGACTGCTCTAATGAGGCTAATTGGCTCACTAGCGCTTTACCTACTAGCGAAAATAATAAAATTGTCGGCGGAGGATCTGGGTACCAATATTCGACACTCTTATTTACTTCATTTTTTATATATTCCGACTTCTGAGTAAAGATACTCAGATACTCATTAACATACTTATCCATCACTTCTTACCCTTAAGAGCATTTTGCATATCTTTCAGAACGTTTTCCGCCGCAGCTCTATCACTTGAAGAGGCTTGAGGATTTTTATTCAACCAATCTTGAAGAGCCTTGGAGTATGTTTGCGCTTTTTCAACATGCCCCCTTCCGCCAACTTTTTCGCCCGTAGCTAATTCATAGCGAACAGCATCCGCAGTACTTCCACTACCAACTTTGGCATTTGGCCTATATAAATCATTGATTATGTTTTTAAGATTATCATCCTTAACATTGGGCTTTTCCATTGATGCACGTAACGAATCCACATATTGTTCATACTGTGATCTGCTTTTAGGGTCTGATGAAGAATCATTATTACGGGCATTCTCTTCATCCTGAGGCTCCCAACCGCCCGGTGTACCTGATCCTGATCCGCCAAGCTCAACCTTCTGCTCGTTAGTCAGATCCTTACCAAGATTCGGATTGGAAGCATTGTCAGAACCGTACTTATCCTGAAGCGAGTTCAGATACTTCACGGTGATCTCATCATTACCCATCATGTTCAGTCTGATGAGATGATCCAGCTCTTCCGACGAGAGATTGTCCGCGATTTCCTTCGCTACAACACTGGTAATACCTGCTTTCACGCCGAGCTCAAGTAACTTTTCAGCAACCTTGGTTCGGCATGGTGCCGCTATCGCACATCCTTCAACCAGCGCTTTGCCGAAGAAGTTATTCTCCACAACAACGTTTTCCGGTGCGGACTCAGCCAGCGAACTTCACTTTTCCCTGTGCCGTCAGCCAGTTACAGCTGGTTTTTTCTGATGCGTTTCGATGCCCCGACTCCGAAGCCCCGATACGCGTTTTTAGCCCCCGGCACGCTACCGCCCCGCCGTGACCTTACCGCCTGCAACCGCCACATCATAGCAGCAGCCCAAGTCGCTGCCAGTAGTCGTTTTGTTGTTGAACCGGGTTTTATCGCGGCGCGAGCCGTTCCGCAGCTTGCTGTGGGACGGTGAAGCGTCTGCCGGGTGCGGGCTGGTGAAGCCCGCAAGACAACGCCTTAGCGGGAGGCCCCCCGGCGGGGGCCGCACGGGGCGGAGATGGCGAGCACGGGAACGAGCAAGGAGCCGGCGACTGCGAGCCGGGCGCAGCCAGTGCAGCAGGGTTGGGCGGGGGCGAGGTAAAGCCCTTCAGCGCCGTGACGCAGGAACGGCTTCTGCTTTGATGTTGACGTTGATGTTTGCTGAGGATTGACGCCGAAGCCTGCGCCGCCAGGGACGGCGGCCACTCCGTCAGAGCCAGGGAAGCACGCTGAGGTTTGCAGCAGAGGGCGCAGCCCTGTGCGCCACACCGCGCCACAGAGCCCAACCCCGGCGGCCAGCCGCTCACCACTGCCGAAGCAGTCCGCAGCGCGCCCATTAGCTGCCCGGCGCCGACATAATGTTCGTTGCGCGTTGGCCGCGTTCAGCGGCTTTCGCGTAATGCCACATTATGTTGAATGACGTTCGGCCAGCAACGTGAGATAAAGGGAGTGACTGAGGTGGGCGCTGGCCGGGCGGCATTTACCGCCGGAGTGCCCAGCCTGAACAAGGCAAGCGCTGCGCCACGGATGGCGCAGCTTTTGCCCGACGCCGTACCCTGCGGCCTTGAAGAGAACGAGCTAACTTTTGTGACTATTTGGTACATCGGAGAACAGATTGTCGATATCACGCGCACCGTGCAAGACACGCTCTATCCTGACCTCCGTATCCGTCGTTCCATACAGGATAAGATAACGACCATAGACACAACTTCGGATGGATTGCCCCAGCTCTGGACGCTCACGGTAGAGCCAGGGATTGTCGCCGATTACACAACACTGCCGGTACAAGTCTTCGGTAAAGCTCAGCGCCCGTACCGGGTTATCTTGCGCGATATAGTCACCTATCGCTTCGATATCCTGCTCTGCCAGCGGCGATACCGTCAGTTTCATTCCGCTTCCTCACCTTCAGCCATGTTCCGGTATTTCTGCGACAGACGCCCGAACACCGCTTCAGCATCCTTGCCCTTTCCGCTGTTTACGCCCAACTCGACCGCCGTCCGTAGCGCATCAAGCTTTACCTGCTGCTCTCGCTCCTCCAGTGCCCGCAACCCTGCACGGATGACCTCGCTGACATTGTTGTAACGACCACTTTCGATTTGTTCACGGATAAATTGCTCGAAGTAAGGACTTAACGCGATACTGGTTGCCATTATTGCCTCCAACTACACAGGATAGTATCTATTATTATCTGTTAGTATTTTCTTCCTCTCCCGTTCCGTCAACCCCTTCTTTCTGATGCGCCTCCTCTTCTGCCGTCAGGTCAGCCAGCAGCCCGGTTTCTTCCTCTGCCTCACGCTCCGCCGGGTGCGTACTCGCATGGACTGCGGATAACGCCTTGATGGAGACTTGCGTATAGATTTGCGTGCTCTCCACGCTCGCATGACCCAGCATCGCCTGTATCCACCGGATATCTGCCCCGTTCTCCAGCATCTGTGTTGCCATCGCATGGCGGAACAGGTGACAGCTTCCCCACGGCGCGAGTCCCGATGCCCTGATGTAGTGGCCGACCGTGTGGGTAATGCCGTTCGCCGTCAGTCCCGCGATTCCATCCAGCGCCACGAACAGCGCGGTAATGTCCTGACTGACCAGCAGTTGCGGCCTCACCTGTTGCTGGTAGTGACTCAGCCAGCGCAGCGCCCGGTTTCCTATCGGGATAACCCGGTCTTTTCTTCCCTTGCCCTGCCTCACCGTCACCGTTTTACGGCTCCCGTCCACGCTGTAGACGTCCAGCTTTGCCACCTCGCCTCTGCGCAGCCCCGTTGACCACAGCAGCTCCATCAGCGCACGGTCACGCTGACCCTGAAGCGTCGTCAGGTCGGGCAACGCCAGCACCTGCTCCACGTCCTCCACGCTCAGTATCGTGCGCGGCAGTCGCTTTTCCAGCTTCGGCAGTTCCAGGTCGGCCGCCGGGTTCGCCAGTATCAGATGCTGTTTCGTCAGCCAACTGAACCACACCTGCAACGGCTGTAACGCCGTGCGCTGGGTCCGGGTGGAGAGGGGTTCACCGTTGCCTTTGCGGTACTGGTACAGATGCCGCTGGTAGCGTTCAAGGATGGGGCGGGTTACGTCACGGGCATAATGCACACCCCGCTCTGCCGCCCACAGGATGAACCGGTACTGGTGATGTGTTTGTACCTTCAGCGTCGCTTCCGACCCGTTGCGCTCCCGCCGCCACACCACGAACCGCAGTAGCAGCGCGTACAGGCTCTTCGGGTCGCTGGCCGGACCAACAGGCTGACGGTAGACCTCATCCACTGTCAGCAGCGCACCCGCTCGCGGTTTACGGTTGGCCATGCGTCACCTCCTTGTTGACATTGGGGGCGATAGCAGCAGCACGTTTTCTTTTTCCTCTTATTACTGCTTCCGGTGCAACCCCGACCACTTCGGCGTCCAGCCCTTGCGCTGTCTGGCCTGATGCCACTTTTTCCATACCAGACTTGACCCGAACTTGAGGCAGACTTGAGCCAGACTTATCCTCCACCAAGTCAGACTTGCGTTCACTGCCCTCTGATAACGGGTCATCAACACTGGCAGCAGGCAGTACGCCAACGGGCGATTTTCGTTTTCCCTTTATTACCGCATTTGCTTCAGGACAGACTTGCAGACCGTTAACGCCTTGTGCTGTCTGGGCTGACCCGGTATTTTCCACACCAGACTTGCCCCCGACTTGAGGCAGACTTGAGCCAGACTTATCTTCATCCTGACCAGACTTGCACTCATCGCCCTCATGTTCAGCCACATGAAGCAGACCGCACAGGTGACTTTCATCACCGTTGCCACCGTCCCACAGCAGCTCGTACTGCAACAGATGACCCCGACTACCGCCGTGCAGCAGCAGATATTCCATTTCACTCAGCCGCAGACAGTGGTTCTTGAGCTGGCTGTCACTCCAGTTGGTGTAACCCCGGATGTCCCGCCGCGTGAACCGCACCTCTCCCGACTGACAGCCCTGACGCTGTGCCATATCGCTCACCATCGTCTGTATCAGCAGCAACAGCTTCCGCGTCTGTGGCGGCATCTCGTCCAGCGTTCGCCCCAGTACCTCATGCGCCAGGTGATTGGCTAACGCGATATCACTCTGTGCCACCTCGATATACTCGATAACCTGCCCCCGGTGCTCGACCCGTTTCACTTCCCGCTGGTAGTGATGTAACAACGCGATGGACTGGATTAAGGTCAGGTATTTCATATGGTCGCGCCGGGTGCGGGTTTTATCACTCAGGAACGTCAGCCGGTCGGCATACGGGTTCACCACCTTCAGCGGCCTCAACAGCCGCTGCGCGTTCTGGTGTAGCCGGGTCAGATACTGCTTTTCTGAGGACTGAAGCAGCCCTTCCAGCGTCTGGCCGTGACGCTGCATCGCGTGTATCGCCTGCGTCTGCTCTCTGGATTCATTCACCGTCAGAACCAGACAGCGGTTCAGCAGCTCTTCGTCTACGTCGATGGCCGTGGTGGTCAGCATCAGCATCACCGGTCCCTGTACCTTGTATTCCCGTGTCACCAGTTCGCCGCTCTGCTCGTTCTTCCCGGTCGAGGCTATCTTCAGCTCCCCGTCCGACTGCAACAGCTTCAGCGCATACGCCGCCTGCCGCACCCCTTCTTCTTCCGCTATCGCCAGTATCTTGTGCTGTAGCGAGGTCTCGCCAAGGTAGTACAGGCTCTGCCCGGTCATCGCCGAGTACTGGATGCGCTCTTCTTCCGGCATCAGCCCCAGCACCGCGTCCATCAGCGAGGATTTCCCCGCCGCCGAACTGCTCTGTATCAGCACCGCAAGCGGTTTATCCAGCTTGCGCGACGTCGCCGCCAGATACCCGGTCAGCAGATTGGTGCTTTCTCCCACCACGCCGCACGACGCCAGATCATTGATGATGCGTTCAGTCAGGTCGGGAGATTTGAGTAATGCCAGCGCTGCCGCTTCGTCTTCCGCGCTGACCGTCACCGCCGCTGTAGCGTCCGACTGCACCGTAGATTGTCGCGCTTCATCCTGCTTCTGCTCCAGCATCAGCAGCACCCGACCGCATTCACGTTTGATGACCGAGGACTCACAGCCCAGTTCAACCGCCGCTGCGCTGATATAACCCTGACGATGACGTGAACTGTACATATCCAGTGAGTCCACATGGAACGCACCGGTACTCTCATCCCGCACCTGCACGTTGACTTTCATCACCTCGGCAACGCTGTTCTTCTGCCAGCCCCGCACCCGCCACACCCGTGGTCCGGCGCGTAACAGCAGCTCGCCCGTATCCGTTTGTTCGCACGGGATAAGTGCCTGAACCGGTGGTGTTGTTGGTTCATTCGGCTGGGCAGCTAAAGAAGGAGGGGTTTCACTCACGCCAGATACCGGCGTTTCATGCGAGAACACCACACCGGGAACCATGCCTTTACCCATCCATTGTGCCTGCTCCAGCGCCAGCCCTAACGCCGCTTCAGGATTACCACTTTTCAGCGCATAGGCATTCGCATCCAGCCCCGCAGGGAACTGCACCCGCCACGCCCCGATACCGCCTTCCAGCAGGTCAGCGGCCACGGCTACCGCACCCCGGTCGCCTGCCTCATCCCGGTCATAGGCGATTAACACCCGCTTGACCCCGTGGTACTGCAACGCCGCCAGATGCTCAGCGGTAAAACCGTTCGCCCCGTAAGCCGTGGTCACATGGCGGAACCCCGCGCACCAGAAGGTCATCGCATCGATTAACGCTTCACACAGGATGACCTCTGACGACGCCTTCAGCGCTTCCTCATTCCACACCCCGCTTAACGGTGACGGCAGATAAAGATGCTTCGCCGCCCCTTTCTTCACCGCGTAGTCCGCCGTGGTCCGGCGACCGTACAACTGCAACACCCGCCCGCGCTGCGCCACGTCAGCCGATTCCGACCAGCCGATAACCGGCATCACCACACAGCCCCGGAAGTGGTCTTGTCGCGTACTCGCCCGCAACACCCCCAGCCCGGCCAGCCGCTCACGCAGCCGTTTTCCCTCACCGCTTGACGAGGACGGCAACAGCCCCGCGCTGCCGCCGATACCGTGATGACCCGCGAACCCCAGCTTAAAATGGCTTACCAGTTCAGGATGGTTCAGCCCGCGACTGACCAGCCACTGCTGCGCCTCCGGGCTGGTCAGCAGATTGTGGTGATAGAAGTCGATAACCTGATGCAACAACGCCTGACCGTCATCATCCAGGTCAGACAGCGGCGTCCGCGCCACTGGCGGCGAAGCCAGTACAGGGACGGCGGCTAAAGAAGACGGGGTTCCGGCCAGCTCCCGCAGCCGCACCAGAGTCTGCGGGTAGGTCAGCCGCTCGGTGTGTTGCAGCCAGTCCAGCACCGACCCCGACGCGCCGCAGCCGAAGCAGTGATACAGGTTCTTTGATGGCGTGATAACGCAGGACGGCGTTTTCTCCCGGTGGAACGGACACAGACACACATAGCTGTCGTCACCCTGCTTTTTCAGCACATGTCCCTGACTTTGCGCCACGCTCAGCAATGACACCTCATGCTTGAGTCGCGCCAGTTCTGCCGGTGTCAGTCGTCCCATTCCGTCACTCCTGTAAAAAACCTGTCAATATGCCTTTATGGTTTATTTATACATGCATATATGGTATATTACAAGTGCCACTTACGATACAGGGGGTTAAGATGCTGGCATTGTTTCCTTGGCGAGTAATATCTATGGACTTTGGTAAACGTCTTGCTGCCCTGCGTAAAGACCGTAAGCTGACACAAGCGGCTCTGGCTGAGAAGGTGGGCTGTCACGTGACGATGATACGCCGCTATGAGTCTGACGAAGTTCAGCCCACGCTGGAGATTATCCGTAAGCTGTCCTGTGCGCTGTCGGTCAGTGCAGATACGCTTGTTTTTGATAAGGCTGAACGCAACCCCGACGATGAGCTGCGCTTGCAGTTTGAGGCGGTGAGTCAGTTCTCACCTGAAGAGAAGGAAGTGGCCAGAGTGCTGCTGGAGTCATTGATCCTCAAGCACGATGCCAACCGTTTTACACGTAAGACACCGAGTTAACCGTAATTTTAGCGCGACCCGCCAGCGCGGGAACACTGTCAGGTCGCTCACCATAACCCACTAAGTGAGGTAGTTAATCATGGCTGAACGCGATTCTAAGTCAGAACCCCGCGCAACTGAAGTAAAAGAGCCACAACGGCATTACACCGTCGGTTACGCCCCCAACGGCATGAAGGGCAACCCGCCGCCGCAACTCACGCTGAAGGGCCGCTGGCTGGAAGACCTCGGTTTTAACACCGGACAGCCGGTTATCGTCACCGTCGAGCGCGGGCGACTGGTGATTGAGGCGGAGCTAAGGTTCTGACCGATAAAAACAACGATCCCGGTCTGTTTTAGCCGGGGCCGTTATGTGAATAGAAGAATGGCAAATTAATTGCCATTTTCTTCAATACCATTCAAGAGCTTTACTAAAGTTTCTATGGCTTTCAACTGCTCCTCATCAGGGCCTAACAATAAATTGAGCCTTTGGTCATCGAGTATAAGGTCATATATATCAATGCTTATCCAACCTTTTGACCAAAAATCAACAGTTCCGACTTTATTGTGCCCCTCGAATTCAACTCGTTCGAGATCGCCAAAATCACCATCAAGAAAAGAAGTGTATTGAAAGCTATATCCCACTAAAATTGGCTCTATTTTTTTCTTAAAAAAGTTAATATCCATAATTTAAATAACCATCTATTTTTTATCTATAATTGAAATATTTTTTACATCAGGCAATTGTGTGCCTCCTTGCTTATTCAGCATAAATTGCTGTGACTTACTTGCATCTGGACCGATTAATTTAAACCAACCGTCTTTCCCACCTTGCAACAAGCTTTTAGTAGAAACATCAAATTCAGCATAAACTGACCCTGCTGGTGCAGTACCTTTAAAGTCCGAGGCTCCATTAGTGGAAATGAATGTTTGTCCCCCACCACCTTGAATAACTTTGCCACTATTTTGCATTTGAGCTAGTTCATCAGGGGACATCCATCTACCTACCCTCGTCACATTTATCCCATCAATAACTCTGCTTTCACCGACTTTTAATGAAGTAGCAGCATTACTCGTAGTGACCCCTTGAGAATTGGTTGTCGGGTTGGTCGGCTCCACCGTCTGCCCAGGCTTCGTCAAACTACCCGTACCTAACGCCCCATACACAGCATTAGTCAGGCCATCTGCGGCTGTCTTCGCCAGCGCTGACTCCAGCCAGCCACATTTACCTGCGCATTGTTCGATGATATCAGCATACCAGTTCGCACTGTTTTCATAACTACGTCCCGCCAGAGCATCCTGTACACCAAGTTGAGCGTAAGCTTTTCCATCGGTTTCTATCTGGCTGCGCATTGCTGCAACACAGGCGCTATCACCTGCTTCCCAGCAAGACTTCAGCTTCTGGATATTTTCTGCCGACTCCTTCGCCATGTCCTTGCGCACGCCCTGCTCGCAGGATGGCTCACCGCTACACGCTTTCAGTTTTTCAGCAAACTCAACCGGCCTCCCTTTGTTTAGGAAGTTATTCTCAACAACAACGTTTTCCGGTGCGGACTCAGCCAGCGAACTTCACTTTTCCCTGTGCCGTCAGCCAGTTACAGCTGGTTTTTTCTGATGCGTTTCGATGCCCCGACTCCGAAGCCCCGATACGCGTTTTTAGCCCCCGGCACGCTACCGCCCCGCCGTGACCTTACCGCCTGCAACCGCCACATCATAGCAGCAGCCCAAGTCGCTGCCAGTAGTCGTTTTGTTGTTGAACCGGGTTTTATCGCGGCGCGAGCCGTTCCGCAGCTTGCTGTGGGACGGTGAAGCGTCTGCCGGGTGCGGGCTGGTGAAGCCCGCAAGACAACGCCTTAGCGGGAGGCCCCCGGCGGGGGCCGCACGGGGCGGAGATGGCGAGCACGGGAACGAGCAAGGAGCCGGCGACTGCGAGCCGGGCGCAGCCAGTGCAGCAGGGTTGGGCGGGGGCGAGGTAAAGCCCTTCAGCGCCGTGACGCAGGAACGGCTTCTGCTTTGATGTTGACGTTGATGTTTGCTGAGGATTGACGCCGAAGCCTGCGCCGCCAGGGACGGCGGCCACTCCGTCAGAGCCAGGGAAGCACGCTGAGGTTTGCAGCAGAGGGCGCAGCCCTGTGCGCCACACCGCGCCACAGAGCCCAACCCCGGCGGCCAGCCGCTCACCACTGCCGAAGCAGTCCGCAGCGCGCCCATTAGCTGCCCGGCGCCGACATAATGTTCGTTGCGCGTTGGCCGCGTTCAGCGGCTTTCGCGTAATGCCACATTATGTTGAATGACGTTCGGCCAGCAACGTGAGATAAAGGGAGTGACTGAGGTGGGCGCTGGCCGGGCGGCATTTACCGCCGGAGTGCCCAGCCTGAACAAGGCAAGCGCTGCGCCACGGATGGCGCAGCTTTTGCCCGACGCCGTACCCTGCGGCCTTGAAGAGAACGAGCTAACTTTTGTGACTATTTGGTACATCGGAGAACAGATTGTCGATATCACGCGCACCGTGCAAGACACGCTCTATCCTGACCTCCGTATCCGTCGTTCCATACAGGATAAGATAACGACCATAGACACAACTTCGGATGGATTGCCCCAGCTCTGGACGCTCACGGTAGAGCCAGGGATTGTCGCCGATTACACAACACTGCCGGTACAAGTCTTCGGTAAAGCTCAGCGCCCGTACCGGGTTATCTTGCGCGATATAGTCACCTATCGCTTCGATATCCTGCTCTGCCAGCGGCGATACCGTCAGTTTCATTCCGCTTCCTCACCTTCAGCCATGTTCCGGTATTTCTGCGACAGACGCCCGAACACCGCTTCAGCATCCTTGCCCTTTCCGCTGTTTACGCCCAACTCGACCGCCGTCCGTAGCGCATCAAGCTTTACCTGCTGCTCTCGCTCCTCCAGTGCCCGCAACCCTGCACGGATGACCTCGCTGACATTGTTGTAACGACCACTTTCGATTTGTTCACGGATAAATTGCTCGAAGTAAGGACTTAACGCGATACTGGTTGCCATTATTGCCTCCAACTACACAGGATAGTATCTATTATTATCTGTTAGTATTTTCTTCCTCTCCCGTTCCGTCAACCCCTTCTTTCTGATGCGCCTCCTCTTCTGCCGTCAGGTCAGCCAGCAGCCCGGTTTCTTCCTCTGCCTCACGCTCCGCCGGGTGCGTACTCGCATGGACTGCGGATAACGCCTTGATGGAGACTTGCGTATAGATTTGCGTGCTCTCCACGCTCGCATGACCCAGCATCGCCTGTATCCACCGGATATCTGCCCCGTTCTCCAGCATCTGTGTTGCCATCGCATGGCGGAACAGGTGACAGCTTCCCCACGGCGCGAGTCCCGATGCCCTGATGTAGTGGCCGACCGTGTGGGTAATGCCGTTCGCCGTCAGTCCCGCGATTCCATCCAGCGCCACGAACAGCGCGGTAATGTCCTGACTGACCAGCAGTTGCGGCCTCACCTGTTGCTGGTAGTGACTCAGCCAGCGCAGCGCCCGGTTTCCTATCGGGATAACCCGGTCTTTTCTTCCCTTGCCCTGCCTCACCGTCACCGTTTTACGGCTCCCGTCCACGCTGTAGACGTCCAGCTTTGCCACCTCGCCTCTGCGCAGCCCCGTTGACCACAGCAGCTCCATCAGCGCACGGTCACGCTGACCCTGAAGCGTCGTCAGGTCGGGCAACGCCAGCACCTGCTCCACGTCCTCCACGCTCAGTATCGTGCGCGGCAGTCGCTTTTCCAGCTTCGGCAGTTCCAGGTCGGCCGCCGGGTTCGCCAGTATCAGATGCTGTTTCGTCAGCCAACTGAACCACACCTGCAACGGCTGTAACGCCGTGCGCTGGGTCCGGGTGGAGAGGGGTTCACCGTTGCCTTTGCGGTACTGGTACAGATGCCGCTGGTAGCGTTCAAGGATGGGGCGGGTTACGTCACGGGCATAATGCACACCCCGCTCTGCCGCCCACAGGATGAACCGGTACTGGTGATGTGTTTGTACCTTCAGCGTCGCTTCCGACCCGTTGCGCTCCCGCCGCCACACCACGAACCGCAGTAGCAGCGCGTACAGGCTCTTCGGGTCGCTGGCCGGACCAACAGGCTGACGGTAGACCTCATCCACTGTCAGCAGCGCACCCGCTCGCGGTTTACGGTTGGCCATGCGTCACCTCCTTGTTGACATTGGGGGCGATAGCAGCAGCACGTTTTCTTTTTCCTCTTATTACTGCTTCCGGTGCAACCCCGACCACTTCGGCGTCCAGCCCTTGCGCTGTCTGGCCTGATGCCACTTTTTCCATACCAGACTTGACCCGAACTTGAGGCAGACTTGAGCCAGACTTATCCTCCACCAAGTCAGACTTGCGTTCACTGCCCTCTGATAACGGGTCATCAACACTGGCAGCAGGCAGTACGCCAACGGGCGATTTTCGTTTTCCCTTTATTACCGCATTTGCTTCAGGACAGACTTGCAGACCGTTAACGCCTTGTGCTGTCTGGGCTGACCCGGTATTTTCCACACCAGACTTGCCCCCGACTTGAGGCAGACTTGAGCCAGACTTATCTTCATCCTGACCAGACTTGCACTCATCGCCCTCATGTTCAGCCACATGAAGCAGACCGCACAGGTGACTTTCATCACCGTTGCCACCGTCCCACAGCAGCTCGTACTGCAACAGATGACCCCGACTACCGCCGTGCAGCAGCAGATATTCCATTTCACTCAGCCGCAGACAGTGGTTCTTGAGCTGGCTGTCACTCCAGTTGGTGTAACCCCGGATGTCCCGCCGCGTGAACCGCACCTCTCCCGACTGACAGCCCTGACGCTGTGCCATATCGCTCACCATCGTCTGTATCAGCAGCAACAGCTTCCGCGTCTGTGGCGGCATCTCGTCCAGCGTTCGCCCCAGTACCTCATGCGCCAGGTGATTGGCTAACGCGATATCACTCTGTGCCACCTCGATATACTCGATAACCTGCCCCCGGTGCTCGACCCGTTTCACTTCCCGCTGGTAGTGATGTAACAACGCGATGGACTGGATTAAGGTCAGGTATTTCATATGGTCGCGCCGGGTGCGGGTTTTATCACTCAGGAACGTCAGCCGGTCGGCATACGGGTTCACCACCTTCAGCGGCCTCAACAGCCGCTGCGCGTTCTGGTGTAGCCGGGTCAGATACTGCTTTTCTGAGGACTGAAGCAGCCCTTCCAGCGTCTGGCCGTGACGCTGCATCGCGTGTATCGCCTGCGTCTGCTCTCTGGATTCATTCACCGTCAGAACCAGACAGCGGTTCAGCAGCTCTTCGTCTACGTCGATGGCCGTGGTGGTCAGCATCAGCATCACCGGTCCCTGTACCTTGTATTCCCGTGTCACCAGTTCGCCGCTCTGCTCGTTCTTCCCGGTCGAGGCTATCTTCAGCTCCCCGTCCGACTGCAACAGCTTCAGCGCATACGCCGCCTGCCGCACCCCTTCTTCTTCCGCTATCGCCAGTATCTTGTGCTGTAGCGAGGTCTCGCCAAGGTAGTACAGGCTCTGCCCGGTCATCGCCGAGTACTGGATGCGCTCTTCTTCCGGCATCAGCCCCAGCACCGCGTCCATCAGCGAGGATTTCCCCGCCGCCGAACTGCTCTGTATCAGCACCGCAAGCGGTTTATCCAGCTTGCGCGACGTCGCCGCCAGATACCCGGTCAGCAGATTGGTGCTTTCTCCCACCACGCCGCACGACGCCAGATCATTGATGATGCGTTCAGTCAGGTCGGGAGATTTGAGTAATGCCAGCGCTGCCGCTTCGTCTTCCGCGCTGACCGTCACCGCCGCTGTAGCGTCCGACTGCACCGTAGATTGTCGCGCTTCATCCTGCTTCTGCTCCAGCATCAGCAGCACCCGACCGCATTCACGTTTGATGACCGAGGACTCACAGCCCAGTTCAACCGCCGCTGCGCTGATATAACCCTGACGATGACGTGAACTGTACATATCCAGTGAGTCCACATGGAACGCACCGGTACTCTCATCCCGCACCTGCACGTTGACTTTCATCACCTCGGCAACGCTGTTCTTCTGCCAGCCCCGCACCCGCCACACCCGTGGTCCGGCGCGTAACAGCAGCTCGCCCGTATCCGTTTGTTCGCACGGGATAAGTGCCTGAACCGGTGGTGTTGTTGGTTCATTCGGCTGGGCAGCTAAAGAAGGAGGGGTTTCACTCACGCCAGATACCGGCGTTTCATGCGAGAACACCACACCGGGAACCATGCCTTTACCCATCCATTGTGCCTGCTCCAGCGCCAGCCCTAACGCCGCTTCAGGATTACCACTTTTCAGCGCATAGGCATTCGCATCCAGCCCCGCAGGGAACTGCACCCGCCACGCCCCGATACCGCCTTCCAGCAGGTCAGCGGCCACGGCTACCGCACCCCGGTCGCCTGCCTCATCCCGGTCATAGGCGATTAACACCCGCTTGACCCCGTGGTACTGCAACGCCGCCAGATGCTCAGCGGTAAAACCGTTCGCCCCGTAAGCCGTGGTCACATGGCGGAACCCCGCGCACCAGAAGGTCATCGCATCGATTAACGCTTCACACAGGATGACCTCTGACGACGCCTTCAGCGCTTCCTCATTCCACACCCCGCTTAACGGTGACGGCAGATAAAGATGCTTCGCCGCCCCTTTCTTCACCGCGTAGTCCGCCGTGGTCCGGCGACCGTACAACTGCAACACCCGCCCGCGCTGCGCCACGTCAGCCGATTCCGACCAGCCGATAACCGGCATCACCACACAGCCCCGGAAGTGGTCTTGTCGCGTACTCGCCCGCAACACCCCCAGCCCGGCCAGCCGCTCACGCAGCCGTTTTCCCTCACCGCTTGACGAGGACGGCAACAGCCCCGCGCTGCCGCCGATACCGTGATGACCCGCGAACCCCAGCTTAAAATGGCTTACCAGTTCAGGATGGTTCAGCCCGCGACTGACCAGCCACTGCTGCGCCTCCGGGCTGGTCAGCAGATTGTGGTGATAGAAGTCGATAACCTGATGCAACAACGCCTGACCGTCATCATCCAGGTCAGACAGCGGCGTCCGCGCCACTGGCGGCGAAGCCAGTACAGGGACGGCGGCTAAAGAAGACGGGGTTCCGGCCAGCTCCCGCAGCCGCACCAGAGTCTGCGGGTAGGTCAGCCGCTCGGTGTGTTGCAGCCAGTCCAGCACCGACCCCGACGCGCCGCAGCCGAAGCAGTGATACAGGTTCTTTGATGGCGTGATAACGCAGGACGGCGTTTTCTCCCGGTGGAACGGACACAGACACACATAGCTGTCGTCACCCTGCTTTTTCAGCACATGTCCCTGACTTTGCGCCACGCTCAGCAATGACACCTCATGCTTGAGTCGCGCCAGTTCTGCCGGTGTCAGTCGTCCCATTCCGTCACTCCTGTAAAAAACCTGTCAATATGCCTTTATGGTTTATTTATACATGCATATATGGTATATTACAAGTGCCACTTACGATACAGGGGGTTAAGATGCTGGCATTGTTTCCTTGGCGAGTAATATCTATGGACTTTGGTAAACGTCTTGCTGCCCTGCGTAAAGACCGTAAGCTGACACAAGCGGCTCTGGCTGAGAAGGTGGGCTGTCACGTGACGATGATACGCCGCTATGAGTCTGACGAAGTTCAGCCCACGCTGGAGATTATCCGTAAGCTGTCCTGTGCGCTGTCGGTCAGTGCAGATACGCTTGTTTTTGATAAGGCTGAACGCAACCCCGACGATGAGCTGCGCTTGCAGTTTGAGGCGGTGAGTCAGTTCTCACCTGAAGAGAAGGAAGTGGCCAGAGTGCTGCTGGAGTCATTGATCCTCAAGCACGATGCCAACCGTTTTACACGTAAGACACCGAGTTAACCGTAATTTTAGCGCGACCCGCCAGCGCGGGAACACTGTCAGGTCGCTCACCATAACCCACTAAGTGAGGTAGTTAATCATGGCTGAACGCGATTCTAAGTCAGAACCCCGCGCAACTGAAGTAAAAGAGCCACAACGGCATTACACCGTCGGTTACGCCCCCAACGGCATGAAGGGCAACCCGCCGCCGCAACTCACGCTGAAGGGCCGCTGGCTGGAAGACCTCGGTTTTAACACCGGACAGCCGGTTATCGTCACCGTCGAGCGCGGGCGACTGGTGATTGAGGCGGAGCTAAGGTTCTGACCGATAAAAACAACGATCCCGGTCTGTTTTAGCCGGGGCCGTTATGTGAATAGAAGAATGGCAAATTAATTGCCATTTTCTTCAATACCATTCAAGAGCTTTACTAAAGTTTCTATGGCTTTCAACTGCTCCTCATCAGGGCCTAACAATAAATTGAGCCTTTGGTCATCGAGTATAAGGTCATATATATCAATGCTTATCCAACCTTTTGACCAAAAATCAACAGTTCCGACTTTATTGTGCCCCTCGAATTCAACTCGTTCGAGATCGCCAAAATCACCATCAAGAAAAGAAGTGTATTGAAAGCTATATCCCACTAAAATTGGCTCTATTTTTTTCTTAAAAAAGTTAATATCCATAATTTAAATAACCATCTATTTTTTATCTATAATTGAAATATTTTTTACATCAGGCAATTGTGTGCCTCCTTGCTTATTCAGCATAAATTGCTGTGACTTACTTGCATCTGGACCGATTAATTTAAACCAACCGTCTTTCCCACCTTGCAACAAGCTTTTAGTAGAAACATCAAATTCAGCATAAACTGACCCTGCTGGTGCAGTACCTTTAAAGTCCGAGGCTCCATTAGTGGAAATGAATGTTTGTCCCCCACCACCTTGAATAACTTTGCCACTATTTTGCATTTGAGCTAGTTCATCAGGGGACATCCATCTACCTACCCTCGTCACATTTATCCCATCAATAACTCTGCTTTCACCGACTTTTAATGAAGTAGCAGCATTACTCGTAGTGACCCCTTGAGAATTGGTTGTCGGGTTGGTCGGCTCCACCGTCTGCCCAGGCTTCGTCAAACTACCCGTACCTAACGCCCCATACACAGCATTAGTCAGGCCATCTGCGGCTGTCTTCGCCAGCGCTGACTCCAGCCAGCCACATTTACCTGCGCATTGTTCGATGATATCAGCATACCAGTTCGCACTGTTTTCATAACTACGTCCCGCCAGAGCATCCTGTACACCAAGTTGAGCGTAAGCTTTTCCATCGGTTTCTATCTGGCTGCGCATTGCTGCAACACAGGCGCTATCACCTGCTTCCCAGCAAGACTTCAGCTTCTGGATATTTTCTGCCGACTCCTTCGCCATGTCCTTGCGCACGCCCTGCTCGCAGGATGGCTCACCGCTACACGCTTTCAGTTTTTCAGCAAACTCAACCGGCCTCCCTTTGTTTAGGAAGTTATTCTCAACCGCATTACGCCCGGACTGTGCGCCGCTGGCGGCGGAAGCAGTGCTGTTGCTCGCCAGACCGGATACCAGCCCGGAGGCCAGCGTGGAAAGCGCGCTGACCGACTGCTTTTCCTCTTCCGTCAGGTCATTTGCCGTCTTACCGGGGTATTGATCGGCCATGATGACACGGGCGGCCAGTTCACCGCTGGAGGCACCGATTGCCCCCGCCGCCGCATCCTGACCCGACAGTTGGGCGACCACCGCCCCCACCACCGCGTGCGCCATCGCGTTGGCCGCGATATCCGACGCCGTGATTTTGCTTTCATCCTTCGGTAGCGTGACGTCTTTCACCAGTTGCGCCAGATACGGCGCGGCCCCGCTGGCAATCGCTTTCTGGATGTCCCCACCCGCCAGTGCCTGAATCGCCGCCGTCGCTGCCTGTGCCGCTCGTTGGAAATCGCTACCCGTGCCATATTTCTGCATCTCGGCTTTGTAGGTCGGCGATTCCGTCAGCGCCTTTTTATACTCCTCCCATTTATTCGCCGGATCGCCCTCTTTCGGACGCTCGACGGTGGCATCACCTTTAGCTTCCGCCGCTTTCTGCGCTTTCAGCTCGCCTTCCGTGCGCACGATATCCATCACCTGCGCGCCAATCTCACCAATCAGCTGCGCCTGTTTCAGGCGTTTTTGCTCTTTCTCTTTGTTAAAGATCGGGCTGAGCGCGTTGTTCGCGTGCTCAACGTCACGGCTCAGCGTAGTGATATCCTGCACCTGCTTCGCCGTATCCCGCAACAACAACGTGCCGTCGCTCACCGCTGCATAGGTGGTGCTGGACGCATTGCCGCTGTGACCCAGCGCCATCAACGCCGACGGCACATTCATCGCCAGCGTCGAGAGCAGGCTGCCGCTCATCGATGGACTGGCGCTGAGACCGATGCCGCTGTGCTCCACCTTAAATTCGGCTTTGTTGCTGAGCCCGCTCCAGCCCAGCGTCCCCGTGTCCAGCCGGTTTTTCTCGGCGCTGGCAGTAGAGCCAATGACCGCAGCGTCAAGCTGGGTGTGCTCACCGGTTGTTATACCAAAGCCGTCTTTACCCGCAAAGAGCCCGGTCTGCTGCTGCACGCTGTCATAATTGCTGTGCATCTTGTCTTTGCTGAGGCTGATATAGCCGCTGCCACCTCCGCCGCCCCAGGTAAAGCTGCCGCCCGCCGAGCCGCTAACCTGTTTAGAATCATAACGCTCGCTGTCCTGCTGACTTTGCAGCAGCAGGTTACGTCCGGCATCAACATCAATGCGCTCGCCGTTTACCTGCGCGCCAGTCAGCCGCGTATCGCGCTCGCTTTTCAGCGTGACGTGGTTACCCGCATCCACTGTCGTTTCTGACCAGCTATTGCCCGAACCGGTTTCCCGCCCTTTCGCCGCATTAACGTTGGCAAAAATGCTGAGCCCCGCGCTGCCGTTGCTTAAGCCCACGCTGACGCCGATATTCCCACCGCTGCTGCTGTTCTTGCCGCTGATGTCCTCGCTGTTGCGTGCCGAGAGCAGGTGGATATCCTGCGCCGCGTTCATCAGGACATCGCCACCGGCTTTAAGCTGGCTACCCGCGACCGTGATATCTCCGGTACGCGACTCGATGCCGATATCCCCCGCCGCATTCAGCGTCGAGCCAAAGCTCTGCTTCTGTTCGCTGGTCTGGCTGGAGCGTGAGTTTTGCGCCCCGAGCGAAATGCTGACGCCGACAAAAGACGACTGCCCCTTATTGTTCAGCTCGGACTGGCTGCCCTGATAGGCCTGATAACCGGCCAGTCCGGCCTTCATGCCCTGAAGCAGCGCAAGCCGACCATCACTTTCACTTTTTGCCGCCTGAATGCTCTGCACCGCGCTGTTAAGCGCCGACCCTACCACACCAGACAGCGCCACGGTCAGACCCGCAGTTTTCTGCTCAAACTCCTGCTGCTGTTTGCGTGTGTCATAGCCTGGGTCAATGGTGACGTTGTTGCCTTGCAGGAAGATGTCTTTCCCGGCCACCATATCGGTGCCGCTGATCGTGACATCGTTCCCGGCCTTCACCGTCACCGAGTCGGTCGTGCTGCCGAGGGTGCTGATGCTCTGACTTTGTGTCGCCGCCTGATCGCGCAGTTTCTGGCTGGTCGAGGTTGAACCGATGGTAAAGCCGATGCCGCCGCCGCTGAACAGGCCGCTTTTCTTCTTGCTGTGCTCTTCATAGTTCTGGTAGTTCTCTACGCTGGCCGCGGTGTTGACGTCATTATTCGCCAGCAGCGTGACCTGCTTGTCACCGACCACCGAGGAGCCCTGCAGATTGATATCCTGATTAGCTGCCAGCGTGACACTGTCACCCGACAGCAGACTGCCTTTTTCATCGGTCTGCAACGTTTCCCGCAGCGTGTGCGTCACCGTCTTCGAGAAGGCCTTTTTCTTGACCGTGGTTTCTTCAAAGAACGTGTGCTGCGTTTCGGTGGCCGACAGCAGGTTGATGTTGTTACCTGCCTGTGCCGTCACCGCACCGCTCGCCACACCCTGTGCCGCCTGCAGGTTGATATCTCTGCCCGCCTGCAGATTCAGTCCCTTGCCCGTCGTTAATTCCGTGCTCTGCTGGGTGATGTTTTGCTGCCAGTCGGCGTGACGGTTCCACCAATTGCCGCTGTAGGTTTCTTCCTCTTGGGACAGCAGGTTGAGATCGCGTCCGGCGGCCAGTGTCGCATTGCCTTTGGCGTTCAGGCTGGCCGCTTCGGACAGCACATCCCGCCCAGCCACCAGATTCAGGTCGCCCCCGCTCAGGAGCTGGCTGTTTGCCACCTCCTGCGTGCGGCGCTGTGCGGTGCTGCCGCCCTGATACAGCGTCTCTTTCAGCGTGTCCTGTGCAGCCAGGCGAATATCGTTGCCCGCCGCCAGCGTCAGCGCCGTGCCGCCGGAAAGCGCGCTGGCATCAATCTGAATATCCTGACCCGCCACCGCGCTCAGCGCGCCGCCCGCACTGATGGTGCTGCCCTGCACGGCCGTGTTCAGCGCGGTGTTGCTGCTGCCCCAGCCGAGATCCACCCGGTTATTGGTCAGCGTCAGCGCCTCCATCGCGACATTGCCTTTGGCGTTCAGCGCCATGTCCTGTCCGGCGTTGAGCGTCGCCGCCACGTTGCGGATATCCTTGCCCGCGCTGAGTGCCAGGCTGTTGCCCGCGACGATTTCGGCGGTTTTGCCGAGTTCAGTGAAGACCAGCGAGCCAGTGCCGCTGTGGGAAGCCGTCGGCTGTGCGGTCTGGAAGTTGCGGCTTTCGGTTCGGTTGATGATATCGCCGTTGATGCTGGCGAGCTGCAGCGTGTTGCCTTCAATCCGGCTGCCGCTGTTGGTGATATTGTTGAGCGCCACCAGATTCAGGCCGCCGTCTGATTTGATCAAGCCGCCTTCGTGGTTATCAATCTTGTCACCGCTGGCAATCGCCAGCAATTCAACGGCCTTGAGCGTGCCGCTGTTGGTGACGCTGCCGCCCGCGTTCAGTTCAACCTTGTTCGCGACAATCGCGCTGCCCTGCAGGTTGCTTTTATCCGCCTGCGCCAGATACAGCTTCGGTGCCAGCACGGTTTGCCCGTTGACCTCGATATTTTCCCACCAGACCAGGCTCTGGCTGAGGTTCGCGACCTGATCCGGCGTCAGGCTGACGCCCAGTTGCAGGTTCATGCCTTTCTGCGCTGCGGCGGCGTTATCCAGCAGCATTTGCATCTGTGCCAAATCGGAGCCGGTACCATTCAGGTGACGCTGCCCGCTCTGTTTCAGCACCGCCTGGCTGATGTAGCGGGTATCAAACTCCGCGTCCCCGAGGAAGCGGTAATCGTGGTCCGCATCCAGATTCAGCTTATCCAGCAGATAGGACGAGCCCAGCACCCGGTCGGCCTGCGTCCACTGAGAGCGCGTTTCGACCGGCACCACCGTGGACGGCTGCTGCCCCAGCAGCGTCTGCAAATCGCTGAACAGCGCGTTGTCCACCTGTCCCAGTTGTTCCAGTTTCGGGTTGGTGCGGATGAGATAGCGGCTGTCGGCATTCGGGTCGACAACCAGCAGCCCGTTATTGCCCGTCGGCAGCGGGTAATCGGTCAGCGGCTGGGGACTCAGGGTCTGCAGCCCGTTGCCAATGGCGCTCAGCAGCGCCGCGGCAGAGAGAGGCTGTGGCGCAGAAGGCGACGTTCCGCCCGACGGGGTGTCTACACTGACCGCGGGCTTCGGTGCGTCAACCGCCGCCATACCCGGTGTGGTCAACACAGCAGGCGTGCCCACCGTGCCCGCTATCGTGACGCCCGTTGCGGTATTGTCCACGTTAACCGGCGTCAGGCTCTTGCCGCCATCGGGCCGCTGACCTGTCGACGTCAGTGCGATCGCATCGGGATTGCTGACATGACCGGAAGTCGAAGGCGATAATACCACCGCGTCACCGGTGTTGAGCGTCAGCGGCCCGGAGGTATTCGGCGCCGCGATCACCGCCGTGATGTTCTCCGCCTGTGCGCCCGCTTGCAGCGCGGTGCCCACCTGCTGCGTCAATGTGACCGCATTGGGATTGTTCACGTGACCGGAAGTCGAAGGCTGTAACACCACCGCGTCACCGGTGTTGAGCGTCAGCGGCCCGGCGGCATTAGGAGCCGCGATGACCGCCGTGATGTTCTCCGCCTGTGCCCCCGCTTGCAGCGCAGTACCCGCCTGCTGCGTCAGCGTCACAGTTTTACCCGTCGCATTCACGCCGACGGCATTGCCTGACAGCGCAGCCTGTCCGCTTCCTGCTTTGGTAACGTCTACCGCACCCGCGTTAAACGACGAATCCTGACTGGCCAACTGGCGCGTGGTCTGCTTCTGCAAGGGTGACAGCGTGGTGATGGCATCCAACACCGGTTTGGTGGACGCAGGCATAAATCCGCCGCTGCCCGGCTGCAGCGTGGTATTGCTGATATCTTGCTTAAAGTCGGCGGTAATGGTGCCGCCCGCCTGAATTAAGGCGTTATAGCTTTCACCCTCGGTTTTTTCGGTAGTCGGGGTGCCATCTAGTCCAAAGTAAATATAATCTGGAGCATTTTGACGAGCAGCATCACTTACTTCAGTTGTTGTTAATGGATATTTTCCTTTGTGTACATATGTTAAAGATTCAAATATCCCGCCTGAATGATATGAACGATTATCGAGTTCACTACCTTGAATTGCGGCATTATTTTTAGCTAAAAATAATGACGCACTATTAAATACTGTATTTGAAAATATTACTAAATTATTACCAGATCGAATTCCTGCTGCACTGCCTTTAGTATTTATTGTCGTCAACTTACTTTTTATCACTACTTTTTGGATGTTAGCATTTGGCAAAGGGACATATGTATACCTTTCAGGACGGCCTAATTTTTGAGGGCGATAATTTATCCCGTAATCACCCTCTTTAAACCATGAAATAGGGATATAAGCATCTGTTTTTCCTGCCCATTCCGGGACCGAGTCTCCAGCCAATTCCGTTTCCGTAACAACAAACCCTTCACGCTGATTGGTCAGCGTGCCGGTATTAATCGTGATATCCCCAGACTGGGTTTCAATGGTGCCGGAGCTGTTGAGCAGCGAGGTGCTGGCCGTGCCTTGTGCGTCACGCTGCACCCACAGGCTGTTGCCCGCCAGAATGGTGCCAAACACGTTGGTCAGAGAGTCCGACAGCAGGCGCATATTGCCGCCCGCGTAAAGCATGCTGCTGTTATGCAAGACGCTCCCCGCCTGCACCAGCAGGTCGCCCGTGGTACCAATCAGCCCCTTGTTATTCAGCGTGTTGTCGCTTATCAGCGTCAGGTTACCGCCCGCCTGAACGCTGCCCGCTTCCAATTGCACGATGTCTTTTGCACTGATCAGCGAGTCCCCGCCGCCTGCCAGAATACGGCCCTGATTGTTCAGCGTGCCGGTGCTGGTCAACTGGACGGATTGACCCTGTAACGTCCCACGCTGGTCGAGATCGCCCGCCACGTTCAACGCCAGTTGCTGCCCAGCAGCCATGCTCTGGGTGACGGTCAGCGGCCCGGTGACATCGGCAGTCAGGTTGCCCAGCGCCACCAGTTGCCCGTCCTGCTGCAGTTCATGGGTTTTCAGGCGCAGGTCCTGTGCACTATAGAGTTTCGCGCCCTGACGGTTGACGAGACGCTGCGTCTGCAGCGCCAGCTGTGTCAGACCCAGCAGCGTGCCATGGTTGTCCAGTTCATCCGCGATAATCTCCAGTTCACCCGCCTGCACCAGCCCGTTGTTCACCCACTGCGGGATTTTTAGCGTCAGTTTGTCCTGCGCCATCAGGTTGCCCTGCTGGGTCAACTGCGCGGTGTTGAGCACCAGCCCGCGCCCCTGCAGCCAGCCGTGGTTGTCCACCGCGGGCGCATTGAGCGTGGTGGTGCCGTCGGATAACAGCTGCCCGCCCTGCTGGTTGATAATCCGGTCGGTCGCATCCAGTTGCAGCGCAGAGGTGCCCTGCACCATGCCACCGTTGGTGATGGTATTGCCCGTCAGCGTGGTGGTGGCGGCCTTGATGTCGCCCTGATTGTCCAGCGCCGCGGCCTGCACGTTCAGCGTGCCGTCGCTGCTTAAACGCGCCTGCGGCACATTACTGAACTGGCCGATGACGGTGGCATTAAGCGCACGGTCGCCGCGCAGGGTGCCGTGGTTAGTGAGTGCATCCGCACCCAGCGTCAGCGTGCTGCCCTGTATCTGCCCGCGATTGGTGATGTCATGCGCCGTCAGGCTCAGGTCGCCGCCGCTGACCAGTTGGCTGCCCTGTGCGCCCTGATAGGTCCCGCTCAGCTGCAGCGTCCCGCGCTGCACGCCCAGCAGATTACCCTGCTGTTCCAGGTCACGGGCGGTCAGCCGTAACGCGTCCGACTGCCACAATCCCTGATTGCGCAGCACGCCCGTTGTCAATTCACCCGTGCCGCCGCTGAGCAGCCGCCCCGTGGCCAGATTATCGACGCGGTCGTTGAGAGCCAGCGTAAAGCCACCGACGCCCGTCAGCGTACCGCCGTTCTCCAGCGTTGCACCGGTTAACGTCACCGCCCCCTGCGAGAACAGCTCACCCTGATTGCGTAACTGGTCGCCGTTGAGCGACAGGCTGTTCAGCCCCGCGACGGTGCCGCGATTGCTGAATGTGTCACCGTTCAGCGTCAGTGTACCCGCCTGCCATAACCCGGCGTTGTCCGCCTGTTTAGCCTGGAGCGTAGCCGCACCGTTGCTGAGCAACTGGCTGCTTTTATCGCCGACATAGCGCAGCACATCAAGCAGGCGCAGCGCGTCGGTACCCTGAATACGGCCCTGATTCTCCATCTCACGGGCGCGCAGTTGCAGGTCGTTAGCCTGTAGCGTACCAGCATTGCTCAGCGTGCCGCTGTCGAGACGGCCCTCGCCGTTGGTCAGCAGTTCCGCCCCGGCACGGTTAATCAGCTCGTCACGGTTAGTCACCGTCAGGCCGTTGCTACCCAGTATGCGTCCGCCATTATCCAGCGCACGGGTGGTCAGATTCAGCGTGCCCACGGCTATCTCACCGCTCTGGTTCAGGCGGTCGGCCGTGATAACGGCATCGCCATCGCTCAGCAGGCGAGACTGCGCATTCCCCTGATAGGTGTCCAGTAAATCAAGCATTAGCCCGTCCTGACCGAGCAGCGAACCGCCGTTTGTCAGGTTGTTCGCCGTCAACGCCAGCGTGTTGCCCTGCCAGAAACCATCATTCATGACCGTGGCTGCCTGCGCCTGCAGAGCACCGTTGGTCAGAAGCTGGCCGGTGTTGCCGACCGTCAGGCCATCCCGCAGCTCCAGCGTGATGCCACGCTCACCGATAACCGTGCCGGTGTTGTCGAACGCGCCGCCGTTCAGCGCCAGCGCCCGGCTTTCCCAGCGCCCGCTGTTGCGCAGCTGATTGCCGCGCAGCGTCAGCGTGTCGGCAGTATGCAGCAGGCCCGAGCCCTGATAGTCGCCGTCAAGCGTCAGCGCCCCGTCGGCAATCACGTTGCCCGCGTTGTTTACCGCACCGCTGTCGAGCGTCAGCTTACCCACGCCTGACACGGTGCCCTGGTTGTCGAGCTGGCTGGCGCTCAGCCAGCTGTCACCGCCGGAGAGCAGCGTGCCCTGATTGGTTAACCGGCTGGCGGGGTTAGCGCGCTCCAGCGCGATGGCTAACCCGTTGTCCCCCTGCATCCGCCCGCGGTTGGTCAACTGCTGCGCGTCAAACGTCAGGCGGTCCGCCTGTACATCACCGTCGTTTGCCGCCGTCGCCGCACGCACTACCGCAATACCCTGCGACAGGAGCTTCCCGTTTTGCTGATTAGTCAGGCCGTTGGTGGCGGTCAATGACAACGCATTGAGACCAAAAATCTGCCCACGGTTGGTCAGGTCAGTGGCCTGCAGCGTGATATCGCTCGCCTGCCACTGCCCGTCATTGTCAACCTGATCCGCCGTCAGCGTGCTGCTGCCCTGGCTCAGCCAGTGGCCCTGATTGCGGGCCATTCCCGCAATCGCCAGCGTCAGGGCATCCACGCCCAGCATCTTGCCCTGATTGTCCAGCGTCTGCGCGTCCACCGTCAGCTTACGGGCTTCCAGCGTGCCCAGTTGATCGATATGGTTCGCCACCACGCCCAGCGTGTTGCTGCCGCTGATAAGCCCGCGGTTATCCAGTTGATTACGCAAATCCAATTGCAGATCGTCCGAGCCCAACATCTGCCCGTGGTTCAGCACGTCCGCCGCGATGATACCTATCCGCTGACTGGTGAGGTCACCGCTGTTAGTCAGGGTGCCGTCCAGCGTCAGTTGCAGGTCACGCGTACCGTTCAGCTGTCCGCCGTTGGTCACGTCGCGGGCGGCAATGGCAAGCGCCTGACTGTTCAGCGCGCCCTGATTATCAAGGTGATTGCCGAGCGCCAGCGTCAGCCCGTTCACGCCCATCAGGGTGCCTCGGTTGACGACGTCATTGGCCTTAATCGTCAGCGCATTGCTGCTGAGGTCTCGCGTATTATTCAGCGTCCCGTCCAGATGTAGATTCAGGCTGTCGACACCGGTGATTGCGCCGCTGTTGGTCAGGTCGCGGGCGTTCAGCGTCACCGCCGTTCCGTACAGCGTGCCAGCATTGTCGAGGCTCTCGTTTACTGTAATGTCCAGTAAGTCAAGGCCGTTAATTTTCCCGCGGTTGTCCAGCCTGTCGGCCTGTGCGGTCAGCTGAGTGCTGTTCAGCGTGCCCTGATTGGTCAACGCCTCATCCAGCGTCAGTTGCAGCCCGGCCACACCGGTGAGGGTGCCGTCGTTGGTCAGCGTACGGGCAGCAACAGTGGCGAGCGTGCTCCACAGCGTGCCCTGATTGGTGACGTCGCCGTTTGCCAGCGTCAGCTTCAGCGAGGTATCCCCCTGAATATGACCGGCATTGGTCAGCTGCTGCCCGTCCAGCGCCAGGCTGTTTGCCTGCCATTCGCCCTCGTTGCTCGCCTCGGCCGCGTTCAGCACCGCCGTGCCCTGGGTGAGCAGCTTACCGGTTTGCGCATTGGTCAATTTATTTTTCGCCGTCAGCGTCAGCGCCGACAGCCCCAGCAGTTGTCCGGCATTCTCGACGTCATCCGCCGTCAGAGACAGCGTGTTGCCCTGCCAGAACCCATCGTTCATGACCGTGGCTGCCTGCACCTGCAGGATACCGTTGGTCAGCAGTTGTCCGGTGCTGCCAACCGTCAGGCCATCGCGCAACGCCAGCGTGATGCCGCGCTCACCAATAACCGTGCCGGTGTTGTCGAACGCACCACCGTTCAGTGCCAGCGCCCGGCTTTCCCAACGTCCGCTATTGCGCAACTGGTTGCCGCGCAGCGTCAACGTGTCGGCGGTATGCAACACTCCCGATCCCTGATAGTCGCCATCGAGCGACAACGCCCCGTCGGCGATAACCGTGCCCGCGTTGCTTATCGCACCGCTGTCGAGCGTCACCTTACCCACGCCGGACACGGTGCCCTGATTGTTGAGCTGGCTGGCGCTCAGCCAGCTGTCGCCGCCGGAGAGCAACGTGCCCTGATTCGTTAACAAGCTTGCCGAATTGGTACGGTCCAGCGTGATGGCCAGCCCGTGGTCCCCCTGCATCCGCCCACGGTTGGTCAACTGCTGCGCGTCAAACGTCAGGCGGTCTGCCTGCGCGTCGCCATCGTTTGCCGCCGTCGCCGCACGTAAAACAGCAATACCCTGCGAAAGGAATCTCCCGTTTTGCTGATTCGTCAAGCCGTTGGCGGTGGTCAATGACAGGGCGTTGAGACCAAAAATCTGCCCACGGTTGGTCAGGTCTGCGGCCTGCAGCGTGATGTCATCCGCCTGCCACTGGCCGTTATTGTCAACCTCACCCGCCGTCAGCGTGCTGGTGCCCTGACTCAGCCAGTTGCCCTGGTTGCGTGCCGTCCCCGCAATCGCCAGCGTCAGGGCATCCACGCCCAGCATCTTGCCGTGATTGTTCAGCGTATCGGCATCAACCTTCAGCTTACGGGCTTCCAGCGTGCCCTGCTGGTCGATATGGTTCGCGGCGATACCCAGCGTGGTGCTGCCGCTGATAAGCCCGCGGTTATCCAGCGTGTTGCGCACATTCAGTTGCAGGTCATCCGCGCCCCGCACCTGCCCGTGGTTCAGCACATCCGTCGCGCTGACGTTGATATTTTTACCGGTGAGGTCACCGCTGTTGGTCAATGCGTCATTGAGTGTTAACTGCAGGCTGCGCGTGCCGTTCAGCAACCCGCCGTTGGTTACCTCATCGGCAGCAATGGCCAGCGTCTGGCTGTTCAGCGCGCCCTGATTATCAAGCTGATTGCCAAGCTCCAGCGTCAGCCCGTTCACGCCCGTCAGGGTACCGCGGTTGACGACGTCATTGGCCTTGAGCGTCAGCGCATTGCTGCTGATGTCACGGGTATTATTCAGCGTTCCGTTCAGGTTCAGGGATAAACTGTCCACACCGGTGAGTGTGCCGCGGTTGGTCAGGTCGCGGGCATTCAGCGTCACTGCCGCCCCGTACAGCGTGCCGGTATTGGTAAGACTCTCGTTTACCGTGATCTCCAGTAGATCAAGGCCGTTGATTTTCCCGCGGTTATCCAGTCTGTCGGCCTGTGTGGTCAGTTGAGAGCTGTTCAGCGCACCCTGATTGATTAACGCCTCATCCAGCGTCAGCTGCAGCCCGGCCGCACCGGTGAGGGTGCCGTCGTTGCTCAGCGTCCGGGCGGCAATAGTGGCGAGCGTGCTCCACAGCGTGCCCTGATTAGTGACGTCGCCGTTTGCCAGCGTCGCCTTCAGCGAGGTATCCCCCTGAATATGGCCGGCGTTGGTCAGCTGTCGAGCCTCCAGCGTCAGGCTGTCCGCCTGCCATTCGCCCTCATTGCTCGCCTCAGCCGCGTTCAGCACCGCCAGGCCCTGCGTGAGCAGCGTGCCGGTTTTCGCATTGTCCAGACGATTTTTCGCCGTCAGCGTCAGTGCCGACAGCCCCAGCAGCTGGCCGGCATTCTCAACGTCATCCGCCGTCAACGTCAGCGTCTTCGCCTGCCACTGGCCTGAGTTCTCCAGCCGTCTGGCGGTCAGCGTGCTGTCGCCCTGACTCAGCCATTTTCCGCTGTTACGGGCCGTGGTGTTAATCGCCAGCGTCAGCGCATCCACGCCCAGCATCGTGCCCTGATTGTCGAGCGCATCCGCCTGCACAAGCAGCTGGCGACTTTCCAGTGAACCCTGCTGTTCGATCTGATCCGCCTCCAGCTGTACCCGCTGGCTGCCGCTAATCAGGCCATTATTGTGCGCCGTCTCCTGCAACGTCAGGTGCAGCGCCTCACCAGAGATCTCGCCCTGATTGAACAGATCGGTCGCCGACAGTCCCAGCGTCGCCCCATAAAGCTGCCCTTTGTTTGTCAGGCTATCGGCAACGGTCAGTTGCAGCGCGTTAACCCCAGCAATTTCACCGCCGTTAAACAAGGTATCGGCCGTGATGTCTGTCCGCTGCCCCAGCAGCGTGCCCTGATTATCCAGCGCATGTGCCTGCAGTTCGATAGTGTTAGCCTGCCAGCGCCCGCTGTTGGCCAGTGCGGTGCCAGATAACGCCAGCAGGCCGTCCGTTTGCAGCGACCCGCTGCCCTGATAATTCCCCGCCAGCGACAGCGAAGTAACCGCCGCTATGTTTCCAGCATTTTCCACCGTCTCGCCGATAAGGGTTGCCGTGCCGTTGCTGGCGAGTGAGCCCTGATTGGCTATCTGCGTGGCGCGCAGCTGCGTGTCCCCCCCGGACACCAGCGTGCCGCGGTTGTCCAGCACACCGTCTGTTGCTCCGCTGCCCTGACGTGTGGATGACGCATTGAGTTGCTGAATATCTGCCGCCAGCGACAGCGCCATCGGCAGGAATGAACGGTGACGTGAGGCACCCGCTGGCGCTATTGCGATGTCAATATCGCGATCGGCCTGCACCCGCCCTGTATTGTTGAAACGTTCGGCCTGCAGCGTCAGGTTATCCGCCAGCCACTCGCCGTGGTTCTCCGCCTGAGCAGCCTGCAAAACCGCCGCCCCCTGCGTCAGCAGTTTGCCGGTTTGTTGATTGGTCAGTCCGTGTTGTGCTGTTATGGAGAGCGCGTCAATCCCCAGCAGTTGCCCGGCATTGGTGACCTCATCCGCGTCAAGCAAGAGGGACGCGGCCTGCATCAGGCCACTATTGTCCACCTGCTGTGCAGTTACCACGCCATTTTTCTGGGTCAGCAGGCTGCCATCATTAGACAGGTTACCGGCAATCGACAATGTCAGCGCATCCACGCCCAGGATTTTGCCCTGATTGGTCAGCGAGGCCGCCTCCAGCGTGACGGTTTTTCCTTCCAGCGTGCCGCTCTGTTTGACATCACCAGTTGTCACTACAACAGACTGGTTGCCACTGATGAGGCCCGTGTTATCCAGCAGCCCGGTGGTGTTCAGTTGCAAATGATTAATGCCCTGCAACTCGCCACGGTTGTTCACGCCCGCCGCCGCAACCGACAGGCTGTCACTGCGCAACGCACCGGTATTGTCAAGGTTGCCGCCGAGCGACAGCGTTAACGTATCGACACCTGTGATGTCGCCGTGGTTAACCAGACGATCCGCGGAAAGCACGACCGAGTTCCCCAACACTGTGCCCTGATTGGTAACGTGCTTCCCTTGCAGGGACAGCGCACGGCTTTCCCAGTGCCCGTTATTCGCCAGCGTGTCGCCGTGCAGCGTCAATGTACCCGCCGTATTCAGCAGGCCACGGCCCTGATAGTCGCCACGCAGCGACAGCCCGGTTGCCGCGACCACTCGCCCGTCGTTAATCAGCGACGCGCCTGTCAGCTCAGTGCGCCCCAGGCTGGACAGCGTGCCCTGGTTATCCATCAGGCGTGCGAACAGCGTGGCGTCCCCGCCTGTCATCACCGTGCCACGGTTAACGAATGTGCCTGTGCCATCTGTGACGGGCAGCGTCACGGACAAGGCCTCATCCCCCTGAATCTGCCCGTCATTGGTGAGATTATTCGCCGTCAGCGTCAGCGCTTTCGCCTGCCACTCGCCGGCATTGCTCACCGCCGCCGCCGTCAGCACCGCCGCGCCCTGAGACAGCAGTTTGCCTGCCTGCCGGTTGATGATCCCGTGGGTCGCCGTCAGCGCCAGCGCGGACACCCCGAAGATGCTCCCCGCGTTATCCAGTTCATCGACCTGCAGCACGACGTTTTTCGCCTGCAACCTGCCCTGATTATCGAACCGTTTAGCAGTGATGCTGCTATCACCCTCACTCAGCAACTCACCCTGATTGGACAGGTTGCCGGCTATCGCCAACGTCAGCGCGTCGGTGCCGTGAAGCGTGCCCTGATTGGTCAGACGTGCCGCTTCCGCACGGAGCTGATTGCTCTGCAACGTGCCGGCGTTAGCCAGGTTACCGCTCAGGAAGAGCGACAGGTTATTGATACCGCTAATCGTGCCACTGTTGTCGAGAGACGTACCGTCTGCCGTCAGGGTTAATGCCTGCAGCGTGCCTCGGTTCTCGGTCTTCGCCGCCTGAAGGCGCAGCGACTCTCCGCTGAGCCAGTCGCCGCTATTGGTAAAGGTATCGGCGATGCTCAGGTTCACTGCGCCCCGCGCCTGTGCCTGCCCGCTGCTGGTGAGGGTCATCGCCTGAATAGCCAGTGCATTGCCCTGCAACGCCCCGACATGGCTGACGACATCGCTGTGAATCGTCCAGTTGCCGCTGGCCAGCAGGCTGCCGCGGTTGTCCAGTTGGGCCGCCGTAATCTGTCCGTCGCCGGTAATACTGGTTTTACCCGCATTGAGCCAACGCTCGGCATTCAGCAGGAACTGCTGTGCCTGAATGGCACCGTCGGTCTCCGCCTGTCCGGCGTTCACCGTCAGGTCTGCGCCCGCCAGCAGCGTACCGGTCGCGGATTGCGTCAGGGTGCGCGTGGCGTCCAGTTGCAGCGCCTTGTCGGCCTGAAGTGTCCCCTGATTAGCCAGCGTACCGGTGTGAAGCTGTAATGTCGGGGCCGTGAGCGTACCGTCATTGCTGAGGCGGTCAGCGTTGACCTGCAGGGTGTTGCCGGCCTGCATCAGGCCGCGGTTATCCAGCGCGTCTCCCAGCGTCAGCGCCAGTTTTTCACCCGCGCTGAGCGTGCCGCGGTTCACCAGACTGCCGCCGTGCAGCGCCAGCATCTGTTGTGCGTTGATAACGCTATGGTTTTCGGTCGTCTGGCTGGTCAGGTCAAGTGCGTTTGCGGTTACCTCACCCTGATTGGTGAGCCGATTAGCCTGTGCGGTCAGCGTCGCGGCCTGCAATGTACCGCCGTTGGTGAGGCTGT
This sequence comes from Pectobacterium colocasium, assembly GCF_020181655.1. Taxonomy (NCBI): domain Bacteria; kingdom Pseudomonadati; phylum Pseudomonadota; class Gammaproteobacteria; order Enterobacterales; family Pectobacteriaceae; genus Pectobacterium; species Pectobacterium colocasium. Next base: position 2,620,633 of record NZ_CP084032.1, read on the forward strand.
CGGCCAGCAAAAACAGCTGATTATCCGTCAGAATGTTGCCCTGATTGTTCAGCACCGTTTGCAGCTCAAGCTTCACGTCATGACGGGCGCTGAGTAATCCGCTGTTGTCCAGACGCTGTGCGTTAACCGTCAACCGCTCGGCCGCCGCTAACGTGCCGCGGTTCGTTATGTCACCGCCGCTGAACGTCAATGCCTGCAACGCCGCGATATCGCCCTGGTTATCCAGCGCATCCAGCGTCAGCGTGAGGGTTTTCCCCGCCAGCGTACCGCGCTGCACCAGACGTCCGCCGTCAACGGTGAGCCCATTACCGGCGGTCAGATTTCCCTGCCAGTCGCCCTGCTGCGCTACACGCAACGTGGCGCTGTCTTTCGCCTGAAGCTGGGCGCTGTCTGCACCGTTAAGCGTTTTCGCCTCGAGTCGCACATCCTCTGCGCCCGCGCTCCCCGCCAGCGATACGGCGTCGCCGCGCATCTCAAGCACCGACTCCGCCCTGAGGCCGCTTTGCGCATCCTGCTGCAGCGATTGCCCTGCGTCGATCGTCACCTTGCCGGCAGCAAGCTGGGTAGATTCAAGAGTGACACCGTCACTTTTTATGGAGGCGTGATATGCTGATTTGACCTTGCCCTGCGCATCGACGCCCGCACTGATGACGCTGTTTTGCGCGTTCAGCCCGCCACCCGATGCCAGCGCGATATTTTGCCCGGCACGCAGCGTCGCGTCCTGCAGCGTGATGTCCTGTCTGGCGTTCAGCGTCAGCGCGTCACCCGCCTGCTGCTTACCCCGCAACGCCAGCGCATCCGCGTCGGCCTGAATAGTGCCTTGCGCCACCGTATCGCCCAGGCTGAGTTTACCGTTGGCCGACAGCGTGATATCGCCGCTGCGCGCACTCAGATTGCCGACGTTAACGCCCACGCCCTTATCGCTGGAAACCAGCTTGATGCGGTTGGTGTACATGCCGCCCAGCGCGCCCGTATCCAGCGCGACCTTAACGCCGCTATCCGCCGACTGCGCCGTCACCTTGCCCGTTGCGTCAACCTGATTGGCACCGAGCACAATCCGGGTATCGTTGGCATTCAGCCCGGCATCAATCTGCGCCGTGCGGGCAATCAGGCTGAGGTAGTCACTTTTGCTCGCATCCAGCCCCTGCCCGGTCAGCGTGATATCGCCGCGCTTCACGTCGATATGTTGCAGGTTTCCCTGCGCATCCAGCTGGGGTTTGCCGGTGGTCAGCGTCACCTGCGGGGTATTGATAAAACCGCAGCCATCGCAGGTAATGCCGTTCGGGTTGGCCACGATGACGCTGGCCTGTTTGCCCCCCACTTCAAGGTAGCCCGCCAGCGTACTGCGGTTGCTGGACACCACTTCGTTGATAATGGCGTCGGCGGCTTTGCCTTTCAGGTTGGGGTTGTTCTGGATCAGTCCGCCGAGCTGGGTAGGGTTCAACTGGGCCGTGCCGTTATTCAGGATCAGGCCGGGCTTGTCGACGTTAAAGTCCTGGTACTGGTTGTGGGAAATCCCCGCGCTGTTTGGCGTGGCGATATTGATGACCGGTACGCCATTACCCGCCTGATCCAGCGAGGTGTTGCCCGCCGCGACCTGCACGCCCGCCGCCATGGCCGGCAGCAGCGGCTGAAACGCAATAAGATGGATCAGCGTATACGCCAGCAGGCGCTGTGTGGTTTTTACTGGTTTCATCCCTGATCCCCGGTCTTAATGATTAACAACGAAACATTAAAAATGAATAATTAAAACGACAGTCCAACGCGGTAATACACCACGGCGCTATCCGGTTTTAGCCAGTCGGGGTGTGCCAACGGCCAGCCAACCGTGATTTGTTGTGATAAATATTGATTCGCGACCCCTGCCCCTACCGCCGCGCCCCACAGCGTGCCCGCCGAGTCGCTTTCGGCCTGATGTGAGAAAAGATGCCCGCCGTCCACCGCCGCCGTCAGGGTGACGCTGCCCAACAGCGGCAACTGTGTTGCCCGCCAGTTGAGTTCGTTACGCCAGTAACCACCGCGATTGCCTGAGAGATACTGTTCTTTGAAACCACGAACGGAGGTTTCCCCGCCCAGCGTGACCTGTTCGCTGCCATACAGGCGCTGCGGTGAATACTGACCGTAGAGGTTGGTGAGGTAATGGAGGTTGTCGGCGATCGGGTAGTAATAACTGGCTGCCAGCGTCACTTTGTTGAACTCAGCGCGCAGCGCATCGTCAGATTTACCGTCATCTGTTTCCGCGCCAAACCAGCGCGTTCCCCGGCTGTACGCCGGATTCAGCGTCGCCAGCCCGCCCCACAGTTTCTGGCTATGATTGATGCCAATAATCGCACTGCTGAGTTTGCGGCTGCTGGTTTGCAGCAATACATCGCTCAGGTAGTTCTTTCCGATGCGGTGCGACATGCCCGCCGAGAGGCTGGTTTTCATGTCGCCATTACGGAACACCACACGTGACAGCGTGGCGCGGTGCGTCTGGCTATCGCCGGTTGAATGCCAGAGAAAGTCCCGGTTGATGAAATCGTTGCGATAGCGGCTCTCAGAATAGTCATAGCTGAGCGTCCAGTAGCCGTAAGGCAGCGACACGCCCGCCTGCAGGCTTTCGGCATTGCGGCTATCGCGAAATTCGCTGCTGTGCCCGCCGCTGATAAACCACTGATCGGCCAGTCCCAGTACGTTATCCGCCCACAGGCCGCCGCTTAGCTGCCGCTCCCCGGTGCTTTTCTGCCCGCTATTATCAAAACTGATGTTTGCCGTCAGCGGAATTTGCTTTTTGCTAGTCAGGTTGACGATAGAATAGCCTGGCTGGTTGCCGGGCTGAATTTCGATGCTCACCTGCTGCGTCGGCATGCGGTTGAGCTGTTCCATGCCCTGCTCGATATCCCGGAGATTGAGAATTTCGCCTTCCAGCCCCGGGAAAACCTGCTTTAATGCCCACGTCGATTGATTATTAATGTTAATAGATTCGAGGCGACCTTCCAGAATATCGATTTGCAATACGCCGCTGGAAAGATCTTGCTCAGCAATAAAGGCTCGACTGGTAATATACCCCCGTTCGATATACCAATTACTGACGTCATGAATCAGCTGGTTTATATCATTAACATTAATACAACGATTAATATAATCTTTATTTAACCGTTCTTTATCTCTTTCACGCAGCAGCGAACTGTTGTGATAATTAATTTCCTTAATGGGAAAGCAGTGCCCAGTAGCGCTGCCGCCGGCTGGATTTACCGTCGTTTGCGGCTGATTTAATTGCAATAAGGAATCACGCTGCTGCCGGGATTGATCGATCACCTCGGCCTGCCGCTGCTGGATGTCATTTCTGTCTACCGGATTAAGCGGCGCGGAAAATACGGTATAAGAAAATAGCGCAGGCATGATAGCAATCAGCCTGAAAAAACCACGCATGGTTTCATCCCTGAGATAATAATTTTTTTGGCATAGTAGAACCGTTAATTACCAAGCTCAATATGTCAGGTAATATATAATTTTATGACAATCGGTTTGCGTTAAGTCGCGATAAAATATTCTCTTAACCAATAATTTCAGGGCTGTTACACCTCATCATACAATACTGCGTATTTCATGACCTTTTCTTGTCGATTCACCCTCCAGGAGATGCCTCCCCCATAGCGTCGTTGATGCATCATATTGTATAGTAGCGCCTCATTGCCGCAGGCCATTGCGGCGTTTAACACAGGCTTATCTCACCACGTTGCGCAGTGCTTCTCTCTGGGGGAACAGTGAATTATCCAATTGGGCAGATCAATCACAGCTATCTGGGCTCCAGCGTGTATACCATGCTGCGTGAAGCGCTCATTACCGGTCAACTCAAACCGGACGATCGCCTGAGAATACGGGAACTAGCCGCACAGGTTGGCACCAGCGTCACGCCGGTGCGAGATGCGATCCTGCAACTGGCAAAAGAGCAGGCGTTGGTGCTCAAAACGCCGCGCGATATCCGCGTCCCCCAATTGACCGAAGCCCAGTTTATTGAGATCCGCACACTGCGGCTGGCGCTGGAAGGCACAGGGGCCGAGCAGGCGGCCACACACATTACGCCGAAGATGCTGGAACAGATTGAAGAGAATATTCGCCAGAATCGTCTGGCGATTGATGAGAAAAATCTACGCGAAGCCCTGCGGTTAAATAGCGAATTTCACCTGTTTCTGGCACAGGCGGCGCGTATGCCGCTGTTGACGCAGTTTATCGGCAGCTTGTGGATGCGCACCGGCCCATTGATTGCACAGGCCTATGCACATTTTTCCGTGCAGATGGCGATAGAACATCACGAAGACGTCCTCGCCGCGCTACAGCAGCGCGATGCCAGCGCCGCTCGGCAGGCCATCCAATCTGACATTCTGGACGGCAGCGAAACGATGCTGGACTTTATTGCTATAGATCACTAATCCAACCGCAGGTCACTAATTCAACCGCGTTAAGCTGCCATGAGACGAGGTAATAAACCGCGAATCAGCAGTCGGGTTTCTTTTGCCTGACTGATAAATGCGGGCAATAGCGCGGTAAAATCGGATTCGTCCAGCGATTCTGCACTATGCTGCGTGCACAAGCGTAGTGTCGAATTCTCATCCAGCGCCAGCCAGCAGCCTTTCATCGCCGCCATTTCAAAATTAAGCATCAGCATGAGTTGATAAACCGCGGTGCTGACTTCCCCCTGAAATCGCATCACATCACTGTGCAATAGCAGTACGCTGCTGCTGGCGGGGACTTCCAACACCACCGCTTCCTGCCCGTCAGGTTCGCGCAATGCACAGATTCCGTCCTGCAAACCCAGTGGAGTACGACTATGCGCGCCGTAATGACGTAATAGACGCGTAATATGCTGTTGTGTCGGTGTCATGCTGTTCTCCTTTACGCTTTACCATTAACTGTTAAGTTGCAGGCCTTCCTGCTGTAGTTGCTGCAAGGCGCTGGCGGTAGCCGGATTGGCCTTTGCAATTTCACCGCCCAGTTTGTAACTTTGCGGTACGTTTTGATCTTGTCCGTAGCTGAAGCTGACGCTGCCGAGCAGTTTATTCATGCTGACGCCCGCACTGCTTGAGGCGTTGATAATGACTGCCGGGGTATTAAACCCTTCGCTCTTCTTCACCGTTTGCGAAACGTCAATGCTGGCGAGGCGTAAATTATTGCCGTCTTTAAACAACGCAATCACATCATCCTTGCCGTGCGTTTTGTTCTGAATTCCCTTCTCGATCTTTTCCCGCACATCGTCTTTCAGCTCTAGCGAAACCGTCACCGATGCCCGGTCGTTATCCTGCAAACGGCTCACGATGTCCTTCAGCGCCGGATTGTCCGCAATCAGCTGATTAATGCGATCGGCGTTGCTCGGTGGCAGTGAAGAAAACAAATGGTTACCGATGACCTGGAACAACCCGTTTTCCGTCAGTTTGCTGAGATTGGTATAGGATGTCGTGTGCTTAACGCTATCCAGCGTGGCACCGTCGCGCTGCGCGACCTCCTGTCGTACGTTCAACTTTTGCAGGCTCATCAACCCCTGATGTTGATCGTCAGTTTTTGCTGTTTTATCCGCAAAATGCGCATTCAGGATGGCCAGTTGATCGTCCGGCTCGGCTATTTTCTTCGCGCCATCAATCAAGAGCTGGCTGGCCGGATCGTTAAATGCAGCGTTCAGCGTTTTCGTCAGCGCGTCGATGTCCTTTTTCTCCAGCGGTTCGGCTTTCTTCATGCCCAGGCTGATCGATTGGTTCGTGCGCGAGTCTGCCGCCACATTCACCCCGATGCTGGCCGAGGTGAAGAACGGGACGGTGCCATCCGGCGTGGTTCTGGCGGCACCCGCGCTGAGGGTCGCGTTTGCCCCCATCGCGGCCTGATTCATGAAACGCAGGCGGTTATCGGATTCCGTATGGGTGGTAGATTTCTCGCCTTGCGCCACGCTGGACGAACTGGTGGCAGACAACACGTTGGCGCTTGCCGTCAGGCCCACCGAACCGCGCAGCGTAGCGCTGGTTGGCGCTGCGCCTTTTTCTGTCAGATTGATGCCGCCGCGCAGCTCCAGCGCCGCGTTGCTGTCCAGATTGAAGCTGACCGTTTTACCCGCCTTCACGCTGTGTTGTTCCCCTTTATCCAGCAGGGCAAGCGGGTTGATCGTGCCGCTCGACAGGCCATCAATAAATCCGGGCAGCTCTTCTTCGCTGAGGGTAAAGTTCAGGGCGTTTTGCTGCGCCATTTGCAGGCTGGCGGATACGCCGAATGAGGCGCGAACATCCGGTGCAAAGCTGTGTTTGCTGTTAATGTTTTGCGTCATCTGCGCCGAGGTTTTTCCTGTCAGATACTCGCTGACGTCATATCCGCCGGAATAGCTCACTTTCCCGGTGATCCCGCCCGAACGTTCGAAGGCGACATTGATGCCGTTTTCACCGCGAGAGAAACTCAGATTGTAATTTCGCTCACCACTGACACCGCCGCCCGGCACCGGAGGGAAAGGCAATGGCGTGCCGCTGACCACAAACGACATGGATGCTCCGCCGCCATAGGTCCGGTTAAACGCGATACTTTCGTTGCTGTCCAGCGACAGAACCGTCGCCTTCATTTTATCGATCATATCCGCCTGGCTGGCCGCTTGCATCACGGTCTTTGACGTCACACTGACCGCGTTTTCCTCTTTCCTGAACGCCTTCATAAAGGTTTTAACCGCGTCGTAATCCGCTTCCAACGACTTATGATTGGTGAAGCCCATGTCGGTCATCTTCTTCACCGGATTGTCGCCGTACTCTCCCTGCCGCAGCGCGTTAAGTTCTTTCATCATCGAGGCCAGTTCCGCCTCACCCGGCGATGTGCCGGATAACGTACCGATGCGATCGGTCAGCTTATGCAAATCACCCAGCACCAGGGTATCCAGTACCAATCGCGTTTTCGCCAGCGACAGCGCATCGCTGGTATCCCGCTGCTGCCCAAACGCCTCACTATTCGGCTTTTGCGCGATCGGCGTTTTACTGTCTACAAAGGTTTTAATCAGCGTGCTGGCCGTACTCGTTTTCGATGATGGATGATTTTCCATCGCCGCCAACAGCACCGGAGCCAGATCTTTTTCTCTGCCATGCAGTCTGGCAGGCTTGCCTTCCGTGTTCATGACACCGTTATCGTTCACCACGCCTTGTTGCCTACCGATAAGTAAAGCGGCTTTGGCCGAGCTGCTTTCCAGTTCGGTCTGAAACTGCTTGAGCAGATTCACCAGTGGTTTCCCTTTTTCGCCCAGATCCAGCTGGTCTATCTTACTTTCCAGATCCATCGCCGCGCCCTGTGGCTGGCTCGTCGTGGCATCCAGCTTTTTCAGTAATTCAGTCTGCATGTCATAAACGGGCTTCAGCCCTTCACGCCCGTTGATCTGATGCTGAACGTGGTCAGCAAAGGTTTTTAACGGCCTCGGCACATCCAGAGTGAACGAGACAAGATGAGCGCGCAGCAAATCTGACAGCTTGCTTTTCACCTGTTGTGACTCTTCACCGGTTTTCCCCAAAACCTGAACATCGGCCTTAGCCGTCACTCCGGTTAACGGTATCTTCATCCCTTTGGTTGCCACATCGAGCCGACCAAACACCGTTTCTGCGGCACGGGGTTCTGCGGGTAAGGCTTCCTGCCCTTTTGGTACAGTCGTTTTCCACTCGCTTCCTTGCTGGGTATGTAATTCATGGTCGTCATGAGCGACCTGCAAATGGTGCTGGGCATCCGTACCCAATGCGTTCACCTTGCCTTCTCCCGGCGTCTTCACCGGCTGCCATTGTGCGCTTTCATGATTCGCCGCATTTTGCCAGTCAGCTTTCGGCAGTTGAAAAACCTGCCCTTGCTTATTCAGAGCGAATAGCGTCTGCTGATGATCCAGCGTAATGTCCTGAATCTCACCGGACAGCCCCTGTTTCGGCAACGCCAGCGGTGGGGCGGCGAGCTTATCCGTGCCCGGCTTGATCTGGTGGAAATGCAGGTCGCCCTGCTTATCGACAGCAATAAATTTATTACGGTTGATCACCGCCATCGCCGAGACACCATCGTCCTTCGCGATACCAGGAAGCGCGGTGCCCGCAGAGGGCGTCATTCGCACTTGCGGCAGCGCAAACACGGTGTTGTCACCGTGCGTAAACGTGCCTGATTTCTGGTTGATGGACAGCGGCGTGATTTCACCGTCTTTCAGCGTGTAAGCCTGATTATCCAGCCCACGCTTCAGTTGGCTGGCTTCAACGCCGGAGGCTTCCCAGTTTTTGGTATTGCCGTTGTGAAAATGGACTTTGCCATCCTGCAGCCCGATTTGCCCCAGTCGTCCCAAATCTACAGTGTCTTTCGCCGCAGGAGCCGTCGTGGTCAGCCCCAGTTTATTATCCACCACCAGACTGTCGCTCAGGTTCCACCCCGGCGTTAGCGACACCCCATTTTGCCCCAGAGGCGCGACGTGTTTTTGCCCCTGACGATCGGTGGCGAGCGCCTGCGTCTGGCCGTGTTCATCGTGAGCAAATCCGGTAATACGGTGGTCGTCGCCCAGCACCGCATTCAGTTCTGGCGTGCTGACCGGGGTTAATGTGACGTGCGGTTCACCCGCCTCAGGCAGCGGTGCGTGGTAAAGCTTGCCGTCATTATCCGCAATCAGCAGGTGTTCTGCGGTTAACCCCACCGTTTTCGCATACACCGGTTCTCCACTTTCCAGTTTGAGATCCACTGGCTGCGGCGTGGCATCCAGCGTACTCATCATATGTAACTGCGTAAGATGATCCTGCTCGGTCAACACGGCGGTTTGACCGTTCTGGTTGGCAGAGAACGCGGTAATCTTATCGCTGAAGGTTGATGACGCGCTGCCCGACGAGAGATTGCTCAGCGTATGGCTATCTTTGACCGCATACAGTTGGCCATCGCCCTGCCGAGACAATTGGCTATGGGGGACATCGCTGCTTTGCTGCCAGACGCCAAATTCGGTATTCAGCGCAAAGAGCTTGCCGTCATGCAGGCGTAATGATTCGCCAGCGCCTGAAGCAGAATCGGGCTGTCGATGAACACCGGTCAACAGCTCATGGTTCATGCGCCCGGAGAGCGGCAGGCTGGTCGATTCCCCTGCCTTGGTTTGCAGAGAGAGGCGCTCCGGCGTGGATTCTAGCTGTACGTTACTTACACCAGATTTACCCGCTGGCATCGCGCTGCGACCGCTGCTGTGCAGCGCAATATGCTGATTTTCATCGCTTTGGATCACGAATAGTCGCCCTGACTTATCGACTAACGCATGCTGCTGCGCAGCCTGATTTTCATGATGGGCGACGAACGGCTGGCTGTTCTTCCCAAGGGTCTGTTGTAACAGCGTGGTCAACGCCTCCGGCAAGCCCTTGCCGAACTGAAGCTTACCGTGGCTGTCCAGCGTGATATCGGCTTTAGCAGCAGGTGTAGCGGTACTGCTGCCACGGATGTTGATCTCAGCAGCCTCGGTAGCGGCAAAACGCGGCAGACTTTGGATCGGCCCGCCCGACGCCAGCGACTCACGCTGCACGTGCGGTAAACGCTGGCTCGCGCTTTCCAATGAAAAGAGTTCTCGCAGGGTGGTCGACCGGGCGCCCTGGCTTTTCACCTGGCTGCTGCTTCCCTGCTCCAGTTCTGGCGGTTTGTTTTTATCATGCAAGCCTTGCTGAATCAGGGATTGCGCGCCTTTCTGGCTTGCACTGGTGCTACTGCCCTGCGATAACGAGGTTTTAGCTAACGTGGCGGGGGCAATCTCCGCAATAGACAGACCTGGCTGAACGTGCTGGATTTTCTGCATAACAAGTTCCAAAGGTAATGAAGTGAACGTGTCAGTTAAGTGGTCATTTTTACCTTTCGGTTCCCGACACCTTTCTCTTCCCGAAGCGGGAACCACATCACACCTTCCCTCACTTAATACGCAACAGACGTAAGCCTGTTAATGACCCATTCCGATTCATTCACTTTCAAGGAGATGTTATGGCTGATATGACGATTACGCTCAGCATACAACCCGGCGCAGGCCTGTCATCAACAGGCCTGAATTCCCCGCTTTCAGGCAGCAATGGCGGGGCATCGCCACGCTCTGCGCAGCAGGATAGCCAGCTCATGGAGGCGCTGGGCACCCTGCTTAGCGCGCTCTTGCCTAATGCACAGGGCAATACGCCGTCCTCAACCGATGGCAGCCCGCTTGGCCAGTCTGGCATCGGCAACGGCGGAAGCTCTGCGTTAGGACAAAACGGCAGCCCTGCCGATATATTGATGAAACTGTTGGAAGCGCTGATTCCGGGTAAAAACGGACAGGAAGCAGGAAATCCCCTGTCTTCCGGTTCATCGGGGGCGGCAGGCGGCAACGGCGGTGCCTCACCGCTGGCGGGTTCATCCGGCACGGGGGGCGCAGGCGGCACGCAAAATCCAGAAGATCTGAGTCGTTCCCTGCTGCAAGATTCGGCTGGCAGTGCATTAGATAATGCCATCAGCCCAACGGCAGACGGCGGCGGCCAATTGAGCGGTAACGATCTGTTAAAAGCGCTGCTGGAATTAATCGGCAATCTGATGGATTCACAGAAAGGTGAATTCGGCCAGCCGCAAGGTAGCGGCCAGTCTCAGGGTGGTGGCTCACCATCAGTGGGCGCGCCACAGGCTGCATCCGGCGGCGGGTCGCCTGCTGCACCGTCTGCGGGTGGCGGTGGCTCACCTGCTGCACCCTCAGCGCCCTCAGCGCCCTCTTCACCCGTTGGTGGTAACGGCGGCGGTACGTCTGCACCACTAACGGCAGCCCCAGCCGGTATTGGTGGGGGTTCTGCGGCATCGCCTGCCGCTTCAACCGCGGGAGCTGGCCCAGTCTCCTTCCCAACAGCCAGCGGTGATGCCACCGTAGTAAATGAAACCATTAAAGTCGGCCCCGGCGAAGTCTTTGACGGCGGCGGTAAAACCTTCACTGCGGGTAGCAAGCTAGGCGACGGTGGCCAGGCTGAAGGCCAGAAACCGGTATTTGAGTTGGCTCCGGGCGCGACCCTCAAAAACGTGGTGTTTGGTGATAACGCAGCGGATGGCGTACACGTTCGCGGCGATGCCAAAATAGATAACGTGCACTGGACCAACGTGGGTGAAGATGCGCTGACAGTGAAATCCAATACTGGTAAGCCAGCCAACGTGGAGATCACAAACAGTAGCGCTCAGGGTGCTGCCGATAAGATCTTCCAGTTAAACGCGGATGCCAACCTAACCATCGATAATTTCAAAGCGAAAGATTTCGGTACGTTCGTTCGCACCAACGGTGGGCAACAGGGTAACTGGAACTTGAACCTGAGCAACATTGACGCAGAAAACGGCAAATTCTCGTTTGTGAAAAGCGACAGTGAAGGGTTGAACGTCAAAGGCAGCAATATCAACCTGACGAATGTCAATAATCACTACAAAGTGCCGGATTCCGCCAACTTGCAGGTGAATTAAGATGCCAAACACGATGACACCGCAGTCCCCTACCCGCTGGGCGGATCTCGCCCGACAAGGCGGGTACATTACGCCGGCTCAACGTGAAGCCTTCACTCAGGCTATCCATCTGGTAAGAGCACAGTTGAATACCGTACTTAGCCAATCAGGGTCGCTGCGACGGGGTGAGTTCGAGTTCGACGCCTTTGTGGATTCGCTGGAGCAAGATTTTCTGCATCAGGCCGACATCCACACTAAAAACGGGCTACATAGCGACGTGGCACAGACCTCGTTCTGGGTCGCCCGTCTGATCGCCGATCGCTTTATTGCGGTACGCCAACGGTAACACCTGCGCCATACCGCACCGGGGAAAAGCCAGCCAGGGAAACCTGTGCTGGCTTTTTCTATTTAATTGATTACCGGCTCTAAAAAATGGAATAATTACCACGAGTGATATTTTCTTTATTCGACGTTACCTGAATTTTTTATGAGCAAGCAAACGATTACATGCTCTCCATCGATAGGGAAATAATGATGAATAAGTAGTATTCTTTCCTTCCATAGTCATAAGCCAAGATCTAGTTTGGAAAATATTAAAAACAAGAATCCTAATTAATTCCATGTGAAACCATATCAATGAAATCACACAACAACAACAATCATACTAGACTATCATTTTTGGAAAAACTCATTAACAAATTTCAAACAAAACAGCCCAAAACAAGCAAAACACCAAAAAAATATTTATAATCAATGGGATATAATTTTTATTTAAAAAATGAACTTTTTTGTGTGTATGTTTGACATATATCATTATTGATACATAATTAAGTCAAGATAAGAATTAATAATAGTGTTATTGACATGAATTCCTATGATTAAAATAACAGCAGTCTTTCATTAAAAATAAAAATAACACCCACGTAATCCATAATAAATCAAAGGAGGAGGATGATACTTCCCCCCTCCCTGATAGGTTATTTAAAAGACGATGGAATTAGCACTGAAAGTCAGAAATTACTTGTAATTCTATTATATTTATCCAAAAGCAATTGAGGACTAGTATATGAAATTCACAACTTTAAGCCTTGCTCTGATGTTACCTTTCGCAGTATATGCAGATAATACCGTTACCTTTTTAGGTGAAATATCTGACTCTACATGTAATGTTACAGTCAATGGAGCAACAGGGAACATTTCCGTCCTTCTTCCAACCACACCAGCCAGTGAGTTGTCACAGTCTGGTGATATTGCAGGACAGACCCCCTTTAAATTTGTGGTAAGTGGTTGTACTGCAGTTACAGAACAGACCGTAGGGATGAGGCTTGTTCCCGTTTCAACAACCAGTAACGGAGACTTAGAAAACCTTGCGACGACCAATGCCGCAAGCAATGTGTCTATTCAGTTGCTCGATAACTACAATAATGCTTCGAATGTCATCAGCTTTACGTCTGGTGAGTACACAACACCAACATTGGTTAATCTTCCTACAGGTACGAATACTGTAGAGTTTCCTTTCACTGCACAGTATTACGCAACTGGAGCCGCCAGCGTCGGGAAAGTACAGACTCAATTACAATATGCACTGACCTACAATTAATCATTAATGAAGGAGATGGCTATTCGCCATCTCCTTATAAAATATCTAGGATACGTGTATGAGTGCTATTTTTAATATAAAAAGCATAGCCTTGATTTTATTTATTTTAGCAACGTCTACATCTTACTCCTCAGTGGTTCTTGTTGGCACAAGGGTTATTTATGAATCAAATAAGAAGTCAGTTGACTTAAAATTCAGATCCTCCGATACAGTTCCCAGCATAATAAATTTATGGGTGACACACCATGAACAAACACCCAATACCAATGATGCACCATTCATTATTACCCCATCGATTTTTAGAATTGACCCTAATAAGGGGCAATCCGTTAAACTGATGTTTAGCGGAGAGAATTTGCCAGATAACAAAGAGTCTTTATTTTATCTGCACTTTGTTCAACTACCTGCATCAGATAAAACAGCAAATAAACTCTTGGTGTCTTATAAAAGCACTGTAAAACTTTTTTATCGACCAGCCAACTTGACGTATAAAATTGATGATTTAGTATCATATTTAAAAATAGATACAAGCCAGCTAAACATGGGAGTATTTACTGTACTTAATGAATCGCCTTTTTATGTCACACCAACTAAAATAGTCATCAGCAAAAATTCAAACCAGTTAATTTCAGTGCCAGATGAAGAGTTAAATATGATTCATCCTTTCAGTGCTCGGCAATTTAAAGTAAAACCATATAAATTAGAAAAAAAACTTACGGTGTATATTGGTCTTATCAACGACCTAGGTGGAATATCGACCTATGAGATAACATCAAAATGAAAAAACAAACTAAATCTAATCTGACAAAAAAAATTCTGACGTTAGTTTTACTTACAGTAGTGCAAGTAAACGCTGTTGCTGAAGATAGTATGTTAGATGAAAATTTAGTTTTTGATGAGAGGATGTTCAGGGGAAGTAACATTAGCCAGAGTGTATTAGAACAACTTACTACCGAAAGTTCCCCCTTACCTGGAAACTATAGTAACACACCGATTATAATGAATAAACTGCTCGTTGGAGAAGATAATGTAACGTTGATTCAGCGCAATAAAAAAACAGTAACATGCTTATCAAAGACAATATTAGAAAAAGCTGGATTTGAAGAACTCTACATAAGAAAACTTGACTCGCTTCATGAGAAAACCTCATGCGTAGAACTATCGGAGTTGACCTCCGAAGCGACAGTGAAGCTCAATTCAGATCTTGCTTTAGAATTCATCGCAGCGCAAGCAGTGCTTAAAAATAAAAATGGTGAAATAAGCGAATCAGCTTTAAATAGAGGAGAAAGTGTCTTTTTCTCTAACTACGTGGCTAACTATTTCCATAACAAACAATCTGGAATTTATTCGGGAGAAAGTGATTATAGTTATTTAAGCTTAAACTCCGGTTTAAATATAGGTCTATGGCAATTTCGCCAACTGTCAAGCTATAATTACAACACCAGCAATTACAAGAATGGCAAAAGCAATAGTGCCACATGGAACAATATCTCAAGCTATTTTCAAAGACCAATATATGAAATAAAAAGTAATGTAGTGGTCGGAAAAATAAATACCAGCGGGCAATTCTTCGGCGGTCTTGGTTATAATGGTATTGAGCTATCTTCAGATGAACGTATGTATCCTGTGGCTGAACAAGGTTATGCGCCGACAATATCAGGAATTGCAAAAACCAATGCTTTGATAGAAGTCAGGCAAAATAATGCATTGATTTATCAAACCACTGTCTCAGCAGGAAGGTTTGTCATCAGAAACATAAATCCTACAAGTTATAATGGGGATCTTAATGTTACAGTTATAGAATCTGACGGTTCTAGAACTAGTTTTTTGGTTCCTTTTTCTGCCGTACCCGATTCAATTCGTCCTGGTAAAATAAAATACTCAGCATCAGCAGGAAAAACACGCAATCTTATCATCGATGAGGATTTCATTGATTCATCAATTCAGTATGGTTTAAATAATTTCATAACTATTGGCAGTGGCGCAAGGTTAGCCAATGATTACAAAGCTGGTGTTTTAAGCAGTGTTTTTTCTACACGTTTTGGTGCCTTTGGTATTAATGGTACATTTTCATCAGCAAATCTTGGTGGCGAGTATGGTGTCAGAGAAGGTGGCATGGCAAATTTCACTTATTCTAAAACATTCCAACCAACCAGTACAAATGTATCACTAGCCGGATATCGTTATTCCACAGCAGGCTATCGAGAGTTTAGTGACTTTATCTATGAAAAACATTATGTAAGTAACGGAACAATAAATAGATGGAACTCAAATACCTACTTACAAAAATACCGACTAACTGCTTCCGTTTATCAACCATTAGATCAATTTGGCAATCTCAGTTTTTCAATCTCAACTCAAGAATATAATAGTGGGCGTGCACGAGATCTTTACTATCAATTAAATTACAACAAGACACTTCTCAATAGAGTCAATGCAAGTTTATCTTTATCGCGGCAAAAAAATGGTATTTATTACCCTGATAGGAGTATGTCATCAAATTATGATACAGTGACTATGCTAACTTTTAACATTCCACTAGGGGATATGACGAAGTCGGTTTCCAGTTCAGCTTATTTTGATAAAAGAAATGGTAATCAATATCAAACTTCGCTGAGTGGAAGCGCTGGCGATAGACACTCTCCTTATAGCTATAACCTTAATGTTAATCATAGTGAGGGCGGCCATCAAACAGCTTATTCCGCTAACCTTAATAAGCAATATTCTCAGGCATCGGTAAGTGTAAACAGTGCCAAAGGTGACAATTATACTCAATTAGGTATGGGAGTAACTGGTGCCGTCGTTGCACATTCTGGCGGTATTCTGTTCGGGCCATATTTAGGCAATACGTTTGGTATTGTCGAGGCAAAAAATGCTAGCGGAGCAAAAATTTATAATGGTCAAGGTGCTACTATTAATAGCAGTGGTTATGCATTAGTTCCATCATTGATGCCTTATAGATATAACTCTATCGGCCTTACTTCTGATGGTTTGCTTAATAATAATGTCGACATAGAGTCGTCAGAACAAAGAGTAGCACCATACGCAGGTTCAGCAGTGATGTTAAAATTTAAAACAAACCAAGGATACCCACTGTTAGTTACATTGATGACAAAAAATAAAATATCCATCCCAATTGGCGCAGTGATTATTGATGATACTGGTAAAGAAATTGGTATCGTTGGCCAAAATAATAAGGCGTATTTTCGTACTTCACTCCCTCAAGCAGAAGTAAAAGCTGTCTGGGGTGATAATGTTGATGAAAGCTGTCTGGCAAATTACTCCATCAGTCCTGAGTTAATAAATCAAGACCTCATAAAAATATCAGTACCATGTCTTTAATATTGGAGGTGACCGTGACTAACATCATTAAAACAATCAGTAACATAATAGCACTATTAACAGCATTTTTTTTATCTCCAGCCTATGCTTCATGTAGTGGAATAATGGGAAGGACGATTACAGGTTATGATTATGATACTGCATCGATTGGAGTAGGCCGCATTAATATTACAAGCAGTTATTTACAGCCGATAGGAACTGTACTAGCTACCGGGATATCTAATTATAACGCTATTACTCGGGGAGGTTTAGCAGGTCTCAGTGACGAGGCAATTATTTTAAAATGTACTTCCCAGAACGATAAGAAAGGATTGGCATGGGCATTTGCTACTAATGGTGATAGTCGTATTGGTGGTTTTTATGAGATTCCTGGCAATCCGGGATTTTTCGCGACTCAATTCCCCTATGTGGCGATCAAACTGACTTTGGCTGATACTGGCGAGGTCTTTTCCAGAATCTGGCGACAGAGTGCAACTGCAGTCGTTACCGAGGACACCTCTGACGGTGGATTTGTCATAAGAAAAAAAAGTATCCCTAAAGTAGTTGCTACCTTGGTTAAATGGTCACAGGCATATGGTGAAACAATAGATGCTAATGGTAATAAAGTCGGTGCGACATACTGCCATGGAGCAGGTAATGAAACCATCATTCCAACAAGCCAGACCACAAACGTCAATCAGGTATGGTCGGCAGATTATTACTCAGTGAATGGTTTAGCTGCTGGTTGTGGTCAGCCTAGTGGATACATTAATTTACTCGGCACAGGAGGATATGTTGTTAATGTTGGTCTAGACTCCAATAAAGATGTTTGGGCCTGGGATTACTCTGTTCCTATTGGTTTAAATGGCAGTCCTGCGGCTACATTTTCTTACACCCCAAGCTGTGTCGTTCGAACGACGACACCCTATGTGATATTCCCAACCATGACAGTAAGCCAAATTAATGCTGGAGAAACAGTTTCCAGAAATTTTGATATAACCCTAGAATGTGATGATACTATGAATAAAACCGTCAGTACCTCTGCAATCGCGGTTGGATTACAACCTTCACTATCAGCCTTTAATAATGCCCAACGTTTGGGGCTTATCAATTCCGTCACAGGTGGCGTAACTTATTTGGTTTCAGATGATTATGATTCTGACAATATGGCAAAAGGTGTAGGGATTAAATTGAAGAACTCAGACGGTTATAGCTTAAATTTTGTTAGCTGGGATGGCTGTATGGCAACGGTATCTGGTAACACTTCATATTGCAAAAGTTTTGTCAGTCTTGAAGAAGAGCGATCTGCAGGATGGGATCCTATTATGAGTGCCAGTACAGTAGTAAGTAGAGATTTAATTAATGCAACTACATTATACAAAAAAACTTATATTTCTACACTAACTAAACTCCCCAGTGAAAATACTACCGTTGGAAAGATAAAGGCCACCGCTACGGTCTTGATTCGTTACCCATAAATAATACATCAGGATATAATTATGAAGATTTGCTTTTTCCTTTATTTTCTATTTTCCCCCGCCATTGTATTTTCTGGTGTAATCCCAGAAACCAGCCGAGTGATTTTTGATGCAAAGAATACTATAAAATCCTCTATTTTAGTTAACACGAATAAATACCCAGTTGTCGTTCAATTATGGGTCGATGACGGTGAGTTTAACAAAAAACCTGAGCAAACAGACACCCCTTTTGTAGTTACACCGGCAACAGCAAGAATGGAACCACTAAAATTAAGTGAAATGAAGATAATTTATTCTGGAGATCCTCAACATCTCCCTACAGACCGGGAAAGTCTTTTTTGGATAAATATTCTTGAAATCCCTCCCGTTAATAAAAAATCCCAAACCGAAAATGAGGTGACCTTATCCATGCTTACGCAAATAAAACTTATATATCGACCAATTAGTTTAATGATCAAAGAGAATGATTTATTAACAAAATTAGATAACATTAAAGTATCATTAGTTAAAGAAAGTGATGGCGTCATAAATTTGAATTTCTCAAATCCAGAAGCATATGTCGCCAGCCTAACATCTGTTACTCTATTAAACAATGATGGGCGTAAGGTCATATCACTTAAGAACAGTGAAAACATGAATTTAACTTTACTGCCAAGGAGTTTGAAGAAAATACCAATTAATTATGATGAAAAAACAAGTAATATAAGTTCGATTGAATATTGGTTGGTTGATGATATTGGGCGTTTTTTTCATAAAAGAAAAAGTTTACTTTAGATTTTTCGACATGTTTTACTTTAAAGTTTTCACCAACATCAGTTCACTGAGTCAAATAACCCCATCGCTAATCTGTAAATAAAAATCTCATAAAAACCATCAAAAAAACCAACCTTTTAATTACATTTCAACCAAAATATGATATTTTAATTTTTTCATGGGGTTACATTATGTCTAAAAATGAAATTGAAGAAATAATATTATTAAATTCGAAGTCAATCAGAAAGAACAAAAATTTTTTTTCCGCAGTATCGGAGCTCTATAAAAATGATAGTGAGCAACGTATCAATCAACCGACTTTCTATAAATATGTGTTAAATGAATCCAGATTCAATATTATACTAATTACCTGTTGTTTTATTTTCACACAGAGAATAAGCTCTTTAAAGTCTATTAAAGAGTTTTGTCAGACTAATTTAATATCTAGTCAAAATACAATAATTGCAATCATTTCCTTACTCAGAGTATCGGGAAGAATAGAAGCAATACGAGACGAAAGTGATGGAAGAAATATCAAGCTAGAGATAACTGAAAAAGGTATGAAAGACTTAACCGTTTACATATCAGCAATGGTTTCACCTCTAAAAAAACTTTATCCAGAGTATAATTTTGACTTTGAAGAAATAGAGAAAAAGTCATTCTTAAGTGAGTTTTTTTATGGTATATCAGTGCCTCTTCTTAATGGTGTTACTTATAAAAAAATCAACACAGAAATAGATTATTACATTGATAAAGATGGTGGTCGCTCTCTTTTACTTTATCTTTATATCAAATCTGAACAATCTAATGGCACGATTAAGTATACTACTAACGAGTTAGCTTGCGAATTTTCAGTTTCACGAACTCAAATAAAACGATTGTTGGATAAACTAAATGAATTTGGAAATTTTAAAAGATACGATAAAAATAACATCGAAACCACTTCCTCTTTCAAAAAACTAATTGAGGATTACTTATCAATATATTTCTCATACATAGAATTTTATATATTTACATCAGCTGATCTGCGTAGAAATCTGATCAGCCATTAAGTTTAGGAAGTTATTTTAAACAGCCTTTTCTAGGCTGTTTTTTAATAAAAAATTAACCTGGATTTATTATTCAGGCGTGTGCACTCCAATAAACAGAAATATTCAATTTAGAGATATCATAACATACTAATTATATCATGCTGCGTCGACCACTATGCTCAAATATCGATTTGCTGAGCATCACTATTTGGAAGCTTGTTCAACCCGAACGTAAAGAAAAAACGGGAATCCCACCTATTAATGGAATTATAAATGAAACTCAGGACATAAAAATGCTGGCTATATCAATGCATCAGCATTTCCATGAATAAATTGACATCGAGGAATATCGGTTAATAGATAAAATTTCGGAAACATCAATACAGGCGTACAACTAAAGAATTGCACTTATATCAATTAATGCTACTTATACTTTATTTCTAAAACTGCAATTTTCATCATACTATCAGTATAATTCAATGAGACTGTATTAATTAATGAACCTTTGATTGGGAAGATATTTCTCACACTTTTTGAAAGAAGAGTTTGAATATTTATTTTTTCATTCACTTTATTGTTCTGCATGCATAGGATATTTATTTTTTCGTTTAATTGTTGAGTCATGCATGTTGACTCAACCAAAAAACCGGTAATAGATATATTTTTTAGCTCATCTGCATTTACAATCGCTGGGATTGCAAATAACGCGCAAAGAGAAAGAGATTTGATGACAGCGTAGGGCATTTATAAATAAACCTTGAAAAACTTTTCGGTCAACAAAGTCTAAATAATAGACTTCACAATGATTATCACTTTACGATAGTCACTAGAACAGCATATCACAGCATGGCATACCTATCAAAGAGAATAGAATGTAAATTATTAGCCATTGTAATATATAAAGAAACAACCTGAATTAATGATGAAAATACTAAACGAAACAATCTGATTGATTTAAATTGAAATAATCACATTAGAGCGAATAACAAGGAGCAGCGCTTCCGCCCTGCTCCCGATCGTTTTTGTTTTAGCTGGCGAGCTTTTGCAGCCCCATATTGACGATACGGTCGCCAATCATGGACGCATCAATACCCAGAGATGAGCCACCGTTGCCGCGTGCGCTCAGGTTAGTATTACCGATGTCCCCCGCAACGGCACTCTTGATCATACCAACCGCCTTCATGAATTTATCCATGCTGCCTTTGGTCATGCCGTCGTCATCCGGCTTGCTCAGCGCCTTCGCCCAGGACTTGTCATCCTGTTTCGCCGTTTGCCAGTTATCTTTCTGGTATTCCGGCTTGCCGAAGACTTCAGGATATTGATCCATAAACTGACCAATTTCTTTCGCCATCGCGCGATCTTCTTTATCTACGAAATAACGGGTCGGGCTGTCATTGTGCGTGCTGATGTTGTTCAGCTCCTGCAAACCGGCTTTTTGCCCAACGCTCATTCCCAGCGTGCTGCCCAGTTGATTGAATGCGCCCGCACCGCTCAGGCCTTGCAGGCCGCCATTACCCAGTTGCAGCGGTGAAGTTTGCCCTTTCGTCTGGCTCAGACCGTTGCCCAGAATCGCGGACAGCGCATCATTTACGCCTTGGGTGTAGGCAGAAATTTCCGGCGACGACGGCTGTTTGTTGCCGAAAAGCCCACCCTGCTGCTGCGACATGCCGCCGCCCAGCAGATCTTCCAGTGCGCTAAACAGCAGGCTGCCCATCATGGCCGATGGATTCATGGCATTCATACCGGCGCCCAGCGCCCCGCCCAATCCACCGCCGAGCGCGCTGCCCAGACCGCTGCCAAGGCTACTACCGAGACCGCCACCCAAACCACCGCCCAGCAAACCGCCACCTAATCCCCCCAGGCTGCTGCCCAATCCGCCGAGACTATTGCCGAGTCCACCGGCAAGACCGCCCCCCATCATGCTGCCCATGAACAGCATGGTCGTCATAATATCGGACAGCTGTGCTGCGATGTTGCTACGCTGGCCACCAAACGCCGACTGTGATGGCGAACCGCCATTTTGTGAAGACGGAGATTGAAATAAACCGCCGTTACCGCCCGCCTTGATCGTAATTTGCAAAGAAGTACCGCCACCAAGAGAATTAAGCATAATGTTTCCTCAATGAGTAAATGGGTTATAAAAGCGCCAATGGATGTGCGGTTAGCCCGCGTGATTGTGACACTCCCCCATTAAGTGATTTTCCTGCCTGTCCGGTTCCCGTCTTATGCACGAAAACACACGACTTTTTTACCCTTCAGCGCGGCGGCAGGCCAGCCAAGCGCCAGAGTTCATCGAGCGCCGCGACCGACTCACTTACGGTGGATAATGTGCGGCGTAACCGCAGATTTTGCTGTTCATCCAGGCTCAGGCTACAGGCCGCCAGTGCATCCGCCTCCAGAAAGCGGCGTTGTAAAATTTGCCGTAGCATTCCGGGATAATGTCGGGCAGGCGCCAGCATTAAGATAAGCACCGCCTGCCGCGCCGACACCGCCGTAAACCACAGCGTGACACCTGGCTGTACTAACCAACAGGCCATTGAGGTGGTTTCCAGTGCCGTGAAGAAGTCATGCTGATTATCGAATACCGCCGCTGGCTCATTCATCCACGCTGACCCTGCTGTAATCCGCCGGACCGCTGCGCAAATCGGGTTGCCACCAGATGATGAGCTGTCGCGTTTCCGGCTGCGGACGACAGGTGACGGAGGCACAATGGGTGACCTGACGTGGTGCATTGCAGCCGCTTAGCAAAAGCGCGATCAGCGCGACGGCCAGTGCTTTTTCGTTCATGAGAATGTCCTTGGTTAATGTGGAGGCCGCTATCGGGATGTCAGCACAGGGCGTCGGGCGGATTGAGAAACAAGCGCAGGCTGCAACGCCAGAAACACTTCGCTGGATTCCCCCGGTGCCAGCGTCGTTTTTGGCCACACGGCGACCGCCAGCGTACGGCTACTGGCACAAGCAGCTTCATCAAAACGCTGTGGCTGTGTTCCGCCATTGCGCACGACGCCGACGGTCAGCCGCACCTGGCCGTTGTCGTACCACTGATAGCGCGAACTGTCGTAGATCAGACCCGACTGCGAGCGACACACCTCACTCAATCGCGCGCCGTTGTTGCCGATCTGAAATCCGGCGGGAAGTTGACGGCTGGCGAGATCGCGAAATGCGCCTTCAATCAGGCTATAGAGATCCGTTTTACCGTTACGCTGCGCGACGCGGTTCATTGCGCCGTTTAACTGCTGCCGATTGGCGGAGGAAACGTAGCGTGTGGGATCGGTTTGGTCGCCGACAAGATGCGGCGTCAGGATAAACAGACGTTCACGACGGGAAACTTCATGGCGCGTCGAGGTAAACAGTTTCCCCAACAACGGGATATCCCCGAGGATCGGAATGCGACGATCGCGGTCACCGCTCTCCTCAACGTGGAAACCACCCAACACCAGCGCACGATTCTCACCAATCAGCGCCTGTGTGCTGACGGTGCCTCGTTTCACGCCCGACGCTTCTCCTTCGCGTCCCGTCTCTACCTGACCATCTTCGATATCGATAACCAATTGGATGCTACGCTGTGTTCCTTCGCCCACCACGCGCGGCGTCACTTGTAGGCTGGTGCCAGCAGTCACCGGCTGAATGTCCGCGACACGTTCCCCCGTCGCGGTGATGAACGCCGTCCGGCTGAAATCGACAATCGCGGGCTGATTTTCCAGCGTCAGCACGGAAGGGTTGGCGACAATCGAGGCCGTTCCCTCCCCCTCCAGCGCCTGAATATCAGCGAAGAAGCGATTGAAATCACTGACAAACAGGGTGCTCCGCCCCATCATCATGGTGCTGCCCGCGCTCACATTGCCGAGCTGCGCCTGCCAGTTCGCTTCCAGCCGCGACAGGGCGGTTCGATCCACATCGAGAATAATGGCGTCAATGTTGACCAGATTCTGCGGTACGTCGATGTGCTCGACGAGCTGCTGATACTCCGCACGACGTTTTTCATCATCCCGAATCAACAGCGCGTTATTGCGCACATCGGCGGAAATCTTGCCGCTTAGTGTCACTCGCGCCGACGCTTCACCACTGCGCCCAGGGTTATTACGGGTGGCCAGCCGGGTCATCAGCGAACGCGTACTGTCCCGCATCGCTTCCATGCCCGTATCCGGCTGCACAGGCATCGGCCCCGAGGCACCCGCCGGTGCCGCACGTTGACCATCCATCAGTTCATTGAGAATGGTCGCGACGCCGGGAATGGTGACCTTCTGATCGCGATATTGCAGCGTCCGGTCGGATACCGAGGCATAGCGCAGCGGAAAAATCATCACTTTGCGTCGTTCGTCCTGCTTTTCGCGCTGCTGGCTGAAATTACGGATCAGATCGATATACGCCTGCGGGCCGGTGACCAGCACCACACCTTCTTCAGGCAATTCCCCCCAGCCGAAACGCCCATCGAGCAGCCCGATACCGCTGAGCGCCTGTTTGATATCGGGCGCAGCATCCGGAGAAATCTCCAGACGCACTGATGCCTGCTCATCCTGCGGGCTGACATACAGGGCGTTGTTATAGACAAACCACTGAAAGCGGTGCTCCAACGCCAGTCTGTCGAGAAACAGCGCGGGAGTTTCCGCCCGAATTTTCGCCGTCACCTCATTGTCAGCGATATTGCCCAACACCAAATCCACACCGTGGCTGTTGGCAAAATCCGTCAGAATCGCAGACAGCGGCGTTTGTTCGGCAGAATACGCATACGCCCCCTTATTCCAGTCGGCTGGTGTGGCCGCGTGCGCCAGCGAGATCATCCCGTTCACCGGGATAATCCCGATCAGCACCACCGCCCAGCAAAACCAGCGATAGGCCACCAGCAAAATGCGATACGATCGATGACGCTTCAGTCCCTTACGCATGTCGTTCTCCTTGCAAAAAAGCCAGCGTGTTCAAATTCAGTGGAGCGGAAACGGGCACCTTCGCACGTGGCGTGAGCAAACTCAGCCAAACGTCCCGTTGATTCAGTAAGGTTTCCAGGCTGCGGCAGAGCTGCATGACGTCGTCAGCATCGGGTCGCATCCATAGCCAGAACTGTTCGTCCTGCGGTGAGAGCGACAGGATGGCGGTGTCATCCTGAAACTGAGCGTGAGCGGCATCGGCCAGTTGCAATGCGCGCGCCAGCATCGGCTCATCCGGCAACGCACGCAGCGGAATGGCCGCGCGGCACGCCACACCCGATGACTGCCGCACCATCGCCACCGCGCCGCCGTCGATCTCCAGCTTGAGCGTCGACGTCCCGCCGTTTAGCCAACGCTCCAGCATCGCGGCCAACTCAGTTGAAGTCATTGATGATGGCCTTTGCCAAGCCGTGTTTCACGCTCAACAGTTGCCCGACCGCCCAACTGGCATTGGAATAATCCATACTGGCTTCAAAAAAGGCGTAGCTGTCCGCCTGGCTGGCACCGCCTTCGGCAACATTCAGCGCAATATCATCCAGTTGTTTCTGCGAATCGACCAGGTGTGCGTCAAGACGACGCTGGATTGGATTAAGGGACATCGCACACTCTCCTCATAAGGTAGTTTTCTCACAACACAGGTTTGGTCGTTGACCTAAAAATGAGTCATTGACCTGATAGTGAGTGGTTAACCCCGGTGTGCAGTTCCCATTGGCAGGGATCATTTCATATAGCAACAGGATATTCAGGCGGGATGAGCTGCGTTGTCGCCTGCCGCCAGCTCAGCGACATCACGCCATGCGCCGTTATCAGCTTCATTGCATCGCTCTCCAGCGCCTCATCGCTGGCGAGACGCCATTCCAGATGCGCGTGCGCCTCCAGCCAGTTCTGTACATCGGCAAGCTGAGTAGGATGGCAGTAAAGCGTTCCCCGGCTTTCCCCCTGCTGTTGCTTGAGTAACTGCCGCAGCAAAGCATGATGGCGCGACGGTGCTGGCGTTTTATCCAGCAACTGCGCCAATGCCTCGCGCAGCAATTGCCCCGCTTGCGTAATCACGATCTTCTCCAGATGCGTTCTGTCTTGCCGAATGCCCTGAAGTAACGTGTTTGCCTGCTGCCAGAACGCCGCCTCTGCCTCTTCTACTGCCTGCGTGCATAGCGTTTTGGCGCGTTCGTGCGCCTGTGCCACGATCGTCTCAGCCTGCGCATTGGCCTCTTCCCAGAGTGTTCGGCTATGCCGATGCGCCGCAACCCGCTCCGCCGGGATAATCACCGTCTCATCACGGCTGGCACCGGGTAATGTCACAAACGTCTTCGTCATCAACATGCTTCGTCCTTCCTTGCTAAGTGAAATGGAGGGGGATAAAAAGCGATCGGTATGAGAAATCTAGGCTGGTACAGACGCTTTCCAGATCAGCGCATCGCACAGCGCATTGAGTCTGGCTGCGGGCACGGACATCGTCGGAACAGGGTCATGATTTTCGCCGTCGCGGTACCCATCACGTGGAAAAAGCAGCCGCAGATGCGGCCAGCACGCTTCACCATAGCGGATACGCAGCAGCAGCAACGCATCCTGATAGCCAACGGCAGGTGACATCGACGGCGATGACGCCGAAAAAATGATCGGAGCCGGTAACCATAAACCCGGCCGCAGCGCCTTTGCCAAGCGCTCGCACCATATGCCCTCCGCATCCGCGCGATCCAGGTTACGCATGGGCTGACACACCCGTGCCATCAGGCGCAATACCGTTTCCCGCTGCGCCGTATCCAACGCCCCTATCTGCATCAGTGAAACGTGCATCAGTGAAGAAAACGGGTCCGGTGGCAGCCGCTGCGGCAAAGAAAAATGGCGATGAAGCTGCGCCGCATTCACGTACAGCCAGTCGCGCCGCTGCGGTACCTCAGGCAACGTCACCTTCCCGCGCCACCAACTGGGATCGGCCTGTAACAGGCAATCCTTTACCCACCAGTTCAGCCATGTCAGCGCGGCGGCGTCACCTGATTCGCGTCCTGAGCCTTGTGCTTGTGTTGTCATTGTGACGACGATGCCCCCGCTTTTTTCTGCTGCCATTGCCGCAGGTAAGGCGTGCCAACGCGCCAGCCTAATAGCCCGGCCAGTAGCAGACCGAACAATCCGGCACTCCACTGCCAGCGCCGCATCTCATCCGGCGTGAGCGTAAATGGCCCCAGCGAGACAACGGGGATCGTATCCTGATACGGCTCGGCCGGAACAAAGACGATAGCCAGCTCTTTATCATCTTTACCGGACAGGCCGGGGATACTGCTGGCCACCATGCGGCGAATGCGTGGTTCCATCCCGTCAGGTTCCAGTTCGGCGCGGTATTTGATAAACACCGCCGCCGAGGCGGGTTGCACGGGTTCGCCGGGGGCGATACGCTCGGGCAGCACCACATGCACCCGCGCGACCAGCACACCGTCAATCTGTGCCAGCGTCGCTTCGACCTCCTGCGATAAGGCATAGATGTAGCGGGCGCGCTCTTCCAACGGCGTCGAGATCACGCCGCTTTTCTGAAAAACCTCGCCCAGATTGGTACGCGACTGCTTCGGTAAACCCGCCGCATTAAGGATATTGACGGCACGTTCCATGTTTTTTGCATCAATCACCAGCGTGACGCCGGTTTTGTCTACCCGTTTCTCCGCACCGATATGATAGCGACCGAGCATCGAAATCGCTTCGTTAGCATCGTTCTCCGACAACCCGCGATTCAGCTCAATCGGCTCGCCGCAGCCAGCCAATAGCCCGATCAGCAGAAGAAACACTCGCTTATCGATTTTCATAGGCCGCTACTGTAAGTTGGTGAGTTTTTCCAGACTTTGCACACTTTTCGCCACCAGTTTGGCGCTCAGCAGGCTTTCCAGATAGAACGATGACAGCGTTCGGGTCGCATCCAGTACATCTTTGGGATTATTCGAGCGCATCGACTGGCTGACATCGCGTTCGGCGGATTTAAAGACGCCGTTCAGTCCCTGAGATTTTTCCGCCAGCGCGCCCAGCCACTGGCTATTACCGCTTTCTGCCGTCACCGGTGCTGACGACAGCGCCGCACTAAACCAGGACACATCCTGATTATTGGCGGAGAAGGAAAAAGACGAGCCGTTGTCCGCCAGCGGAGCATCCCCCGACTGAGACAGCGTAGTGGCATGATTAATTTTCATGGTGTGGATTCCATCGCGGACGGATAAAATAAAGCCGGAGCAAGGCTCCGGCTCGTTCGCTCACAATCAGAACTGGATAGCTTTCGCCGCTTTCTGCCCGGAGTTCAGTGATTTGGACGCAGAATCCATCTGACCATCCAGAATGGAGTTTTCCGTATCCAGCGCAATTTTCTGTGCCTGAGCGCCTGCTGCACGCGTCAGAGAACCGGCCATCGCGGTATCCAGAGTCTGAGAAGCCGCCTGAGATGCAATCTGAGAAAGTCCTAAAGCCATGATATATCTCCAAATATAATGAATGTTTACGGTGGTGAACTGTCATGCTGTACATACAGTCATCTTGTTCATTCATTAAGTGGGAGAGCGGGTCAGTGAGTTCCAACAGAAAGGAAATTCTTTCAGCAATGGTCATTCAAGAGGAAGAACTAGCCCGGTTTTATCTGTGTTTCCGGCCGTTAGTTATCGTAGATTTTCTTTTAAAATAATAAAAAGCGTTATTACCTTACCGAAAGGCAGTATGTTGTTTCTGATTTGCAGGAGCGTTTTACGCTGTGTCACTGGCAAGGATGCGATACCTGAACCTATGCCGTACTATTCCCGTCGCGCAGCCAAATGGTCGCTATGCCCAACTTAACTACCCATACCGGATTGTGGTTCAGACTTGTTTTGCTTTCGTTTGCCAGCGCGGTGCTGGCGCTGTTTATTGGGCAAGGCATTTTAGCCCGACTGGAACAAACACAGTTACAGAAGTATAGCCAGGAGGTACTCGATCAGGGCATCGCCGTCGCGAATGAAGGCCGGGAGACCATCAACCGGGTGTTAACGCTGAACAACGCGCCGTGCTCCAGCGCCGACCTGAAAGAGTTACGCCTGATCTCCTTTTATTCCGTGTATCTACGCGATATCGGGCGTATCAAAGACAACTATCTCATCTGTTCCGCAGGCTGGGGGATCCTCAACCCACCGATTTATCTGCTGCCGCCAAACCTGACGACACCCGAGGGCGTACAACTGTGGACCGCCATGAAAGACGTGGTGGACCCACGAATTACCGCCGATATGGCAAGCCTCCACGGTGTGGTCACGATCACTGCGGCCGCGGCATTTCGCCGCTTCATTCATCCGCCAGCCGAATACAGCGCGGTGCTACTCACGCGTAATCTGGATCATGTCTATCAGACTTTTGGCCATATCGACCTCTCCGCATTTAAGCAGACACCACAGCCGCATAACGCGTGGCTGACCATGGGAAAACGTCAGACGTTTTTCTGTGCGCCAGACCGGAATATCTGCGTACTGGCGCAGTTGGATTCGGCGGGTATCTTGTATCGTCCCTGGTATATCATCGCCGCCCTGTTTTCTCTCGGGGCGCTCATCGGTGCCAGTTTTACCCTGTCCTACCAGCTCTATGACGATCGGCACCATGCTTTGCCATCGCAGCTAAAACGCGCAATCAAACATCAGCGACTGCATGTCCATTACCAGCCGCTGGTCAGCCTGCCAAAGCGCGCGATTATTGGCGTAGAAGCGCTGGCGCGCTGGAAGAATGAGCGTGGTGACAATGTCTCGCCAGAAATTTTCATCAGCATCGCTGAAAACATGGGTTACTTAGCCGAACTTACCCGCATTATTACCCGTCAGGCGCTGCGGGATATGCAGCCGTACCTCACGCAGGAAACCCCGTTTCTGCTTAGCATTAACCTGTCTGTCTCCGACATTGTTTCGCCCGATTATCACCGCTTCCTCCAGCAGATGTGTGACGAATTGGCGATCGATAAATCGCGTATCATGTTGGAACTGACCGAACGGTCAAGTACGTCACATCAAGCACTGGCAGACGGCCTTGAGGCACTACGACGCTCCGGCTATAAGATCGCGCTTGATGATTTCGGCACGGGTTATTCCAACCTCGACTACCTGAGCCACTTACCGTTCGATATGATCAAGATCGACAAGACTTTCGCCGGCGCCATCGGCACAGACACGGTGAATGCCGCCATGGCGGATTTGTTATTTACCCTTATCAAAAAACTGGATGTCCCGGTCATCATCGAAGGGGTAGAAACGCGTGAGCAAGCCGCCTACATCCTGCAACAATGCCCTTCGGCGATTATTCAAGGATGGTATTTCAGTAAGGCGGTGGCGCTGCACGATCTACCGGATATCCACCGCTATCCATGCCCACCGATAGAAATGGTGTAGCGAGAACGGTACCAGTAGAACCGGTGCAACCTCAACGCAGACCTGCCGTCAAAAGCAGGTCTGCCAGCATTGCCCACCGTATCCCGACAGATAAACGTTCGGCGCCTGGCCTTTATGCCTGACAGGCTTCCCCGCCCCCAGCACACCTCTCTCGCGCCGTCACATTCAGCACTTTCAGGCGGTGATAAAGCGTCCGCTTGGGGATCCCCAATTCCACAATCACATCGTCAATGCAGTGGTCGTGCCGGCGCAACGCATCCTGAATCAGAAATTTTTCGATCCGCTTTAACCGATCTTTCAGTTGCAAAGGACGCGGGTGCAACAGCGGCTGAACTTCTGCCAAAGGCGACAACCCCAGCGCCCAGCGATCCGCCGCCGCTTTCAGCTCGCGGATATTACCCGGCCAGCTGTGGGTCAGAAGCTGTTCGTAAATGTCTGCCGTCATCGGCGGCTGCGTCATTTTCAGGCGTACCGCCGCTTCCTGACTAAAACGCTGAAATAGCGGCAGAATGAGATCGCTGCGGGAGCGCAACGTCGGCAGTTGAATTTTTACCGTATCAAGACGGAAATAAAGGTCGCGACGAAACAGCCCTTTTTCCACCAGTTGCAGCAGCGGCGTTTGCGTCGCCACAATCACACGCATATCAACGGGCGTGAACTGGGTGCTCCCCAACCGCTTTACGCCGCGACTTTCCAGCACGCGAAGCATCTTGGCTTGCAGCGTCATGGGCATACTGTCGATCTCATCCAAAAACAGAATTCCCTTATCTGCGCTTTCCAGGTACCCGGCACGGGAACGATTGGCGCCGGTATAAGCACCGGAGACCACGCCGAACAGTTCGCTTTCGGCCAAATTTTCCGGCACGGCGGCGCAGTTCACCGCCACCAGAGGGCCGCTACATTTTGACAGTCGGTGAATGCGATTCGCCAGCGTGTCTTTGCCCGTGCCGGTTTCACCTTCAAGCACGATGTCGACATTAAGCGGAGCAATAACATTGATGATTGGCGACAGCGATGAGTGAATGTCATCAGCCGTAGACGAGGGATGGCCTAATGGTGCCCGACGATCTGCTGATGACGGCTTCTCGAATGACGAATACGCAGGTGATGAATGCGTTTGTGAAGAATGCACCAGTGAAGAATCGTGCTGTCTGTCCTGACGGTAATGATTATTCATTGACTACTCCTGGAGCCCAAACGGGCTAACTGACTGCCTTCCATAACATGGGGTGTCCCACCAAACCTCCGTGGCATTTCTCCGCATAACGCACACCAAGGTATTTCAGATGGAACGATGACAAGCATTACCGCCATTGAATAATGAAACCATCAGGCATCGCTGAACATCAGGTAGGAATTCCAGATAACGTTGTAGGGAAATGCCTACAAAAACATGGCCAAAACAAGTAAAAACAGCTAATTACGCTTTCGTATAATACGCAGGGAAACGAAAAGATATCGTTAGAAAAATGTAAGCATCAGCAAAGGGATTCACCGACGGTTGAATCCCTTTTATCTGTTATGCTTCGCACAGCGGACGCCTGCCGCTAGGGAATAAGCTTCTTACTAACGACATATTTAACGATCTCCACATTGGTGCTGAACTGCATTTTTTCCATCAGGCGCGCCTTGTGGGTGCTGACCGTTTTGTTGCTGATGGCCAGCGCATTGGCAATGGCGTTGATGCCCATCCCCTGCGCAAACATAATCATGATTTGGTGCTCTCTTGCCGTCAGCACATCGTGTTCGGCTCTCCCGCTCTCCGTGTAGTTGGAAAACACCAGCTGCTCGGCAATCGTGTGGTCGATATAGCGAGCGCCCTGCGCCACGCGCCGAATCGCCGCCAGCAGCGCTTCCGGGTCTTTGTCTTTGGTGATGTAACCTCTAGCCCCGCTCTTCAGCGCATGCTGCGCAATTTGCGCCTCACTGTACATGCTGAGTACAAGAATCGGCAGACGCGGATATTGCGCCACCACGCGTGAAATCAACGCTTCACCGCTGATACCGGGCATCGACATATCCAGCAGCAGCAAATCGGGCTTCACGCTGCGCAGTTGCGCCAACACCTGCGCGCCGTTTCCCGCTTCGGCAACGACGCTCAGCGACTCATCCAGCGCAAAGATCTGCTTGAGCCCTTCACGCATGATGACGTGATCGTCTGCGATCATTAAACGTATTGATTTGCCCATCGCTCATTTCTTCCTTTTTGTTGTTCTTGTACCGTCATTAACGGGTATCGCCATTTTTAGGAAACGTTAACTGCACCAGCGCGCCTTTCCCGGGCGTACTTTCAATGATGACTTCGCCTCCCAGCATTCGCCCTCGCTCCTTCATGCTCATGAGTCCGAAAGCGTTTTTATTTTTGGCGTGGGCATCAAAACCTTTACCGTTGTCCTTAATGCACAGCACCACGCAGTCCTGCTGGTTATCCAGTGTGATGAGCACCTGTGTAGCCGCGGCGTAGCGCGCCACGTTAGTCAATGACTCCTGCACGACGCGAAAGGCTGCCGTAGTGCTTTCGTCATTGAGCGCCAGCGGCTCCCCCTGCGTGCGCAACAAGCAGGTTGCGCTGTAGTGTCGGTTAAATTCGTCGCACAGCCATTCCAGCGCGGGCGTCAACCCCATATTCAAGACATTCGGCCTGAGCTGGGTTGACACGTTACGCACCACCTGAATCGTCTGGTCGGCTAACTGCATCAGCTTTTGCAAATGCGTCTGCATATCGGGATTCTCTTTGGCAAAACACATGCGCATCAGCGACAGGCTCATGCGGATCGTGGTCAGATGCTGTCCCAGCTCATCGTGAATTTCCTGCGCGATATGCTTGCGCTCTTCCTCGCGTGAAATCTCACGCTGGCGCGCCAGCAGACGCAGTTGCATATGAGAGTCGACCAGCTTTTTCTCTGCATAACGAATGGCGGTAATATCCCGTCCTACGGTCAGAATCGACACCAGTGCGCCATGCTGATCAAATTCCGGCACGCAGCGAATGTGATGAATACTCTGATGACGTTGATCGCCTCTCCCCCGCGACTCCATGACCTCGCCTTCCGCGCTGCTGCGGGTATCAACCACCTGCTGAACCAGCTGTTCCATACGGATTGCACACCCCACGCCGGGCATTAACTCCGTAATCATACGGCCCAGAAGTTGCTCTACGGTGAAGTCCAGGTGTTTCAAACTGGCGGGATTGGCGTACAGGCAATTCAGGTTGGGATCAAAGCGGATAATCAAATCCGGCGTGTTCTCAACCAGCGCGCGAAACTCCTGCTCGCGCGCGTAGGCCAACTGTTCGATATGTTTACGTTCCCTGATATCTCTGACGACACACATGCTGTAGCTACGTCCTCTATGTTGAAAATGCGTGAGATTAACCTCGACGGGAATAGTCATGCCGTAGCGAGTAAGGTGCTGGGTTTCAAACGTGGTACCCACACCCGACTCATACGCCTGCAACCAGTCGGGTGAGCGATGCTCGGCGACCCAGAACGGGTCGATATCGACCACGCTCAGATGCATGAATTCCGTAATGCTGTAGCCAAGCGTCTGACTAGCCGCTTCATTGACGTAACAAAAACGCTGATCTTCATTGACGATATAAATCGCGTCCTTAATGCGGCCAAATGCAAAATCCACCAGCTCCAACTCGGGAGCCTTGGTTTTTTCATCGGAACGAAAAGGTTGGGTGAACATCATTGCCATCTCCTTATTGTGAATTAAGACACGTGTGCAGCCACCCGCCGTGCAGGTAGCGCAATACGGCGTCTCAACATTCCAGAAGATGGACAGGAAACCCTGCAATGGCATAAATGCGACCTGATATCACGACGTGTGACCCACTCACTGAACGGCAACCGCCACCTTGGACAAGGCGGTTACCACATCAGTCAGTGAAAAACGGTGGGTGCAGACACATCCTTTCGTCCCGTGAAACGCCGTCAGGACTCAACAGCCTGACGGATCGCACCTCGGGCACGAGACAGCCGTGACCGCACCGTACCGATGGGGATCTCCAACTGCAACGCGAGATCCTGATAGCTGGCATCGGTATCCAGCAATTGCATCAGCATCTGACGGGTATCCTCAGGCAGTGAGACGATGGCATCCATTGCACGTTTCAGTGCCCGCTGACTTTCGGTGATAGCACCGGGATCGAGATCTATTGCGATGTGTTCCAGCACCTCATCCCCCATTTCCAGCGCGCGCTGTCGTGCCTGCTTGAAATAGTTGCGCACCAGATTGAGGGCAATGCCGAACACCCATGTCTCCGGCCGCGATGCTCCCGCAAACTTATCCTGATGTTTGAGCACTTCCAGATAGGTCATTTGCTGTAAATCCTCAACGTCGTCATGGTTGCTAACGCGTTTGCGGATGAAGTTATGCAATTTCTTTCCGTGTTGGCGAAACACCTGTTCCCAATCGACAGCAAGCGCTGGGTAAAGCGAAGGGGTCGGTTCGATGTGTTTCAGGGTAGACATTTCCATTTGCTGACTCTCCGTTGTTGTGCCCTATTGGCAAAAACGGAAGAGCAAGCCCTGTGCCAGCCCGGAATTGTTTTTATCACACTGATTTTTAATCAGTTATTTTTCAACTTATCTTTTATCGTGCCATTTTTTGCCAACGCCAACAGCACGAAATTGCAAGTTATTGCAATCAGTAAAACGGCATTTAATTCAATTCGCCATCAAATTCTATCCGCCATCACATTCAGCGTGCTCCGATGACTTCATGCCGGGGAACCCATTCTTTTCTGTTTCCACATAGCAATACATTCATACCGCTGCACGTTCATACCACGACACGTAGCCGACTTATTCAGGATGACACCATGATCAAAATGCCGACCGTCCTTCCCTCTAGCAACGCCCTGCCGCGCCCTGTCGTCGTGGATGACGATCCCGCGCCGCAAGCGGCAGTGCAACAGACCAGTTCGCACCATGCGTCTCCCGGTTCGCCGTTATCTACCTCAATGGAAGAAGTAGCAATGGCGTTTGGCGAACAGGCTGAGCGGAGAAGTAAATCGCTGAATCGACGCCACATCGCCCAGCAGCCGGAGGCGCGCGCCACTGCGAATGTCGAGCGGATTGAGAAACTGACGGAACTGTTCAGGATGCTGGAAAACCCGTCGCAAAGTACGCTCGATCAGCAACTGAGCCGCATGCGCGATCTGCTGATGCAGAAAGGTTCGCCGTCTCTTGAAGCGGTGCTGGAAGCCGCAGGCAACGATCCGGCGCGCGGCGATATCCTGCTGCGCCATATTCAGCAGCAATCTGCCCAGCCGTCAGAACTCGCGACGGCGGCAGAGCATGCGCTACAGCAGTTGCATCAAGAGAAAGGGCCAGAAGTCCGAGCCGGTCTGAATACCGCGACGGCCATTGCGCTGTTCAGCACCCAGCCGGAACAAAAACAGGCGATGCGTGAGCTGTACTACCAGAAGATTGTGCATCAGCAGTCGGCCAGTGCGCTGCTGGACTCTCTTTTGGAACGCTTTGATGCCGCGACGTTTTCCATTGGGCTGCGCACGTTGCAGCGGGCGCTGGCGGCGGATATCGCCTCGCTGACACCCTCTATCTCGAAAGCCGTGCTCAGCAAAATGCTGAGCAACCTCAACGATTCCCGCCATCTAAGTCATACGCTGTCATCCAGCCAGACACTACTCACGCGACTGGCGAATAAAGTGCCTGCCTTTACGCTCGGTGCCGTGGAGCTGACTCGCCGTCTGATTGGCCTGAGCGCCAACGGTGCCTATGCCCGCGATCTGCATAATCTCGGTCGGGAAGTCGCCGGAACACAGGTACAGCATCAGGCGATGTTTTTCAGCGCCCTGCTGCCACTCGTCAGCGACCTGCCGCATCCGCTGTGGCGAGACAGTAAAAACCGGCAAACGGCGCTACAACTGATACGCGGCATGATTGGCGATATCGCCCAATACGAAAAGCAACAGGCCAATAATTCTCAGCATAACGAACGGGCGCCGCGTGACGCCGCATCGCCGCAAAAACAGGATGCGCGCGACTCGGATAAGGAGCAGCCATGAATCTGCTGATTACCTGGCTGAACCGCATTGCGCTAAGCGCGATGCAGCGCTCCGAGGTCGTTGGTGCGGTCATCGTGATGTCTATCGTCTTCATGATGATCATCCCGCTGCCTACCGGCCTGATCGATGTGCTCATCGCGCTCAATATTTGCGCCTCTTCCCTGCTGATCGTGCTCGCGATGTATCTGCCGAAGCCGCTGGCCTTCTCGACGTTTCCGGCGGTGCTGCTGCTGACCACCATGTTCCGACTGGCGATCTCGATTTCCACCACGCGCCAAATCCTGCTCCAACAGGATGGTGGCCATATCGTTGAAGCCTTCGGTAACTATGTAGTGGGCGGGAATCTGGCGGTCGGTCTGGTGATCTTCCTGATTCTGACAGTGGTGAACTTTCTGGTGATCACCAAAGGCTCCGAGCGCGTGGCCGAAGTGGCGGCACGTTTCACGCTGGATGCGATGCCCGGTAAACAGATGTCCATCGACAGCGATCTGCGTGCGGGATTAATCGAAGCCCACCAGGCTAGGCAGCGGCGCGAGAATCTGGCCAAAGAGAGTCAGCTGTTCGGGGCGATGGACGGGGCGATGAAGTTCGTCAAAGGCGATGCCATTGCGTCGCTGGTTATCGTGTTCATCAACATGATCGGCGGTTTTGCCATCGGGGTTTTGCAGCACAACATGGCGGCTTCCGATGCGATGCACGTCTATTCGGTATTGACCATCGGCGACGGACTGATCGCCCAGATCCCCGCTCTGCTGATATCGCTGACCGCCGGAATGATCATCACCCGCGTCTCGGCCGACGGACAAAAAGTGGATGCCAATATTGGCCGCGAAATTGCGGAGCAGCTCACCAGCCAGCCCAAAGCGTGGATCATCTCCTCCATCGGCATGTTTGGCTTTGCGCTGCTGCCAGGGATGCCAACGCTAGTGTTTATCGCCATCAGTCTGGCGTCGCTCGGTAGCGGCTTATTTCAGCTTTGGCGCATCAAACAACAGGGGCAGTTGGATGCCAGCCAGTCGGAAGCGGACAACATGCCTGCCGAACAGAACGGCTATCAGGATCTGCGGCGTTTCAACCCCACGCGCGCCTATTTGCTGCTGTTTCATCCGGTCTGGCAGGGGCAACCGACCGCGGCGGCGCTGGTGCAAAATATCCGTCGCCTGCGTAACAGGCTGGTTTATCGCTTTGGCTTTACCCTGCCGTCCTTTGATATCGAATTCAGCGATCGGTTGGCGGAAGATGAATTTCAGTTTTGCGTTTATGAAATTCCCTATGTGAAAGCCACGTTGGTTACCGACCAGATGGCCGTTGCCAGCGGTGCTGTCGCACAGGCCAATGACACACTCGCCACACCGGGGCACACATTGCGGGATGAAAGCCAATGGCTTTGGTTGCCGCTGGCACACGTCGCACAGCAGCCGGACGATGTGCCGCGCTGGACGGCGGATGAACTGATTCTGGCGCGTATGGAACAGGCCATTCATCGTACCGGTTCGCAGTTTATCGGCTTGCAGGAAACCAAATCCATTCTGGCCTGGCTGGAGAGCGAACAACCGGAATTGGCGCAGGAGCTACAGCGCATCATGCCGCTCTCCCGCTTTGCCAGCGTGCTGCAACGGCTGGCTTCCGAACGCGTGCCGCTTCGTTCCGTGCGCCCTATCGCCGAGGCGTTGATTGAAGTCGGCCAGCACGAACGGGATACGCTGGCGCTGACCGACTACGTGCGTCTGGCGCTCAAATCGCAAATCTGCCACCAGTACAGCGACGAAAACAGTCTGGCCGTCTGGCTGCTAACGCCGGAAAGTGAGGAGCTACTGCGCGATGCGCTGCGCCAGACGCAGAATGAAACCTTCTTCGCCCTGACGCAGGACTACGCCTCAACGCTGCTCAGTCAGCTACGGCAGGCATTTCCGCCGTTCTCCTCGCAGCGCAGTCTGGTGCTGGTGGCGCAGGATCTGCGCAGCCCGCTGCGCACATTGCTACAGGACGAATTTCACCACGTTCCGGTGCTGTCCTTCACCGAACTGGAATCCACGCTGTCGATCAACGTCATCGGACGCCTTGATCTTTACGACTCCCCTGACCCCTTTAGCGCATAGGAATACACCATGTTTGAATTACGCGTGTTGACTGGTTTACATCGCGGTGCGGCGCTGCCGCTCTGTGGCAACGCCTGGCGCCTCGGCGCCGCCGATGATGCCGATCTCGTGCTTTACGATCCCGGCATAGCGCCGTATCACAGCCAGTTGGAGAAGACCGCTGACGGCTGGGCGCTCAACGCACAGGATGGCACCGTATGTAATGCGGAAGGCCATACTGTCGAACACATTGAAGCGCTACCGCCTGGCACACCGTTTGCGCTGGGGCAGATTTGGCTCTGCATCGTGGCAGCCGATACCCCGTGGCCTGATGAAAGCGAGCCAGCATCGGTACCGGAGGAGAGGGTTCCTCCCACGGAAGACGTCGTAACCGCTGATGCCTCGCCGGTTCATCCTATATCACCTATCCCCACTTCCTTGCCACGCCTGCCGCTGTGGGCCAAAGCCAGCTATCTGCTGCTTGGCGCGCTGCTGTTGGTGATGGTCGGCAGTTGGCAGTTGCAAGAGAGTGTCGCGATGCCTGCCGCTCCGCCGCCGCAGGATACCCGTAAACCCCTCAGCACCCTGCCACAGCTGGAAAGCACGCTGCGCATCATGTTGCAAGAGCGGGAACTGAGCGCGGCCGTGAAAGTGGCTGCGTATCAGGATCGCCTCACGCTTACCGGACAATTAACGCCGGACGATCAAAAAAAGCTGGAACGGATGCTCGCCCAACTCCACCAACGTTATAGAACCGCGCTGTCCGTGGATAACCGGACGCAACTGAAAACGGAGCAACTGCCGTTTCAGATCGTTCAGGTCACCAGCGGATCCCGCGCCAACGTCGTCACGGCGGACGGCCAGCGCTTTTTCATCGGCGATGAGATCGACAACCTGCGTCTGGTGAAAATTGATGAGCACCAGATTGAATTCAGCGGCAGACAACAGATAACGGTGAACTGGTAATGCAGACTCAACCTTCTTCTTTTCCCCTGCTCGATCAGTGGGTCGCACAGCAACGCCAGCATCTGGCAGCCTATGCACCCGTGGAGAAAAAAGGCCGCGTCATGGCCGTCAGCGGCATCCTACTGGAGTGCAGCCTGCCACAGGCGCGCATTGGCGATCTGTGCTGGGTGGCCCGTCAGGACGATAGCCAGATGATGGCTGAAGTCGTGGGGTTTAGCCCGGACAATACCTTTCTCTCTGCGCTCGGAGCGCTGGACGGCATCGCTCAGGGTGCCGCCGTGACGCCGTTGTATCAGCCGCACTGCATTCAGGTGTCGGATCGTTTGCTGGGCAGCGTGCTGGACGGCTTTGGACGGGCATTGGAAGACGGCGGCGAGAGCGCATTTGTCGAGCCGGGCCATGCCACGGGACGCACGCAGCCGGTGCTGGGCGACGCTCCACCTCCGACGTCCCGACCGCGTATCAGCCAACCGCTCCCCACCGGATTACGCGCCGTCGATGGCCTGCTTACCATCGGTCAGGGGCAACGCGTCGGCATTTTTGCCGGTGCGGGCTGCGGTAAAACCACGTTGCTGGCCGAGCTGGCGCGTAATACGCCGTGCGACGCCATCGTTTTCGGGCTGATTGGCGAACGTGGCCGTGAACTGCGTGAGTTTCTCGATCACGAACTGGACGACGAACTGCGCAGCCGCACTGTGCTGGTGTGTTCGACCTCCGATCGCAGCAGCATGGAACGTGCCCGCGCGGCATTCACCGCCACCGCCATAGCCGAGGCTTACCGAGCCGAAGGTCGTCAGGTGCTGCTGATTATTGATTCCCTGACGCGTTTCGCCCGCGCCCAGCGCGAAATCGGTCTGGCGCTCGGCGAACCGCAGGGGCGTGGCGGGCTGCCACCGTCGGTCTATACGTTGCTGCCGCGTCTGGTTGAACGCGCCGGACAAACGGAAGACGGCGCCATCACCGCGCTCTATTCCGTTCTGATCGAGCAGGATTCCATGAACGACCCCGTCGCCGACGAAGTACGTTCGCTGATTGACGGGCACATTGTGCTCGCCCGGCGGCTGGCGGAACAGGGGCACTATCCGGCTATCGACGTGCTGGCGAGCCTAAGCCGCACCATGAGTAACGTCGTGGATACCGATCACACCCGCCATGCCGGCGGTGTGC
The DNA here is from genome assembly GCF_020181655.1 of Pectobacterium colocasium. Classification (NCBI taxonomy): domain Bacteria; kingdom Pseudomonadati; phylum Pseudomonadota; class Gammaproteobacteria; order Enterobacterales; family Pectobacteriaceae; genus Pectobacterium; species Pectobacterium colocasium. The sequence goes on from NZ_CP084032.1 coordinate 2,660,767, forward strand.
GACGTCTAATGGCAGCCTACAAGCAGGTCGAGATGCTGATTCGCCTCGGCGAATATCAGCCCGGTCATGACGTGCTAACGGATTCCGCCGTCAATGCCCATGCAGAAATCACGCAGTTTCTGCGTCAGTCGATGCGTGAACCGATGCCTTATGGCGTGATTCAACAACAGCTCGCCGGAGTCAGCCGCTATGCCCCATAACACCGAACGTGATGCCGAGTTACAGACCGTGCTGAACCTGCTGATGCCGATACGCCGCCAACGTTTAAGCCGCAGCGAACGTCAACAACGGCAGGAAGAACAGCAATTAAGGCGAATTGCGCAACAGCAACAACATCATGAACAGCAGGTCGAGCTGCTGCGGCAGGCCAGCCAGGCACAGCGCGACCAGTTTGCCACAGAAACGCAGGGGCAACGCCACACGCTGGAAAACCTGAAAAAACACCTGGCCGCCGAACAGCGCTTACTCAGCGCGATCGCAACAGAAACGCAGCAGGTGCAGGCCACACAGCAGCAGCACCGCGACCAACAGCGTCAGGTTGATCACGCCCGAGATGCCACCCGCCAGTGCCAGAAAGCGGTGGAGAAACTCGACTATCTGCTTACGTTACCTCAGGAGCACGTATGAATAACCGACAGATTGCGTCATCCGAATCCAAGGCGACGCAGAACGCGCAGGCCGTGCTGCACGGTAAATCCTCTCGCGTAGACGACCCGCAACACATGGATTTCTGGGAGGCCTTCACGTTTTCAGACGGTTTTGAAGAGGCGTTTTATCAGGACGCGCCAATTTCCTTGTCACCAAGCCATCCCATCAACGGCCCACCGCCGCCGCAGAGTGAAGCGCCAGACAGCCCACAATATGTGACACCGTCACAGTGGCAGCCACTGCAATGTGAGCTGATTGAAGCAATGGACAACATCTGCGCCCCGCCGTTTGCTTTTAGCCTGCAACTGCCGCAACTGGGCGATATCGATGCGCGTTTAGCCACGATGGTGCCGCGCGGCTGGGATATCTCCCTGCGTTTCAGTCGGGAAAGTTACCACCAGTTAAGAGATCGGCGCGAAGCCTGCCGCCATGCGCTCTCCAGCGCGCTGGACTGCCCGATCAACCTGCGTTTTGACGCTAGAGAGTATGAGCGATGAAACCGAATCTACAGCACATCAAGCGGCTAACGCTGCCGACCTTGCGCGCGCAACACGCGCGCATTCGATCGACATTGGCCACCGGACTCGCGCTGCCGTTTACCCGTGAGGGACAGGTCGGCCGCTTGCACCTTCAACTGGCCACGGAAAGCAGTCTGCCGGAAGCATCGTCCACCGCACAGGCCAGCGACTGGCGTAGCGACATCGGTGATATCTCACTGACCGATCCGTTCCCAGTGCTCAGCCTGCTGTCGGATTGCCCGCTGCTGCCCGTCACCGAAGACGATGATGCGGCTCAGGAGTGGTACTGGACACTCTACAACCAGTCACTCAATCCCGTACTGCGGGCGCTTGTCGGGGAAATTAACCCGCTGAATCGTTCTACGAAACCACGTGATGCAGGAGAGCAACATGGCAGCAGCGTTGCACTCTGCGCCTGGCTCAGCGTGAGCTGGAACGGTATTAGCGTGCGTAGCCGGATGCAGGCCGCTGACGCCGTCTGGCTGGCGCTGTTTTCCCGCGCTGACTGGCACCGCCAGCGCCGTGAGCTGCCCGCAGGAATGGCGATCGAGGTTCCTCTTACGCTGGCTGATGCCGTGCTGCCGCTATCCGCATTACTTCGTTTACGTACGGGCGATCTTATTCTCCCCAACCGCCCGTGGTTTACCCCCTCCGGCGAGGGAACGCTGTCATCCGGCACGCTGCACCTGCACGGGACGCTACAGCTCACCGGGCACGCCCCCTACACCTTTACCGTTACCGACATGGAGACTGTCTCAATGCCTTCGTCCACTACCGACACGATGCTAGCCGATCCGCATTCCGATGCATCGGCGTTTGAATTCACATCAACAAGTGACACCGTCACGGGTAATTTACCGCCGCTGCCCGTCACCTTACACCTTCGTTGCGGGAGCTTGACGATGACGCTGACAGAATTGCAGCAGCTTGCCAGCGGTAGCGTGTTAACGCTGCGCGACGTGGTGCCGGGGCAAGCCTGGCTGTATCACGGCGATACCGCCCTGGCGAGCGGCGATCTGATCGATGTAGAAGGAAGACTGGGGTTACAGATTACCGAGCGTTTTTCCGCCCCCCCGCAGCATGTCGCGATAGCAGATGAAGAGCACGCCGCCGCACCGGAGTTGGCTCCATGACCTCCGGCGCGTTCGACCCGTTGATGTTTGCGCTCTTTCTGGGCGCCCTCTCCCTGATTCCGCTGATGATGATTGTCTGTACCTGCTTTCTGAAGATTGCGATTGTGCTACTGATTACGCGCAACGCCATCGGGGTACAACAGGTGCCGCCCAATATGGCGCTGTATGGCATCGCGCTCGCGGCAACGCTGTTTGTCATGGCGCCAGTGTTTCAGGACATCACCAAACGCGTGCAGGAAAAGCCGCTGGATATGACCGACATCACGTCGCTTCAGGCCAGCGTGACCTACGGACTGGAACCGCTGCAAACCTTTATGTCACGCAACGTTGATCCGGATATCCTCACCCATCTGCATGAAAACAGCCTGCAAATGTGGCCAGCGTCGCTATCCGAAAAGGTGAATACTCAAAATCTGCTGCTGGTGATTCCGGCGTTCGTGCTGTCGGAGCTACAGGCTGGGTTCAAAATCGGCTTCCTGATTTACATCCCGTTTATCGTCATCGACCTCATCGTCTCGAATGTGCTGCTGGCGCTGGGGATGCAAATGGTCGCGCCGATGACGCTCTCGCTACCGTTAAAGCTGCTGCTGTTCGTGCTGGTCAACGGCTGGACGCGGCTGCTGGACGGCCTGTTCTACAGCTACCTGTGAGGCCGCGATGGAAATAATCACGCTTTTCCGTCAGGCCATGGTGATGGTCGTCCTGCTCTCCGCGCCGCCGCTGCTGGTTGCGGTGATCGTCGGCGTACTGATTTCACTGCTACAGGCGGTGATGCAGTTGCAGGATCAGACGCTGCCTTTCGCCGTTAAACTGATTTCCGTCGGGCTGACGCTGGCGATTTGCGGGCGCTGGATTGGCGTAGAGCTGATGCAGTTGGCCATTACCGCGTTCAACATGATCGCGCAGACCGGGGTATAAATCCGCATGATCGCCACCATTCAGCACGTTTACGACTTTATCATTGCTATTACGCTCGGCATCGCCCGGCTGTATCCCTGCTTTATTCTGGTGCCGGTTTTTTCTCTCAACGTGCTGAAAGGCATGATGCGCAACGCCGTGGTGATTTCCCTGACGCTGCTACCTGCCCCCATCGTACAGCAGCAACTTTTGCTGACGCCGCTGTCCTGGCCGATGCTGCCGGGCCTGTTGCTGAAAGAGCTGATCGTCGGGCTGCTTATCGCGCTGATTCTGGCGATGCCATTCTGGCTGTTTGAATCCGTCGGTGCCCTGTTCGATAACCAGCGCGGCGCGCTCATGGGCGGCCAGCTCAACCCCGCGCTGGGTTCGGATGCTACGCCGCTCGGCCATCTGCTGAAGCAGACCCTGATTCTGCTACTGATTATCGGTATCGGCCTGAAGGGGCTAACGCAGTTGATTTGGGACAGTTACCAGATCTGGCCGGTGCTGTCCTGGCTGCCCGCGCCGGGTGAAAAAGGATTTGAGGTTTATCTCAGTCTGCTGGCCGACACCTTCACTCATCTGGTTGTGTACGCCGGGCCGCCGGTCGCGCTGCTACTGCTGTTGGAATTCAGCATTGCGCTACTCAGCCTGTATAGCCCACAGCTTCAGGTGTTTGTTCTCTCTATTCCGGCCAAGTGTCTGGTTGGAATGGCATTTTTCATCGTCTACCTGCCGGTATTACAGTATTTAGGCGACCACAAACTTCAGGGGTTGCCGGATCTTAAGCACCTGCTCCCGCTGCTTTTTACGGCATCAAACAGCTAATCAGGCGGAACCGATGAGCGAAAAAACGGAAAAGCCCACAGAGAAAAAGCTGGAAGACGCGCGCCGTAAAGGGGAAGTCGGGCAAAGTCAGGATGTACCCAAACTGCTGATCTGCGTCGGCCTGCTGGAATGCGTACTGGCGCTGGCAGACAGCACCATGGGGAAACTGCAAGCGCTGGTGCAACTGCCGCTGCAACGGCTGGATGCCCCGTTTGCGCAGGTAGCAAAAGAAGTCTTTCATGACGCCGCCGTGCTGGCGGGCACGCTCTGTCTGCTGGCGGCCGCGATCGCCGTACTGCTGCGCGTGGTGGGCGGTTGGATCCAGTATGGCCCGCTGTTTGCACCCGAAGCGCTGAAGCTCGATCTCAATCGGCTGAATCCGATTAACCAGTTTAAGCAGATGTTTTCGATGCGTAAGCTGGTGGAAATGCTGACCAATATCCTGAAAGCGGTGGTGATTGGAACAGTCTTTTATAAAGTGGTGGTGCCGGAGCTGGAAGCGCTGGTTGAATTAGCCTATGGCGATCTACACGGTTTCTGGCAAGGGGTGAAAGCGCTATTGACGCGCATTGCCCGTACCACGCTAACAGCACTGCTGGTGCTGTCCGCACTGGATTTTGGCCTGCAAAAATATTTCTTTCTCAAGCAGCAGCGTATGAGCCATGAGGATTTACGCAACGAGCACAAGGATTCCGAAGGCGATCCGCACATGAAAGGCCACCGCAAATCGCTGGCGCACGAATTGATGAACGAACCCGCCGCGCCGCGCCCCAAAGCGAAAGTCGAAGACGCCGATATGCTGTTGGTTAACCCAACGCACTATGCGGTGGGGCTTTACTATCGTCCCGGCAAAACGCCGCTACCGCGCATTTTGTTTAAGCGGGAAGATAGCGCGGCGCAGGAACTCATCGCGCAGGCGAAAAAAGCCGACATTCCGGTGATTCGCTTCATTTGGCTGACCCGCACGCTCTATCGCACTACGCCGGAGGGCCACTACATTCCACGCGAAACGCTTCAGGCCGTGGCGCAGGTGTATCGCGTCCTACGCCAGCTCGAAGACGAGCAAAAACGCGACATTATTGAGATGGAGTGAGGGTGAAAAAGACGTAAAATCAGCGCGACGTCAATGAGCCGCATCCGTCGCCACCTGACTCAGATAATACGCTTCCCCCTGACGCAGCTCCGCCATCATGAAATCCAGAAAAGCCTGCTGCTGGGGCGCATGGGCTTTCCCTGCCAGCGTTTGAATCTGAAGCGAACGCTGGTCAAGCTGCCTGATGTTCAGCGGTTTCAGACGCATCGGTTCCTGCAAACACTTGTACATCACGGAATAGAAGCTACAGGCGGTGACCGCCCCCGGCGTGCTCATCGCATAGTAATAAAGCGTGGTGAAGTTGTTGCAGCACAGCGTCGGCTCCAGAAAAGTACCGTTCATGCGGCACGAGAGGTCAAACAGCTGGCGCAGCGTGGTCGACGGTTCCGGCAGCGCCAGCGGGAAAGGATGCAGATCCGCCAGTTGAATAGACTGCTGAGCCAGCGGATGATCGTCAGACATCAGCAGCATCAGCGGTGCAGGCAGCGCCAGTTCCACATTTACCCCCTGTTCAGGCGCCAGCGCAAACTGGAGTGCGATATCCACTTCGCCATTGCGGATCATCTGGGACACCTGCATCGCCGAGTCCACTTTTAGCGCAAAGGTGGTATCCGGGTCATGCTGGCGGAAACGCGCAAACAGCGTCGGCAGCAGATCAAACGCCATCCCTTCCGTGCAGCCGATGCGCAGCAGTGCCCGACGGCTGGCTTTCAGCCCCTGAATCTCCGCCACGGCAGCATCCATGTCCATCATGCTCTTGCGCACATGGTTTTCCAGAATGCGTCCGGCATCGTTTAACACCATGCCACGCGCGTGACGCTCGAACAGCGGTACGCCGATGCGTTCCTCCAGCCGCTGGATTTGACGACTGATTGCAGAAACGGCCACAAACAGGTGCTGACTGGCGGCGCTAAGCGAACCGGTGGTGGCAACCACTAGGAAATAACGAATCTCGGAGCTGTGCATGGCGGTGTTCCTTTCAGACATCGCGGGGGATTCGCAGGTTTATATTAAAAGCAAAGCTTAATTGCAATTTTTATTATTGTTGCAAAGCTCATTTTTTCTTTAAATATCGGTAACTTCGGCACATTATCCAGCAAGGAAAGGCATGACCAGCGCAGACCTTATTCGTATCGCCTGTGAACGTTTCGATCGCGGAGAATTTAAACAGACGTTGGCCCGGCGTATTGCCCACGCCAGCGAGAGCCAGAAAGCCGGTAACCAGCGTGCACTGAACCGCTATCTGGCTGATGAGATCCAACCCGCGTTGCAGGCCATGGGGTTCAGCGTCACGTTCATCACCTCGTCAGACGACCGCCATCCTCCTTTTCTGTTGGCCGAACGTATTGAAGACCCCAGCCTGCCGACCGTGCTGTCTTACGGCCACGGGGATGTGGTTTTCGGTGATGAAGAAAACTGGCGTGATGGGCTCAAACCGTGGGAATTGGTGGAGGAAGGCGACCACTGGTACGGGCGCGGCAGCGCGGATAACAAAGGCCAGCACAGTATTAACCTGATGGCGCTGGAACAGGTATTTCAGGCGCGTGGGCAGCGTCTGGGCTTCAACTGCAAACTGCTGTTCGAGATGGGCGAAGAAATTGGTTCACCGGGGCTTGCCGAGCTGTGCCAACAGCACAAGCAGGCGCTGGCAGCCGATATCTTTATCGCCTCCGACGGGCCGCGCCTCAGCGCAGATCGCCCGACGCTGTTCCTTGGCTCTCGCGGCTGCGTCAATTTCCGCTTACGCATCAAGGCACGCGAGCAGGCCTACCATTCTGGCAACTGGGGTGGGCTGTTGAGCAATCCGGGGACACAGTTGGCGAACGCTGTCGCCAGTCTGGTCGACGGACAAGGACGGATGAAGATCGATGCCCTGCTGCCACCGCCGTTAACCCCCGCGCTGTGCGAAATCCTCAGCACGATTGATCCCGCTGGTGGTGAGAACGACCCGGTGATTGACGTAAACTGGGGCGCAGAGGGACTCACGCCTGCCGAGCGGTTATTCGGCTGGAACACGCTGGAAGTGTTGTCATTCATTACTGGCAATCCGCACAAGCCGGTGAACGCGATTCCCGCCGACGCCACGGCGATTTGCCAGTTACGCTTTGTCGTCGGTACCGACTGGCCGCGTCTGGCGCAACATGTGCGCCAGCACCTCGACCAGCACGGCTTCACGCAGGTAGACATTGAGGTGCTTAACACCTCTCCGGCGACGCGCTTTAACCCGGAAGATCCGCTGGTGAACTGGACGCTGGCACTGATGCAGCACATCAGCGGCAAGCAGCCCGCGCTACTACCGAATCTGGGCGGATCGCTGCCTAATGATGTTTTCGCCGACATCCTCGGCTTGCCGACGCTGTGGATCCCGCACTCCTACCCGGCATGCGGTCAGCACGCGGTTAACGAACACCTGCTGAAATCCGTCGCCCGCGAAGGATTAGCGATCATGACTGGCCTGTTCTGGGAACTGGGGGAGCAAGGGCATGCGTTGTTAGAAAAACACCGAGAATATGCGCGTCAGGAGTGATGTTTAGTGCTTATCTTCTCTGTCTTTCACTGGCATTAAAAATTAGGCTGAGGTGGAGATGACCGCCGAGTGAGCGGCATGGACGCCGCGAAAGCCAGTGCCGCGTCGGGAACGCGTCACTGGCGGTTCGGAATACGGTCATGGACAGCGAAGGAACCGCGTAAGCGGCATAATTTCAGCCATCAGCCTGGGTTCATAGGGCAAGCGGCGTTTGAGCTGCCCTATGTCGGGCGGGATACAGTGTTATAAACGAGCACTCATACCAATACGCCCGAAACGTTCCCTTTACTTACATAGATTAAGGGCTTAATTACAAACAAAACCGTAATTACTTTTTCATCCACTCCGGCTTCTGGAACGCGTGGAACATGGAGTTTTTGTCTTCAAAGAACGCGGCGAATTCCGGAGATTGAACGGCGGCTTTCAGATCTTGAGCAAACGGTTTATCAGCATCTTCCGCCCGCACGACGATCATGTTTTTCAGGTCTTCCGGTAGCACATCCAGTTGAATTGCATCAGACAGGTTCAGGCCAGCGGCCATCGCGAAGTTGGCATTAATCAGCGACCCTGTTACGCCACCCAATGCACGTGGCAGTTGTGCCGCTTCCAGCGGCTTAAAGACCAGCCCTTTCGGGTTTTCCGTGATATCGCGCAGCGAGGCTTTGGTCGGCGTAATCTCTGGATTGATCTTGATCAGGCCGTATTTTTGCAGAAAATCCAGCGAACGTGCCAGATTAGAGGGATCGTTTGGCAGCGTGACGATGTCGCCCGCTTTCAGCTCATTCAGCGAGCGCACTTTGTTGGAGTAAAAGCCCATGCTGGCCGTCGGCACGGTGATGACTTCCGCAAGTTTCAGCCCTTTATCCGCGCTGAAACGGTCAAGATAGCGGCGGTTTTGAAACAGGTTGGCGTCGATACTGTTGTTCGACAAGGCCAGGTTCGGCTGGATGTAGTCGCTGAATTCGCGCACTTTCACATCGTAGCCTTTTTTCACCATTTCTGGTTTGATCGCTTTCGTGACCATATCGCCATACGGCCCCGGCGAGACACCGATGGTGATTTCTTTGCCTGCATCTGCTGCATAAGCCTGAGAGATACCCAGCGCCAGCATGAGTGGAATGAGTTTTTTCAATCGCATCGTTGCGTTCCTGTCTGTCTGATTTAGTCAGTCTTTACCATTATTTGGGGCGTAATAGGTGCCATGATATTGATGACGAAGTAAGGCGGGCAGAGAGCGTGGGTAGATCGTAAAGACGCTGTAAATACATCCCTGTACGCTCGAGCCGCGCCATCCCTGGCGCGGACGCTTTACTCTTCTATCCCACGCTCTCTGCTGCCATGTCGTATAACGGTTATGGGCGTCGTAGCGCCCTATGCTATTTTTATAACGTTATTCCCTGGTGTTGGATAACGTTTTACTGCTCACATGTTTTACTAAAAAAAGGTTACTAAAAAAGCTGATTCAATAATCCGTTAAAACAAAAAGGTTTCCTGCCCGTAGCAATATTTGTCATACAGTTCAGGGTTAATCTCGAAGCCGATTCCCGGTTTATTTGGCACCGCAACGCAGCTATCTTTGTCCAATTCAACAAACGGCAGCATGAAGTCTTCATGCCAGTAGCGGGAAGACGGCGGAATATCGTGCGCGTAGATAAAGTTCGGCAGCGTTGATACCGCAATGTTGTGTGCTTTACCGACCGCCGTATCCAGCATACCGCCGCACCACACCGGAATATTGTGTGCCTGACAGTAGTCATGAATCAGCTTGGTTTCGGTAATGCCGCCGACACGCGCGACTTTAATATTGATGATTTTGGCACTGCCCAGTTCGATCGCTTTACGCGCGTCTTCAACCGACGCAATGCTTTCGTCCAGACAGATCGGTGTATTTACCGCCGCCTGAAGTTTACGGTGATCGATAATATCGTCGTGCGCCAGCGGTTGTTCAATCATCAGCAGATTGAATTTATCAATGCGCTTAAAGAACTCGATGTCATTCAGGGTGTAGGCGGAATTGGCATCCACCATCAGCGTAATATCACCAAACGCCTGACGCAGCGCCAGAATATAGTCGTAATCTTTTCCCGGCTTGATCTTTATTTTGATGCGCTTGTAACCTTCGTTCAGGAAATTATCGACCACGTTGACTAATTTATCGGGCGTTTCCTGAATACCAATACTCACACCGGCTTCAACGCTATTCCGCACACCGCCCAATAATTGATGCAGCGGTACGCCTTTTATCTTCGCGTAAGCATCCCAAATACCGCCTTCGATTGCTGCTTTAGCGCAGTTATTACGCTTTACCGGTGCGAAAATATCACGTACCTGCGAAGGATGTTCAATATCCCCGGCCTGCTTAATCATCGGGATCAGGAAGTCACGCATAATATGCCAGGCGGTGACGTTGGTTTCTTCGTTATAAAACGGCAAAGAAATAGCCGAGCAATCACCGTAGCCAATCTGTCCGCCCGCATGAACTTCCGCGATGGAAAAGTGTTTCTCCGTCTGTGTCGCAAAACTGGTAGTAAATGGCGTTTTCAACGCCATTTTCATTTTTCTTAATACAATTTTATCTATTTTCATGACATCTCTCTGCTGCCCTGAATACCCTATTCTGTGGTGGTTTAGCGGCGTTCGCGCTTATTCGCCCGTCGCGATAGCCTATCACCCAGCGTTTGCACGACCTGCACCAGCACCACCAGCGCAATCACGGTCACCACCATGACTTCGGTTTCATAACGGTAATAGCCGAAGCGGATCGCCAGATCGCCCACACCGCCGCCACCGACAATCCCCGCCATTGCCGAATAGCCAATCAGGCTGACCAGCGTGATCGTCAGGCCACGTAATAATCCTGCCAGCGCTTCCGGTAACAGAACGGTTCCGATAATGCGCGTCGGGCTGGCACCAAACGCTTCTGCCGCCTCCACAATGCCGGGATCGACTTCGCGCAGCGCGGAATCCACCAGTCGAGCATAAAAGGCAATCGCCGCGACAGACATCGGCACCGCCGCAGCCACTGGCCCTATCGTGTTCCCCAGCAGGAACTGTGTTAATGGCAGCAACAGCACCAGCAGGATCACAAACGGGATCGAGCGGATAATGTTTACCAGAATGGTTGATACCAAATAGATAAAACGGTTTTGCCAGAATAAATGACGATCGGTCACATAAATCGCGATACCTAACGGCAGGCCGAATATCACCGCACACAGCGTTGAAATACACACCATCGTGAAGGTTTCACCGAAGGCGAAAACTAATTCACCCCATAACTCAGCCATTGATGACCTCCACCCCAAAAGTATTCTGTCGGATATAAGCAATAGCGGCTGCGAGATTATCCGCCGCAGGATCGTCACGGTATGAAATCTGGGCGATAATATGTCCCAGCGCGCGATCGTTAATGTATTCAATATTGCCGTGCAGAATATTTACCGATACCTGAAACTGCTGCGCAACGTCGGATAATATAGGCTGCTCGACAGAGTCATCGGCGAAGAGTATTTTCAGCAAGACACCTTTATTATTCTGCTTAAAGCGTTCTGGCAATTCGACCGGACTGGTATGGCTAACCAACTGTTTGGTGTAGGCGTGCTGAGGCGAAGAGAAGATGGTAAAGACGTCGCCCTCTTCCACAATATTTCCGCCTGTCATCACCGCCATGCGCTGACAAATACTTTTAATCACGCTCATTTCGTGGGAAATAAGCACAATTGTGATACCTAATCGGACATTGATGCTTTTCAATAGCGCCAGAATAGACGCTGACGTTTCCAGATCCAGCGCCGAGGTCGGCTCATCACACAGCAGCACTTCGGGGTGATTAGCGATAGCGCGAGCAATGCCCACTCGTTGTTTTTGCCCGCCGCTCAACTGCGCCGGATAGGCTGTCCCTTTGTCCTGTAACCCGACCAACGCCAGAATTTCCGGCACGCGCGAGGCAATCTCTTCTTTACTCTTACCCGCGGCACGTAGGCTGAACGCCACGTTGTCATACACATTACGGGTGTGCATCAGATTAAAATGCTGGAATATCATCCCGATACGCTGCCGATGCTGGCGCAGTTCGCGGCCGGACGCATCGCTAATCAGCGTATCGCCCAGAAACACGCGCCCTTCGGTCGGGCGCTGCAATAAATTGATCGTCCGCAGCAGCGTACTTTTCCCCGCGCCGCTGGTGCCGACAATCCCAAAAACTTCACCCTGTTGAATGGTCAGGTTGACGTTGTTTACCGCTCTGGACTGTGCTGCTTTGCCGGTGGGAAAATCAACGCTCACGTTTTCTAACCGAATCATTACCTGACTCACTCCTGCTGACTGACTATTTTAAGAAACGTATCGTCGGCATACGCAAACGGATGCCTGTTTGATGTAAGGACAAAATCTACTCCCCACCGTTTAAGCATCGAGAGACACAGGCGAGGCCTCACTGCGGGAACCGCCTCTGTATTTCCCTTAATAACGGGCTTAAATGACGCATAGTAGGGCAAGGCCTGCCTTATTGTTTTCGTATAACTTTTGAGGATAAACGCCTTTTTTGTTGAGGAATAACCGGGCTATTTATGGCTGTCACTTTTGTTATAATTAGATTAATTACTTATAAATCAATGAAATATTAAAAAATATTCGTCTGTTTAAAGTAGAGAGAAATGAGCTTTGCGTCAATGATAAAAAAAGCAAATCACCCTTCTGTTTTTTAGAAATTCTGGTAATGCCTCCAATGAGTACAACATGTACCTTTCGATGAAGGAGCCGATGACTTTCTCGTGAACCTCAATTGAGCGTGAGAAGCAAATCGTTTTGCGTGCCAGACGCTTGATGCGGGTTCGGAGCGTCAGATTGTTACGTTCAATGCGATGTGTAAAGATTTTACCTGTCAGGTGCTTCTCATGCGGCACTTCTCTCGCATAGCTGCCCCAGTCGTCGCTGGTTATCATCCCAATGCTGAAGCGCGTGAGCAAAGCCAGCAGTTTAGGGCACGTTTCATCGTTTTGCGGCCCGAACGTATAAGCCAGAACGCCGCCTGTTTTGGTGTTATGGGCATACCAGAGCCAGTGTTGGACGGCTTTGCTGCCGACAACACTCCATTGCTCATCAAGTTCACAGATAAGGGCGACACTGCATGAGCGACCGGAGAAGAGGTTATTCGCTTCGGGGCGAGTTTTTTAAGGTGCGAATGACCGTGTTGATGCCTATCTTCAGTGTTCTGGCTGTATCGCGCACACCGGCGCCGTTATGCGCCATATCAACGATTTGTTCTTTCACTCTCGGCTTCCGCGCTTCATAGGTGTAAGTCAACTGGAAAACACGCTTACATGACCGACACCGAAAGCGCTCGTGTTGTGAAGTACTACGACCATGGCGATAAATTTCATCTGAATGACAACGGGGACAATGGACGGTAACGGTAGCCACAGAACACCTCAAATGTCCATAGAGTAACAGAAATTTCTATCGATTGAAGGCATTACCAAAAGTCGCAAGCGGCGATCTGACGCACCGCATCGCCACGCCAGCCAACTGGCAACGACCACCTCGCAGCACGCCGTGGACGGCGGCACCGCCGCCATGCAACTGATGGTATCCTCCGCAGATAAAATCACCAATAGCATCAGTGTGATCGACGGTATCGCCTTCCAGACCAACATCCTGGCGCTGAACGCTGCGGTAGAAGCCGCACGAGCGGGCAAATGAACTCAGTCATGCCGTCGCAGCGTTTCGTATCTAGTCACCGTTATCACGGCCCTCACGTGCGGTTTATAGCTTCCGCGCGTGGGTGTTTGTGACCTTCAATACCTCGCTCAGCGTGGTTAAAAACACATCGGCGTGTTCTTCCTGAAACACCAGCGGCGGACGAATTTTCAGCACGTTCGCCGCTGGCCCCGTCGCGCTGATCAGCACACCGCGCTGGCGCATGGCATTCACCACCTGCAATGCGGATTCCTTTGCTGGCGCTTTGCTTTCACGGTCGCTGACCAGTTCAACACCGATAAACAGGCCGTAAGCCCGAATATCGCCGAGTAGCGGGAAATCCTGCGCCAGTTGCTGCAACCCCTGTCGCAGATAATCACCGACCCGCTGAGCATTCTGCTGCAACTGCTCTTCGCGAATCACCCGTAGCACTGCGTGCGCCGCCTGGCAGGACACCGGATTACCGCCGAACGTATTGAAATAGCGAACTTCTCGCCCAAATGCCTCGAACAATGCGGAACGTCCAACCAGCCCGGCGATAGGATGCCCATTGCCCATCGGCTTCCCTAAACTCACCAAATCCGGGACGACGCCGTGACGCGCAAAGCCCCACATTGACTCCCCAGTGCGGCCAAAACCCGGTTGCACTTCATCCGCGATAAACAACCCGCCCGCCTGGCGAATGAGCGCCGCCGCCTGCGCCATTTCGCCTTCCGGTGCGCAGAACACGCCATCGCTGGAGAAAATGGTATCCACGAGCAGCGCGGCGGGACGAATGCCTTCCAACTGCATCTGTGCCAGCGCGTTACGAATACTGGTAAGAAACGCGCCGGGTTGACGATAGGTATCCGGTGCATCAATCAGTTTCACATGGTTACCGCGCGCCACGCCATCGCCCAGCGACGGCGACAACTCCGCCAGCGCACTGGTCACGCCATGATACGCCCAGCGTGTGACCAATACGCCCGTCCCCCCAGTGGTATGTCGAGCAATGCGCAACGCCAGATCGTTGGCCTCACTGCCGGTACAGGTCAGCATCACGTTGTTCAACTCAGCGGGGAACTCGCTCAGCAAATCTTCCGCAAAATCGACAATTGCAGCGTGCAGATAGCGTGTGTGGGTGTTGAGCTGAGCGCTTTGTTGCGCTATCGCCTCCACTACCGCCGGGTGGCAATGCCCGACCGAGGCCACATTATTGTAAACATCCAGATAGCGTCTACCTTGATGATCAAACAGCCACACACCCTCGCCGCGCGCAACATGCAGTGGTTCTTCATAAAACAGGCGGTAACCGCTGCCCAATACCCGCTGACGGCGCGCCAGCAACGCTTCTGTCGTTGTCATTTCAGACGTAATTTCGCTCTGATTCATCGCACATCCTCCGGGCAAACCTGCTGTAGACGAGTCACAAACTGCGCATGGGAATAGGTCGCGATGCGCTGCAAACTGTGCCAACAGCGCGGTACATTACGCAACAGATACTCCCGATTATCGGGGTAGCGTGACGCCCGCCACTGCGCGATGGTTAAGGTCAGCGCCATGCGGGTCGCAATTAAATCCGGCAGCAGTGCGATCTCCTCCGGCGCGAGCGGCCTGTTCTGGTGATACGCAGCAATAAAAGGCACAACATGTTCCAGCAGATCCGTCCCATCGCTAACCTGGTACGCCAGCGCCGTTGCCACTTCACAGATTAACGGGGCCAATACAGCGTCACCAAAATCGATAATGCCCGTCACCCGCGTCGGTGACGTCCCGGCGACCAGCACGTTATGCGGATTCAAATCGTTATGAATGACCTGGCGGCGCAAGGTCGCCAATGCGGGGGCGACACGGCTGTCATAGCGGTCAAAAATACGCAGAAGATACTGGTGCTGTTGCCGCTCAGAAATGAAATCAAGGTAAGGACGTACCTGCTCTGCGCGGCTGATATCCCACAGCAGAGAGCGGCTCGCCGCCGGATGCGTAAAGCCGTGAAGTGCGTTGTCTAACTGCGCCAGCGTGCCGCCCAACTGCGGCATCAATGCCGTTGAAGGCGCGGTCAGGTGCTGCGGCGTGCCTGCCAGATAGCTCACTAACCGGACGCGCAGCCGCTCGCCATCAATCTCAACGCGGGTTTCCGCCCGACCTGCTGTTGTCGGCTGGATTCGCGGTACAGGCAATTCAGGCGCCTGCTGCGCAAGGTGCAGCAGCAACGCAGTCTGGAAATCGCTGACGTCGGCAGGCTCCGCTGCGTTGATCACCTTGAGCATATAGCGCTCATCTGGCGTGACCGTCAGGCAGAAATTCATATCACGCTCGCCCTGTAACAGCGTCATCTGTCCGGACAATCCATATTCCTGCTGCGCGATCGCCAGCGCCTGCGGGCAGGAAACCTGCGGTACGGCATGCGTCATCAGTTCATCGTCGTGCGATACCGTCTCGGCAAACACGGGCTGATTAGACGCCGAAGGCGGGTGTGAAGGGAAAAGTACGCTGAGTCGTCCGTCAGACATGTTGTCCTCCGTTGATATGGATTTCCGCACCGTTGACATAAGAGGCACCGGACGTGCAGAGGAAATAGATCAGGCTGGCGACCTCTTCGGGTTTGCCCAAGCGCTGCATCGGCACCTGTCGTTCAATGATATCGCCCGTCCCAGGGGACAAAATCGAGGTTTCGATTTCTCCCGGCGCAATCGCATTCACACGGACGCCGTGCGGACCAAAATCAAATGCCATTTCGCGCGTCAATGCGGACAGCGCCGCTTTTGACGTGGCATAAGCCACACCAGCAAAAGGATGAACCCGCGATCCGGCAATCGAGGTCACATTAATTACGCAGCCCTGTGATGCCTTGAGTTCATCGAACAAGCCGTTTGCCAACAGCGCACAGGAAAACAGGTTGACGTTGAAGACCCGCAGCCAGGTCGCATAATCCGTGTCGCGCACGCCCAAACGCTGCCCGTCTGCGCCTTTTGGCGAAATCCCCGCGTTGTCGACCAACGCATCCAGCCGCCCGCCCAGCTTTTCCTTAATCAGCGGCAGCGTCTGTTGCAGGCTGTCGATATCTTCCAAATCGAGATGAATGTGATTGAGCAGCTTTTCCGCCCACGGGCACTCTTCCGCCCAGTTCTGACGCGATGCGGTAAAGATCCGCCACCCCGCCGCGTGGAAATGCTTGACGGTGGCATGCCCGATGCCCCGACTGGCACCGGTCAGCAAGAGTGTTTTTTGTGCTGTCATACCGAATCTCCTGAGCCTGTTGTACACGATGATGTTGTACACGATCATCAAAATGGTGTTTGATGCATCATAAATTAGGTTTTAAAAAAAGCTGAAAAAATTTTCAGCAAAAACCGGTCTTTTCTCGTGGCGTAAAATGATGCTGAAGAGAAAACGTTTTTCAGGATGAGCAGCATGGATGCTGCGAAAGCCAGTGCCGCGTAGGGAACGCGTCACTGGCGGTCCGTCAGGAAAA
This sequence comes from Pectobacterium colocasium, assembly GCF_020181655.1. Classification (NCBI taxonomy): domain Bacteria; kingdom Pseudomonadati; phylum Pseudomonadota; class Gammaproteobacteria; order Enterobacterales; family Pectobacteriaceae; genus Pectobacterium; species Pectobacterium colocasium. The sequence continues at coordinate 2,677,562 of NZ_CP084032.1, forward strand.
CGTTATCTCTGAAGGCACCGCGTAGCGGCATCATGAACCGCCAAAAAGCCAGGGTTCCAAGGGCGACGGCAATTGAGCCGCCCTTGGTCGTGCGCTCTCCCATGCAAAGGGAGAAATACAATATCAACGCGCACGAAACATAACTCTGACACGGATTAACTCCCACTCCGTAGCCGCTCAGAACGGCGGCGCAGGATTTCCATTACGATCAACAGGACGAGCGCGGCACCCACCATCATGCTCGCGGCGGCGGCGATCGTCGGGTCGAGGTTCTCACGGATACCGGCAAACATCTGTAGCGGCAGCGTGCGCTGGCGCGGACTGGCGAGGAACAGCGTGACGATCACTTCATCAAACGAGGTCGCAAAGGCAAAGAGCGCCCCCGAGAACACGCCGGGCGCAATCAGCGGAAACGTCACCTTGCGAAATGCCAGCAGCGGCGAAGCCCCCAAACTGGCTGCGGCTCGCGTCAGGTTGTGATCGTAGTTCTTCAATACTGCCGTGACCGTAATTACCACAAACGGCACACCCAGCATGGCATGTGCCAATACCAGCCCCAAATAGCTGTTCAACAGCGATAGCTTGGCAAAGAAGAAAAACATCCCTACTGCGACAATCACCACCGGCGCAATCATCGGTGAAATCAATACCGCCATCACCAGCGATTTACCGCGAAACTCACCGCGTACCAGCCCAACAGATGCCAGCACGCCGAGTACCGTCGCCAGCAGCGTAGCCAGTGGGGCAATCAGCAGACTGTTGCCTAACGCCCCCAGCCACTCGCTGGAGTTGAAAAACTCGCGATACCAGCGCAGGGAAAATCCCGTCAGCGGGTAGCTCAGAAACGAACCGGCATTAAACGAAAGCGGAACAATCACCAGCACAGGGACAATCAAAAACAACAGCATCGCCGCCCCGTAGAAATTAAAGAACGTGTTCCACAGACGGATCACCACTTCACCTTGCTGTCTCATTGGTTATCTCCCAGTATAAGGTTACAGATAGCGTGCTTAGTGCGCCGCCGCTTCCGCATTGGTGCGCGTCACGCGGATGTACACCACATACAGCAGCGTTACGATAACCAGCAGCTGTGTACCCAGCGCGGCCGCCATTCCCCAATTCATCGTGGTATTGGTGAAGAACGCGACAAAGTAGCTCAGCATTTGGTCACTCGGTCCGCCCAGCAGTGCTGGCGTAATGTAGTAGCCAATCGCCATCATGAAGACCAGCAGCGCCCCCGCCGTGACACCCGCGTACGTTTGCGGCACATAAACCCGCCAGAAGGCGATAAACGGATGCGCCCCCAGTGAGACAGCCGCCCGCACGTAATTCGGGGAAATGCCTTTCATCACCGCGTACAGCGGCAGAATAAAGAACGGCAGCAGGATGTGGGTCATCGAGATGTAGACGCCAATACGGTTAAACACCAGCACCAGCGGTTCATCGATAACACCGATGTTCATCAGCGAACGGTTAATCAACCCACCCGACTGTAGCAGTACAATCCAGCTCGCGGTGCGCACGATCAGCGATGTCCAGAACGGCAGCAACACCAGAATCAGCAACAGGTTTGCCCGATTAGATGGCTGCTTCGCCAGCCAATAGGCCAGTGGATACCCCAACCCCACACATAATAGCGTCACCACACCCGCCATCAGCAACGTGCGCAGCAGCACGTCGACATACAGCGCCTGATCGGCAGGCTGCGGGACAATCTGCTGCGTTGTGGCGTCAACTTTATGGTCAAACACGGCCAGCAGGTAATAGCTGGTAAAAGGACGCGCCGCGCGATCGAACGTTCGCCAGGTCGCCAGTTCTCCCCACATCGGCTGCTCGCGTATCAGTTGGTCGCGCATGTCGCTGCTGCCCTCAGCGGGCAACTTACGCAATGTACGGGTAATCAAGGTACGGTATTCCGCCCCTTCATACCCCAGTCGTTTGGTGATCGTGCTTAATTTGCCGCTGCTGCGGGCATCGCGCAGATCGCCGACCAACGCCCGAAAGACCGCTTCATCCGGCACATTGTTGCCCGACCATTGCCGCATAGCAGCAATGGTCTGTGGCATATTGTCGCGCAATTCCGGATTGGAGACGCTTTTCCCCAAAATCGAGGTGATCGGGAAGAGAAAACTCACCACGATAAACAGAAACAGCGGCGCAATCAGCAGCAGCGAACGCTTCTTATAGGCTTTCTGCGCTAGCCATAGTTGCTGCTTCAAGGTCGAATTTTCCTCGTTTCCGCCAGACGGTACAGCGGCGGCGACATCGCTTTGGGACATAGGCTCTTTCTCCATCATCACGTACGGTCAACCACTACGGTTTTACTGCGCGGCCCAGGCGTTAAAACGCTGCTCCAGCTCTTCACCGTGATCGATCCAAAACTCAGTATCTACCTGCAATGCCTGTGCCAAATTATCCGGCGCAGTCGGCAGATTGGCAGCGACGGCTGGCGTTAGCAGGCTGATGGTTTTGACGTGTGTCGGGCCATAAGGAATGTTCTCGGCGAACACCTTCTGGTTTTCCGGCAGGTTGGCAAACGCAATAAACTGCTCCGCCAGCGCCTTGTGCTTGGAGCCTTTGACGATCGCCCAGCTATCCAGATCGTAAATGCTGTCAGCCCAGACGATCTTGAAGTCATGCCCTTCTTTCTGCGCCGCCGAAACGCGACCGTTATACGCGGAAGTCATCACCACATCGCCCGACACCAGCCATTGCAGCGGCTGTGCGCCAGATTCCCACCACTGAATGTTGGATTTGATCTCATCCAGTTTCTTAAAGGCGCGATCAACCCCTTGCGGCGTCGCCAGTACCTTGTAGAGATCTTCACGCTTCACGCCATCGGCCAGCAGCGCGATTTCCAGCGTAAATTTGGCGCTTTTACGTAACGCACGTTTGCCGGGATACGCTTTCACGTTCCAGAAATCGGCCCAGCTTTTCGGTGCCTGCTTCAGCTTCTGTGCGTTATAGGTCAGAACGGTTGACCACAGGAAAATCCCCGCGCCGCATTCGGTGACCGCCCCTTTAACGAACTGGGATTGATCGCCGAGCTTTGACCAGTCCAGCGGCTCAAACAGCCCTTCACTACAGCCACGCATCAGCTCAGGGCCTTCGACTTCCACCACGTCCCAGCCTACCTGTCCGGTTTCCACCATCGCCCGGATACGCGCCATTTCGCCGTTATACTCACCGGCTTCCACCGTACCTTTGCCCGCCGCAGCGAACGGTTTGTAAAATGCCTTATCCTGCGCATCTTTGTTTAAACCGCCGAATGAGATCACCGTGACGGATTCCGCCTGTGCCTGACAGGCCATCGTCACCAGAAAAGCCGTAGCCGCGATTTTTTTCAGCGCCTGACGCTTGAACAGTCCTTTTGCTTTGGAGAGAGTATTAAGTCTGGACATTCTTTTGCTCCTGGAGTGGTAGTCAACGTAAAGGTCAAATGCGTTTCACAATTTTGCCCATTGCATTTTTGATGCATCATGTATCATCTTAATCATGCAAAAAAAGATGAGCATAAATTGTGCCAATTAAAAAATTTTATTGATGTTTTGCTACAGCGGCGGCGGGAACGGTGATGAGAAGCATCAGGGATACACGGCGATCCTTTGCACCTGATAAGACGTCACCCTTTTTGCCATGTTGTGGTGCAAATCAGGACTGCCTTGCACCATCCAAACGCATTGCGCGTCTGGTATATATTCGTAATACTTCAAGTTGCATGTGCGTTGGCTGCGTTCACTCACCCGAATCACTTACCTGAGTAAGCTCATCGGGACTCCTTCTCTTGCCGCCTTCCTGAAACTCGAATTATTTGGAATATACGCGTGCCGATATCGACTATCGACACGCGTTTCTTACTGACGATCTATCGTGAAAGATCGACGCAGAGATATTTCATTTCCAGATAGTCTTCAATACCGAACCGTGACCCTTCACGCCCCAGCCCAGACTGCTTCACCCCGCCAAACGGCGCGACTTCATTCGAAATCAACCCGGTATTAATGCCGACCATGCCGTAGTCCAGTGCTTCCGGCACCGTCCACTGACGCACGGCATCACGCGTGTAGACATAGGCCGCCAACCCAAATTCGGTATCGTTCGCCATCGCTATTGCCTCGGCCTCATCACTGAAGCGGAACAGCGGTGCCACAGGTCCGAACGTCTCTTCGCGGGCGAAACGCATTTCGCGCGTCACCCCGCCGACGATGGTTGGCGTGAAGAACGTGCCGCCCAGTTCATGACGTTTACCACCCAGCAGCAGCGTTGCTCCGTGCGATAACGCATCGGCAATGTGTTGTTCAACCTTACTGACCGCATCAGCATCAATCAGCGGCCCCTGCGTCACGCCCGGTTGCGTACCGTCGCCAACCTTCAATTTGCGTACTTCCTCAACCAGCCGTTCGACCAGCGTTGGATAAATACCGTCCTGCACGTAGATCCGGTTGGCACAAACGCAGGTTTGTCCACTGTTGCGGAACTTGGAGGCCAGAATGCCCTTTACCGCCTGCTCCACATCAGCATCATCGAATACGATAAACGGCGCGTTGCCGCCCAGTTCCAGCGACAGCTTTTTCACTGTTGGCGCGCTTTGCGCCATCAGGATACGACCCACTTCCGTCGAACCGGTAAAGCTCAGTTTACGTACCACCGGGCTATCGCACAGCACTTTACCGACCGACTGCGCATCACCAACGATGACCTGCAAGACGCCGCGCGGAATACCAGCCTGCTGCGCCAGTTCCGCCAGCGCCAGCGCGGTAAACGGCGTTTGCTCGGCAGGTTTAACGATCATGGTGCAACCTGCCGCCAGCGCGGGCCCAACCTTACGCGTAATCATCGCCGCCGGGAAATTCCACGGCGTAATCGCCGCACACACGCCAATGGGCTGCTTAATCACCAGTAGACGCTGCTGCCCCTGCGGGGATTGCAGCACGCTGCCTTCAATGCGCTTGGCTTCTTCCGCAAACCAGTCGATAAAGCTGGTCGCGTAGGCGATTTCACCCCGCGCTTCCGCCAGCGGTTTTCCCTGCTCCGCCGTCAGCAGCGCAGCCAGATCTTCCTGATTGTCCATAATCAGGCGCGCCCACGCCTGCAATAGCGCGGCACGTTCTTTTCCCATCTTCTTACGCCATTCAACTAACGCCAACTCTGCGGCGGCAATCGCCTGCTCAGTTTGTGACACCGTCACCAGTGGCACCGACCCCAGCACCTCGCCCGTCGCCGGATTGGTGACATTCAGACGTTCACCGTTTTGGCTGTCTTGCCACTCGCCGTCAATCAGGCAGTGTTGACGGAATAAGTTTTGTTGTTTCAGTAACGTTTTCAGTTGCATAGCTTCTCTTCTATCGTGTTAATACGCGCGTCAGAATGCTCATGGCCTTGCTGAACTGATCGTCAGGCACCGTTAACGGATACAGGAAGCGGATCACGTTGCCATGTACGCCACAGGTTAGCAGCAGTAGACCCGCTTCCAACGCGCGTTTCTGAAATTGACGTGTTAGCTCTGCCGATGGTTTACCCGTGTGCGGGTCGTTAAATTCTGCCGCCACCATTGACCCTTGCGCACGAATTGCCACCAGCGCCGGACACTGCACTTTGATATTTTCCAGCGTTTCCACCAGCGCGGCACCGAGACGCTGTGCCCGCTGGCACAATTTCTCGTCTTCAATCACATCCAATACCGCCAGCGCGGAGGCCACCGACAGCGGGTTCCCCGCATAAGTACCGCCCAGTCCACCCGGCGATGGCGCGTCCATGACGTCAGCGCGACCGACAACGCCGGAAATCGGGAAGCCGCCGCCCAGGCTCTTCGCCATCGTAATCAGATCGGCTTTCTCTGTGTAATACTCCATCGCAAACAGCTTACCGGTACGGGCAAAGCCTGTCTGCACTTCATCGGCAATCAGCAGGATGCCGTGCTCATCACACAGCTTACGCAGCCCGCTAATGAAGGCCGGTGGCGCGACGTTGAAGCCACCTTCGCCCTGCACAGGCTCCAGCAGAATGGCAGCCACCTGATCGGCGGCGATATCGGTATGCATCAAGCGTTCAACGCTTTCCAGCGCCTGCTCAACGGTGATGCCGTGTTGCTCACTCGGATAAAGCGCATGAAAAATGGAACCGGGGAACGGCCCGAACCCTGTGGAATACGGTGCCACTTTGCCCGTTAGCGTCATGGTCAGCAGCGTGCGGCCATGAAATGCCGCGTTGAAGGCGATGACGCCGGGGCGTTTGGTGTACGCGCGGGCGATTTTCACCGCGTTTTCCACGGCTTCAGCGCCGGTGGTAAAGAACGTCGTTTTTGCTACGCCCTCAATCGGTGCCAGCGCGTTGATGCGTTCGGCCAGTGTAACGTAGCTGCCGTAAGGCACAATCTGGTAGGCCGTATGGGTAAAGCGATCTAACTGCTCGCGCACTGCCGCGACAATCTTCGGGTGGCGGTGGCCAGTGTTCAGCACCGCAATCCCGGCAGCAAAATCGATAAATTCCCGACCTTCCACATCCCACAGGGTGCTGTTTTCCGCACGCTCGGCATAGAAATCACACATGACACCCACGCCACGCGGTGTGGCGGCCAGACGGCGTTGATTCAGTTCGCTATTCTTCATGGTCTGCTCCGGTATCCCAAACACATCTGTTAGTCGTTGAACGAGGATGAGTCAAACGATAATGGTTAGTGTAGTTGCAAGATGATGATGTCATTTAGACGTGAGATGGTTCTATAATCCAGTGCCAGTTTTGAATATTTGAAGGATCCACTTTTGCGCTCACTTCTGACTGACTTATTGCTTCAGCGTTTAGCCGACCAGCACGACGGTGCGCTAAACAAGCGTTTATATGACTGCATTCGGCTCGCGATTCTCGATGGGGCGATTGCCGCTGGCGAGCGCCTGCCGTCGTCGCGCGATCTGGCACAGCAGTTGTCGCTGTCGCGCAATACCGTGCTGACGGCTTATGAACAGCTACTGGCTGAAGGCTATATTGACGCGCGCAAAGGCAGCGGAACCTTCGTCACGGAACAGTTGCCCGATGGCAATATGCAGCCCGTGGACAGTGCCAAGGCGGGCGACGTGCGTGAGCCTAAACATGAGCTTTCGCGTCGCGGTATGCATCTGCTGGGTTATGCCGGTGCCTCCGCCCGACAATGGGGGGCGTTTATGCCGGGTATTCCGGATATCGCCAGCTTTCCTCACGACCTATGGCGACGCATTCAAACGCGCCTGACGCGCCGCGTGCGTCCCGAACAACTGTCCTATTCACCGATTGGCGGTTGCCCCGAACTGCAACTCGCCCTGGTGGATTACCTGCGCGTCGCCCGCTCCGTTGAGTGCACGCCGGAACAGATTCTGATTACTGAAGGCACCCATCAGGCGATGGATCTGCTGGCTAAAATGCTGTGCAACCCCGGTGATTTGGCGTGGATTGAAGATCCCTGCTATTGGGGAATTCGCAATGTCCTGACGATTAACGGCCTGCGCGTCGCCCCTGTCGATGTCGATGAACAAGGGCTGGCACCGCCGGAAACGCTTGCGCCCGATGCCATCCCGCGCCTGATTTGCGTGACGCCGTCACATCAATATCCACTGGGCGCGGTGATGAGTCTGACACGACGTCAACGGCTGCTGGCACTGGCGCAGGAGCACGGTTGCTGGGTTGTGGAAGATGACTACGACAGCGAGTTCCGCTTCTCCGGCAGTCCGATCCCCGCGCTGCAAGGGCTACAAACGCAGTCGCCGGTGATCTACATCGGTACATTCAGCAAAACGCTCTACCCCGGCCTGCGCGTCAGCTACATGGTACTGCCGCCGCTGCTGGCAACGTCGCTGAAGACAGCCCATTCTGAGCTTTACCGCGGCGGGCACTGGCTCACGCAGGCGACGCTCGCACAGTTTATCCGCGAAGGCCACTACGCTGCACATATCCGCCGTATGCGCCTGCTGTATGCCAGACGCCGCGCCCTCTTGACGTCGTTGATTGAGCAGCATCTGGGGGCGGATTACGTCGGGGATAACAGCAACGCTGGGCTACATATGCTGCTCAGCCTGCCTTCCCACATCGACGATGTTGTGCTGAGCGCCGCGATCCTACGCCGTGGCGTGATGGTTAAACCGCTTTCCAGTTACTATCTGCAACCCACCCAGCAGCGTGGTTTACTGCTGGGTTACGCCAGCGTGGAAGAAGAGCAAATGACACAAGCGTTCGCGGTGATTGTGGCCTGTATTCAAGCACTGAATACGTCTCATCCGACGGCATGACCGCATCTCATTTTCATACCCACTCATTCGCACCGTCACGGTGCCATCCGATACCAGCACGCCCCATGACGGGGCACCCATTGTGATGAATTAACGCATTTTAGCTTGTCACAGCACGGTATTTTCTGCTTGCGAAGCATCCGGCATGGTTTATGCATTCTTATGAATAACAGTGACTGCCGGAGAGTGAAAAAATGAGAAATTATGTCAGCTTCAGGAATGTTCAGAAGACCTATGACGGCGACCGCCTGATCGTCAAAAACCTGAATCTGGATATTCGTGAAGGTGAATTTCTGACCCTGCTTGGGCCATCCGGCTCGGGAAAAACCACCAGTTTGATGATGCTCGCCGGGTTTGAAACCCCGACGCAGGGGGAAATCCTGTTGCGCGATGCACCGTTGCACCATCTCCCGCCACATCAGCGTGACATCGGCATGGTGTTTCAGAACTACGCCCTGTTTCCGCACATGACCGTGGCAGAGAATCTGGCGTTTCCGTTGTCCATCCGTCGCCTGAACCGTGCCGATATCAAAGAGAAAGTGGATCGGGTACTGGATCGTGTGAAGCTCACCAGTCTGGCCGACCGCTACCCTGCACAAATGTCTGGCGGCCAACAGCAGCGTGTCGCGTTGGCTCGGGCGCTGGTCTTTGAACCCAAATTGGTACTGATGGACGAACCGCTGGGCGCGCTGGATAAACAGCTGCGCGAGCATATGCAGTTGGAAATCAAAGAGCTGCATCAGTCACTGGAGCTAACCGTGGTGTACGTGACTCACGACCAGAGCGAAGCCATGACCATGTCGAACCGCGTCGCCGTGTTCAACGACGGTGTGATTCAGCAGATGGACAGCCCCAGCGATATCTACGAAAAACCGGAAAATGCCTTTGTGGCGCAGTTTATCGGCGAAAACAATACGCTGCTCGCCACACGTGCCGATGCCGAAGGCGCGTTCTACCGGGCAACCCTGGACGACGGCACCTCGCTGCGTGCGCTGAAAGTTCGCCCCAGCTCGCCGGGCCGCAAAATTACGCTTTGCATCCGCCCGGAACGTATTCACGTCAATGCACCTCATACCGATAATGGCATGCAGCACGTCACTGCACGCATTCAGCAGTTCATCTATCTGGGCGATCACGTCAGGATGATGACAGAAGTGGCTGGCCAGCCACAGTTTATGGTGAAACTTCCCGCCAGCGAAATCCAGCCACACTGGAAAGCCGGTACCGAAGTCGATTTGTCGTGGCAGCCAGAGCATCTGCGCGCGCTGGATAGCATCATTACGCATTAACTGACAAAAGCAAAAAAGATGTGCATCACATGCAGTGCGCAAAAATGTGCGCACTGTTTTTACTTTGATCTTGACCCGCCCCTCTCCCTCTCTGCCCATACATATTAGCCATAATCATCTTCCCCATACCCTCTAAGATATATACTCGTAATACTTCAAGTTGCATGTACGTTGGCGGCGTTACTCGGCACACTGGCGTGTGCCTCAGCCCGTTGGGGCCGCTGCAAGCAGCGTTCAAACCTGCCTATGGCAAGTTTGTCACTCGCCCGAATCACTTACCTGAGTAAGCTCATCGGGATTCCTTCTCTTGCCGCCTTCCTGAAACTCGAATTATTTGGAGTATAATTAAAGAATAACCGATATGTTCTGAGGTTATTTAAAAGCAATAACACATCGATTAAAAAAGCATTTTGTGAACAAAAAACTCGGCATATCATTAATAATGCTTTCGGCAAAGTTGACATTATTAAATAACCGGGGAGAAATAAAAAAAAACAAAAAAAACATAAAAGCCACCACAAAATGTTCGAACACTGTAATAAACACAGTCACAAATGAAATGATAAAAGGATTGTCATTATGCTTTCAAAATATTACCCTTTCCTCATTATAAAAACATTTTATCGCCCTATAGAGGTCGCTATTCGTTGGAGTAATTTAATGTCATCAGAATTGGAAATACTTAGTAAATTCGATGAGAACCCACTCATTTTCTTACATTCATCTACTCAAACATGGCCAAACCTGTCATTAAACCACGAAAGAGTACTTGATGGACTCATCAATGGGGAACTGCGGCATAGCAAACGCGGCGTTATCAGTTCAACCCCTATGGACTTAAACGACCCCGATTTATCCATTCGTCATGTCGATCTAAAAAACTGGATGATGTCATATTATCCAAATGAGAAGCCTGATTTTTTATTCTCTCCAGAGGAGCGGTTCTCAACTACAACAATAAATATAAATTCGGTGCAAATACTTTTGGCCGAATTAGAGGTGATGCGTATAAAGAACAACCATCTTGAAATGCAGTATAATAAGATAAAAGACGATTACCTTTCACTACAAGCTAATTGCGCATCAGCGATGCTGAATTCAACACAGTCTGCACTAGGAGAACGGAGCGAGAGTACATATTTAACCGTTATCGGGGCGTTAATTAGCCTATATAATCAACATTCACCTTCAGGCCAAGCATATACACTTTTCACCTCTCAGGATGCGGTGATTTCGGCATTAATTGCTCACTATGGCGATAAAAGGGGGATTTCCAAAAGCACGCTTGAAAACAAGTTCGCTCAGGCAAAACGTCTGCTCAATAACTCATAATTTTTAACCTTATCAGGGTTTCCATCACCCCAGCTAAGGTGAAAACCAACGACTCCTTTTACATAGTAGATATCCACATCATTCTATTACGTCTGAGGGATAATCTACTATCATGCATAAACAAGCTCGTTTTGCATTCGTGTATCTCACGCTATTTCATACACAGCAGCTCTCATCAACCCGTAGAAAACCACGACCATCATTTTTTGCAAGTAGTCTATGCAACATGCTCATTCTGCTGTGGTCTCTCACATTCGGTACCTCAGCAATCGCCTTAACAATTGCAGAAACACGCCATCTGGTCGACCGCGCTGGATTTGGCACAACCCCACAGGATATTGAACGCTTCAAAGATATGACGCGGGAACAAGCCGTGGATTATCTGCTAAGCACACTCGATGCGCCTTTTTATACTCTTCCCCCTGTTTTCGTACAGAAACCTTATCCAGATTACTGGCAGAAAGGCTGGCGAGAGCAAAATATGATTTTTTTACGTATCAATGAAATTAACCAGCTACAAGCGTGGTGGGTGCAGGAAATGATTCTTACACCCACCCCATTTGCCGATCGCCTTACGCTGTTCTGGCACAACCATTTTGTTTCACGGTTTGACAATACCCTTATCAGTGCCCCTTTTTTCGATCAGCTCACTCTATTTCGTCAGGTAGGTAGCCAGAGTTTTCGCCTTCTGACGCGAAAAATACTGCAAGACCCTATGATGCTCAGTGGGTTGGATAACACCTCTAATACACGCCAGAATCCTAATGAGAATCTAGCCAGAGAATTGATGGAACTTTTCACGCTGGGAGATGGTAATTACAGTGAGAATGACGTCAAACAGGTTTCTCGTATTCTGGCGGGGCATACTGTGAACGCCACACAACAATGGCGTTATCAATTCAATGCAAGTGCAGCGGTACCCGGCGAGAAAATCGTATTAGGTAAAAGCATTCAGGGAACTCCCGACGAGGAGCTCGATCAGCTTGTCGATGTTTTATTGTCGCAGCCCCAAACCGCCACTCGTTTAGCGAAGAAATTCTACCGCGCCTTTATTTCCCTAGACGATGACCCTGAAACAGTATCCGCATTAGCACAAATTTTACGTAACAATGACTATGCGATGAAACCGTTCATACGTGAATTATTGCTTAGTCCAGCTTTTTGGCACGAGCGCAATCGTGGAGCATTGGTCAAATCCCCGCTGGACCTTATCGTCGGTTTTTCTCGCACGCTGTCGCTGGTGTTGCCCGATCAACACATCCTACTGGATTATCTTCAGACTCTGGGGCAAAGCCCATTTATGGCTCCCTCAGTGGCGGGATGGGAAGAGGGAATAGGATGGCTTGATGGGAAGACACTGGTTGATCGTACCAGAGTACTAGCACGACTGTGGTCTGCTGTAGAAAGCCCGCAGCCAGAGAACGATGGGATAATCGTGCGTTTTTCATCCGAAAGCCGCGGACTACCTGCGCACTTTATCGTTACTGCCAATGGGGAAAAGCTTGCCAGAATTACTGCAAAGATCGGGGTAGATACCCGGCAAGAGCAAGCCTCCAACGAGCCGGGAAATCTGAAACCAATGTGGGAAACAGTGACTATTCCCTTTCCCAACGGGTCCGAAACCTTGAAAAATGTCACCATTACGATGGATGCGGATGAACCCGACACTAACTTATTTATCAATTGGATTTCCTTCAAGGGTTATCGTTTTTCTCCACATCAAGCCAGTTGGATCATCCCGAAAGGTTCCTCCTGCCTTGCAGACTCACCATTAGGATCTTTTTACTGCAACCTGAGTTTATCTTTTGACCTTACCACACCGATCGGGAGCGAAGCGGCCAGCCTGATAGATCGGAACACCCCACTCAACGCCAATATCGAATACGGTACGGGTCGCCTAAAACCGCAATTTAGCCAATTGGGAAGCAGGCTCCCTACTCACGTGACGCCTTACGCTCGCATACCTGCTCATTCACTGCTGGCTCTCTCACCTTTTAGCCCCCCCGTCAATTGGGACAACAGTGCAGTGACCTTAAAGGCACTAACACTTGACCCTGTATTTAATCTGAAATAAATAAGGATATTTGTTCATGTCAGCACCCCTTATACCATCACGGCGTTTACTTCTCGGTGGGCTTGCCGCAGGAATATTGGCAACAATGCTTCCCCTGCGTGTGTTCACCAAAAGCACAATCCCCGTAAATAAGAATTTGATCGTCATTGAATTATTTGGGGGAAATGATGCGTTAAACACGTTGGTTCCCTATCGGGATCCGCTCTATCAACATTATCGCCCTATGCTAGCGTTAAAAGCGCACGAATATGCCACCTTAAACGACGATTTGGCCTTTAACATCGCCTGGAAAAGACTCGCTCATCTATTTCAAAAGGGAGAATTAGCCGTAATACAAGACGTTGGTTACCCTTCTCCCAACTTGTCTCATTTCAGTTCCGCCGCAATATGGGCCAATGGTGCTGACACCCCAACGCTGAAGTCAGGGTGGGCTGGCCGCGTTCTGAGCACCTCTTCACGTGAGGAACGATATCATGATACTGATGGCATTATTCTCTCTGGCGATCGGTCTTTACTTATCCATCCGACGATCCAGGCGCTGGCGCTTCAGGATAGTCGTGCCCTACTTAGTGCCGATTTCACCCTAGCCTCCGCCCAAACGAATGATACAAACACACTAGCCGCACAACACATCCTTCGGTTAATGGAGAGTACCAGCATAATAAGTCGACGAATTCAAAATAAGCTGCGTAATCAGAACCATTTCACTCGCCGATTTACCCACGACGGCTACATTGAACCGCAAAATGCCCAAGCGGCGACGATACTCTGGCTTATAGAGAATAATGTCCGTTCACCGCTATACAAAATAAGCTTGTCTGGCTTCGATCTGCATAGCCATTTGCGCGGTGAACATGAACGCCAACTCAGCAAAGTAGAAACGTTAATGTTGGGGCTACGGCAAGGGCTCATCGATATTGGTGCCTGGCAGGATAGTCTGATTATGGTGCACTCAGAGTTCGGACGTCGACCAAAAGAAAATGCATCGGGCGGAACCGATCACGGTACCTGCGGGCCAATGTTGTTATTGGGGGGGCAAGTCGAAGGCGGTATCTGGGGAGAACGCAGCCCACTCGATAAGTTAGATAGCGATGGCAATCCTTATTTCTCAACCGATTTCCGCTCGATATACGCGGCCGTCGCCGAACGCTTTTGGAAACTACCAATGACTCAGACAGGGAGAATGCCGATCTCTCCTCTGAATATTCGGCTTTAGCCGAGCGCCTTATTTCTACGGGACACCCTTTATATGAAAAAAACCATGTCACTTAACCATTCCACAACGATCACCGATAAGGATAGCTGGCAAATGCTGGCAAAAATCCGGCAATCCTGTCGTGATAATATCCATATAAGTGGAGACCTCCCCACCAGACAAGCCGATATTCTCGTTTGCCTAACGCTGTATAACGAACCAGCCCACATGCTTGCCGATACACTGGCAGGGCTGGTTCGTAATCAGCAAGAGTTAACTGTAACGTTTGCCAATCGTCCGCCCAACATCATCATTTGCATCCTGCTTGATGGCACCGACAGCGCTCACCCATCAACGGTTTCGCTTTTAGCATCGCTGGGATTACGGCCCATGCCAGCGCCCAAACCGAACCATCAGAGCAATTCGTTGACGCTTCAGATCAGCCAGCAGTCCGCTTCTCATATTCTAGGCTGCTGTGATCAATCTGGCATAGCTGAAAGTCCGGAGCAGAACATAACACTACTTCTTGCCAACAAGCATCATAATGCAGGAAAGTTGGACAGCCACGCCTGGTTTTTTTGGGGCGTAGGAAGTGTCGTTAAGGCCGAATTTGCCATGCAAATCGATGCAGGCTCGGTGACAGAATCAGCATGTTTGATAGCGTTGCTACAAAATATGTGGCGAGATCCTTATTGTGGAGCCGTCACAACGCGCGTTATGCTCCCAGTTCCCACGGATGCAAACCTGGCACAAAATTGGCAATACGCCGATTTTATGTGGGAAAAAGTCAGTGATTGGGCCATCGGCAGTGCCCTGCATTATCTGGAAGTGGTTCCAGGGCAATGCAGTATGGTTCGATGGAGCCAATTTTGTGAAAACCATGGACATCCGCACGCGCCGATTGAGGCCTACCTACGTGGGCTAATTCCCCAAGGTTTACTGGAACGCAACCTGTTTCTAGCGGAAGATCGGGTGATGGGTTTTGAACTGGCTACACACTATAAAGGGAGCGGGGTACGTTATGAGCAAGATGCCGTCGTATGCTCGGATCCAGCTCCTACCTTTATAGAGCTTCTGCGTCAACGACGGCGCTGGGTTAACAGCACCATTGCCGCCCGCTTACACTCGTTATCCCGATTGCCCGAGGTGATAACACAGCCCTCTCTTTCACCAATGCGGCGCTGCAATATTACGTTTTCTTTACTTTGGGGAATGTTGCAGTTTATTTCTCAATTTATGATGCCCTCATTTAGTGCCATTTTGCTCGCGGCAGGTGTACACGCATTTGTCAGCCGTATCCTGCCAGACGTCAATCCGTCACTTAACACCACCGTAGCAATAGGTGTGGCACTGCTTTTTCTTGTCAGCTGGCTCGGAACCCTCTATATGAGCCGTAGTGCCAAGTTGAATAACGAGCCTGGAACGGGCTTCCACATCGCTGCGATGTCGTTGCTTGGGGGATTACTGGGGTGTGCATTCGTCTTGGCACTTTTGGAAACATCCATACAGAGCGTTAGTCTCATGGGCATAGCTCTGTCACTACTTTGCCTTGCAATTGGACTACATTCATGGAGTTATCTGCGACAGTTCCTACGCTGGATGCCTCTTTACCTCGTTCTATTACCGATTTTCAGCCTCTATCTGACAACCTACTCCATCGCCAACATTAATGATGTCAGTTGGGGAACCAAAGGGTTGACTACTCACCAGGCTGGGGATAATAAACAAAAATCGTGGGCAGCCACACGCGACAAACTGCTATTTATCTGGGGAAGCGCTTCACTGACCGTCGTATTGCTGTTCTTGCTGGCACTCCCTAACACACAATGGATGTTCATTATCCAATGTGCCGCCATGTTTTTTTGCACTCGAATAATACTGTCATCGATCGCTAGCATCGGTGCCAGCATCACCATACGATTGCGCACGCTGCGTAAACACGCACCCGTTCCCTGTGTCGATCGCGCTCAATCTCCAGTCTCCCCCTTGCTCCCTATCGTCAGGCCGGTTTTCCCACCTTTCGAGTCATTCGCGTCGCTCATAGAAGAGAGTCTTGCCCTAGGTAATGTTACTAACAATGGCCCCTATGTTCGCGAATTGGAAAATCGGCTAACTGAATATCAATCGGTTCCTACACGCGTATTCTGTAACGGAGAGCAGGCATTAATTACCCTGTTACTGGCAGCCGATATTCACGGCAAAGACGTTATTGTTCCCTCATTTACCTTTGCTGGCACGCCTCATGCTGTCGTGATGGCTGGGGGAAATCCAGTTTTCGCTGATATCAAAAGCAAGGATTGCCCACTACTGGATCCCAACGATGTCATACGTTGCATCACGGCGAATACTACTGCAATTGTCGCGGTGGACGTTTATGGCTATGCCAGCGACTATACCGTATTACAACAAATTGCACGAACCCACGGACTACGTCTGTTTATCGACAGTGCTCCTGCATTTGGTACCACGGTTGATGGACAACGAACAGGGGGGTTCGGCGATGCACAAATTTTCAGTTTTCACGCCACGAAGTCATATAACACCATTGAAGGTGGCTGCCTATGCAGTCATGACGCGGAACTCATCAAACGTGCCGAAGCGATTCGCAATTTCGGGCAGGATGCATCTGGTATCTGTGTACTTCCTGGATTGAATGGCAAGATGAGTGAGATCAACGCGATTATCGGGCTGGCACAACTTCCTTATCTGGAATCCCAATTAACATGCCGTCGGCAAGCAGCGTCGCGTCTGATTACGGGAATGGCTGCCATTCCCGGACTGACCCCCTGCTTACCCCCCGAGGGACAATGCCCTGTATGGCAATATCTACCCATTTATGTAGATGCGAAGCGCTATGGTATGAGTCGTAATGACCTGCAACACGCGCTGCATGCCCAAGGGATCATGGTGCGCAGCTATTACGCACCGGCCTGTCATCTCATGCCCGCCTATGCTGGGAAACGGCAGGTCTCGCTCCCACAAACAGAACACCTGTCTGCATGTGTTTTGGCATTGCCAATTTACAACGACATGACGGAGAAAGAATGCGAACTCATCATTACCTCGCTTAGCGCATTAGCCCTTTCTTCAATCACTCACCACGTCGCTGAAGGAGTACACGCATGAAAAACACCATTCTGGTTGCTGGCGCAGGTGGCTACATAGGCATACCACTATGTCATTTATTAATTAATCAGGGATACCGCGTGGTAGCCTTCGATCGCTTTTACTTCGGCATGCCCATATCAGAAATGCCACAATCTCCAGAATTCCATACGCTACGTGGCGATATACGCTACATCACCTCCGATATATTGCATAATGTTGAAACCGTCATCGATCTCGCGGGATTAAGCAACGATCCTGCCGCACAGATATCATCCACGCTCACCCATGCCATCAATTACGAGGGCGCTTGTCATCTCGCAAATACGGCAAAAAAGGCGGGCGTTCAGCGCTACATTTATATGAGTTCCGCTTCAGTTTATGGTCGTTCTGGTACAACATCAGCAGATGAGGAAATGGAGTGCAAACCGCAGAGCCTCTACGCAGAACTGAAACTCAATGTGGAACGTAAACTTCTCCAGTTGCGCGATACCACTTTTCATCCTGTCATTCTGCGCAATGCCACAGTGTTCGGTCTTGCACCTCGCATGCGTTATGATCTCTCCGTCAATATCATGACGCGTATGGCAGTGCGTGAGAAATGCATTACCGTTGATGGCGATGGCCTCCAGCATCGTCCGTTTATTCACGTTCAGGATGTCGCCCGTGCCTTACTACTCGCCTTACAGGTTGATCTCCCACTTTCAGTGTCCCCCGTTTTTAATATTGGTGGCGAAACGTTAAATCACACCATCAACAACATTGCAGCCGTCATCTCCGAGGAGGTTCATGGGGTGAAAATCGTTCATCGCCCTCTATCTCTGGATACTCGTGATTATCGCCTCTGTTTTTCCCATGCGAGAAATACGTTAGGTTTTTTACCGACACGCAGCATTCGTGATGGAGTAAGAGAAATTGTTCATGTGCTAACGACCGATCAGCAGGCGGGAACACAGCCGACCTGCTTTACCGCACAGTGGTACACGGATTTAATTGAGTGGGAGAAACGTCTACAGCCTTTGCAGCTAGATGGGCATCTTTTTTAGGTGTACACAGACAACATTGATGGAGTAAGGGGTTGTAAAACAGCCCCATCGCACAGTCACACCAACGAGGAGGTAACCATGCATCGGAGGGATATCCCAGAAATCCAGGCTAATCATGAGCATCATATTTTGCCAGGTGGCATTTCAACGCAACTGCATGATTGGTTTTCTTGATATTGAAGTAACAGAACCCGTTTCCCTTGTTCAGGGGCAACGGGTATAGCACTAGTCTCGTATTTTGCGGTACACCCACAGCACGACATGAGGCGCGCAGCGTAATGGCGCCGTCAAACTGCCACCGGTGCAGTCGGCTGTAACGGTTATCAATAAAATCTTGCCCATCGCGCTGTCAGCAGATTGACGCATGGTATTCAGAAATCATTCAGTTCATTTTGTTATAGTTTTCCAGCTCTCGCAGTAGCGCTGCAAGGTTAGCATCAAGAGAAGCCAACACATCGGCAGGCAGCACCGAGAGCACCTGACGCTCGTTCTCAATGTGTGCCTCAACGGCGCGATTAATTAGCTCAAGCCCTGTGCCGGTGAGTTGCACCAGCGTACTGCGCGCATCCTGTGCGTTTTGCACACGTTCGATAAATCCTCGGGTTTCAAGGCGTTTGAGCCGATGAGTCATGGTGCCTGACGTCACCATCAGCGTGGAGAACAGCTCGGTTGGGCTGAGGCAATGCGGCGCGCCCGCACGCCGTAGCGTCGCCAACATATCAAACTCCCAACTGCTCAGGTCAAATCTGGAGAAACAGGATTCCAGACGCTGATCCATGAGGACTGCACAGCGTCGGAGGCGTCCAATCGGCCCCATGGGGCTGGCATCCAGATCGGGACGCTCACGCCGCCACTGATCAAGAATGGCATCTACTGCGTCGTATTCTCGCTCGCGAGTCGAATTTTTCATTTATCTTGACTTCAAGGTAATTACTCAACACTATCATAGTATCTTGAATTGAAGGTAAAGTCATGAACACGATATCCTCACCACACTATTGGCGTGACGTCTTACTCACGGCGCTGGCTCCCGCGATTTGGGGATCTACCTACATTGTGACATCAGAAATCCTGCCGCCGGATCGCCCCTTTACGGCGGCGCTTATCCGCGTACTGCCTGCGGGTCTACTGCTGCTCTTATTCACTCGCCGCTTCCCCGCCCGGCGAGACTGGTGGCGCGTGCTTGTGCTCGGCGCTTTGAATATCGGCGTTTTTCAGGCACTGCTGTTTGTCGCGGCTTATCGCTTGCCTGGTGGGCTGGCGGCGGTACTTGGTGCGATCCAACCGCTGCTGGTTATGGTATTGGTCTGGGCCGTGGATCATCGCGCGCCCAGACTGGCTACGCTGTGGTCGGCGATAATCGGTGTGGCTGGCATGGCTATTCTGCTACTGTCGCCGCAGACGACATTTGAACCTGTGGGCATCGCCGCCGCACTGCTGGGTGCAGTGTGTATGGCGACTGGCGTCTGGCTGACGCGCCGCTGGCGACTCGATCTGCCCGTGCTGCCGCTTACCGGCTGGCAACTCTTCATCGGCGGATTGATGCTGGCACCCGTCGCGTGGGTAGTCGATGCGCCTCTGCCTGCGTTAACGCTGTCGCAATACGCTGCTTATACCTATCTCTGCCTGGCTGGTGCCGTGATCTCTTATGGGCTGTGGTTTCGTGGCATAACCCGTCTGCCAACAATTGCCGTTGCGTCATTGGGATTACTGAGTCCGTTAACTGCCGTCGTGCTGGGTTGGGTGTTGCTTTCACAATCGATGACCGGTACGGCGTTTCTGGGTTTGGCGATCGTATTAGCCAGCGTCTTCGCCGTGCAATGGACGACGGCGCGAGGCAAATAATCGCTGAACTGCCGATGACGATCGTTGTTGGCGGGGAAAGATGAAAAGGAAACCATTAAAACAGCGGCGTTATCATAACACCGCCGTTTCTATCATACTTAGCGACGGTTACGCACTAACTGGTAGCGGCGCGTCAGATACTCGACTGGTGCGCTCCAAATGTGAACCAGACGGCAGAACGGGAACAGCACAAACAGCGTCAGCCCCAGAACGATGTGCAATTTAAAAATCAGCGCGACACCCGCCAGATGTTCAGACCCTCCCCCCTGGAAAAACGCCACGCTCTGTGCCCAACCGACCAGCTTCAGCATTTCACTGCCGTCCATATGCTGTGCAGAGAACGGGATGGTCAGTACCCCCAAACCCGCCTGAATCACCAGCAAAGACAGAATGAGAATGTCGCCAACGCTGGAGGTGGCGCGAATACGCGGGTTAGTCAAACGGCGTTTTAACAGCAGCACCCCACCGACAAACGTCAACAGACCTGCCGCACCACCGCCGAACATCGCCATTTTCTGTTTTACATCCATCGGCAGGAAAGCTTCGTACATCCAGTGCGGCGTCAGCATCCCAAGGAAATGCCCGGCAAATACGCCCAGAATCCCCAGATGGAACAGGTTAGACGCCAGACGCATCCCTTTCTTATCCAGCATTTGGCTCGAACCGGCACGCCAGCTGTACTGACCGTAGTCATAACGCAGCCAACTGCCAATCAGGAAAATCGCCATTGCCAGATAAGGATAGATATCAAACAAAAATATATTGAAATAGTTCGTGATTGCACTCATTAGCGTTGCCCTCCCGCCGATGTCGCGTCAAGATTCAGATATTGCGGCACCACCGCGCCAGCGAAGCGGCGTTGGTGTTGCGTTTGTTGGGCCGATGCGCAGCCTTCTTCGCCGAGGAACTTAACCTGTTCCTCTTCCCACACGGCATCCAGCGCCTGCGGCGTGTCGTCACGCGCTTCATCAGCCACCTGATGTGTGACATCGTCACTTTTCAGGTCACTACCGGACAACGCCAACAGCAGATCGAACAGCGTGGCATAGCTGCTGTCACGCTGCTGCAAACGCGCGCCAATCAACGCCAGAATCGGCGCGATGTCGAGTAAACCCGCGCGACCCTGCGCGGGCTCCAGACGAGAAAGGTACTCAAGATACAGCGGCAGGTAGTCCGGCAGCTCACGGCAATCCAGCGCCAGACCGGCATCCTGATATTGCTGCATGAGATCGACCATCGCCTGACCACGGTCGCGAGACTCACCGTGAACGTGTTCGAACAACAGCAGCGAGGTCGCCCGACCGCGGTCAAACAGGCCGCTATACTCCGCCTGTTTGTCCAACAGATCCTGCGCGCACAGCGTATTAATGAACTGCATGAGCTGATGACTCTCACGCAGCGGTAAAGCATCGGCCTGCTCTACCGCTTCGATCAACTCAGCCCGGTTTTCCCACAGCTCGCTATCGGGATAGTCCAGCAGGCGGGCAATAATCCGCAGGCTAATCATGGTTCGTCTCCCGCATGATTTTGCTGTTCATATCGCGCGTTTTGCTGCTGACATCAATCGCATCAATACGTTTGCTGTTGAACAGATTGAATTTGGTATCGCTGCCGTGGCAGCCATCGCCAAAGCTGAAGCCGCAGCCTTTACTTTCTGGGAATGCTTCACGCGCCAGTTCACGATGGCTTGATGGAATCACGAAACGGTCTTCGTAGTTCGCAATCGCCAGATAGCGGTACATTTCCTGCGCCTGCGCTTCGGTCAGCCCAACCTGCTCCAGCGCGCTGGTATCGATTTTGCCTTCTACGGTTTCTGCACGTTTGTAGTGACGCATCGCCAGCATACGTTTCAGCGCCAGCAATACGGGCTCGGTATCGCCTGCGGTCAGCAGGTTCGCCAGATATTGCACCGGGATACGCAGGCTTTCGACGTCCGGCAATACGCCAGTGTGCGCCAATTGACCCGCATCCGCGGCAGACTGAATCGGTGACAACGGCGGCACGTACCACACCATCGGCAACGTGCGGTATTCTGGGTGCAGCGGCAGCGCCAGCTTCCAGTCCATCGCCATTTTGTACACCGGCGACTGTTGTGCCGCTTCAATGACGCTGTTTGGAATGCCATCTTTCAGCGCTTGTTCAATGACTTTCGGGTCGTGCGGGTCAAGGAACACATCCAGTTGGCTCTGGTACAGATCTTTCTCGTTTTCTACCGAGGCCGCTTGCTCGATGCGGTCTGCATCATAGAGCAACACGCCCAGATAGCGGATACGTCCGACGCAGGTTTCTGAGCAGAGCGTCGGCTGGCCACTTTCGATACGCGGGTAGCAGAAAATACATTTTTCTGATTTGCCGCTCTTCCAGTTGAAGTAGATTTTCTTGTACGGGCAACCAGTCAGGCACATACGCCAGCCGCGACACTTGTCCTGATCGATCAGGACGATGCCGTCTTCGCCGCGTTTGTAGATCGCGCCGCTCGGGCAAGTTGCCACACACGCGGGGTTCAGGCAGTGCTCACACAGACGCGGCAGATACATCATGAACGTGTTTTCGAACTGGCCGTACATCTCTTTCTGCATTTCGTTGAAATGGACAGGATCGAAGTTTTTATCCTTGGAGCGTTTACTGAATTCACCACCCAGATCGTCTTCCCAGTTCGGGCCGTTCTCGATTTTCTTCATCCGCTGACCGGTAATCAGCGAGCGCGGACGGGCGACAGGCTGGTGCTTACCTTCCGGCGCTTTACGCAGATTCTGGTAGTCGTAGTCGAACGGCTCATAGTAGTCGTCGATTTCCGGTACATCCGGGTTAGCGAAGATTTTGGACAACACGCTGATGCGGTTACCCATACGCGGTTCGAGCTTGCCGCTGATTTTACGGATCCAGCCGCCCTTCCATTTGTCCTGATCTTCCCAGGCATGGGGATAACCCACACCCGGTTTGGTTTCGACGTTGTTAAACCAGGCGTATTCCATCCCTTCACGACTGGTCCAGACGTTTTTACAGGTAACGGAGCAGGTGTGACAGCCGATGCACTTGTCCAGATTCAGCACCATGCCCACTTGTGAACGAATTTTCATCAGGCTTTCTCCTGCTGTACCGCTTTCTGTACTGTTTGTTGCTGAACCGTTTTTTGCTGAACCGTTTTTTGCTGAACATAGTCCTGGCCTTCATCATCCAGCCAGTCGATGCGTTTCATTTTACGAACCACGACAAACTCATCGCGGTTTGACCCGACGGTGCCGTAGTAGTTAAAGCCATAAGCCAGTTGGGCATAACCGCCGATCATATGGGTCGGTTTCGGCGTGATACGGGTTACCGAATTGTGAATACCGCCGCGCTGCTGGGTCACTTCCGATCCCGGCAGGTTAATGATGCGTTCCTGCGCGTGGTACATCATCGTCATACCCGCAGGTACACGCTGGCTAACCACCGCACGCGCCGTCAGCGCACCGTTGGCATTGAACGCCTCTATCCAGTCGTTATCTGCAATACCCAACTCGCTGGCATCGTCTTCGCTCAGCCAGATAATCGGGCCGCCGCGTCCCAGCGTCAGCATCAACAGGTTGTCGCTGTACGTGGAGTGAATGCCCCATTTCTGGTGCGGCGTCAGGAAGTTCAGCGCTTTTTCCGGGTTGCCGTTAGGCTTCTTATTCATCACCGGCTCCGCCGCACGGGTGTCGACGGGAGGACGATAAACCAGCAGGCTTTCACCAAAGGCGCGCATCCACTCATGGTCTTGATACAGCTGTTGGCGGCCGGACAGCGTACGCCACGGAATCAGCTCATGAACGTTGGTATAACAGGCGTTATAGGAAACGTGTTCGTCTTCCAGGCCAGACCAGGTCGGGCTGGAAATAATCTTGCGCGGCTGCGCCTGAATATCGCGGAAGCGAATTTTTTCGTCTTCTTTATTCAGTGCCAGATGTGTGTGGTCACGCCCCGTGAATTTGCTCAGCGCTTCCCACGCTTTCACCGCCACCTGACCGTTGGTTTCCGGCGCCAGAGACAGAATCACTTCTGCCGCATCGATCGCCGTTTCAATCTTCGGACGACCTGCCGCCGCACCGTCAGCCTTGGTGTAGTTCAGCTTTTTCAGGAAATCGACTTCGGTCTGTGTGTTCCAGCCAATACCTTTACCACCGTTGCCTAACTTGTCCATCAACGGACCGAGCGAGGTGAAACGTTCATACAGGTTCGGGTAATCACGCTCCACAATCATCAGGTGTGGTGCGGTTTTGCCCGGAATCAGATCGCATTCGCCTTTTTTCCAGTCATCCACACCGAACGGCTGGGCCATTTCTGCCGGGGAGTCATGTTGAATTGGCAAGGTAACCAGATCGGTTTCCTGACCCAGATGCCCCTGACAGACGCGGGAGAAGGTTTTCGCGATGCCTTTGTAGATTTCCCAGTCGCTTTTGGAATCCCACGCTGGATCGACAGCCGCAGACAACGGATGAATAAACGGATGCATATCCGAGGTATTCATGTCGTCTTTTTCGTACCAGGTTGCCGTTGGCAGGACGATGTCGGAATACAGGCAGGTGCTGGACATACGGAAATCCAGCGTCACCACCAGATCCAGTTTGCCTTCAACGCCTTGATCGTGCCATTCCACCTCTTCCGGCTTCACGCTGCCCGCCGTGCCCAGATCTTGCCCTTGAATACCGTGCTCCGTACCCAGCAGATACTTCAGCATGTATTCGTGGCCTTTACCGGAGGAACCCAGCAGGTTAGAACGCCAGATGAACAGGTTGCGTGGGTAGTTTTGCTGGCTATCCGGCTGCTCAGCGGCAAATTTGATTTCGCCTGATTTCAACGCGGCAACGGTATATTCCTGCGGCGTAACACCAGCGGCACGCGCTTTTTCTGCGATGTCCAGCGGGTTAACATTCAGCTGCGGTGCAGATGGCAGCCAGCCCATACGTTCGGCGCGCACGTTGAAGTCAATCATGCTGCCGCTAAAGCGGGATTTGTCCGCCAGCGGTGACAGCAGTTCCTGCGGCGCGACGGTTTCATAACGCCACTGGCTGGAATGGTTATAGAAGAACGAGGTACTGTTCATGTGACGTGGCGGACGCTGCCAGTCCAGACCAAACGCCAGCGGCGTCCAACCCGTTTGCGGACGCAGTTTTTCTTGTCCGACGTAGTGCGCCCAACCACCACCGCTCTGACCGACACAGCCGCAGAAAATCAGCATATTGATGATGCCGCGGTAGTTCATGTCCATGTGATACCAGTGGTTGATACCGGCACCGACGATGATCATCGAACGACCGTGCGTTTTATCGGCGTTATCCGCAAATTCACGCGCAATGCGGATGATATTCTGACGAGAAACGCCGGTAATCTTCTCGGCCCAGGCAGGGCTATAGGCTTTCACATCGTCGTAATCACGGGCACAGTTGTCGTCGCCCAGACCGCGATCCAAACCGTAGTTCGCCATCGTCAGGTCATACACGCAGGCCACCAGCGCTTCGCTGCCGTCAGCCAGCGTCAACCGCTTAACCGGCAGTTTGTGCAGCAGGATGTCTTGTAGCTCAACGTTGTTGAAATGTTCGCTGACCGCGCCGCCAAAATACGGGAAGCCGACATCAACCACATCGTCGTGCGAACCCAGCAGGCTCAAGCGCAGCTTCACTTCTTCACCGCTCAGGCCGTCGCGCTGTTCCAGATTCCATTTACCCTGATCGCCCCAGCGGTAGCCGATCGACCCTTGCGGTGCCGTCAGATTACCGGTTTCCTCATCAACTGCGATGGTTTTCCACTGCGGATTGTTGTCCTGCCCGAGGTTGTCCACCAGATCGGAGGCACGCAGCATTCGACCTGCGGCGTAATAGCCGTCCTCACGCGGTTCCAGCAGCACCAGCATCGGTAAGTCCGTGTATTGACGCACGTACTCGCTGAAATACTGGCTCGGTTTGTCGAGATGGAACTCTTTCAGAATAACGTGCCCCATTGCCAGCGCCATCGCGCTGTCGGTGCCTTGTTTCGGGTTCAGCCACTGATCGCACAGCTTGGCGATTTCAGCGTAATCCGGCGTGACCGCTACGGTTTTGGTGCCTTTGTAGCGGACTTCCGTAAAGAAGTGGGCATCCGGCGTACGGGTTTGCGGTACGTTAGAACCCCAGGCAATGATGTAAGAAGAGTTGTACCAATCGGCAGACTCCGGTACGTCGGTTTGCTCCCCCCAGGTCATCGGTGATGCCGGCGGTAAGTCACAGTACCAGTCGTAGAAGCTAAGACACACGCCGCCGAGCAGGGAAAGGTAACGCGCCCCCGCAGCATAGGACACCATCGACATCGCAGGAATCGGTGAGAAACCGATAATACGGTCTGGGCCGAAGGTCTTGGCGGTGTAAACGTTAGAGGCCGCGATCAGTTCGTTGACTTCATTCCAGTCAGAACGCACGAAACCACCACGACCACGAATTTGTTTGTAGTATTTAGTCTTCTCGGGGTCGTTGACGATGGACGCCCAGGCATCGACCGGATCGCTGTGCGTCAGTTTCGCTTCACGCCACAGTTTCAGCAGGCGCTTACGCATCATTGGGTATTTCAGGCGATTAGCGCTGTAGAGATACCAGGAATAGCTGGCACCGCGCGGGCAGCCACGCGGTTCATGGTTAGGCAGGTCCGGGCGAGTACGCGGATAGTCGGTCTGCTGCGTTTCCCACGTCACCAGACCGTTTTTCACATAAATCTTCCAGCTACATGAACCGGTGCAGTTTACCCCGTGGGTAGAACGCACGATTTTGTCATGCTGCCAGCGACTGCGATAGCCGTCTTCCCAGTCACGATTGGTATTGAGGGTCTGGCCATGACCATCGGAAAACGGTTCGGCCAGTTGTTTGAAGTAACGTAACCGGTCAAGGAATTTGCTCATCCGGACTCTCCTGCTGCGAAGCCTGCTGGCCCCTGTCGTTATGAAATGCTCGTAGCAGACATCTGTTTTTGCTTACGACACATCGCTCAAGTTGGCGCTAGCGTATCCAGCAACCACGTCGCCAAACTTGATAACGATCAAGAGTGTCACCCCGTGAAAAACGGAGCACACCATCAACTACCACTAAAGAATTATCACGAAAAAAATATTTAAATATATGATTTTTAAATATAAAAACAAAACCACTGATTTTGTGTTTATACTGAATTCACACACACGACTATTTAGAGGTAGTAGTCGGGAGGCGACGAAAAATTGCTCGAAAAAGAGAGATTATCTATTAGTTTTCTGTCCTTATTTTTTTGGCGTAAAAAATTATGCTGAGGAGAGAGCGGGCTTAGGATGAGCCGCAAGGATGCGGCGAAAGCTTGCGCCACGTCGGGAACGTGTCGCAAGCGATCCGCAAAGTCCGATACCGACGAAGGCACCGCATCAGCGGCATAATTTCCGCCAAAAGCCTGGGGTCACGGGGCGAGCGGCGATTGAGCCGCCCCGTGTCGGGCGCGTGCTACGGAGTAGTATGAAAATGACAGCATTAATCGCGCACGGAACCACCTCTTAGTCGACATAAGAATGTGACTAAGAGGTGGTTGGGAGGCGGGTCAACGCTTAGCGTTGCTTTCTGGCGTAGAACAGCCAGGTAACCAGAACGCACACCACGTAGCACACCACAAACACTTTCATGGCGCCGGTGGGTGAACCGGTTAACTCCAGCGACATCCCAAAGGCTTGAGGAATGAAGAAACCGCCAATAGCGCCAATGGCCGAAATAAAGCCCAACGCCGCTGCGGTATCTGTGGCGGCGGTACTCTGTGCATCCCCATCGCTTCCGCCCTGTGCTTTAACCCGTTCTGTCGTTAATTTACGGAAAATGACGGCAATCATCTGGAAAGTGGAACCACTGCCTAGCCCCGACGTCAGGAAAAGCATCATGAAAATGCCAAAGAACATCCCGAATGACCCCGCAGAGTTTGCACTCGGCAAGGACAGAAACAGCAACACCGAGAAAATCGCCATCAGGATGAAGTTAATCAGCGTGACCTTCACGCCGCCAAAACGATCAGACAGCATTCCGCCCACCGGACGCGCCAGCGCCCCCAGCAGCGGCCCAAAGAACGCGTAGTACAGAATCACAATATCTGGGAACTGCGTTCTGGACAGCATGCCGAAGCCCGCCGAAAAACCGATAAAAGAACCGAAGGTGGACAAGTACAGGAAGCTGAGTACCCACAGGTGCATCTGCTTCAAAACCGGTAATTGCTTGCGTACCGATGCATTCGCCGTTGAAAGATCGTTCATGCCAAACCAGGCAGCGGTTGAGGCAATCACCAAAAACGGAACCCACATCCAGGCAGCATGGTGCAACCAAATCTGATGGCCGTCTGGCTGAACCACGCCATTGCCGGAAAATCCCAGAATTGGCAGGAAAATCACCACCGGCACCAGCAATTGCATCACGCTCACGCCGAGGTTACCCAAGCCGCCGTTAATACCCAGCGCACTCCCCTGACGTGATTTGGGGAAGAAGAAGCTGATGTTAGCCATGCTGGACGCGAAGTTCGCCCCTGCGAAGCCACACAGCAAAGAAATCGTCACGAAAATGCTGTAAGGCGTGTGCGGATCCTGTACGGCAAACCCGAGCCAGATACACGGGATAACGAGAATGAAGGTACTCAGCGTCGTCCAGCGGCGACCACCAACTAGCGGGATAACGAAGGAGTAAGGAACACGCAACAGCGCGCCGGAAACGGAGGGCAGCGCGGTCAGTAAAAAGAGTTGGTCTGTGGTAAAACGAAATCCGACCTTGTTTAGGTTAACGGCCACGGTGCTGAATATCATCCAGACACAAAACGACAACAGCAGACAGGGCACAGAGATCCAAAGGTTACGTTGTGCTATCCGTTGGCCGCCAGATTGCCAGAATTTTGTATCTTCAGGATTCCATTCCCTGATCAGCGTGCTTTGCGATACTTTTTCGGGTGATGAAGGCTGCGTCATAAAAACCTCAATAAATAAAAACGCGGTAGAATTAAGGCGCAACATTAGGGATTACACCGCAGGTAAAGTTGATGCAAATCAACGCGCTGTCAGGTAAAAAAACCGTGTAAAAACAGCCACACTCCTTAATGAGTAATAAAAATAGAAAAATAAGCAGCGACAATTCAATCTGTTATATCTCTCTTTTTTCTTACTGTCATACCCCCTTTCAAGGCACAGATATTCGGTGGTACTCACTAGTGGGTATAGGGTTATCATGTAGGATCGGGAAAAATGCCAAAAGGATTATCCTTCCCGGTACTGGTTTTCTACTCCTCCAGCAGAGGTCGCTGTATTATGTTGAAACGTTTCCTGCTGCCGCTGTCGCTCGTCAATCAGGTCGCGCTATTGATGCTGCTACTCGGTTTGCTGGGTATTGCAGGTATGTCGGTTTCCAGTTGGATGTCGCAAAGCATCCAGGGTAACGCGCACGCCATTAACAAAGCAGGTTCGCTGCGCATGCAGAGTTACCGCCTGCTCTCGATGGTGCCGCTCTCCGCCGAGAATGAAATTTACCTGCAAGAACTGGAAGAAGACGAAATCAGCAGCGATCTGCAACAGGCAGTACGCCGGGAAGGGCTCAGCGAACAATTCACCGCGCTGCGCATTTTCTGGCTGGAAAACCTGCAACCGCATTTGCGGCAGGCCACACAGGCTTCTGACGCTTCAGCAGATGTTGCCCGCTTCGTGAAACAACTCGACGATCTGGTTTCCGCCATCGATCATAAAACCGAACAGCGATTGATGATGGTCACGCTGGTGCAACGCATCTTCATCGGTATCATGTTTATTCTGCTGGCCACCACGTTCTTTTATCTGCGTCGCCGTCTGTTGACACCGTGGCGACGTCTGGTTTCGATGGCGCAGGCTATCGGGCACGGCGATTTCACCCAGCGCGTCGCCATTAACGGTCATGATGAAATGAGTACGCTGGGACAGGTGCTGAACAGCATGTCGGACGAACTTTCCGCCATGTATCACAGTCTGGAACAGCGCGTGGCCGAGAAAACCGCCGACCTGCAACAGAAAAACGATCTGCTCTCTTTCCTTTATCGCGCTAGTCGACGCCTGCATACTGGCGCGCCGCTGTGCAGCCGGCTAATGCCGATCCTGAACGAACTCCCCACATTGACGCCGCTGCGCAATATTCAGCTGCGGCTGTATGAAGACAACAATCAGGAACAATTTCATCAGTTTAGCGATGACAGCCCGCCGCAGCCGGAGCACTGCCCGGACAGCAGTTGCCAAAGTTGCGGCATGCAGGGGAAACGGGAAGATCTGCCAGGTGAGCCTCACTGTTGGGATTTGCACGATAAACACGGGCAGTACGGCGTCGTGCTGGCCACGCTGCCGGGCAATACCGCGCTGAGCCGCGATCAAAATCAGTTACTGAATACCTTATTGGAACAGTTGACCAGCACGCTAGCGCTGGAGCGTCAATCCAACCACCAACAGCAGTTGATGCTGATGGAAGAACGCGCCACCATTGCCCGTGAGCTGCACGACTCTATCGCCCAGTCCCTTTCCTGCCTGAAAATTCAGGTGAGCTGCCTGCAAATGCAGGGCGGCGATTTACCCCCCGTTTCGCAACAGTTGCTGACGGAAATGCGGGAAGAGTTGAACACCGCTTATCGCCAACTGCGTGAACTGTTGACCACCTTCCGGCTAAAGCTGTCGGAATCCGGCTTACTTGCCGCGCTGCGGGCGTCAGTCGATGAATTCAGCAAGCGGCTTGGATACCCCATCGAACTCCACTACCGTCTGCCGCCGCAGTCGGTCTCCGCGCATCAGGGTATTCACGTTCTGCAAATTGTGCGTGAAGCACTGAGCAATATTTATAAGCATGCGCAGGCTACACAGGTCGATATCACCCTACAGCTACGTCAGGGCTACATTGAACTCAGCGTGGCCGATAACGGCATCGGTATTCCTGATGATGCCAGCCGCGCCAACCATTATGGACTTATTATCATGCGCGACCGTGCACGGGGTTTGCACGGCGAATGCATTGTTCGACGCCGGCCGTCGGGGGGCACTGAAGTGAACGTCAGCTTCCTCTCCGAACACCGTCACCGGCTGCCATTAACAGGAGAAACTCATGATTAACGAAGATGCCGCCACCCTACTGCTGATTGATGACCACCCCATGTTGCGCAATGGCGTTAAACAACTCATCAGTATGGATCCAGAATTACAGGTGGTCGGTGAAGCCAGTCACGGCGAACAGGGTGTCGAACTCGCGGAGCAACTAGACCCGGATTTGATTCTGCTTGATTTGAACATGCCCGGCATGAATGGCCTGGAAACGTTAAATCGTCTGCGGGAAAAATCGTTGTCTGGCCGTATTGTCGTCTTTAGCGTATCTAACCACGAAGACGATGTTGTCAACGCCTTAAAAAATGGTGCCGATGGTTACCTGCTTAAAGATATGGAACCGGAAGATTTACTGGCTGCGCTACATCAGGCCGCATCAGGAAAAATGGTACTGAGTGAAACGCTGACGCCGATTCTGGCCGCCAGCTTGCGCGAAAGCCGTCACAGCAGCGATCGGGATATTCAGCAGCTCACCCCGCGCGAACGCGATATTCTGAAACTGCTGGCTCAGGGGTTGTCCAATAAAGTCATTGCCCGCAAACTCACGATCACAGAAAGCACCGTTAAAGTTCACGTCAAGCACCTGCTGAAAAAAATGAAGCTAAAATCGCGGGTTGAAGCGGCAGTCTGGGTATTACAAGAAAAAGTGATTTAATCAAATTGTCACAAAAAACAGCTACTGTCAGCAGTACGGATAAGGCGCTCTGGCGCCCTATCGTCCGATATTATCCTCGCGTAAGCGAGGATGCCGCCACTGTGGATAAGAAACTATCGTTACTAAAAAACGGTCGTTGATAAAAAACTGTCGTTAATAAAAACAATGGGTGGAAATACCACCAATGCCCCGCAAAAACCTAAACGGTTGCTAAACGGCACCGGCATTTATAGCCATTATCCTAATTAATGTGACGTTGCTCTCGTCTAAACTAGCTTGTAATCGCATTTTTCGGCTTTTACACCGAGTTTAACGTTGAGGAACAACATGAAGAAGGTCAGTAAGGAGCGATTTATCGGCCTGGAGTGGTTACGATTTTTGCTCGGCTGCTATGTGATGATTTATCACACGGTGCACATTTACCCCCAGCGTGAGCGCATTCCTTTCTTAAGCGAACTCACCAGCATGGGGTTCTTCGCAACCAGTACATTCTTTGTTCTGTCTGGTTTTTTGCTTGCGCATGTCTACATTAAGGACGGACGTTTGCGTGAGCCCGCTCGTCAGTTCTGGGCCAAACGCTTCTTTAATCTTTATCCCATTCATATCATTGCCCTGCTGTCTTCTATTGCTGTTGTCACGCTCATGCAGTGGCTAGCCGTGCCACCGGAAGGGCAAGTCGCCAGTGCGCGTTTTGTCATTTATGACACCAACGACCCCGCGGCCGACCCCGAAACGCTGCGCCATTACATGACAAATGCGCAGTTGGCGTTCAACGGGATATTGCAGGTACTGATGTTGCAGGCATGGAATCCTTACTTCCTGACCTTCAATGCCCCGTTGTGGTCACTTTCTACCCTGTTCTTTTTCTATCTGACCTTCCCGCTGCTGGCTCCACGTTTGCTAAACAGCCGCCATCCGTGGCTGTGGATGGGGATCGTTTGCCTGCTGTATCTGCTGCCGCCGATTTGGGTGATTTGGCAACAGCAGTTCGGCATGCCGTACACCGGATTATTGCAGCGCGGACCGATCTTCCGTCTGCCAGAATTTCTGGCCGGTATTTTGGGGTATGCACTGTTCCGTCATTACCGTCAGAAAGATCGCTTACCACTGACTAAAGGTCAGCGCTATGCGCTCGCCCTCTTTATTAGTGTGAATTTCCTTGTCGCTACCTGGCTGTTCACAAAAGGCGAAGCCTATTGGTATTTCCTGTTGCATAACGGTTTGCTCCTGCCAGCTCAGGTCGGTTTAGTCTGCCTCAGCGCGCTGGCGCGTGAACCTAATAGCGAGTGGCTGCGACATTGGTCACCGCGCCTGGGTGCGGCATCACTCTCGATCTTTGCGCTGCACGTTCCGCTCTTCAATCTGTTCCGTACGCTGGAACAGTTGGTGCGCGGTAACCCGATGGCCTGCTTCAGCGATTGGGATCAGTGCATTGCCGCCGCAGGTCAGGTGCAGCTCTCCATGACGGGCTATATCATTTTCCTACTCACCACCGTGACGCTCTGTGTGCTCTTCCAGGAACGGATCGTGCTGCGCGTGAGGACGTTCCTGACCTCGCGTTTCCTTAGCAACAACAGCACATCACGCACGCAACGTACCGCGTAGTACCGCTTTCGCACACGTTTCTCTGGCCTGAAATCGTCTGGGCCAGAGAAGCCTCTCACGCATAATGACGTTCCTTTCGATTGGCTCCAAAATGTGACAGACATCGCGTTATAGCCGTTAATCATCAATAGCAACTTTTATAACTATTTACATTCTAATCAATTACCGTTTTCGGGTAGAGCATCACTTCGATTCCTGTTAATGTTTGCCGTTCCGGGCTAAACCGGTTCGTTATCAACGGCTGTACGTCTTTGACGGACATCTCAATACCTGTCACCACTGTTTACTTGGCAATAATGACACTATCCAAACACGCAATCTCTTCCCTCAGCCTGGTTATCGCCCTCTCTGCTGGCATTACGCAGAGCCGCGCTGACACCATTTGGCTGAACAACGGCGACAAGCTCACAGGGAAAATCACGCTGCTTGACGGCGGTAAACTCTTTATCAACACCGACTATGCTGGCTCTATTTCTGTAGCCTGGGACAAGGTGAAAACCTTTGAATCCGACCATGGTCTGGTGATTCAAGGCGAACGTTACGAGAAAGGCGTTTTGTATCCGACGATCAAAGCGGGCGAAAACCGTGCCATCATCGCGAACCCGTCGCTGGCTAACGAAGCCGCTGGTCCACAAACATTGCCGCTTTCCGAGATCACGTCCATCGTCGCGCAGAAGCCACTGGTGACCGATTTCGCCTGGAAAGGCAATATTGACGCCGGTATGTCGCACAAGAAGAGTTCGACAGAAACGGATAACTACGATGTGACGCTGAACACCAAAGCCCGTCACGATACGTGGCGACACAACCTTGATGCCAGTTACCATTTGGCAAAAGAGGATAAAGTCGAGAGCACCAAGAATGCGGCTGGCGAATATGCGCTGGATAAATTCGTGGATGAGAACTGGTTCTGGCAGGGTCGTTACCAGTACAAACGCGACTGGATCGAAAGCATTAAAATTAACCGTTCCTTCGGTCTTGGTCCTGGTTATCAGTTCTGGGATAACGACTTAGGCGCGTTCTCTCTGACGTCGCTGGTCAACTCCCAAACCTTCGTATACCGCGATCAGGGCGAGGATGACTTCTATTCTGGTGGCATAAAGTGGGCGTACAACCGCTATATATTCAGCAAATCCGTTGAAGCCTTCACAAACGGTGAATTGGGGCGCTCATTTGATGGCACTGCGCCAATCTACCTGAAAGCGGATGCAGGCCTGCGCTTCAAGCTGACCGACTGGTCTTCTATGACGATGAAAGTGTCACGTACCCGTATCGAAAGTAATCAGGGGAATGTTGACGACACGCTGTACACCATGGGTGTTGGCGTCGGCTGGTAATTCGGTCGCTTCATTCGTTTCAAGGTGAACGGCGACATCGTCGTTCACCTAAACGCTCACGCTCGTCGCGCCGTTATTGTCCGTTCCCTGCCGCCGCAGAGCACGACTGTTGCAAAATACGCACCCGTTGCGCCAGCTCGCTCACGCTTGCATCTTCCGTCCCGTGATTTTTCAGCTCTTGCTCCAGCGCAAACAGATATTGCGCATTGGTGCCGAGCGGCCCGCTCGCACGGGCAATCAGCGGGGCAACGCTCTGAATACAGGTATCATTTTCATTCAGGGGATGTTCCGGCTCAGACACAAACACCAGCGCCGTCAGCGGTGCGCCGTTTTTCCGCTGCAGCTCACACCAAAGCGGACGATAGCACCCCGTCAGCATTTCGCGCTTCCAGAGCAGTTCCAGATCTTCACGCAGAGAAGCCTCCGGTAGACGGAAAGCCAGACCTGTCGTTTGTCCACCGGGCTGCAACGCCAGCATCCGCCCCGGCTGAGTTACCGTGCCGCGACCGATGGTGAGACGCAGGCAAAAAGCACGCTGCCACCCTGTCAGCGTGGCCAGACAGGTTTCTTCGGCGTCAAAAACCGGGTTCCACATTAGTGAACCGTAGCCAAATACCCAGACCGGACAGCTATTGGGCCGGAGCGCCAGCATCCTGTCCAACGAATCAGCCCGCTGTTGCGGCGTGAGCAGTAAGGTTTCTTCAATACAACCAAAAGACGTTCTACAATCTGCTTTCTGCAAAAAATCGCGTGTTAACACTACTTACCACCCCCAACCTTACTCTTTTCCTGCTCGTCAGATCGGCTCTCGCCCTGCGTTTAAAAACCTAACTGCTTCATCTGCTTAATTTTACAACACCATCAATCTTGAGGTTATTCATTTATGGCTTTGCGATCAAGTTTGATAGTGGTCACAAAAACTAAAAAAGTTCGTGATAATGTTTCACTCACGCAAGATTCCGCTTTTATATCAACTAATCGGCAACTCGCCGTCAGACTTGACGTATTCCTGATACAAACCTCATTTTTGTGACGTCAGGAACCTGCCGGAAGCCGTATGCTTGACGTGAAAGCTCTCGACATCAATAAAAAGTATTCACTACGACAAGAATAATAACGGGCAGACATCAAATGATAATAATTATCATCTCGTGTTATTATCATCCTTAATTTGGAATCGACTATCCACGGAGACACTGAATGGCAACGCCGCGTCAGCCTGTTTTAGTTCAGGTGAAACACATCCACGATATTTCCCCTCATTTACGCTGCATTACGTTCCATCACGACGCGTTGCGCGATTATCCGGCCGAGCGATACGGTGCACACATCAAGCTCTTTTTGCCTCAGGCAGGACAGCAAAAACCAGCGCTGCCCGCGATTGGCGAACGCGGCCCGATCTGGCCAGAAGGCGAAGCCCGCCCCATCGTTCGCACCTATAGCGTCCGTGCCCTGCGCCCGGAAGAGGCGGAGCTGGATATGGTTTTTGCGCTGCATGAACACGCCGGGCCTGCCGTCACCTTTGCCCGTCAGGCCAAGCCCGGCGACTGGGTCGGCATTTCGCAACCCGGTGGCCCGCTCCCCATGCTGCCGCCAGCGGCCACTTATTATTTGGCTGCTGACCCGTCGTCGCTCCCCGCGCTCATGGCGCTGCTAGAGAATCTGCCTGATGACGCTCAGGGGCACGCAGTGATCCGTGTCGACAGCGAGGCGGATAAACTCGCTATCGCTAAACCCTCACCGCTTCAGCTGCACTGGATCGTCGGTGGAACAGAGGCAACCGACGCGCTGTTGCAGCATTTTCAGGCGCTTCCGACGGCTGAAAATGCGTTTTACTGGTTAGCGGGTGAAGATCGTATCGTGGTTCAGCTTCGCCGCCACGTGCGTCGCGAGCGCGGGTGTGAACGAAATCAGATGTATGCCGTGCCTTATTGGCGAGAAGGGTTAAATGAAGAGGATTATCATCATAAACGCCACGATATTATGGATAATCCTGACGAATAACCCTAAAAAATATATTTGATATTATTATGATAGGGAGAAGATACCGAAATTCTCCCGTCTCAATTAAATTTGACTTCAAAGCGTAAAAATCCGTAAAACTTCCCGCATCAACATGACAATCTGTTATCATATTGTTCGTTTTATTACGTTATAACTACTTTCTAGTAACCTTTTGCTGTTTATTGTCGTTTTATCTCCGGCACCATTCGGGTGGCCGATAGGCTAGCTTGAAATATGACGGGGATATTTTGCCGCATTATTCCTCTGGATAAGGAGAACTCCCGCAATGAAGTCTCATGCTGAGGTGGTCAAAACTCGCCATCATGAATATTCCCTCATTTTTCCTGTTATTGCGCTGGCCGTGCTCTACATGTGGGGCAGCTCACAAGATTTTATCGCCATTCTCGGTATTAACGCCCTCGCGTTAGCCGGCATACTTTTCAGCGCGTTCAGCGTGGTACGTCACGCCGACGTGCTCGCACACCGTCTGGGTGAGCCCTACGGGTCGTTGATCCTCAGCCTGTCCGTCGTCATTCTGGAAGTCAGCCTGATTTCAGCGCTGATGGCAACCGGTGACGCAGGCCCGGACCTGATGCGTGACACCCTCTATTCCATTATCGTGATTGTCACCGGCGGCCTGGTCGGTTTCGCCCTCTTGCTCGGCGGCCGCAAATTCGCCACGCAGTATGTTAATCTCAGCGGCATCAAGCAGTACCTGATGGCGATCTTCCCATTGGCGGTGATTGTGCTGGTTTTCCCCAGCGCCTTGCCCGATGGTAATTTCAGCGTATCGCAGTCGCTGATTATTGCCGCGATTTCCGCGGCGATGTACGGCGTGTTCCTGTTGATCCAAACGCGTACGCACCAAAGCCTGTTTGTGTATGAGCACGAAGACGAAGGCGACGGCGACGATCCTCATCACGGTAAACCGTCTGCGCACAGCTCGCTGTGGCACACCGGCTGGCTGCTGATTCACTTGATTGCCGTTATCGCAGTAACCAAGATGAACTCCATGCCGCTGGAAACGCTGCTCACCGAAATGAACGCGCCGACGCAGTTTACGGGCTTCCTGGTCGCGCTGTTAATCCTCTCTCCTGAAGGATTGGGAGCGATCCGCGCCGTCCTGAAAAATCAGGTACAGCGCGCTATGAACCTGTTTTTCGGTTCCGTGCTGGCGACCATTTCACTGACAGTTCCTACCGTTACGATCATTGCCATGATTACTGGCCGCACGCTGAACTTCGGTCTGGATATGCCGCACATCGTGGTGATGTTGTCGGTGCTGGTGCTGTGCCACATTACGTTCTCCACGGGTAGAACCAACGTATTAAGCGGTAGTGCGCATCTGGCGCTCTTTGCCGCCTATCTGATCACCATCACGCTGTAACCCCTCTGCCGACGCGGTTTTCGCCGCGTCGGCTCCGCAAGATTGCACTTCTCTTGATGTATATCTGGATCTTCTGAGCGCGTCCGGCGTATCGTAAGGCTGTCGTCGACGGACCGGCAGGCCCGCCATGTTGATTTACTTCCTTACTTTGGTTTCTGCTTAGATGAAAACGCACGGAATTAACGGCATCAGGCCGTTCAGCGCGCTGATTGACGCGTGCTGGCGCGAAAAATATACGCTGCAACGTTTTACCCACGACATTATCGCCGGCGTTACCGTCGGTATCATCGCCATTCCTCTGGCGATGGCTCTGGCCATTGCCAGCGGCGTTCCTCCACAGTACGGGCTCTATACCTCGGCGATTGCCGGGATCGTCATCGCCCTCAGCGGCGGTTCGCGCTACAGCGTGTCAGGCCCGACAGCCGCCTTTGTCGTTATTTTATATCCCGTGTCGCAACAGTTCGGGCTCTCTGGCTTGCTGGTTGCCACCTTGCTTTCCGGCGTGTTTCTACTGCTGATGGGGATCTGCCGTTTCGGGCGTTTGATTGAATATATCCCGCTCTCCGTGACGCTAGGATTTACCTCCGGGATCGCTATCACCATCGGCACCATGCAAATCAAGGATTTCTTCGGCTTGCAGATGGCCGTGGTGCCCGAACATTACGTCGAAAAAGTGGCAGCGCTGGCGCAATCGCTGCCTACTCTGCATCTTGCGGATACCTTGATTGGGGCCACGACGCTGCTGGTTCTCATCCTCTGGCCCAGACTCGGTATTCGCCTGCCCGGCCATTTGCCCGCGCTGCTGGCTGGCGTCGCAGTAATGGGGATCATGTCGCTGCTCGGTGAAAATGTAGCAACCATCGGTTCCCGATTCAGTTA
Organism: Pectobacterium colocasium; assembly: GCF_020181655.1. NCBI lineage: Bacteria > Pseudomonadati > Pseudomonadota > Gammaproteobacteria > Enterobacterales > Pectobacteriaceae > Pectobacterium > Pectobacterium colocasium. The sequence goes on from NZ_CP084032.1 coordinate 2,716,647, forward strand.
TCTGCTGGCGGACGGTTCGCAAGGGCAAGGGATTCCGCCCATCCTGCCGCAACTCATTCTGCCGTGGGATATTCCGTCACCGGATGGAAAGACGATGACGCTGGATTGGCAAAGTATTTCCGCTCTGCTGCCCGCCGCATTCTCGATGGCGATGCTGGGCGCGATTGAGTCGCTACTGTGCGCGGTCGTGCTGGACGGGATGACGGGCAAAAAACACAATTCTAATGCGGAGCTGATGGGGCAAGGTTTCGGTAACATCATCGCACCCTTCTTTGGCGGAATTACCGCGACCGCCGCGATTGCCCGTTCCGCCGCCAATGTGCGCGCTGGCGCAAACTCGCCGATCTCCGCCGTGGTGCACGCACTGTTGGTGCTATTGGCGTTGCTGATACTTGCGCCGTGGCTGTCTTATCTACCGCTGGCGGCAATGGCATCGCTGCTGCTGATTGTTGCCTGGAACATGAGCGAAGCGCATAAGGTAGTAGATTTACTGCGTCACGGACCGAAAGACGACATCATCGTGATGCTGCTTTGCATGTCGTTGACCGTACTGTTTGACATGGTGATCGCCATTACGGTCGGCATTGTGCTGGCATCCCTGCTCTTCATGCGGCGCATCGCGCAGATGACCCGTCTGAGCGAGCTGCCGGACACCAAAATACCGGACCATCTGGTCCTGCGTGTTAACGGCCCGCTGTTTTTCGCCGCGGCAGAGCGCATCTTCAACGATCTGACCGTGCGTAGCGAAGGCTATCAGAATATCATCTTACAGTGGGATGCGGTGCCGGTGCTGGATGCGGGCGGACTGAGTGCCTTCCTGCGCTTTAGCGACACGCTGCCAGAAGGCAAGCAGCTCATCATCACCGACATTCCCTTCCAGCCGTTAAAAACGCTGGCGCGGGCGAAGGTCCACCCGATTGAAGGACGGCTCAGCTTCTACGGTTCATTAGCGCAGGCGATTGAGGCGACCACAGTGCGCCCCAACGTAGCAAAAACAGAGTAGAAATATCGTGCAGGCCACGCCGTGCTAATGCTGCACGGCTGGCATGTTGAAGCGGACGGACAGACGTTCGCCCCGCAGTGTTAAATCCAGCGCCGCGTCACATTCGCGGCTAATGGCGCTCAGTTGCTCGTTCGTCAATGAATAAGGCAGTTGGATATCAAACACGTTCAAGCCTTGCTGACGTGCCAGCGTAATCAGCCTGATAATGTTGGTTTCATCACTCACCTGCGTAGAAAGTACCTGTAGCGCCAGTCCCTTCAGTCGCTCCTTCGGCGCACTCTGCCGAGCCGTCTTGGTCACCATGCCAAAAATGGGCATCACGCCGTACATCGCATCCACAAAACGCCAACGTTTCTTACACAGTGCCGCCAAATAATCCGTATAGTCCAGACAGAGTTGCTCACCGTAACTTGTAGACTCAGGGGACTTTTCCATATTCCCTCCTCTCCTCTTCGCCAGTGTCTTGCTGCGCACTACCCTGACGGGTATAAAACCGTAACCTGTATAGTGGTTAATTAAGGTATATTGTCACGGTTCGCACCCTTTTGACTAGCGTGTTGAGGAGACCTAATTGTGACAACTTTTTCTTCTGCTCCCGTGTTAATTACCGGCGGCGCACGGCGTATCGGGCTGGCACTGGCGCGTTCGTTTCTGGCTCAATCGATTCCGGTCATCATCAGCTATCGCACGCCTTATCCCGAGTTGGAAGCACTACAGCAGGACGGTGCAATTTGCCTGACCGCCGATTTTTCCACCACGGAAAATATCTATGCGTTTGCAGAAGAAATCCAGTCACTCACGCCGCGGCTGCGCGCCATTATTCACAATGCCAGCCGCTGGGAGCCAGAAAGCCCCACCATACCGCCAGAGCAAACGCTGGCCGATATGCTGCAAATTCATGTCTATACGCCCTACTTGCTCAACCAGTTACTGGAATCTTGCCTGCGTGGGCAAGGCGTGGCTGGCGCGGATATCATCCATCTGACGGATTACGTGGTAGAAAAAGGCAGCGACAAACACATTGCCTATGCCGCCAGTAAAGCGGCGCTGGATAACATGACGCGTTCGTTCGCCCGCAAACTGGCGCCGGAGGTGAAAGTCAATGCGATCGCCCCCGGTCTCATCCTGTTTAACGAACAGGATGACGACGCCTATCGTCAGCAGGCGCTGGACAAATCCCTGATGAAAATTGCCCCCGGCGAAGCGGAAATTGTCCGACTGGTGGATTATCTGTTCAGCAGCAACTACGTCACCGGAAAAACGCTGGGCGTTGATGGTGGGCGGGCTTTGCGTTAAAGCCCTGAGTCTCAATGTGAGGATAAAAACATCACCACCAGCGAAGTTCGTCAGCAGTTGACTGCTCATTTGACGCGCCTATGGCGCTATGGACTGGTGCTGTCGCGTAGCCATGAAGTAGCCGAAGAGCTCGTCCAGTCTACCTGCGTTCGTGCGCTCGAAAAGAGTGCACAGTTTACGCCCGGCACGCGTATAGACAGATGGCTGTTTTCCATTCTTCATTCGATATGGATTTCCGAACTGCGCGCACGCCGCGTACGTCAGGGACAAGGGTTTATCGAAAGTGAAGAATTACTGGCACCCGATACCCATGAGCAGGATGACAATCGTCTGCATTACCAGAAAATAATGCAGCGCGTCAGCGCGCTTCCAGAAGCGCAGCGCAACACCGTCTTTTTAGTTTATGTCGAAGGGTTTAGCTATCAGGAGGCGGCAGAGACGCTATCGGTACCCATCGGCACCATTATGAGCCGACTGGCCGCTGCACGAGGTACGCTGGCGAAATCCATTGATACCCAGCCCTCGGCAAAGGAGAGACTGTCTTGAAAACCATGCGTTTTACGCCCCCTTACAGTGACGAGGCCATCGTTGCCTGGCTGGATGGCGAGATGAACGAAGCCGATGCGCAACGATTCAAGGCGCTACTTGAGGGGGATGAACAGCTTGCAGAGCGCGTCGCGGAGCTGATGAAAGGTCAGCTTGATGTTGAAGCCGCCTTCGCCCCCTTACTCGACAAAGCGCCTGAGGCGAGGATGCAGGCCAGGCTGGAGACGTTATTGGCGGAAGCACCGACATCAGCCACACCTTCATCTTATGCCGGTGTCAGCCGTCGTTCACTCATTGCTGCTTCACTCAGTTTTTTGGTGTTGGGATCGGGGCTAGGCTACCTCGCGCGTTCTCCTGGGATGATTCTCAGCGACAGCGAGAAAATTCGCGATCTTGAAGCGCAGTACATGTCGCTGTACCGCGCGGAAACCTTACTCGATGCGGACGACACCGCACAGGCCTTGCAACGTGGACTCTCTCGTACTGCTCAGGACATTGGGTTGCCTCTCAATGAGCAACAGCTGACGCTTCCCGATGCAGAATTGAAAATGGTGCGTCTGCTGCGCTATGACCAGACATCGATTGCACAGATTACCTGGTTGCATGCCGAATATGGGCCGATGGCGCTCTGCATTTCCCCCGAACGTCAGACAACGGCCACTGCGCTTAAAAATGAGCAACGCCATGATATGCAGGTTGTCTGGTGGTACGCCCACGGCTATCAGTTTGTCTTAATTGGCCGTAGCCCTGTAGCACCGCTCACAGAAAGTGCACTCAGATTACAAACGTCGCTGGCATAACCCGTGAACGGCCTTCCACACACGGACGATGCCACGTATGGAAGGCCATTATTTATTTTATAAGGCGTGTCGGGTTAGACGGCGTTTCGGGCTTTCGCCCGGATTTCAATAGTAATCGCGACGCGATCGTCTACCACACCGGTAAACCGATCCATGTTAAAAGACGAGCGCGAAATAGCGGTGGTAGCATGGAGAGACAGTGAACCGTCATGAGATGCCGCTCCGCCCTGTTCTTCAAGCGTGGCTTCCAGAATGACCGGACGTTGAACGTTTTTTACCGACAGTGAACCAAAAACCCGAAAGTGCCCCTTCCCCAGCGCCACAACCCTGCTGCTAGTGAAAATAATATCGGGATAGTGCTCAGCATCAAAAAACAGGCTGCTTTTTAACTGGTAGGTCAGCAGACTGTTGGAAGCCTGTAACGTCGTGATGGGGATTTTCACATCAATACGGTCATTCATTTCCTTTTCAGCGTCCAGTGTGATGTTGCCCGTCACGCCGTTGAGAGAGGCTTGTGACAGGTGACCAAATGCTTGCCATGACAGCGCAATGGCCGTGTCATCAGTGGCAACGGTGTAGTTAAGAGGCATAGCATGCAACAGTGGACTAATGAGCAGTCCGGCGGCCAATACGGGAAGGATACGCGTCATAACAGGATTCTCCTCAAAGTAAACAACGCGTAAACGCTCAGGCGTGCTAATTTATTCGGTCAAACCTGATTATTTTTCCCGATACGGAGAAAATATCGAGCGTTGATGGTAGGCGGGCTTTGCGTTAAAGCCCTGCCACAAAGACATCGCCGGATATTTCATGCTATGTCTTCTTCTGTTGCATCTTGCACGGTCGTTAAGTTACGGCCCGTAATGTGGGAACCAACATAAAAATCAGGGACACACGACGTGATTTTCTTCCTGATTGATTAACAGGCTCTCAATATTTTTTGCTGACAATGAACGATAAAAAAGCCACCCCTGAATTAAGCAACTCGCATCAATTCCTCTGGCAATCGCTAATTGATCAGCCTCTTCAACGCCTTCAAAAACAATATCTTTCCCCATATCTTTAATGAGTGAACAGATTGCATGCAATATCTTTTCTTTATTCTTGTTGTCCAGGTTTTTCATTAACGAACCGTCAAGCTTAACTTCATCGAATCTGAAACCGGTAAGCCATGCCAAATTCGAATTCGCCACACCAAAATCATCAATCGCCAGTTTGATGTTCATTTTTGCTGCATGCTCAGCAAAAAGCTGGATTTCCTTTTGCGATAACTGGCAGCGCTCTGATATTTCCAATTTTATCTGTTCAGCTTCAACACGATGTAGAGTACACACCTCAATCAATCGGTTGATGAAAGCCGGATCGCTAATCTCATGATCGGTTATATTTATAGACAGCGTCAACTTCCTGTTTTCATTGAGAACAGCTGCCATCTCTTTTACTGACGTTCTTATTACAAAGTCAGATATTTTTGAATAAAATCCGATTTTTTCTGAAATCTTTATAAAAATCTCAGGAGAAACAGAGCCATGTATACCATCACGCCACCTGACTAGCGCCTCAAGAGCCGCTATTTTCCCATCAATAGCGTTCACCATCGGTTGATATTCAAGAAAAATATCCCCTCTCTTAATGGATTTCTTCAAACGGGATTTCAGCGATTGTCTTTTATCAACAATATTCAAGCAGAAGAAAGTCAGGAACCCACCCAGCATCAATGCGACCACCATAACAAAAGACAGGAGACCCGGTGTGAGCGACAGCAACCCGCTGCGCGCATTTTGAGCCATCACGCAAAACCGCCATTGGGGACTACAAAGACTCGTGTTGGCGGTAAATATTTTTCTCAGTAACGGATTACCTGAAGCAACATATTCTTTCGAATTCGATTCAAAATACTTCTGCGATTTATCCGCTGATGTCATAACGAAATATCCATCCGCCACAGTATTCAATATACTCTCATAGGTTCCTCGCGCGACAAACACCGCAGCATGGCCTTGATAGAGGCCAATATTGTTATACAGAGTTTTGCTATTATTTTTCACCTCAATAAACACTGGCTTATTATTTTCCGCTTCATTCTTAACAGTAATATACAGCGGAGGGATCACCTCTCCCCAAAAGGCACTACAATCAATCCGATTTTCTTTTAAAGAAGCAACATCTTCAATATTGAGATGACGCCATCTTATCATTCTTAATTTTTCAATGTAATTTGGCGAACAAATATCATCATCAATAGCATTAATATCACCCAATGCAGACAGTGCTTGTTCTGCTAAGATTTCAGTCTGAAAACGTAATTTTTCAGAACGCAATATTAATTTATTTTCCTGATGATTAACTAATAATTCATTTAATGAAAACAAAAAAGAAAATGAGATAACAACCATCATGAAAATGGTTGTTGTTATCTTTTTAAATCCTGAAAAACGCATCGCAGTCCAATGTCAGTTAATACTCAAAAGAGCATTTAATCCAGACCAGCGATAGTAACCAGATGAAATTTTCGTGTCCAGTTCTTTCAAAAACATGCAATTAAAATTAGCACGTTTTTATAATTCACTTCGGTTAATAAATCAGCCACGTGTTATTAAGAAATATCAATTTAAAATCGATAAGTAACCTTTTTATTACATAAAGAAATAACCGACCAGTCACACATTAATGTATTTCATATACATAATACGGATAATTATTGCCCCCCGTCGCCCACCGATATGCACGCCCCCGAAAGCACGTGCAACAAGATAACAGTAACTATTTCGCCTCTTTTTTCTTCGCCCGAACCTTGCGCTGGTACGCTTTATTGTCGGCGACATACGCCAGATACGCCGCACGCGTCAGGCCGCCGGTTCGCAGAGCAAAGGCATCGTAGGTGGTATCAGGCGGAAAATCGAACTCGGCCAAAACCTGTTCCCATGCTTCACGGTGTGAAGGATTGTGTAGTGTTTTATCGTAATCAGGGAAACCGCTACCCGCAAAGCATTCGGCTGATACGCTGCTATAAGCGCCATTGTTCATATAGCTACGGCCAGCCCTGAAAACCGTATCCTGGCTGTCTTTATTGATCGAACAGGGCCCCCATGACAGGCGATAATCGCTTTTCTGGGCGCTGATACTGGAGCCATAGCCAACCGGAAACAGAATGTCCTCTTCCGCCAGCATTTTCGACCCCATATACGCATAGTTACCGCACAGAAAAGCGTCATCGCAGATAAAATAGCCATCACGAACGGTGATAACATCCCATTCAGGCGACAATGGCGCCAACCCAAAATAAGGGCGTAAGGCTTCCTGCATCCAGCTGTTTATCTGGTCAATTGGTTTCATCTTCAGCGCAGTTCCCTGTGGAATAATCGGTAACGGTGGCGTGGCCGTTCTCGGCAAACAACGAGATTCCGCTGCGATATCGCCTAAAAAAACCTGCTCCGCAGCTTATCTAATTCGGTCAAGTAAACAAACACTTAACACCCATTTACGCTTCATTTCTCGTTTATCGCCTATCATCAGGCTATGCTATCAGGAATGAGATGGGGATGACGTAGATACCATGCATAAGATTGTTTTTATAGAAGATGATACCGAGGTAGGGAAATTGATCGCGGCCTACCTCGGCAAGCATGACATTGATGTTCAGGTTGAAGCGCGCGGCGATCAGGCATTGGCCTTTATTGAACAACAGCAGCCCGACCTTGTGCTGTTGGACATCATGCTGCCCGGCAAAGACGGCATGACAATCTGTCGGGAATTGCGGCCACAGTACAGCGGCCCGATTGTGCTGCTGACGTCGCTGGACAGCGATATGAATCATATTCTGGCGCTGGAAATGGGTGCCGATGACTACATTCTGAAAACCACACCACCCGCCGTGTTGCTCGCTCGTCTGCGTTTGCATTTACGCCAGTACGCCACTGCGCCACAGGCTGTAGCGGAAAAAGCCGCACCCGCCGCATTGCAGGTGCACAAATCCCTGCACTTCGGCCTGCTCTGTATCGATCCGGTTAATCGGGAAGTGACGTTAGGGCAAGAGCACATCGTGTTATCCACCGCAGATTTCGATCTGCTTTGGCAACTGGCGACCCACGCCGGCCACATCATGGATCGGGATGCACTGCTGAAAAACCTGCGCGGCGTCACCTACGATGGTATGGATCGCAGCATTGACGTTGCAATTTCCCGCCTGCGTAAAAAACTGTACGACAACCCGCTGGAGCCGTTCCGTATCAAAACGGTGCGCAACAAAGGCTACCTGTTCGCCCCTAATACCTGGGAGAGCATCACGCTATGAGAAAGCTGTTCGTCCAGTTTTTTCTATTGCTGTTCGCCTGCTTTGTCGTCATGACGCTACTGGTCGGGCTGGTCTATAAAGTCACGGCCGAACGCGCTGGCCGCCAGTCCATGGATGACCTGATGAAAAGCTCGCTGTATCTCATTCGTAATGAACTGCGCGCGATTCCGCCCCGCGACTGGCATAAAACGATCAACCAACTTGATTTAAACCTGTCGTTCAAACTGCACATCGAACCGGTGAGCAAATATGCGCTGAGCCCCAAGAATCGTCAGCGCCTGAATGAGGGGGAAATTATCGCGCTGGATGATGAATATACGTTTATCCAACGCATCCCTCGCAGCCACTATGTTCTCGCCGTCGGCCCTATTCCCTATCTGTTCTTCCTGCACGAAATGCGGCTGCTGGATTTACTGCTGGTGATGCTGATTGGGCTGTCGCTGGCGCTGCCGGTTTTCTTATGGATGCGGCCACACTGGCAGGCGATGTTAAAACTGGAGAATGCCGCGCAGCGCCTGGGGGATGGTCATCTGGAGGAGCGTATTCACTTCGATAGCACTTCCAGCCTGTTCCGGCTTGGCATCGCCTTCAACCGCATGGCGGATAATCTGAACCAGCTCATCAACAGTAAAAAGCAGCTGATTGATAATATTGCCCACGAGCTGCGTACGCCGTTGGTCAGGCTGCGCTATCGGCTAGCCATGAGCGACAACCTGACGGAAGACGAGCAGCAGGCGTTAAACCGGGATATTGGTCAGCTTGAAGCGCTCATTGACGAGCTGCTGACCTATGCCAGACTCGACCGTCCGCAGGTGACGTTACACCTTACCAATATTGATATTCCTGCGTGGTTACAGGCAAAAATTGACGATTTTCGGCTGATCCACCCTGATAAACAGATTTCGCTGGAGATGCCCCATTCAGCGCAAATTGGCGCACTCGATCTGCGCCTGATGGAGCGGGTTCTGAATAACCTGGTCGGTAACGGATTACGCTTCTGCCACAACCGATTACACATCAGCCTGACATCCAACGCTGAGCATATCGCCTGTCTGCAAGTCGAAGATGACGGCCCTGGCATTGCCCCCGAAAGCCGGGAAAGCGTTTTTGAACCGTTTATCCGTCTGGAAGCCGGTATCGAGCATAGCAGCGGCGGGTGTGGGCTCGGGCTGGCCATTGTTCATGCTATCGCTCGGGCTTACGAGGGCAGTATTACCGTGGACGAAAGCCCGCTCGGCGGCGCGCGCTTCCGCTTTTGCTGGCCAGTAAAAACCACGACAGCGCAGGCTGCCATCACCAGTCAGCACTAGCACCGAGGCGGCGGTAACCCCGCCGTTTTTCTTCAGTTCCCCTCGTTTTCCTGGCTTGTACATTAGGTTACACGCCGAAACCAATTACTCACTGAAGCCGCTCTCTGTTTCTCCTATTCTCTCTTCACCGGCCCAACCGAGGGCTACGAAACGTGAATGAGATAACGAGGAAATGATGATGAATAAAGTATTAGTTATGATCGCAGGTGCGGCACTGGGTCTGTCCTCTGTAGCGTTTGCCGCGGATACCGTAACCAGCACGCCTGCTCAGCCTATGGCGACCACGTCTGCTCCGGCTAAAGCCGTTCACCATAAAAAACAGGTGAAAAAAGCGAAACCTGCCGCTGAACAAAAAGCGCAGGCTGCCAAAAAACACGTGAAGAAAGCTAAACCAGCCCCTGCACAGAAAGCGCAGGCTGCCAAGAAACACGTGAAGAAAGCGAAACCAGCCCCTGCGCAGAAAGCGCAGGCTGCCAAGAAACACGTGAAGAAAGCAAAAACTGCAAAACCTGCTGATACTACGCCAGCAGCGTAATTGGTAAGCATCCACGCCTTCCGATAAGAAGGCGTCGTTTTCGGCCAGTCCTGACTTGAATCACATCGCTAAGGGCTGACCACAATAAAACCACGAACAAACACCCGGTTTACCGGGTGTTTATTTCATCGGGGGATAGGAAAATGATGCGTCGTTACTCATTTGAAATTATGTTATCCCTCGTTTTGCTCTGTGGCATTATCACCCTGAGTTTTTTTCTCTAGTCCATAATGCTTCTGCATTGCGCAGTGATGAATAAAGCTCACCAGATTAAAGAACGTTACAAGCAATAATGCGCGATATGATATTTGTTCGCCTGACGACGTTAAAGAATAAACCATAAAATTTCAAATAGTTACGAATCCAGCCAAACAAAAATTCCAGAATAATAAAGTTTTATCATTCAGCGCCGTTTATATCCTTACACTCCGGGCAATACCGAGAACGTCATAATGAAAAAAATCCTGCCAATATCTGCCCTAGCGATCTGCCTTATGGCTGCTACATCGTATACCTTCGCCTCCTCTTCATCGACGGGCGTCATCCGCTTTGTGGGTGCCATCGTCGAGCCCGTTTGTAATGTGACGACACAGGCAAGTAATGTGGCCGTCAGTTGCGAACGACAGGGGGAAGTACAAACGCTACAAATGAAAAGCGGTGCACAATACGCGGTGTTACCACAAGGCATCGGTTCTGTGAGCGCGAAAAGCGTGAGTTCACATGCGCGTATCGTGATCGTCAGCTACGAATAAGCGTGATGACACCACGAGATGCCGTTTGCTGATGCAAAAACGCTACGCCACAGAAAATCGTGGCATAGCGTTTGAAGTGGCATAGCGTTTGAAATAGTGGGACACCGTGAAGCACGCCGCAGAAGCCATTTTGCCGCTCGGTCACCCTCCTCCTGCCACCGCCCAGTGATGTCACGCACCGTCTTTTACACTCAATAACACTTTAATTTTCAGTCCCTCACCAACAAATACATCTATAGTTAATCCAACACGCTATATTTAGCGCCTCAAGATGACGTTTATCATAAGGTTTATTCACTACATGCGCATATCAGCCTGGTTGTTATGTTCATTATCATTTATCTCACCGCTAAGTTGGGCTGAGTCTTCACCAACCGATACCGACGCACAGAAGCAGCAACAAATCTTATTTTTCAACCACGACGATCGGGATATTGTTCCTGATACGGCAGTCTGGCCGTGGCAAGCTATTGGGCAGTTGGAAACCGCCAGCGGGAACCTCTGCACTGCGACGCTGATTTCCCCCCATCTGGCGCTGACGGCTGGGCATTGCGTCGTCACGCCACCGAAAGGCGAGATCGATAAACCGGTCGCGCTGCGCTTTCTGGCGACAGAAAATGGCTGGCGTTACGAAACGACGGAAGTTGAAGCGCTGGCGAATAAAACACTCGCCAAAAAATTGAAAGCCGACGGCGAAGGATGGATCGTGCCACCTTCCGCAGCACCACTGGATTATGCCCTGATTCGGCTAAAGCAAACGCCGCCGGGGATTCGCCCGCTTCCGCTCTGGCAAGGCAGTCGTCAGGAATTGATGCAGGCGTTGAAAGATAACGGTCAGCGCGTCACGCAAGCTGGTTACCCGGAAGATCATCAGGAGACGCTGTATCGCCACCAAAACTGTGTGATCACGGGCTGGGTTCACACCGCCGTGATGGCACACCAGTGCGATACGCTGCCGGGTGATAGCGGTTCCCCCCTCATGCTGAATTCAGCGGCAGGCTGGGTGCTCATGGGCATTCAAAGCTCTGCGCCCGATGCCAGTGAGCGCGATCGGGCCGATAATCGTGCCGTTTCCGTTACCGCGATTCGTCAGCAGTTAGAAACATTGGCAAAACAACGCTAACTCCCCCGTCATAGACGCACAACCGCCAGGCAAAAACTGTTAATTCAGGGAGAGTCTGGCGTCAATCACTTCCCCTCAGCAGCATGGTATAAAAAAATATCTGTTCTATTCTTATCAGAGATATAGGTTAATCCTCCATATTGTTACTGTAACAAGTGATTCAGCTCACTAAACGCGGCCAACGTACATGTCACTTGAAGTATGAGGAGTATATCAGGATGTTATTTTTATCTTATGGAACATGTCATTTCTTATAATTAGATTCTCATTTATTCGCAGAGCATTTTCTCGGCTAAACCCTTTATCTGCACTCGCAAGTTATCGGAAAATATCATAAATTCATATCGTGCATTGAAAACCGAAAACATGATTTAAGACAAAAAACGTCGAAACCTTAACGGAAAGATAAAGGTAGTATAATAAGTTACCTCAATTTTTAGCCTCTATGTTATTGTGTCACCGTTAAATTAAATTGATGTCGTCGCGATTATTATTGCGAAAAGGAAGAGTCTACATGTTAAAACATTTGAGTCATGACGAAAAGAAACGCATGCAGACTCTCGACGAATTAAAAAAAACCGATAGTTCTCAAGACGATATTCTTCAGAAACTCACAAAATTGGCCTGCCAACTGCTCGAAGCCCCAACGGCACTCGTGACGCTAACCGGCACCAAATCTCTGCACGTTAAAGCAAAAACTCATTTCCCTTTGGATGATATGGATAAAATCGGTTCATTCGACCATTTTACCGTACAAACGGGTCAATCCTTTATCTGTCCCGATGCTATTCAGGACGAACGTTTTAACGATAGTCCTTACGTAACGGGCAAACCGTTTATCCGTTTTTATGCTGGCGTTCCGCTTAAAACCAAAGAAGGCTATTCTATTGGAACGTTCTGCATTATTGATTATATACCGCGCACTTTCAGTAAAATCCAACTGCGGTTACTGCACGATTTAGCCGCCATTGCGATGGTATTAATGGAATACCGCAACGCGATTGGGCTAATTGATGCGGTGACTCTGTTGCCTAACCGTCAGCGTTTGATTGACGACATCAGCCACATTACCGACATCCACGAGCGCTACCTGCTTATTCTGATTGATACCATCGACATTTCTTATGCCTATGAAATGGGATGCGCGCTTGGGATGCCAACGGTAGAAGGCCTGCTGAAAGATATCGGCATCTTCCTGCGCCTCAGTTTAAGCACGCCAGAGAATATTTACTGCGCCGCGGTAGGCCGCTTCGCTCTTTTGGTGAAAGCGGATAAAAAAGAACAGGTGCTGGCGGAGCTCGACGCCTGCGCCGAACGAATTCATGAAAGCATTACCAGCCATATTCCACTCAAACTGGAATTTTTCGTTGGCTATACTGAATTCCAAATTCCGGCCAACGATCCTCAGCGAATCCTGCGTGAGTCCATGAGCGCGCTACGTGCCGCTATCATCAGGAATATTCGCCAGTTCGCCTACAACTACGAGGCCGATAAGGCACAGCAAATCGCCTTTACCTTGCTCAATGAACTGGCCGATGTGTTGCAGAACAACAAACCGGGTCTCTATCTGGTTTATCAGCCGAAATTGTGTATCAAGACCAATACCGTCATCGGTGCCGAAGCGCTAATTCGCTGGCGTCATCCCGATTTGGGTGAGATTTACCCTGACCAGTTTATTCCGCTCGCGGAAGGTACCACGCTGATGCGTCCGTTAACGGATTGGGTAACCCGGGAAGCGGCATGCCAGGTGAAACAGTGGCGTCAGGAGGGGTTTAGCTTCCCGGTATCGATTAACGTTTCTGCCAGAAATTTCTCCGAGAATGACTTTATCCCACGCCTTATCACCATTCTGGAGAATCACGGCCTTACCCCTCAGGACATTGACATCGAGTGTGTCGAGACGCAGAAAATCGTCGAAAGCACTGAAACGCTCGCCATCATTCAAACGCTACAACAGCTCGGATTTACTATCGCCCTTGATGATTTTGGCACGGGATATAGCAACCTAAGCTATCTGCGCAATATCCCTTCTACGGTGATAAAGCTGGATAAGTCATTGATTAAAGATATCAAAACTGACCATAAAAGCCGTGTCATTGTAGAATCGATTATCAGCATGCTGCACAAACTCAACTACGTAGTGCTGGCGGAAGGCGTGGAAAATAAAGAAACGCTCGACTATCTGGCCTGTTTTGGCTGTGACGAAGTACAGGGCTACTATTTTTCCCGCCCCCTTCCTCCAGAGGCCTTTACCATCTGGTTAACGACGCATTCATCACAAACGCCGACATAGCATCCCCGTTAGGCGGACTATTCAACAAACGGTATGGAGAACGCGCATGACGCTTCTTACGTCGCAGGATGAGCTCGCTATCAGAAATGCCATCGCTCTGCTGGAAGCTCCCTCTTTTGCAATACAGGTGGCGAATCTGGTTGGAAAACCGATTGAATGGAGCCTATCAAAGTTGCCCGCCATGGTGAAAAACAAAATACAGGATGTGGTTCACACGGCGCTATACAAAGCGGTAGACGCTGCGCTCTATACGCTGGACGATGCGCCCGCTCGCGTGGCATCCCCAAAGACACATAAGCTGGCCGTCGCCGCGTCCGGCGCCGTCAGCGGTTTTTTTGGCGCGGCTGGCTTGCTGGTCGAACTGCCTGTCAGCACCACGATCATGATGCGTTCCGTCGCGGATATCGCTCGCAGCGAAGGGTTCTCCCTCACCGATCTTTCCGTCAAAGCCGCTTGTGTGGAAGTTTTCGCGCTCGGTGGGCCACAAGAAAGCGACGACGCTGCCGATTCCGCCTATTACACCTCACGCGCCGTTCTGGCCGACATCACCAGACATACTACACGTGAATTAATCGGCATTGCCGGCAAGAAAAGCGCAGGGAAAGCCTCTGCCCGCATGAGTAGCTCACAGGCAGGAAAAACGCTGGCAAAGCTGATTGACGCCGTCGCCACCAGACTGGGAGTGACCATGACGGAAAAAATGGCCGCGCAGATTGTTCCGGTGATTGGTGCCGCCAGCGGCGCAGCCATTAATACGCTGTTTATTCATCATTACCAAAACATGGCAAAAGGCCACTTCATCATAAAACGTCTGGAGCAGACCTATGGTGAAGACGCGATCAGGTCGGCTTACCTTGAGCTTAAAAACAGCCATCGCCGACCTGATGTGATAACCAGCGATTAGCCTTCAACCTGCTCCATCGCCTGCAATACGCGCTTATCCGAAATCGGGAACGGCGTTCCCAACTGCTGGGCAAAGTAGCTAACACGCAGCTCTTCAAGCATCCAGCGCACGGCTTTCACCTCGTCATCGTCACGTCGCTCCGCAGGCAACTTGTTCCACCACTGTTGCCATGTCTGTTGAACCTGCTCCACCTTCAACATCTGTGCCCGGTCACGGTGGACATCCTGCGCCAGCTTCTCCAGACGTCGCTCTATCGCTTGCAGGTAGCGCAGCACGTCAGGCAGGCGCTGCCAGCCGTTTTCGGTCACAAAGCCGCGGAAGACCAGACCGTTCATCTGACTCTTGATATCGCTTAGCGCCAGCGCCATCGCCATGTCTACGCGCCCTTTCAGGCGCTTGTTAATGGTGAAAACGGCCGTCAGAATTTGCTCAACCTGTTTGGCGATATCCACTACCGTCTCGTTCAGCTCCGCGCGCACTTTTTCATGCAGTTGCTGGAAGGCTTCTTCCTGCCAGACCGGACCGCCAGCTGACTCAATCAGCTTATCCACCGCGCAAGCGATACAGTCATCGATGAGATCCAACACTTTGCCATACGGGTTGAAATAGAGGCCGAGTTTCGCCTTGTTCGGCAGCTTGTCATGCAGATATTTGATCGGTGACGGAATATTTAACAGCAACAGACGACGCAGCCCCTGCCGCATCACCTGCTGTTGCTGGTGCGGCGTATCAAACAGACGAATCGCCACGCTATCCTTTTCATCCACCAACGCCGGATAGGCTTTAACCGAGTAGCCGCCACGTTTCTGCTCATAGCAGTCCGGCAGCGAACCGAAGCTCCAGACGTGCAGACCGCGCTGCTCCAGCCCGTCATCCGCCACGGATGACAGTGTTTGCTGCACTTTATCTTTGAGCTGATCTTTCAGCGCGTTCAGGTCTTTGCCTTCCCGCTGCGTCCGGTTCTTCTCATCGATGACGCGGAACGTGATTTTCAGATGATCGGGCACCTGATCCCACTGCCACGCTTCGCGCGGTACCGTCACGCCCGTCATCAGCCGTAGCTCACGCTCCAGCGCATCCAATAGCCCTTTCTCTAATGGTGTGGTACGCGCCAGAAACGCCTCGGCATAGTTTGGGGCAGGAACAAAGTTACGGCGTAACGGTTTGGGCAAGGATTTAATCAGCGCAATTGTCAGTTCGCGGCGCACGCCGGGAATCTGCCACTCAAAGCCTTCTTCACGCACCTGATTGAGGATAGGTAACGGAATATGCACCGTCACCCCATCCGCATCCGCGCCCGGTTCAAACTGATAAGACAGCCGTAATTTCAGGCTACCCTGATGCCAGAAGTTCGGATAATCTAGCGCGCTGACCTTCTCCGCGCCGTCTTTAATCAGCATGCTCTTTTCAAAATTAAGCAGGTCGGCATTATCCCGGCTGGCGGCTTTCCACCACTTGTCAAAGTGACGCGACGAGATGACATCGTGGGGCAAGCGCTGATCGTAGAAAGCAAACAACGTCTCGTCATCCACCAGAATGTCGCGGCGGCGCGATTTGTGTTCTAAATCTTCAACCTCCGCCAGTAGCTTAAGGTTGGCACGGAAAAAGGCGTGATGCGTTTGCCAGTCCCCTTCCACCAGCGCATGGCGGATGAACATCTCACGCGCCAGCGTTGGATCGATTTGGCTATAGTTCACCTTGCGCGCCGCAACAATCGGCAGCCCGAAAAGCGTCACCTTCTCCTGCGCCATCACGGTGCCCTGCGCTTTTTCCCAGTGAGGCTCGCTGTAGCTCCGCTTAATCAGATGCTGAGCCAGCGGTTCGATCCACTCGGGCTCAATACGCGCCGCGATACGTCCCCACAGGCGGCTGGTTTCCACCAGTTCAGCCACCATCGTCCACTTAGGCGGCTTTTTGAAGAGACCGGAGCCAGGGAAAATCGCAAACCGAGCGTTACGCGCACCGCTGAACTCCTGTTTCTCAATATCTTTCTGCCCGATATGCGATAGCAAGCCGGTGAGCAGCGCGCAGTGAATACTCAGGTAATCGGCGGGTTCAGTGTTGACCGGTAGTCCCAGTTCCTTCACCACCTGACGCAACTGCGTGTAGATATCCTGCCATTCGCGCACGCGCAGGTAGTTAAGGAAATCGGTGCGACACTGGCGGCGGAATTGGCTGGAAGACAGCGCCTTTTGCTGGTCACGCAAGTAATCCCACAGATTGACGAAAGCCAGAAAATCGGAGTCTTTATCGGCGAAACGGCGGTGTTTCTCATCCGAGGCCTGTTTCTTATCCATCGGCCTTTCGCGCGGATCCTGAATCGACAGCGCAGCGGTGATGATCATCACTTCACGTACACAGCCAGTTTTACGCGCTTCCAGCACCATTCGCGCCAAACGCGGATCGATCGGTAACTGTGCCAGCTGTTGCCCCTGCGGCGTCAGGCGGTAATGCCCGTTCTCCGCCAGATTAATCGCGCCTAATTCCTCCAGCAGCCGCACGCCGTCCTGAATGTTGCGTTTATCCGGCGCTTCAACAAACGGGAACGCGGCGATATCGCCTAGCCCCAGCGACGTCATTTGCAGAATAACGGAAGCCAGATTGGTGCGAAGAATTTCAGGATCGGTAAATTCAGGCCGCGACAGGAAATCCTGTTCAGAGTAGAGACGAATACACACCCCGGCGGCGACACGACCACAGCGTCCTTTACGCTGATTCGCCGACGCCTGCGAGATCGGTTCAATCGGCAGGCGCTGTACCTTGGTGCGGAAGCTGTAGCGGCTGATACGCGCGGTACCGGGATCGATCACATAACGAATCCCCGGCACGGTGAGCGAGGTTTCCGCTACGTTGGTCGCCAGCACGATGCGGCGGCCATGATGTGACTGAAAGACGCGGTTCTGTTCCTGATTAGATAAACGCGCGTACAGCGGGAGAATTTCGGTATGCGGCAAGTCCAGACGGGTCAGCGCCTCTGCCGTATCGCGAATTTCACGTTCGCCGCTCATGAAGATCAGAATATCCCCCGACCCTTCGCGCGTCAGTTCGTCTACCGCATCAAAAATCGCCTGTAGCTGATCGCGTTCGCTGTCGTCGGCGTCTTCCACCACGGGACGGTAGCGCACATCAACCGGATACGTTCGACCAGACACTTCGATGATTGGTGCGTGATTAAAGTGGCGAGAGAAGCGCTGCGGATCGATGGT
This sequence comes from Pectobacterium colocasium, assembly GCF_020181655.1. Taxonomy (NCBI): domain Bacteria; kingdom Pseudomonadati; phylum Pseudomonadota; class Gammaproteobacteria; order Enterobacterales; family Pectobacteriaceae; genus Pectobacterium; species Pectobacterium colocasium. Next base: position 2,734,709 of record NZ_CP084032.1, read on the forward strand.
CGCCGACGTAATAATGACTTTCAAATCAGGACGTTTTGGTAACAGCTGACGCAAATAGCCCATAATGAAGTCGATGTTCAGGCTGCGCTCGTGTGCTTCATCGATGATCAGCGTGTCATACTGCATCAATAGGCGATCCTGCTGAATTTCCGCCAGCAGAATACCGTCGGTCATCAGTTTGACCAGCGTATTGTCACTCACCTGATCGTTAAAACGAACTTTATAGCCGACGCTGCCGCCCAACGGCGTTTCCAACTCGGCGGCAATGCGGTCAGCAACGGTTCTGGCAGCCAGACGACGCGGCTGCGTATGGCCAATCAGGCCATACACGCCACGACCCAGTTCGAGACAGATCTTCGGCAACTGCGTGGTCTTCCCCGACCCCGTCTCGCCCGCGACGATAATCACCTGGTGGTGACGCAGCGCCTCCAGTATCTCGTCTTTTTTCTGACTAACGGGAAGCTGTTCAGGGTAGTGAATCGCCGGGCAGCTTGCCCGCCGGTTCTCGACCTTCTGGCGTGCCGCGACAATTTCCCCCTCAATTTCCTGCGCGATCGCCGCCTGCGCCTGCGGGCTGCTGACCTTCTCTGCGCCCTGCAAACGACGGCGTAGACGTTGCCGATCGCGAAGCATTAGCTCACTTAACTGCGTAGATAATGCACTGAGAGGTGATTTCACGTTGCTCTTCCTTAATTGTTTCTCTAATTCTGTTCTCTACCGGGACAATGCTTGTTGCCGAATCTGGCTCGATTGAGCCTAACCTGATTTCAAGGCACCGCATGTTTAAACCATGAAAATGGTTAAGCCGTGGGGATTTTTAAGACGTGGATAGTAGCACATTGTCATAAGCGGCTCTAATCGCCCCGCGCAGTCTTATTCAAACGTCATGCAAACATCGTCTTATTCAAGAAAATCGAATAAAGACCTCGAATATTTGCACTTTTCACTTGCCAGGGCACCGCATAAGATGTGACACATCAAAGGGCGTTATGTTGCCGCCCACTTCAATCACTAAAGGAATTGGCAATGAGCAAAGTATTGGTTCTGAAATCAAGCATTCTGGCAGGTTATTCTCAGTCAAACCAACTGGCCGACCACTTCACCGCCGAATGGCAGTCTGCACATCCAAACGACAGCATCACCGTACGCGACCTGGCCGCTCAACCGATTCCGGTTCTTGATGGCGAGTTAGTCGGCGCACTGCGTCCTTCCGATGCCACGCTGACCCCGCGCCAACAGGAAGCCCTGAAACTGTCCGACGATCTGATCGCGGAACTGCAAGCGCATGACATTATCGTGATTGCCGCACCAATGTATAACTTCAACATTCCTACCCAGTTGAAGAACTACTTCGACCTGGTTGCCCGCGCGGGTGTGACGTTCCGCTACACCGAGCAAGGTCCAGAAGGTCTGGTGAAAGGTAAACGCGCTATCGTCTTAACCAGCCGTGGCGGTATCCATAAAGGCACACCAACCGATCTGCTGGAACCGTACCTGCGCGTCTTCCTGGGCTTCCTCGGCCTGACCGACCTTGAATTCGTGTTCGCAGAAGGCTATGGCTACGGCCCAGATGTGGCGCAGAAAGCCACTGAAGCAGCAAAAACCAAGCTGTCTCAACTGGTTACCGCATAAAGAATCACTGCCCGTATGAATAACGGGCATAACGGATCATTGTTACCGACCTTGCCATATCTTGATTTTATTGGCTAATTATTGCGCGCCCACGGGCGCGCTTTTCTTTATCTCATCACCGGCCGCATTGTCCGACTTTTCCAGCAGTTGCGTCGCTTCTTTGTCCGCTTTGATATGAATTTCATGTTCGATCTTCACGTTCATATTAATGGTAATCGGCTCTTTGGGCGCAGCTACTTCGATGCGCGGCACGCATCCCGTCAGGAAAACAACTGCGCAACATGCCACCAGCCAGATCTCGCTCTTGTTCATTGTTCTGCCTTGAATTTATTCATTTGCCTGCTGCTCCAGCGTATCCCGCAAGTTATCGCCAAAACGTAAGCTGCGCCATAGCTGGAAGATATTCTCCTGATGACGATAGTTAAGAATAACCTGTCGGTTCGCACTGAGCTGTGGATTTTTCCCCTGCACCTGCGACGTTAACGTCAGTTCGCCCTGATTATTCAGATCAAGCGTGGCATAGGAACGCCCTATTTCCAGATAACGCAGCCAGCCAATCGCCGCGCCGCCCGCTATATTTTTACTCGCTAATTCATCGGCCAGTTGGTTATCCAGCCGCAGCGTCAGGAAGCCATCATTGGTAATTCGCCCGCCTTCAATCAACATGGTCGGGTGATTAAAATTCAACGGAAGCGTACCGCTCACACGCCCAGACAGAGCGAATTGTTTTTGCTTCAATACCGTCAGCAGTTCGCTGAGATCCACACTTTTAACGGTGAACAACGCGGGTTCACGCTGCGGCCAGCGCAGCGTCGACAGGCCGATATGCCCATCCAATACGTCCATATCAGCCTGAGACATAATCAGCGGTCGTCGCTCGCTATACGGATAAAACCCTTGCAGATCGACGCGGATATTGCTCATCCGAAACAGGTTATCCAGCACGTCAATGCGCAACGTGACAGGTTGCCTGATGCCCAGTTGCCAGCGCTGATCTTTCAGACGGTAAGGCAGGACAAAGTTTACGCCGCTGACTTCACCATCCTGTAACCACAATCCGCCATTCTTCACGACCCAATGTCCACCCGCGCTGAACCCTTCTTTACGTGCGGCGGAAAAGGCCGACTGTGCGTAAAACTGTCCGGCGCGAATGTTCATTTTCAGCAGTGGGGAAAGCAGGGGTTGAAACACCTTAAGCGGCTGCGTCGGCCACCACGCACCACCGCGCAGTCGTTCCCCATCCCAGCGTCCGCGCAACCTCACCGGGCCGATATCCTCAGCCTGTAGCTGCCCCTGTAGCAGGAAATCATCCGGGCTACGCCCCTGCATTGCCAGCGTTAGCAACGAAGGTGGCAGATAGCCGCCGTTGCTGAAATGCGTCCGCTCTGAGGCCAACTGCAACGCCCCTTGAAAATGTTCCCCGGAACGGGCGCGCTGCCAACGGATTGGATCAGTAATCGTCAACCGAGGCTGATGTACTGTCACCATGCCGTAGCCCAACTGATCCAAACCGCTCGACAGTTGGGTGACTTCAATCAGGGTGTCCTGCCACTGGCCTCGGCCGGCAACGTCCCACTGACCTTTCAGCGGCGGCAGATGACCATTGCCCCAATAACGCCATTGCCACTGCCCTTGATCCGGCCAGAAATCCTGCGCCTGACCATCAAGGTGCAGGTTCACACGCCCCCAATATTCCTCCCGCGCCTTCACAATCGCCTGTAGTCGTCCATTCACGCCAGTCGCACTGACCCGAACGCCCGCCAGCGGCCAGCGCGCCTCCTCCAGATAAACCTGTGGCGCAGGTGTTCCCCTGGCGCGCAGCAGCGCCCCAGGTAAAAGAGCGAGTTCAGGATTGAGAATCGATCCCTGCAACACCCCCGGTAGCGTCGCCGTCAGAGAAAGTGCCGGTAAGTTAGCCTGCCCGGTAAGCTGAAAGCGCAACTCACTGTTGAACAGACCAATATTACCCGGTCCCAGCACCAGCACGGCGTTCGCTTTGCCGTTATGCCCTTGCGTCAACATGTTCAAACGCGCAGTAATCGTGGTAGCGTCTAGTCCTTGCCGCCAGTGCTGTAAGGTCATGGCGACTTGCCCAGAGAGCGGCTGAGCGGCATAAGGCCAGCGCCAGATGCCGTTAGTCACCTGGATCACCTCATCCGTCAGTTGCCACGGTAGCGATATCAGCGGCGCGTCATCATTCGCCGCATTCAGCACCAGTTCACCTTGCTGGTTATGCCAGTCCAGCAGGAGCGAAAGCGGGTCCGGCGTCTGCCCTGAATCCAGCTTTCCCGTCAGTCGCCCCTGTATCGGGGCCGCATCCAGCGTATCGGCCAGCGCCATCTCGCCGCTGACCTGTAAACGTACGAATCCCGCTGGCGTGGCGAGCATGCTCTCATGCAGAGTCAGCTGTGCCTCATTCAGCGCTGCCCTCACCACCAGTTGATCGCCCTGATAATCGAGCGTTTGTCGCCGTTTTCCGTCACTACTGAGCCGCACCTGCCCTGCATAATCCTGCCAGGGCTGTAGCGTAAACGCCTTTATCTGAATATCGGCAGCCGGCAATCGCTGTTGCCACTGCGCCAGCTGTGCTGGCGGCTCGGTGACGCTACTCGCAGGCACATATTGCAGGCAATCACTGTTTAACGTCACGGCATCAATATCAACATGCCAGCGCCAGCGGTGCCAACGCAACGTCATATTCCTTATGTCAACAAGCGCGCACTCCCCGGCTATCATACGGAACCCCTCGCTATGTAGCCCACCGCTCTGCCAGCCAAGTGTCCCATTCACGGACAAAGACACCTCCGCTGGTAGCCAGACTGTGGCGATACGCGGCAGCCACTGCGGCAGTGTCCGCCAGAAAAGAAACAGCAGCGCGACAAGGAGAAAGGTAACTGGAAGTGCATGTTTTTTAATCATTAGCGCGAGTTAAGCATCCTGTTCAATAGCGGTAAAATGTCGTCCTGCATGCCCTTGTCGATTATTCATTCACAAATAGCTCTTTTTGTTAACAAACAATCCTATCCATCTCACATTTACCACCATTGTGCGTACATGCTCATTACCCTTTCGTGGTAAAATGTTTAATTGAGGTTATATTTTGTAATGAATCACGTTATCTCATCATGAACAACGCGTTTACGGGTGGATATCAGGATTATCTCCTTCTGCCCGAGTCGCCTTAAAAAAAGCAATGAGCAACCTGAACCATTACCGCTATCCGCAGATTCATCTCCGTGGGTATGCCTCAGCTAAATCAGTATTCGGACACAGCATATCAAGGACTGCTTCATGCGTAACAACACCCCTGTCACCGACCGCCAGCTCCCTCTTTCTGAAAAAACCAGACTGATGTCGGTCACTACGCCAGAAAGCCATATTACCTACGCAAACAAAGATTTCATTGACGTCAGCGGCTACAGCACTGATGAGTTAATGGGGCAGCCCCATAATCTTATCCGACACCCAGATATGCCACCAGCCGCCTTCGCGGATATGTGGAAAACGCTGCGTGCGGGCAATATCTGGACGGGGATTGTGAAAAATCGGTGTAAAAATGGCGACCATTACTGGGTAAAATCCAGCACCACGCCGTTGAGAAAAGGCGGTGAGATTAGCGGATATATGTCCGTTCGCACGGCGGCATCACCCGAAGAAATCCGTCAGGCCGAAGCGCTCTACGCCAGCGCAAACGAAGGTAAACTGAAATACCGAACCTTCCATCATGGCCTGCTCATTTATACCGGGCCATTGCGTATTCTAAGCCTGTTTAAAACCATGCCGCTACGCTGGCGCATCCGCAGCTATTTTCTGCTCTTTAGCCTGATCCCACTGCTCACAACCTATTCCCTGCTGGCGGGAACCGCATTGGCTTCCGTACTCTTCCCGCTGCTCATTGCCTGCTGTTTTGTTAGTGGCGAGCTTCTGGTGCACCATGTTGCTCGCCCCATCGAGCAAATTCTGTCTCAGGCCATGCGTTCCGCGGCCGGGCAGGCAGATAATCTGACACAGCTTAATCGCGTGGATGAAATTGGCATGTTAATGCGGGCAGTCAACCAGTCCGGTATGAATTTCCGTACTTTCGTGGACGATGTGAATACCAATCTGAGCGAGCTGAAAAACGCCTGTAATGAAATCGCGCAGGGTAACCATACGCTAGCGCAGTGCTGCGAGGAAACGGAAGAAAGCCTGCAACAAACCGCTGCTTCCGTGGAACAGCTTACCGCAACGATAAAAAGCAATGCGGAAGCTTCACTTCAGGCTTCGATGTATACACAGGATGTGAATCAGGCCGTGAACTCTGGCGAGCAGGCCGTCAGCCAGGTCTCTACTACCATGGAGACGATCACACGTTCCAGCGAACGCATTACCGATATCGTCAGCGTGATGGATAATCTCGCGTTCCAGACCAATATTCTGGCCGTGAACGCCGCCGTCGAAGCCGCACATGCCGGGGAACAGGGTAAGAGCTTTGCGGTAGTCGCCAGTGAAGTTCGTTCGCTGGCACAGCGCAGCGCGTCCTCTTCTAGCGATATTTCAACCATCATTGACGAAACGCTGAATAGCATCCGTACCGGTGAACAACAGGTATCGCATACACACAAATCCATGAGCAATATTCTGCTTCAGGTTCAGCACGTCACCAACTTAATGAATGAGATCAGCCTCGCCACGCAGGAGCAATCTTTGGGGTTGGAACAAATCAATGAAGCGGTAAACCGCATTGATGAGCTCACGCACCAGAATACCGCGCTGGCCAGTCAGTCACATTCGGCCACCGATCATCTGCAACAGCAGATATCAAGCATGGTGCAGGCTGCATCCGTCTTCAGCCTTTCCCGCTAATCTCCTCTTCACGGGCGCTTCACGTCAGGGCGCCCTTCGCCGCCTTTTCTCGCTATTTCTCCCCCCCTTCAGCATGCGTTTTCCACAGTGCAAATTCACAGACACATAATATACTTAGCAAGTGAATGCTTTTGGTCATAGGCACATGCGTTTGTCACGATTTTGGGGAAGATAACTACGTTTCCGAAGAAAAAATAACGGACGAAATTAGTGACAATATATAAGTCTACCCACTAATTATTTCGCCAACATTGCCTTTAATTAACTAGCATCAATCGCCTTTCCGTTCGCAAATAGATCTAAAAACATCATATTTATGCTTGCTTATACTAAAAGGATCAATAAATGCGTAAGAATTTTCCGGTCAGTGATATTCAGTATTTATTAGATGAAAAAGCCAAGCTAATGTCGGTAACCACCATCGATAGTCATATCACTTATGCAAATGACGATTTTATTGGTGCCAGTGGTTACGACTTTGAGGAAATCCTCCACCAACCTCACAATATCGTACGCCACCCGGACATGCCCCCACAGGCGTTTGCCGACATGTGGGCGACGCTAAAGGCAGGTAAAATCTGGACAGCCGTCGTCAAGAACCGCCGCAAGAATGGCGACTACTATTGGGTCAAAGCCAGTACGACGCCGTTGATGAAGGACGGGAGAATAACAGGATACATGTCGGTACGAACTCGGAGTTCGCAAGAAGAGATTCGGCAAGCGGAAGCGCTTTACCATCAAATGAATGAGAATAAATTAAAAAACCGCCGACTCTTTCAGGGACTGCTGATTTATAGAGGCACGCTAAAATTTCTTAGCTTATTTAACGTTATTCCCGTACGTTGGCGGATAAGAAGTTATGTATTCCTTTTCATGTTATGCGCGTTACTTTTCTTACTTGCTACTCTTCCACTCACTACGCCGTTATTAATTTTTGTTTTGGTCCTACTCGCTGGCGCAGCCATCACCAGTGAATTATTAGTTCAGCATATAGCAAAACCACTGGAAAAAATTCTGCGCCAGGCCATTAATTCCGCATCCGGGCAGGCGGATAACTCGTTCCAGCTTAATCGCGTGGATGAAGTCGGCATGCTATTACGCGCCGTCAATCAATCCGGCATGAATTTCCGCACGTTTGTCGATGATGTTAACAGTAAGCTAACCGAACTGCGCCACGCCTGCGGCGAGATCGCCTCCGGAAATTACACGCTGAGCCAGCGCTGTGAAGATACCGCACAGAGTTTGCAATCCACCGCATCGTCAATGGAAGAGCTGACAGCGACGATTCAAAGCAACGCGTCTGCTTCACAGTTAGCAACGCGCTGTGCGAACGATGCCAATCAGGCCGTCGATGCCGGAGAGAAAGCGGTGAGTCAGGTCACAGACACAATGGCGGTCATGACCCGCTCTAGCAAAGAGATCACCGACATCATCAGCGTGCTGGATAACCTGGCGTTCCAGACCAACATTCTGGCGCTCAACGCGGCAGTCGAAGCTGCTCACGCGGGGGAACAGGGTAAGAGCTTCGCCGTAGTTGCGGGTGAAGTGCGTATTCTGGCGCAACGTAGCGCCGCCGCCGCCAAAGACATCGCAGAGATTATCGACACGACGATCGCAAACATTCATACCAGCGATAAATTGGTCAGCCACACCAGCCAGTCCATGAACAATATATTGACTCAGGTACAGCAGGTTACGCAGCTTGTGAATCAAATCAGCCTGGCAACACAAGAACAATCGCAAGGTCTGGGGCAGATTAACTCAGCAGTGAACAACATTGATGAATTGACGCGCCAGAACACGATTTTGGCAACGCATTCCAGTTCCGCCATTAACAGTCTGGAACAGCAGATCTCCACGATGTCCGAAGCCGTCTCGGTTTTCAGTACGCCTCGCTAAACCCGTTCTGACGTTATTATCGCCCCTCAATTTCAAACCGTTACTGTCAGTCAGGTAACGGTTTGTCACCGCCCTATTTTCTGATAGCTTAATCTAAGGATTTTTCGGAGAAACTATCAATGAAACTGGCAATTTACAGCACTAAGCAGTATGACCGTAAATATCTGGAGCAGGTCAATCAACAGTTTGGCTATGAGCTGGAGTTTTTTGATTTCATGCTGACGTCGCGCACGGCCAAAACAGTGGCGGGCTGTCAGGCCGTCTGCATCTTTGTGAACGATGATGGTGGTCGCGAGGTGTTGACCGAACTGGCAGAGATGGGCATAAAAACGCTGGCGCTGCGTTGCGCAGGTTTTAATAATGTCGATTTGGAAGCCGCTAAGGAACTGGGTATCAGTGTTGTACGCGTTCCCGCATACTCCCCTGAGGCCGTCGCCGAGCACGCCGTCGGCCTGATGCTGACGCTTAATCGCCGCATTCATCGTGCCTATCAGCGTACTCGCGATGCGAACTTCTCTTTGGAAGGGCTGATCGGATTCAATATGCATAATCGGACGGCGGGCATTATCGGCACAGGAAAAATCGGCATCGCGACCATGCGTATCCTGAAAGGTTTTGGCATGCGTCTGCTGGCCTTCGATCCCTATCCGAACCCGCAGGCATTGGAATTAGGGGCGGAATATGTCGATCTGAAAACGCTGTATGCCAACGCGGACGTCATTTCCCTGCACTGCCCGCTGACCCCGGAGAATCATCACCTGCTGAATCAGGCAGCCTTTGCGCAAATGAAAAACGGCGTCATGATCGTCAATACCAGCCGTGGTGGGCTGATTGACTCACAGGCGGCTATCGACGCGTTGAAACAACAGAAAATTGGTGCGCTGGGGATGGACGTTTATGAAAACGAGCGCGACCTCTTCTTTGCCGATAAATCCAACGATGTGATTCAGGACGACGTTTTCCGCCGCTTGTCCGCATGCCACAACGTGCTATTTACCGGACACCAGGCATTCCTGACGGAAGAAGCGCTAATCAGCATTTCTCAAACCACGCTACAGAACCTGAAAGACATCAGCCAGAACGTACCTTGTGCCAATCTGGTGACATCTTAATTTTTCCCGCGGCAGTGCTGGCTGCCGCAACACTCACCCCGCCGGACAGCTTCCATTCATCAGCGATTGTTCGCTACAGCGCTTACCATTGGCTAACTGGCAGGCTCCCACGCTTGCACCGTCAAGCTGTCGGGAGAGCGCCATCGTCCCGCCAATCAGCGTACAGTTGACGTCAACCGGAGAACTGCTTTTTAGCAACACGACAGCATTCTTATCATCATTTTGCGTGGCGTCTTGCTGGGTCGCCGCAGTGCTCTCACTATGGTTGCTGCATCCCGCCAGCAACAACACAGCGGCAGTACATAGCCATGGCAATAATTTCATGTTTTGGCCTCGGATCGGATGAGTAGTCGGTTCTGACGCCACGTTTGGCATCAATACCTATCAAATAGCTTTTTCAGACGAGGACTATATCTATCACACCTCACGCCGACAACACAGGGCTCAATGCAGGTAAACGGGAAAAAGATCAAGGAAATGGTGGGTTATCTGGGAAGTGGGACAACGATAAAACAATCCTTCTCGCAAGCATTATGGTCTGCTCCCAAATGTTTTGGTGTTGATAATGTTCCCTTCTTTATGAAGGGAACATATCTTTCCATTTTAAAGAGCCACGCTTAAAAATCCGAAATCAGTTCCACCTCTGCCAGTCTTCAAAGAAGGTTTTCTGAGCCTTCTCGTCATCGTACAAAAGCTCTTCAACTCCAGTTCGAATAATACAGTCACTTTGAGTGATACGCTGAACAGGTTAAAATGAATCTGATTTTCTGCTCATCATCTAAAAATGTACCATCCGATTGATCAACAAGACCGCTAATCAGGTAGCACAGCACATGAAAAGCATGCTCCATGCACGACATTATGAGGAGGGGAAAGGAAACCGTGCTCAGAGCGTAACGTGATTGGTTGATGGCGTGTTGTATAAGCCTCTTGATATTCATATCAAGACATATAATTACATATATAATTATTTTAATGATTGCAAACCTGGCATTTAAATACATTAATAACTGACAAATCGCCTAAAAGCTCTTATTTTATTTTCTGATATACTTTAATTTTATTCATATAAAGAGAATAGCATTCCTCCTTGCCAAGAAAAATTAAATAACTTAGTCTCATTTCACAGCCCTGTGGGAATATTAACAGGGTAACACAGCAATTAAATTACCCGTTAAAGTAAATGAGGTGAAATAATGTCAGATCAACTTGCTGGTGGATGGACTGCTTTCCGTGATTTGAATGATGCGGATAAATCACTTTTCAAATCCACCGTACATTTATTGGGTGTGACCTACACACCTTTATTCGTCGCAACACAGGTGGTCTCTGGTACGAATTACTCCTTTCTGACGAAAGGTACGGTAACGTCCCCAGAAGCACCACTAAGAATTGTCAAAATCCACATTTATAAACCGCTAAGCGGCGATGCGCATATTACTAAAATTGAAGAAGTTCTGCCGCAATAAATAGTGAAATAAAATAAATAGTGCAATAAACAACGCTACGGCTCATTAATTTATCACGCTAGCCGTAGCGTTGTTTTATCTCTCCTACTTCCCTGATGTACCAGAACCACCTCCTGTATTACCTGAATTTCCGTTTGGGGATGAAGGGGCATTGCCTCTATTGCCGCCCGATGGATTTCAGGTTGTGCTGATCTCTTCCACTGTTTCTTCACCGGTTAAATTATTCATATCAACACTCACGTCATTACTCCTGCATGTCTATTTGTCGGATAGATCCGAAAGGGAAAAGGCGTATCGCTGCCCATGCGAATAAGCGCTCTAACAAAAACGCTTATCGGCACAAACAAAAAAGCCACCCGAAGGTGGCCGAGACTGATTTTGTGGTATAAAAAAACCGGAGCAGCTTTTTAAGGCATACTCCGGTATCTTTCGCGAATTTAGCGCGTATTAATTAAGAAAGCAAGTAATGAACCTTCGATTAGAGACCGTATTTTTTCTCGATTACAAACTTAGGTTCTTTCCAGTTGGGGCCTTTTTTAACGAGCATTTTTTCTCCCCATTCGACCACGCCAGCTTTAAGGAGATTATCAAATACTTTTAATAACTCTCCATCACCAATAACATCAAACCGATAACGAACAAAAAAATTATCTAATTGAGGATAACCGATCCCTTTCGTTGAACCAGCAAAGAAAGACACTATATCGCTAACGCTTTCTTTCTCAAACATTGCCTTAAAATCAATCATTTCGATTCCCTCATATCCTGTTCCTCTGAAGCTTTAATCGCCTCAGACGTGTATAAAGATTCAGTTCTTTCATCTATTCTGTAGTCTTCTAAGGTAGCAGTATGGGTATTATTCCATACTTCCCCCTGATTACTTGGCACAACTCCATCCTTAATGCCTAAATTTCGATAACGTTCAAGTTCTCGGATTTCATGTGTATAAAATCGTTTGTCCGTGTCAGTTACAGCAAGAGTACCTTTCAAGATTCTCTCAAGACGGTCAATCATCACCTTGTTAGCATCGGATTCAGCAAATCGCCCAGTATGCAGTTTTACCTTGTCCACACCAGCGCGGTCAATATTAGCCGTTTTCCAGTCCAGACTTTGGATGGGGCCTCCAGCTTTGTCCGTATTAAAGCTACGACCACTGTATTTCCCTTTGGAATTAGTTTCACCATACGGATTACTGTTAAACACAACATAAAATGGTTCAACACCAGAGCCAGAAGCGGTTGGCAACCAGATTATATAGTCATCAATATCCACTGGTTCAGCAACTGGCGTTACCGTAACTGTGATTTTATCAACAGGTTTAACATCAACACCAGTATTCAGTAATGCTTTATAGTCAGGAGCAGTATTACCCGTATTGCCGACATTTCCGGTCGGAGGAAACGCAGGGTTTTCCAGTACAAGGCGAGATGAAACACCGTCAATTTCTGCACTAAAAATACCCGTACTTTTGTCATAGCTACCAGCTACACCTCTGACACTCGAAGGGACTCGCAGACTACCCGCTTTGAATGCCCGAAGAACCCTTTCTCCATTCTCATCAGAAAATGCCAGACGAACAGGAAGATCAAGATTTCCACTTTTATTGGCTAAATCGTCAAAGTTAGTAGGAGGCTTATATCCAGGAATGTCTTTTACTGGGATGGAAAATAAAATATCGACATCCTTCCCAACAATCTTACCGCTGCCAATCATCCCTTGTGGCTTATATGAAAAAGAGGCTAATGCCCCAGAAGGAACACTTTGGGAAATAGATGCAGTAGATCCAGATGTAGCAGCATAAAATGCTGACAACAGTGTACTAAGTTGAGTTTGCACTGTACCAAATGTTGATACATTAACCCTGTTGCGTTTTATCTCTTTTTCTTCGGCAAGCGTTCGCTCCGTTTCAACCTGAAGCAGATTATTCTCTGCAAGCAATTGCTCAGCCTTAGCGAGATCAGAACGAGCCTGGTTCAGAACATGACTCTCTTGTTCCAATGCATTATTTGCTCTGAAATAAGCCTGATGAAAATTATTCATCGTTTGCCATAAAGCGAGATAAATAGGATATCCCGGTCCCCCAGTTATACCCGCACTTAACAGACCTCTATTTTGATTATAAAAATTGTCGCGATTTTTCGCAGCGGTATTCACCTGTTCTTGGTAAACCGCAACAGTTTTAGTTTTTTCTGAAATGGTTGCGGCAGAGCTTTCTTTTAGCTGTTGAGCAAAAGAGATCACTTGGTGGATTTCAGTTAATTTTCGCTCCGCAGCGGTAATTGGATGTCTCAACAACCACTCCTGCTCACGGCGTTTGGCCTCTGCAACCTGTTTTTTCTCTTCCTCGTCTGTCACGATCTTCGAAAGAGACACGTATACAGGTTCATGGTCGCTGCCAAAATCAATAAATGCATGGTGCGTATCAGCCACCGGCGTGGAAAGGAAAGAAGATACCTGGACATCATCTTTCACTTTCGGCGGATTCTTTGCCAAAGCTGGCTGCGTTCTGTCCAGTTTGATTTGAAGCGCTGGTTTATCAGCAATGATCTTCACCGAATACACGCCAGGTACAGCCGTTTTCTCCGCTTTAACCACAGGAATATTCGCGACTGGTGAATTAACCGCTGGCTGAGTGAGGGTAAGTTGGCGACGTGAAAGCTCAGTATTAATAACACTCTGAGCCAGCAGACTAGCTGGAGCGGTTGTCAACGAACGCATTTCGCTAACAGGCAGGCTGCTTACTAAATCTGCCGGCATTGCTGTAACACTATAGCCCGTATTTGGTACGCCTTTTTGAGCGGCCAACTGCGCAGCTAGTTGAGCCATTTTTGTCTGCTGCATCCCGTTAAACACAGGATCAATACTATCAGGTGCAATATCTGATGGCATAATCGCACCAAGAATGCCAACCAGTCTTCCTGCAACAGGGGCAGCTTTAAGCGCAAAATCAGCAACTTTCTTTAATCCAACTTCAATAGCTGCCGTATTAAACGTAAAACCCCATACGTCATCAATAAGGTAGACAGCAGGTGGTATAGCAAAGAACAAATAAGGATTTATCACCGTTTGCTTTTCAGGATTTTTGCCATAATCAACCTGTGAACCAGACTTATCATTATTCCTGTCATTACCACCTTTGCGGTCATCGTTTGAAACCCAACCACCACCACCATCTACGGTCATGGTATCTCCATCGTTTGGAGCATATAAACGGTATTTAATCATTGAAGTTCTCCATCAAAAAATGCCAATACTGTATTTTTATACAGCCTCGACATTATAGAGACTTCTCCGATCTGGCTAAAGCATTCGCCTAATTTCATAAACACAGTTAATAAACTGATTTTAAAAGTCTATTTTATCAATCTGCCCCTGAATGCTCTGCATCATCTGTGCATTCCACACCTCAATTTCCCGCATAGTGTTCTCCATATCCTTTCACAGTTTCCTTAGTTAGACTGACTCTGGAATCACTTCAATCTCAAATGAAAATCACGGGGAACAAGCACACGAACGAGATTGTCTATCATCACAGAGAATATGGCCTTACTGAAATCCAACGTTTACGCTTCGTTTTTCTACCGCGAGTACGCAACGGTGAGCAAAAAAATCAGTTACTCATACGGCATCATGGGATCATTGTGGAACACTGCTGTAAAACGATCTGGTATTCGTCGCCGTAATCCGTACCATACACGCCATGATCGTGCAGACCGTGTTGGCGTCTGCGCTGAACCGTTTTCCATCCGCAACGCTTTTTGCAACGAGCACAGATAAAATGTCAGAAAAACAAGAGATTAACCCAAAAACTCAGTACAATTTGAACAAATTGCAAAAGCGACTGCGGCGTAACGTCGGCGAAGCTATCGCTGATTTCAATATGATTGAAGAAGGCGACCGCATCATGGTGTGCCTGTCCGGCGGGAAAGATAGCTTCACCATGCTGGATATTTTGCGCAATCTGCAACAAAGTGCGCCCGTTAACTTTTCTCTAGTCGCCGTGAATTTGGATCAGAAGCAACCTGGTTTTCCAGAGCACGTTCTGCCGCAGTATCTTGATAGCATCGGCGTGGAATACAAGATCGTCGAAGAAAACACCTACGGGATTGTGAAAGACAAGATTCCAGAAGGGAAAACCACCTGCTCACTGTGCTCACGCCTACGTCGTGGGATTTTGTACCGTACCGCAACGGAACTCGGCGCAACGAAAATCGCCCTTGGTCACCACCGCGACGATATTCTGCAAACGCTGTTCCTGAACATGTTTTATGGTGGAAAACTGAAAGGCATGCCACCAAAATTAATGAGCGATGACGGCAAACATGTCGTTATCCGCCCGCTTGCTTACTGTCGCGAAAAAGATATCGAGCGTTTTGCTGAAGCTCGCCAATACCCGATTATTCCGTGCAACCTGTGCGGCTCGCAGCCAAATCTTCAACGTCAGGTGATTAAGGATATGCTGCGCGATTGGGACAAACGCTATCCTGGCCGTATTGAGACCATGTTCAGCGCCATGCAGAACGTTGTGCCTTCTCATCTTGCCGATCATGCCCTGTTTGATTTTAAAGGCATTCGTCACGGCAGCGACGTGGTGGATGGTGGCGATCTGGCGTTCGACCGCGAAGAATTGCCATTGCAACCTGTTGGCTGGCAACCGGAAGACGATGAAGACGCGCCGTCACTCACCCGCCTCGATGTGCTGGAAATAAAGTAAGTACGATTTTCCCGAAAGAATAATGACACGGTGGCAAGAAGCAGCGGTTGCTGTTTCGCCACCGTTTTTATTTCCGTTTTCTAAGTCTATCGACCTTGCGGTGGTTCAGTGACCGGTTCGTGTTCCGGCCCGGTTGGCGTTGGGTCAGGAATGGGCGATGGTTCGGGAGGCGGCTGAGGTATCGGATCGTTCGGTATAATGGGAATCGGTTCAACCGGAACCGTGTCGGCTTGCAGATAATCCGCTGCGCCTTGAGTGAGCATATTTTCCTCCTCGGTGTTGGATAAGAGCAAATCCAGCTACTGAAGCAGTACAGACATGCGTTACAACTGGCCGTTCGGCACCAGCCTTTCCCTTTAAGCATAGTCAGCTAATAAATAAAATGCCAAAGGCATTTTACAACGTCGCTTGCGACGGCCCGAAGGGGAGCGCGTAGCCCACCATAATAAATGCCAAAGATATGTCGCAACACCGCTCAGGACGAAACAGGAAAGAGTAAGATCGAAGAACAAAAAAAAAGCCGACAAAACTGTCGGCATGGTGTGAATCAATTGTGCTATGCAGTAATTCAAAAAAGGAAGTAAGACAATATGGAGCGCAACGCCCATCGCTTGACGTTGCATTCACCTGCGGGAATGATAGTGCCGCACAACAGGGTAAAAAATGTTGATATTGCTCAATTTACGCGTGGTTTTTTAGCCGTTCGCGACAGTTTGTGATTATCTGCGCACCCAGTCGCCGCAAGTCGTTATAGCCATTTACTGCGTTTTAACCACCATGCAACGCCGCCGACCAATATCACCAACATCAGACAGAACGCGAAAAAACCAAACGGCGCGTCGCCGCCGGGAATGCCCCCTAAATTGACGCCAAATAACCCAGTTAAGAACGTCGTCGGCAAAAAAACCATTGCCAAAAGCGACATCGTATAGGTGCGGCGGTTCATCGCTTCGGTCATCTGCGCGGTGATTTCATCCGAAAGTACCGTGGTGCGCGCAATACTGGCATCCAGATCCTCCAGCCCACGCCCTAACCGATCGGCAATTTCCTGCATTCTGCGGCGATCGTCATCCTGCATCCAGGGCAATTTCTCACCAGAAATACGCGAGAACACATCGCGCTGTGGCGTCATATAGCGGCGTAGTACAATGAGCTGTTTGCGGATCAATGCCAGTTCACCGCGCGGTGGAATCTTCTGTTCCAGCAAATCCTCTTCCAGATCGATGATTTTTTCATGCAAATCATCAATAAACTCGCTGGTATGATCGGTCAAGGATTCCGCAATGGAGACCAACCAGCTTCCGCTGTCCGTCGGGCCATTGCCTTCCTTTAGATCGGTAAGAATCTCGTCGATAGCCAAAACCTTACGGCGCCGGGTAGATATAATCAGCTTATCGGTAATGAATACCCGAACCGCCACCAGTTGATCCGGCCGTGCATTTGCATTCAGGTTAATGCTGCGCAGCGTAATGAGCGTGCCCTCCCCCAAGCGTGTCACTCTAGGGCGGACGCTTTCCCCCGCTAGCGCGTTGCGCACGCTATCCGGCACCAGTATCGTTTTATTCAACCAGCGCACGCTGGCGGGCAGTGTCGAGTCCAGGTGCAGCCAGCAGGGTTGTTCACTGTTAACCACATCCTGTTCACCAATCGGGGTTACCCCCCCCTTCCCATCCAACTGATACGCATGAACCGCACCGCTGTGTTGCAACTCTTTTCCTGCGAAGGATTCCACGTTTTGCCTCCAACGGTGTTTGCTATCCATTCTTTTCCTATTAGTGCTTTACTATCAGCTCTTTTATTATCAGCGCTTCTACTATCCGTTCTTTTACTATCAACGATGGGATTGTCAGCCGGAATGACCATCATGGCCATACCGGCGTTATCACCACATCATTCGATGCGTCAATCTGGTATTAATGCTTCTCGATGTAAAGCGTATGGCTGTAGGCCACGTCTTCAGGGTTCGTAATGGGATAGCCCTTCACCCACGGCTTGATCAAACGTCCGTTGGTATATTGATAGATCGGCGCAATCGGTGCTTCATCCATCAATATCTGCTCTGCCCGGTTATAGTCAGCATTCAGCGCCTGCGGGTTAGTCTGATTCCCCGCTTCATCCAGTACGCGATCGTAATTCGCGTTTTTAAAACGTGCGATGTTACCGCTGTGGTGGGACGTCAGCAGTGAGAGGAATGTCGACGGCTCGTTGTAGTCCCCCACCCAAGAGGCTCGCACAACATCAAAATTGCCGCTATTGCGGCTATCGATGTAGGTTTGCCACTCTTGATTGGACAGACGGACGTCAACGCCCAGCGTTTTCTTCCACATGGACGCCACGGCAATCGCGATCTTCTGGTGGCTTTCCGAGGTGTTGTAAAGCAGCGATAATTTCAGCGGATGGTTTGGACCATAGCCCGCCGCCGCCATCAGCGCTTTTGCCTGCGCATCCAGTTCATCCTGAGAATACTGCTGCAACAGGCTTTCTGTCGGTTTGAAGCCCGCCGTAACATCCGGCGTGAAGTGCCAGGCCGGTTTTTCCCCTGTGCCCAATACTTTTTCCGCAATCACTTTACGGTCGATGGCGTAAGACAGCGCTTTTCGCACTCGGGCATCGTTGGTCGGCGCCCGCTGGGTGTTAAACGCGTAATAATACGTGCCAAGTTGATCCGGCGTATAAACCTGACCGGGCAAATCTTTCAGCAGCTTTTGATACAGGTTTTTAGGAAATGACTCGGTGATATCGATATCCCCGGACAGATAGCGTTTTGTCGCGTTCGATTCCTGATTGATGGGAACAAAAGTCACCTTTGTCAGGCGCGTGTTAGCGTTATCCCAATAATATGGATTCTGCGTGAGCACCAGCTTCTCGTTAACGACGCGCTGATCCAGCTTGAACGCACCATTGCCAACCAGATTGCCCGGCTTCGTCCAGTCATTCCCGAATTTTTCGACCGTAGCCTGGTGTACCGGAAACAGGCTGAAATTCGCCGTCAGGCTGACAAAATAAGGGACTGGCTTGCTGAGCTGCACTTTCAGGGTATGGTCGTTGACAGCCGTCACACCAAGCTGATCGACAGGCAGTTTACCCGCAAGAATCTGCTCGGCATTCTGAATCCCCGCAAGTCGGGCAAACCAGGAGAACGACGAGCTGTTTTCAGGCGTCACCAGACGACGCCAACTGTAGACAAAATCGTTTGCTGTAACGGGTTCACCGTTAGACCAGCGGGCATTGTCACGCAAAGTAAAGACAAACGTGCGGTTATCGGTCGTCTGCCAGCGTAGTGCTACGCCCGGAATAATGTTCCCTCTGGCATCCTGATTGACCAGCCCTTCAAACAGATCGCGATCCACCTGAGCCTCCATCAGCCCCACCGCTTTTATCGGGTCGAGAGAAGCCGGTTCATCTTTAATGTGGCGGACGATTTCCTGTTTTTCAGCCAGAACCGTTCCCGCAGGGACCTGTGCCGCGACGGCATTGCCCGTCATGGCCGCCATCAGCGCGGCATAGAATGCAGAATATCCATAGTGCATGATGATTTGACCTGAAAGCATAATGAAATGATTGAAGAATATAATAGTCAGAAATCAGCGCTATCATCCAGCGATACGCCCGCAATTTGTCAGCCCGCATCGCGGTTTGCGTCTCCGGTGCGATTTTTTTATGATGAAATGCATAGGTAATCACAGGGCGGTATCATGGAAAATACAATCATTCCTCTTCAGGCGCGCCAGCAGCGCGGTAATTTGCCGTCGCTGGGCGAACCTTATGGAAAATCGCTGCTGGGCGCACCGCTGCTGTATTTCCCCGCCGAGCTAGCGGCCTCCGAGAGCGGGCTGATTATTGCCGGAACGCACGGTGATGAAACCGCAGCGGTCGTGGCGCTTTCCTGCGCGCTGCGAACGCTCTTTTCAGGACAGCGCCGCCATCATGTGATTCTTGCGGTAAATCCGGATGGTTGTCAGTTGGGGCTGCGCGCTAACGCTAACGGCGTCGATCTCAATCGTAATTTTCCCGCCAGTAACTGGCAGCCGGGAAAGACGGTATATCGCTGGAATAGCGCCGCAGATGAACGCGATGTCGAGTTATCCACGGGTGAAGCCGCAGGTTCAGAACCGGAAACGAAAGCCCTTTGCACATTGATTGAGAAACTTAATCCTCGCTGGGTTGTCTCTTTTCATGAGCCACTCGCCTGCATTGAAGATCCGCATCGTTCCGAACTGGGTCGATGGTTGGCGCAGCAGTGCGAGCTGCCGTTAGTGTCGAGTGTCGGTTACGACACACCGGGATCGTTCGGAAGTTGGTGCGCCGATCGTTCGCTTCACTGCATTACCGCTGAGCTGCCGCCGATCTCGGCAGATACCGCCAGCGAATGCTACCTGAAAGCGATGGTCGCGTTGCTAAGCCAGCAATTTTAATCGTAATTTTTATACCAATGTTGCTAATGTTGCCCTAAACTGAGCAGCGTGTTAATCACCTGTAATTAAGGACGCAAACATGTCACAGAACGTACATTTTCAAGGCAATCCTGTGCCAGTAGCAGGGTCATTTCCAGCTAAAGGAAGCAAAGCCCCGGCATTTACGCTGGTGGCTAAAGATCTGTCAGATACCCCACTCAGCAACTATGCTGGCAAGCGCAAAATCCTGAACATTTTCCCAAGCATCGATACCGGTGTTTGTGCCGCGTCCGTGCGCAAATTCAACCAGTTGGGTTCTGAGCTGGATAACACTGTTGTTCTGTGTATCTCTTCCGACCTGCCGTTCGCACAGTCTCGTTTTTGCGGTGCGGAAGGTCTGAACAACGTCGTTGTACTGTCTACCCTGCGTGGCGGTGAGTTCAAAGAACACTATGGCGTTGCTATCGCCGATGGCGCGCTGAAAGGTCTGACTGCTCGCGCGGTTGTCGTACTGGACGAAAACGACAACGTGCTGCATAGCGAGCTGGTGAACGAAATCACCACTGAACCAGACTATGACGCTGCACTGGCGGTTCTGAAATAAACGACGCTGACAGTGACTCACATTGTCAGTATTGAAGAAACGGCTGCTTACGCAGCCGTTTTGTTATCTTAATATCTATCGATTTCCCATACATATAATTGGGTTATTCTGTTAATCACCCTGTATCTATTTGAACATGAATTTTTATTAATGATTTATTTCATCATGCTTATGATATGAAGGTATCTGTTTTTTGATACTCACCATCTTATATAGACTTTTTCGCCACGTTCTGGCGTTTTCATCACGACAAGTACGATGCCAATAATAACTACTATTTTCTGTATGGAATAATGGACATGGTAAAGAGAAAGTAATTGCACCATAACTAATCCTGATATGTTAGTGCTATTCACAGGAGTGATGACTGGTAATGCGTCCAATTAGTAGAACATGTGTTTTTCAATGAATGCCCCGATGACTTTTTCATGCAATTCTATCGAACGCGAGAAGCAGATTGTTTTACGGGCCAGACGTTTAATACGTGTCCTCAGTGTCAGGTTGTTACGCTCAATACGCTGAGTGAAGATTTTTCCTGTCAGATGCTTATCTTTCGGGAGTTCTCTGGCATAACTGCCCCAGTCATCGCTGGTTATCATACCGATGTTAAACGGCGTCAGCAGAGCCAGAAGTTCACGGCAGGTGTTATCCGTGCGCGGTCCAAACGTGTAAGCCAGAACGCCACCTGTTTTGGTGTTGTATGCATACCAGAGCCAATGCTGCCGGGCTTTATTGCCGACAAAGCTCCATTGGTCATCAAGCTCACAGATAAGTGCTACATCGGCATGAGCGACCGGAGAGGAAGTTATTCGCTTCGGCGCGAGTTTTTTAACGTGCGAATGACGGTGTTAATAGCGATTTTCAGTGTTCTGGCTGTATCACGAACGCCGGCGCCGTTGAATGCCATTTCGGTAATTTGTTCTTTGACACCGGGCTTACGCGCTTCATAGGTATAGGTGAGCAGAAACACGCGGTGACAGTCACGACAGCGAAACCGGTCACGACCTTTAGGGTTCTGTCCATGACGGTAAACCTGAACAGACTGACAGCGAGGACAATGAACATTAACGCTGGCCATGAGCAAACCTCAAAGCGGTCATTATATATCAATTCAACTAATTAGAGGCACCACCAATTTTTCGCCTGCACTTGGAGGAAGCAGAAATATGATTGATGAAACGCTGGGCGATCAATTCATTGTCCGTTACACCTTGTCAGGGTCGACACTCTTCGTATCGGCTTCTTTTGCTAACCTGGATCCCGCAGAAGCCATTATTGAAAATTACGATGCTGGCGATCTTGGTCTGAAATTTAAATCGCTCGTTGTTCCTAACTATTCCAATGCTGCAGCTTCACATGCCAGTAATATGGATCAGTTAGTTGACCAATACGTTCAATTACACTCAGAGATGATTACAGATCGTTTCACTCTCCCTACCTCTGCTGATTTATGGTATGCCTGAGACTGATATCCTTCTAATCATAACAAAACGGCTGCTTGCGCAGCCGTTTTGTTATTTACTCCTCGTCGTCCCCCGCCGATTTGCGTTGGCTGAGTCCATATTCCCGTAGTTTGTTGGCTATCGCCGTGTGCGATACCCCTAACCGCTTCGCCAATTTACGCGTGCTTGGATAGGATTGATAAAGGCGGGTCAGCACGGAGCGTTCGAAACGCTTGTTGATGTCATCCAGCGAGCCATCAAGCAGGGTTTCATCCTGTGGTGCATCAATCGAAAACGCCGGGAGATCGATGTCCTGCATATGCAGCTCGTTGCCTTCCAACTGCGTTAGCGCCCGATAAATGGTATTCCTCAACTGCCGAACGTTACCCGGCCAGCCGTACTGCGGCAGGAAATGTTCCACATCGGCCGCCAGTTTAGGCCGTGAAATCCCCTGTTCATCGGCAAAACGTGCCACAAAGAGTTCGGTCAGCGGCATAATGTCCGCCGGACGCTCGCGCAGCGGCGGTAGCATTAGTGTAAGCACATTCAGGCGATAATAAAGATCCTCCCGGAACTCACCGCGCTGAACCAGCTCCAACAAATTTTTCTTGGTCGCGCAAATCACCCGCACGTCGACATGGACTTCGTGATCTTCACCTACCCGGCGAAATGTCCCGTCATTCAGAAAACGCAGCAGTTTAGTCTGCATTTGCGCCGACATTTCACCGACTTCATCTAACAGAACTGAACCACCGTTAGCCTGCTCAAAGAACCCTTTTTTGCCTTCCTGGGCGTTGAGATATGCGCCGGGCGCATGGCCGAACAGTTCACTTTCCATCACGTCATCGGGCAACGCCGCACAGTTTAGCGCCAGGAAAGGATTCTTGCCGCGCGGCCCGCGCAGGTGGCACGCTCGCGCCAGCATATCTTTGCCCGTCCCCGTGTCGCCCACAATCAGCAACGGCGCATCCAACATGGCCAGTTTGCGTGCCTGTTCCACCACTTGACGCATTTTCGGGCTAACGGCAACGATGTGATCGAACTCATTCTCATCGTTTATCGTCAGATTCTGTAATTGCCGTCCCATGCGGGCAGCCGATTTCAGCATCACCAGCGCCCCTGCCGTAGCGGTTTTGCCAGCATCATCTTCCAGACGAACCGGCGTCATTTCCAGCAAGAAATCCTGACCGCGGATCACGACGCGCTCAGCGACGACGGCGCTGCTCTTTTCCAGCCAGTTAGCAAAATTGAAACCGGGGATCATGCTGCCAATCGTCAAGTCGCGGATGCTCTCTGCCGATTGTTCAAACAGTGCCAGCGCCGCGGGGTTAAACAGTTCCGTCTTTCCTTTCATATCCAGGGAGAATACGGGTTCCGGCATGGATTCCAGCAGCGCATTCAGCGCCCGATGCTCGCGCTCAGACGGCATAAATGCGACGGTGCGCACATCGCTAACACTTTCAATGCGGCGGATGTCCGTCATCAGAAGGCGAAAAGCATCAAAATCGAGCGTGGCAAAATTGAGGTAAATACGGCCAATGGTGGCAATTTCGATGCCGCGTAAATCAATATTGCGTGACGCAAGCAGATCTAACAGTTCACGGACCATACCAATGCGGTCTTCACAAATCACTTCCAGATGCATCAACGGCTACCTTCTTCAAGAGACACGATTGGGCTATTGCTGCTGATAATACCCTTTCGTTTGCACCGGATGAAGTAAGGTGGCAGCAAAAGTTGACACATCTGTACGTTTTTTCCACTCAATAGCGAAACGGGATTATGGCAGCGGCGTCGTTGCCATTGCCACAATGGTGCGGATGCCTTCCAGATAGTTACCGAGACGTAAATTCTCATCAAAACTATGCTGGTTATTGTCGGCATTCACCAGAGGAACGATGACGTAAGGCACTTTTAACACGCTGACCGCCCCGCTCATCGGTAGCGTTCCGCCCATCATACGGTTCTTCTCCGGTGCGATGCCGCGCGGTGCCGTTGTAGTCGCCACCGCCCAACGCCCCAGCGGGGAGTCGATCTCGGTTCTGGCCGCATAGGCGCTGCTCGGATAGGCCGTTAGATGAAGGGAAATCAGATGCGGATACTGCTCACGTTCGGCCTGCGTTGGTGCTTCACCGGCAATGATATGAAAGCCTTTGCTGACAATATACTGGCGTAATAAGGCATACATATCATCCGGCGGCGTTTCCGGCACGGTACGAATATTCACGCTGGCCGTTGCCGTTGACGGAATGGCATTTGAGGCTTTTTTCCCCGTCTCACCCGCTTTAATGCCGAGAATATCCAACGAAGGATATTGCACCGCCTCTGCCGCATTGCTGGCGACCTTCTCTAGTTGGGCAACACCAAAGCGTTTCTCCAGCGCGCCCGCAGGGGGCGCAGTTTCCGCCACCTGTTTTTTATCGCTCTCGCTCAGCGTAACACGGTCATAATAGCCAGGGATCGTGACCTTGCCGTCCGCATCTTTCATGCTGGCTAACAGCGTTGCCAGATTTTGCACCGGATTCGGAATCACATTGCCATAGCCACCGCTGTGCGCCGCCGCGTTCGCACCGAAAACCGTCATATCAATTTGGATAGAGCCGCGGTTGCCAAAGTTGATGCCAGGCTTATTGCTGGACGGCATCGCACCGTCATAAATCACCATCCCATCGCTTTTCAGCAACGTCAGATGATCGGCCATCACCGTCGTCAGGCCGGGCGACCCTTTTTCCTCTTCGGAGTCCAGCAACACCTTGATGTTGACGGCAGGTTCAACGCCTTTATCTTTCATGGCGTCCACGGCGGCGAGAAACATTGCGATCGGCCCTTTATCATCGGCCGATGCCCGGCCGAAGAGACGCCATTCTGGGTTGATATCGCCTTTCAGAAGACGCGATTCGGGTAGCGTTTGCCATTTGCCCGCGGCATCTTTTTCTTTCAACACGGGCTGCCACGGCGGCGTTTGCCATTCAGCGGGATTCACGGGCTGTCCGTCAAAATGCATGTAGAACAAGATAGTCTTGCGATCGGCTCTTGGCGTACCCAGCTCAGCATAAACCAGCGGCTTATCACCATTCGTCAACTGCTGCGTGGTGAAGCCCCGCTTCTGAAAGGCCTTTTCCAGCCAGGCGGCATTGCGCTGGATATCCGCAGGCACGGCGGCATCATTGGGCAGCGTGAGTAATTCGAGATATTCGGGGAAGCTGTGTTGCGCGTAACGCTCAGCATCGGCAGAATTCAGTACAAGCTGTGCGCTGGCAGGTAAACAGAGAATGGCTGCCGACAGCGACAGCGCCGCCAGCGTCAATTTTTTACCGGGAATCATAAAAACGTCCTGTTATACAGAAATGAGGAGTGTTAATCCTACACACGATTCTGTAACAGCGGTACTCACAGAACACAGTCTGCATTTCCTGCCGGACAATGAAAAATATGACGAAGGCGCACGCTGCGCGCCTTCGTTTCCCTAACGCCCTTTTTGCAGCGTTTCTTTCACCTGACCAATCAGCTCGCGGCGGAAATCACCGAGGCGCGGTTTGTCATCCAGCCACGGCAGCGGGCGGCACAGTTCCATCGCCTTAATACCCAGCCGTGCCGTCAGCAGTCCTGCGCCAATACCCTGTGCGGCACGGGTTGATAGTCGTGCCGCAAGATCCTGCGACATCCAGTCCATGCCAATTTCCCGCACCAGCTCCGATGCGCCAGCAAACGCGATATTGACCAGCACCAGCCGGAACAGGCGAATGCGGCTGAAATAGCCGAGTTCGATGCCGTACAGCGCAGCAATACGATTAATCAGACGCAGGTTGCGCCAGGCGATAAAGGCCATATCCACCAGCGCCAGCGGGCTGACGGCGATCATCAAGGTCGATTCCGCCGCCGAACGGCTGATTTCACGCCGTGCCTGCGTGTCGAGTACGGGCTGAACCAGACGTGCATAAAGCTCCAGCACTTCGCGGTCATTGTGGGTTTCATGGAGTGAGGCCTGCCAGCGTTGTATCGCCGGATGGCCGCTATCCAGCCCTGCCTGACGCGCCAGCTTTTCACAGAATTCGCGCCCACGCCCTACGCCGTGGCTGTGTAGCAGATCGCGGGCCACATCACGCTCTTCCGCGCGTTCCCGTAAGCGATAGAGCCGTCGCCACTCGACGGCCAGCGAACCGACGCCCGCCGCCACAATCAGGCTTCCTGCGGTAATGCCGCCCAACGCGATCCAATCTTGCTGCACCCAGGCGTTGTGCAGTGACTGCACGCCCTGTGCCAGTGCGCTAACGCCAAACAGCCCGATGCCTGCCATCACCATACGCCGCCACAGGCTGCGCTTCGGGCGCAGCGCCGCGCTGACGGCCTCTTCCGCGATGCCTTCTTCCGGTACTTCTTCTTCGCGGCTGATAGGGGAAAATGGCGTACCGCTCTGCTCGTCAAAGGCTAATCCGGCACGCAATTGCGGTTGCGGCTCTTGCGGTAAAGCATCATCGAATGTGACGCGGGGTTTCAGTGGTTCGTTCATCGCAATTTATCCTTTAACAGAAAGTCCATGACCGTATCCAACCGGATATGCGGCAACGGTGTGTCTACCGTCATTTCTCGCGGACGAAATTGATCGAAATGGAAGCCCTGCGTTTGCCAGAATGCCGCCCCCGGTAAACGTGCAGGCACTTCACCGGGGTAGACTGTCAGCGGTTGGCCATCGCTGAGTCGATGCCCTTTCAGCGCGGGAATTTTCTGCCCCTGATGATCGACAACGCCGCTTTGCGTTGACTGGATTGACGCAATGCCTTCACAGCGCATATCGATGCCTTCAAACGCGGCGTTCTGCCACGCCTCTTGCACCAGTTGCTGAAGCAAAGACACCAGATTGGCGTGCTGATCGGCAGTAATGTGATCCGCTTTACTCGCCGCAAACATCAGCTTGTCGATACAGGGCGAGAACAAACGCCGGAATAGCGTGCGTTTCCCGTAGTGAAAACTTTGCATCAGTTGGGTCAGTGCCAGCCGCATATCGTTAAACGCGTGAATACCGCTATTGAGCGGTTGCAGGCAGTCAACCAGAACAATCTGCCGGTCAAAGCGCACGAAGTGATCCTTATAAAACCCTTTGACGACCGACTGACAGTAATAATCAAAACGCTTACGCAGCATGCCGATATTGGTTTTCTCATCCGCCTGCGCCAGTTTGGCTTCACCGATTTCATTCACCTGCGGCCAGGGGAAAAATTGCAGCACCGGCGCACCCGCCAGGTCGCCCGGCAGCACAAACCGCCCCGGTTGAATAAAGTGCAGCCCTTCTTGCTTGCAGCGATGAAGATAGTCGGTGTAAGCCTGCGCCACCTCAGCAAGCAGATTTTCATCCGCCGGAGCCAGCGGATCGACTTTCTCACACAGCGCCAGCCAGGGTTTCGCCCACTCGGTGCGTCCCCCTTGCAGCAAACCACTCATCTGCTGCGACCAGCTCAAATAGGTTTGCTCCAGCAGCGGCAGATCCAGTAACCATTCGCCGGGGTAATCGACAATTTCCAGATAGAGCGTCGACGTGTCTTTAAAATGACGCAGCAGCGAATCCTTGGAGCGATAGCGCAGCGCCAGACGAATCTCACTCACGCCACGCGTCGGCGTCGGCCAAGCCGGTGGCGAGCCATACAGCGCCGCCATGCCTTCATCATAGGCAAAACGCGGCACGCCCAGATCGCGCTGCGGCACGCGTTTTACTCCCAGCAAACGCTCTTCGCGCACGGGGGAAAACATCGGCAAATGTGCTCCGCTATGGGTGTTCAATAATTGATTAACGAACGCGGTGATAAACGCGGTTTTGCCACTGCGGCTCAACCCGGTGACGGCAAGACGCAGGTGGCGATCCACACTGCGATTGACCAGTGAGTGAAGTTCGTTTTGTAGTCGACTCATTGAATGATCCATCACGCCTGTAGTTGAGAAATATACTGTTGAGAATGATATGTAGTTGAGAACAATTATGGAGCTGAAAACTGCATATCGTTGAGAAATATATCGTATCAATATAATGAAATCAGACAAACGCCTCACGCCGACATAAGTTCAACCACGACCACCTATCTCATACCGTATTTTTACCGCCAAAATGTAAAGAAACGATAATTTTAAGACAACTCTGAGTAAGCAATAAGACAACTCTTAGTAAACAAATTGTTAACGTATATAACCTGAAATTGTTCCTGGAAACGAATTGTTCCAGGAAATGAATAGTGTCCCAATAACAATCAATAATTCAGGTTAATTAATTATGCTACGGAATGCGTCATTCACTGACGGGTATCAATCTGCGCGTCTCAGCCCGCTTGCGCTGTTTATTTTATTGACCACCTCAGCAAGCAGCTGGGCGGCAGATAATAATCAGACGCCTCTTGCCGCACCGAACCGTGTGGATGAACAGCTGAATATCAACCAGCAGGATCGCCAGCGTGCGATGCAGCAACAATTAGCGCCACAAACGCCCGATGTGCGTTTGCAGGCCCCCTCTTCATTCTTTACTAGGCTGCAATTTCCTCGCGAACAACAGTGCTTTACGCTGTATCACATTATCCTGACCGGCAAAGATGATTTCCCCTCCTGGCTGCGTATGCCGCTGCAACAGCTGGCCGATCAGGGTAAAGGTCAGTGCCTGGGCGCTCAGGGTGTCAACCTGCTGATGAGTGCACTGCAAAACCGTCTGATCGACCACGGTTACGTCACCGCGCGCGTGATGGCACCGCCACAAAACCTGAAAACCGGCACCCTGCATATCACCCTGATTCCGGGCAAAACGCGCCAGATCACATTGACCAAAGAGAGCGATCGCTACGTGAGCTTCTGGAGTGCTCTGCCAGCGCGTGAAGGCGAACTGCTGGATCTGCGTGATATCGAGCAGGGACTGGAAAACCTGCAACGCGTGCCAACCGTGCAGGCAGAAATGGCGATTGTTCCGGGCGACCAGCCAGGCGAAAGTGACATTGACGTGACCTGGAAACAGGAAAAAATGTGGCGTCTCGGCGCGACGCTCGATGACTCCGGCACCGAAACCACCGGTCGTTATCAGGGCGGCCTGACGCTGTATATCGATAATCCCTTCGCGCTCAGCGATCTGTTCTACATTTCCGGCAACCATGACCTTGAATCCGGCAGCGAAAAAGGCAGCAAGAACTACATGCTGCACTACTCCGTGCCGTTCGGTTACTGGATGGCGGGCGTCACCGCCAGCGGCTACGACTACAACCAGAATGTGGCAGGCGCGTATGAAGACTACAACTACAGCGGCAACAGCAAAAACCTTAACTTTCAGCTGAGCCGGGTGCTGTACCGCAGCGGCAGTCAGAAAACCTCGATGAGCTATGAAATTCTGACGCGCGAATCACAGAACTTTGTCAACGATACCGAAGTGGATGTACAGCGGCGTAAAACCAGCGCCTGGCGTCTGGGTCTGCAGCATCGTCACTACTTCGGCGCCACCACGCTTGATGCCGCCGTGAGCTACCAGCGCGGCACCCGCTGGTTCGGCGCGATTCCGGCACAGGAAGAGTATTTCGATGAAGGCACCGCGCTGGCGAAAATTATCCAGCTCAATGCCCAATTGGATATGCCGTTTACAATAGGAAATCAGACCTTCCGCTACAACGTGCAGTATCTGCGCCAGATCAACCATACCAAACTGACGCCACAGGATCAGCTGTCGATTGGTAACCGCTGGACTGTGCGCGGCTTCGACGGTGAACGCACCCTGACGGCCGACAACGGCTGGTTCGTGCGCAACGATCTGGCCTGGCGCACGCCGCTGCCTAACCAGGAACTGTATCTCGGCGCTGACTACGGCGAAGTGGACGGCACGCGTGATTACCTCGCCGGAAAACATCTGGCGGGCGGCGTCCTTGGTCTGCGCGGTAACGCCTTTAACACCGGCTACGACCTGTTTGTCGGTGTGCCGTTCTCCAAACCGGAGGGCTTCCATACCAGCCCGGTCACCCTCGGCTTCAACCTCAGCTGGCAGTACTAAGGAGGCGCGTGATGAAAATTCCTGTTAATGGCTATCAGTTAACCGCCCCGCTGCTCGGCGGTCAGTTCAGCGAAGCGGAAGCACTTGGCGCGGCAGTCTGGCTGTGGATGCATTCGGAACAGCACCGCGATATTCCGCTCAGTGTGCTACCGACGCTGCTGTTGCCCGCCATCAAACATCAACAGTTTGTTATCGCCAGCCGTGATGACAAGCCGATGTTTTTCCTTAGCTGGGCGTGGATGGATGAAGAAGCGGAACAGCGCTACCTCACCGGCCCCGGCATTCTGGTGCAGCCGCAAGACTGGACCAGCGGCAACCGCCTGTGGTTCCGCGACTGGGTCGCGCCATTCGGCGACCAGCAGACGTTTCGCCGCATCGTCGGCGGCACGCTGTTTCCCCACTTATGTGGCCGGGCGCTGTACCACAAAGGGGCGGAACGCGGACAACGGGTACTGCAATTCCGTGGCGATGACGTCACACAACAACAATTCAGACTCTGGCAGCAGAACACGCCGCTGGTTGCTTAACATCACTTTTAGCAGGGATAACTTTTCGTGAATAAGAACCTCTATCGCATCATTTTCAATAAAGCTCGCGGCCTGTTAATGGTGGTTTCCGAAATCAACCGCGGCCAGGGTAAAAGCGGTGCAAACGGCGTCGGCCATACGCTGAGCCAGCTGATTGGCCGCATGAAGCCCACCGCCTTCCTGACCATGACCGCACTCGGTCTGGTCACGCTCGCGCCACAGGCGCTGGCGGCCGGGATTGTTGCCGACAAGAGCGCCCCAGGCGGCCAGCAGCCGAATGTCATGCAGAGCGCCAACGGCACGCCGCAGGTCAATATCCAGACGCCGAGCGCGGGTGGTGTTTCGCATAACAAATACACCCAGTTTGACGTCGATAACAAAGGTGCCATCCTCAATAACTCGCATAAGCAAGTACAGACCCAGATGGGCGGCTGGGTGGCGGGTAACCCATGGCTGGCGAAAGGCGAAGCCAAAATCATTCTTAACGAGGTCAACTCACGCGATCCGAGCAAGCTGAACGGTTATGTCGAAGTGGCAGGCCGTAAGGCGCAGGTGGTGATTGCTAACCCAGCGGGCATCAGTTGCGACGGCTGTGGCTTTATTAACGCCAACCGCGCCACCCTGACCACCGGCACCCCACAGATAACCAACGGCGAATTGCGCGGTTATCGCGTAGGCAACGGCGAGATCGTGGTGGAAGGCGCTGGCATGGACAGCAGCCGGCAGGACTACACCGATCTGATTGCCCGCACCGTGAAGGTCAATGCCGGTATCTGGGCGAAAGATGTCACCGTCACCACCGGTAAAAACGAGGTGGCCGCCGATAACAATAGGGTTGTCGATAACAATCGCGTTGTCGATAACAACAGCGCCACCGCCAGCAGCGCGACGGACAGCGACAGTAGCGACGTCAAGCCGACACTGGCGATCGACGTCGCCCAGTTGGGCGGCATGTATGCCGGTAAAATCCGTCTGGTGGCGACCGAGCAAGGGGTCGGCGTCAGTAACAAAGGCACACTCGGCACGCAGGCGGGTGATATCACCATTAACGCTAATGGCGATATCGTTAACAGCGGCACAATCAACGCCGGACAGGATCTGCTGCTGGGCGGTAAAAAAGTCGATAATAGCGGCACGCTGTTTGCTCAGCGCGACCACAGTACCACCGCCAGCGACGGGGTGACCAACAGCGGCCTGATCGCCGCCAAAGGCAACACCCATGTGCGCGGCGCCACCATCCGCAACAGCAAAGGCGCGGCCATTGCCGCCGGGATGAAAACCGATGGCACGCTGGCCGACAGCGGCAATCTGACACTCGCTAGCGACGGCAAACTGACCAGTCAGGGTCAGGCGCTGGCCGGTGGCGATCTGAACGCCAGCGCCAGCCAGATTGATCTTAGCGGCAGCGATACCGCCGCGCATCACGCCACGCTGACCAGCAGCAGCAATATCATCACCGATGACGCGCAACTTCTGGCGAGCGGCGACTTGAAACTCTCAGCGGCCGATAAACTTAGCAACGATCGCGGCGTGATTAACGCCAATGCGCTACAGGTCAGCACGCCAGAGATCAGCAACCGTGGCGGCCAGTTACTGCAAAGCGGCGACCGCGATCTGCAACTCAGTAGCGACAGTATTGATAACCAGAATGGCCGTATCGCCGCCAATGCCAAAAAATTCAGCGTGCAGAGCGCCAGCCTGAACAACCAGAGCGGCACCATCATGGCGGCCAGCTCCGGCTCGCTGGATGTTGCGGCCAGCAATGAACTGAATAACCAAAACGGTACGCTGGCCGCCGCCAGCGATCTGGCCATCGCCACGCCGGTGCTGAACAATAATCTGGGGCAGATCTCCGCGAATAAACGGCTGACGCTCGATCAGCAAAACAGCAGCGCCCTCTCCCGCGCCGCAGCCACCCACAGCGATCTGCGTATCAGCAATGAAGGTGGTCGTCTGGTGGCGGGTCAGCAACTGACCTTCCGCGGTCGCGAGATTAACGGCAGCGGTGAAATTCTGTCGCTTGGCGATATGGATCTCAGCTTCGCGGACGGCTTCAGCAACAACAATAAAACGCTGGCAAATGGCGATCTGACGCTGAACGTCAACAACAGCGTGATTAACAATGCGCTGCTTGGCGCAGGCGGTAAGTTGAATGTGCAGGCCAGCAACATCGACAACCAGATCGCAGGTGAACTGAGCGCGCAGCAGACCACGCTGAACGCAAGCGATACGCTGAGCAACCGTGGCCTGATCGACGGCGTGCTGACCCGCATCAATGCCAGCACCGTCAATAATATCGGTCCCGGTCGTATTTATGGTGACGGCCTGGCGATCAGCGCAGCGACACTGAATAACCTGGCGGAAAATAATAGCAGCGCCACCATTGCGGCGCGTCAGCGTCTCGATCTGGGCGTCGGCACGCTGAACAACCATACTCACTCCCTGATCTACAGTGGTGGCGATCTGGCCATCGGTGGCAACCTCGATGAAAACGGTCTGGCCAGCGGCAAAGCGGGCAGCCTTAACAACCACAGTGCCACAATAGAGTCTGTCGGCAATATGGCGCTCAGCTTCACCGCGCTGAACAATATCAACGACAATTTTGTCACCCGCTTCGTACAACTGTCACAGAAGCAGAAAAATGAGTATATGGTGGTCAGCCTGAATAATGGCGTCCACTATAGCCCTGATGACTACAACATCAGTTTCTACAAAAATGAAGTGCGTCATATCTGTATTGAAGGTGTGGTGTGTGGTCGTGACCACTATTATCAGTACAGCTACACCGAAACGGTGCGCGAAGAACAGATCGCACAGAGCGATCCGGCGAAAATTATCGCGGGCGGCCAGATCTCACTCGCCGGCGATAAGCTGCTGAACGACAAGAGCCAGATTATTGCTGGCGGCAACCTGCTGACCGCCGTCAAAGAACTGGTGAACACCGAAGTCACCGGTCAGAAACTGACGGAAAAAGTCGGACAGGTGATTGAGTGGGATCGTATCCATAAGAAAGGCACCGACAGCCAGAAAGCCAGAGCATCCGCCTATACCCCGCCAACGGAAATTCAGTCCATCAGCCTCAGCCCGAGCGTGATGAAGGAGAATACCCAGCCAACCAGCAACGCGCCATCGCTGGCGGATTACGCCGCGCAGCGCGTGGACGTGGCCGGACAGAACACCGATGTCATTCGCTCGATGACACCGGACGCTTCTCTGCCAACCGGCAGCCTGTTCACCACCCTGCCGGATGCCACCAGCAGCTATCTGATCGAAACCGATCCGCGCTTCACCAATCAGAGAACCTGGCTGAGTTCCGACTATATGCTGAGCCAGTTGCAGACAGACCCGTCGATCACGCAGAAACGCCTCGGCGATGGTTTCTATGAACAGCGTCTGGTGCGCGAGCAGATCGTCGAGCTAGTCGGCCAGCGTTATCTCGCCGATTACACCAGCGATGAAGAGCAGTACAAAGGCCTAATGGAAGCGGGTGTCAGCTTCGCGAAGAAATTCAATCTGGTGCCGGGTGTGGCGTTGACCGCCGAGCAGATGAAGCAGATCACGCAAGATATGGTATGGCTGGTGGCGCAGGATGTGAAAATGCCGGACGGCAGCACCCAGAACGTGCTGGTGCCGCAGGTGTATGCGCAGGTTCAGCAAGGCGATATGGATGGCAGCGGCGCGCTGCTGGCGGGTAAAAACGTCAGCATCGGCGTCAGCGGCGGCATGCTGAACAGCGGCCGCATCAGCGCCACTCAGTTGGTCAGCATTTCCGGCGACGATATCGTGAATGTGGGCGGCATTATTGCCGGTAAATCTGTGTCGCTACAGGCAACCAACGACATCACTAATACCGGTGGCACGTTACGCGCGACCGATACCCTGCTGGCGCAGGCAGGACGAGATATCACCGTCGCCAGCGAGACCAACCACGCCAAGAACCAGAACGGCAGCAACCGCTTCAGCCGTGATAATATCGATCGCGTGGCGGGAATGTATGTGCAGGGTGACGATGGCAAACTGTTGCTGCAGGCAGGCCGTGATGTCAATCTGCAGGCCGCGCAGGTGGTCAGTTCCGGTGAAAACAGCCAGACGCAGATCGCCGCTAACCGCGATATCAATATGACCACCGTCACCACCGGCAGCAGCGACAAGGTGGTGTGGGATAAAGATAACCACGTCACGCAGACGCTGACTCAGGTACAAGGCAGTGAAGTCACTAGCGACGGCACTATCACGCTGAATGCCGGCAATAATATTAACGCCCAAGCGGCAAAACTGAATGCCGATCGGCAGCTTGCGCTGACCGCCACCCATGATATCAACCTCGGCAGCGCCAGCAGCCAGGAATATCTGGATATGAATTCGAAGGTGAAAGGTTCCGGCTTCCTGTCGAAACGCACCACGACCACCCGCGCTGGTTACGATGCAACGCTGGCAAACGGCAGCAGTCTGGGCGGGGAAAATATCGCCGTCAGCGCGGGTAACAACCTGAATATCACCGGCAGCGATGTGGCGGCAGATCAGGATCTGGCACTGCGTGCTGGTAATGACCTCAACGTCACGGCAGCGGAAGAGAGCCGCGACAGTTGGTCGATGAAGAAAACCACCAAGTCGGGCCTGATGAGCAGCGGCGGCATTGGCTTCTTTGCTGGTTCAATCAAAGAAACCTCCACCTCCGACACCGCCTCACTAACGCAGAACAACAGCACGCTGGGCAGCGTGGCGGGCGATACCAGTCTGGTGGCAGGTAATAATATCGCCGTACAGGGCTCTGATGTGATCGCCGGTAACGACATCAATATGGTGGCGAACAATATCACCATTGATGCCGCGAATAACCAAAGCACCACCGACACCACTTACGAACGTAAACAGACGGGCCTGACGTTGGCGCTGTCCGGCGCCATTGGCAGCGCGATCAACACCGCTTACACCAGCGCGAAAGCCGCCGATGAGCAGCAGGATGGCCGTATGGCATCGCTACAGAAGCTGAAATCCGGTCTGGCAGGCGTACAGGCCGCGCAGGCCGCGGTGCTGGCGGCGCAGAACACCACCGACAATAACGCCATTGGTGTCAGCCTGTCGCTGAGCACCTCGAAGTCGAAGAGCGAGAGCCACAGCGAAGCGGTCAACGCTTCCGGCAGCACCGTGCAGGCGGGCAACAATATCAATCTGGTAGCGACCGGTTCAGAGAATGGTACCGATGGCGATCTGACCCTCGGCGGCAGCAAGTTGAAAGCGGGCAACGATGTGCTGCTGTCGGCAAACCGTGATATCAACCTGCTATCAGCGCAGAATACGCAGTCGCAGACCGGCAAAAACAGCAACAGCGGCGGCGGCGTGGGCATCAGCATCGGTGCGGGTCAGGGCGGCGCGGGGATCAGCGTATTTGCTAACGCCAGTAAAGGTTCCGGTAAGGAGAATGGCGATGGCCTGACGCATACAGAAACCACCGTCGACGCGGGTAATAAGCTGACGGTCAACAGCGGGCGTGACACCACCCTGCGCGGCGCACAGCTGAGTGCCGATCGGGTCGTCGCCAATGTCGGCCGTAACCTGACGTTGCAGAGTGAGCAGGACGTTAACAACTACGACTCGAAGCAGAAGAACAGCTCAGCCGGTGCCAGCTTTACCTTTGGCAGCATGACGGGCAGCGTCAGCGCCAGCGTGGCGAAGGACAAAATCCACAGCACCTATAACAGTGTGCAGGAGCAGACTGGTATCTTCGCGGGTGACGGTGGCGTCGATATCAACGTCGGTAACCACACGCAGTTGGATGGCGCCGTGATTGGCAGCACCGCCAGCGAAGATAAAAACCGTCTCAGTACCGGCACGCTGGGCTTCAGCAATATCAACAACCGTGCAGAGTTTGAGGTATCGCACAGCAGCGTCGGTATCAGCACGGGCGGCCTAGGTGCACAGGATCTGCTGAAAAATGCGGTGCAGAATCTGGCGGCCAATGGTCTGGGCGCGGATGGCAGCGATGGGAAGGCTTCCGGCACCACCTATGCCGCCTTCTCACCAGGGTCGCTAATTATTCGCGATCAGGCGAACCAGCAGCAGAATGTTAGTGAGTTAAGTCGCGATGTCGAGCACGCTAACCAGAGCATCAGCCCAATCTTCGATAAAGCGAAGGAACAGCAGCGTTTGAACCAGCTGCGCCTGATTAGCGACGTTGTTAACCAGGGCGTGGATATCACCCTCAGCCAGGGCCAAATTATGGCAAACAACGCGGGAATTAAAGCGGCTGGTGAGTGGGATGAGACCAAGGAGACACGTCAGGAGTACTGGGCTCGTGTACAAAATACCGCCGCGTATAAGGACATCAACGATCAATATAAAGCGGGTGGTGAGCTTAATAAAGGCATTCGTGCCGCAGCGGCAGCCATCACGGCGCTAGCGGGTGGCGATCCACTGAAAGCGCTGGCACAGGGTGCTGCACCTTATCTGTCCAGCACAGTGCGCGATTTGACTCTGCAGAATAGCGACAATCCAACTGCCGCGCAGATCGCGGCAAATGCCATCGGTCACGCTATCGTTGGCGGCGTGGTGGCTGAGCTTTCCGGTTCCAACGCCACTGCTGGGGCAGTGGGTGCAGCAGGTGGTGAGCTGGCCGCACGAGCGATCGTCGACTATCTCTATCCAAACAGAACGGTTGAGTCACTGACTGATGATGAACGGGCGAAAGTCAGTAATCTGGCGTCTCTGGCTGCCACCATGGCGGCAGGCCTAGCGAGCGATTCTTCGGCAGGCGCGGTGGCAGGACATGACGCGGGTAAAAATGCCGTTGATTATAATCTGCTGTCAAATAAGTACGGCGTTGAAAAACTGAGTAAAGAAGGCCGCGCGCTGTATGAAAAACTAAAAGCCGCCGGTATCGGTGGCATGGATGAACTACAGGAACGCTTTGCTGCCTGTGGTTCTAATGGTAAATGCCAGACCGAGATCCGCAATGAGTACCGTAAACGGGAAAAAGAAGCGGGTGAAAAGCTGGTCGCGATGTATCAATCTGGAGCAATAACGGCTGATGAGTTCGGCTATCTCGTAACCGATTATGCCAGAACGATGATGCGTGGTGCGCAACAGGGACAGCTAAATTCTGATTACTCTGGATTCATCGGTGACATCTATACACAGACGGGCATTGACTGGACACCGATGGGCGTCGCTGGCAATCCTTATGTCGCCGCCATTAAGGGCAGTGAACAACTTGCCGAATGGAAAGCGCAGGGACTGAGCGATGAGAAAATCCGTGAGCTGGCGCTGAAAAACGATATCATTACCTCAGCGATGACGCCTGTTGATATCAATGGGATCCTCAGCTTATACGATAATGGTGCATCAGCGCAGGAAGTTGTAAAATTTGCTGCTGGCATGGCGTTCAATAAAGTCATACAAAAAACGCAGTCAGGCAACAAAGGGACGTCGGGTACCATTGGTACTCCTGTGACGACAGCTAAAAATCCGCTAAGTCCCGTTCAGCAACGTGATGTTCATGGCAATGAAATTGTTTATCGGACGATGTCACCTGAGCAATTCAGGCAGTTTGAAAGAACAGGTGTGATGCCAGCGACCACTGAAACATCCGTTTCTCCAGTGCTATCATACTCTTCTAAGTACGATGGTATAACAGTGAAAATCACTGTTAAGTCAGGCACTTTCTCCGAACTGGAAAAAATTGGTATTGCCGCAAACAGTGCTGCAGCTAAAGAATTGCCCAATATGTCCACCCAAACGGGTAAATGGATGGAAACCAATACTCGCTTCAAGGTTGAAGGAGGACAGATGACGACACAACTTGGACAAGGCAAAGGAATGGAGATTTTTAATAAAAACATCGTCCATTTTGAACAGGTTAAATAACAGGAAAGCATTATGCTGTTAAATCTTGAAAACTCGAAATACCCTATGAAAATTGTCTATCTTCTTTCAGAAGAACTCAAAGGGGACCCTGATCAAGTGGCTTTAACGCAGGCTCTGACTCTCGATCCATCAAGACCAGCCATGGGCCTGAAGGGAGCCAATGGTCTTTTTGGCTCATCCGAGTGGTGGAGTAGCATTGAACAGGGAAAAATGCGTTTACTGCACCGATCTGGCACGATCACAAGAACCTATGTGGCAGGACAAGATCCCTCTCCAGTAGATAACTGTTTCAGTTTGCGGCTGGATGATGGCTCTGTCATTGAAGAAAGCATTTATAGCCATATCGATGATGAAGATAAAAAACTGTTCCGCCCGGGAGCCAGGGTGGATATCGTTTATGCACTTGATGAACTTAAGAGAACATCAGCCAATGGCGATAAATGCTATTCTGATATCGTGCTGGAAATAGCGATTTCTTTACAACCCATTAAATGATAACGAAATACGCTAATTAAAATAATGACGCCTTTATTATATTGCACTCCCCACCTCTGGTGGGGAGCTGTTAGTCTTAAAAAAACTGAGCGCAGCGTTACTGTAAAATACTCATTACCTTTCAAACCCATTAGGAATGAAACAAGTGAAAAAGTTACTGCGAAATAATCTGGCAATGATAGTACTCCTCTCTTCAGGCTGCTCTATTATGCCAAACAACTCTTTTTTCATTCCGCCCCATGAAACCAATGACTCCCCGTGGGTACGTATCGTAGATAACACAGAACAGACAAGTATCTACCAGACGTTAAACGGCAAACGCACTGGCGGTCTTATTCGTTCCAGTGAATGGGTATTACAAAACACTCAGGATCGCGGTATGCCGAAAGTCTCCGGTGAGAAATACAATATCGATTACTACGAAACACCCTTAGTACCTGGTCTTGAAACCGCAATTATCAACGTTTATGTCGAAAGCAAATATTCATGCCTGATTACCACCCGCTTTATTCCGGAAAAAGGCAAAAAATATGAATTCCAATTGGAGACCGATACGCTGCGTTACCAGTGCCGTGCCATTGCCAGAGAAATCGTGCAGGACAGCAATGGTCAATGGCAGCGCATACCACTGCAAAACGTACGCTATAGCGCGAAAGAAGGAAATGGCTGGCATCCGATGCACAGCGGGATCAGGGGATAGATATTGTCACTGTTTGCCTGCGTGACTTGTTAACACACACAACTCGATGGCGCCGTGATTGAGGTATCGCACAGCAGCGTCGGTATCAGTACGGGCAGGCTGGGCGCGGATGGCAGCGATGGGAAGGCTTCCGGCACCACCTATGCCGCTTTCTCACCAGGGTCGCTGATTATTCGCGATCAGGCCAATCAGCAGCAGGATGTTAGTGAGCTAAGTCGCGATGTCGAGCACGCTAACCAGAGCATCAGCCCCATCTTCGATAAAGCGAAGGAACAGCAGCGCCTAAGCCGATTGCGATTGATTGGTGATGTTGTGAATCAGGGCGTGGATATCACCCTCACCCAGGGCCAGATTATGGCCAACAACGCGGGCATTAACGCGGCGGGTAAATGGGATGAAACGAAAGAAACACGCAAAGAATACTGGGATCGCGTGCAAAGTACCGCTGCGTACAAAGACATCAGCGAACAGTATAAAGCCGGTGGCGATCTGGATAAGGGCATTCGTGCCGCCGCTTCTGCCATTACCGCGTTGGCGGGTGGCGATCCACTAAAAGCGCTGGCTCAGGGCGCGGCACCTTATATGGCGGGTGTGGTTAAAGACATGAAGGTGGGGTTTGATGACAATCCTACCGCCGGACAAATTGCGGCGAACGCAATTGGTCACGCCGTGCTGGGTGGTGTGATTGCTGAACTCTCCGGAGGTAACGCCACTGCGGGTGCGGTGGGCGCAGCAACGGGTGAGTTGGCGGCGCGTGCAATTAAAGACTATCTCTACCCCGACACTGACATCGCCCATTTATCCAACGGTGATAAAGATAAGATCAGCAATCTGGCCTCGCTGGCGGCAATACTGGCAGGCAGCGTAGCAAGTGACTCTTCTGCTGGTGCCGTCAGCGGACATGATGCGGGTAAGAATGCGGTTGATAATAACTATCTGACAGCGAATCAGGCACTCGACTTCGATAAAGAAATGCAACAATGCCGAAAATCAGGGAAAGATTGCACTGCAATTATCGCTAAGTATAAAAAAATCAGTGATGCGCAAAGTGCGGAGGTCGACATTACGCTTGCAAAACACCCACTTAAAGCCCAGGTCTGGGATAAAGAGCTCGCCTACGGAGGTATACAGGCAACGGAACGGCCAGCGTGGGCAGGGGATATTTTTGGCCTTTCTGTGATGCGAGACGAAGAGGTGAAAGCTTATGTCCAGTATTGGAATTCGCAAGATCTGCAAAAAATAGACACGGCGAGCCCTAACTGGACAAAATTCGCTGCGTTTATATCTGATCCAGAGAACCAGGCGGCTGTCGTTTCACTGGGGCTTGTCGGAAAAGACCTCACAAAAGCCGCATTATCTTACATGGGCAGAAATTCAGCCACTACGACAGTAAAAGCAAGTGAAGTAGGCATGAAATGGGGCCAGGGCAATATGAAGCAGGGTATGCCATGGGAAGATTATGTAGGAACTTCTCTTCCTGCTGATGCCCGGTTGCCACAAAACTTCAAAACGTTTGACTACTATGATGGCGTGACAAAAACTGCCGTGAGCGCAAAGTCTCTGGACACTCAAACACTAGCAAAACTGTCAAAACCGGAACAAATTTACAGCTCTATTAAAGGAAATGTTGATGCTGCCGCCAAATTCAAAGATTATACCCTTTCAGGTCAGGAGCTGAATTCAACGATGATCGCGCAGAGAGAGATACGTCTGGCAGTTCCTGCGAACACAACGAAGACACAGTGGACTGAAATTAACCGTGCGATTGAATACGGTAAGAGTCAGGGTGTAAAAATTACTGTAACACAGGTGAAATAATGGACTTTAATAGCAATCAAGATTATTGGAGCTGCGTTTTTAGCACGGATAAATTTTTGAGCATTGAAACCTATTCTGGTCTGGGAAGAATCGCTATAGATCCATTGTTCCCACCCCATCTACTCGAACCAGGAGCAGATGATAAAGAAATTGGTGAATCCGTACTAAAAGCTCTGGCTAATAGTCGTACTTTAAACAATGTCGAGGAGAGAATTAAATTTTTCGACATAAATAGAAGTAAAGAAAAATACGCAAGTTGGGTTGCGAATTTGATGGAAAACTATCAATATAAAACTAAGCGATCTCTATTCAGCAATATGAAAAAGTGCGGCATTCACTTGAAAGATGAGATCATAACGATTCGTCCCAGCTATCATGAAAAACTTGAAGCTTGGAGTGGTGAGCGAATCCCCGAGACTGATTACGTCATACTCACTACAAATAGCCCAGTAGAGGATATTGGTGCGGGTTTGCGATTGGCATTAAGTCGTTGTACTGGATAACATATTTCCTCCGAGGTTGCCCTTGGAGGAAATAACAGTCTGTTTTTAAATAAAATTATTCTTAATGAGTAATGAAAATTAACACGTTCTCTCTTCAAAAGCCTTGCTGAAAGAGCTGGCGACGCAAGGTATCAAACATACACCCGCAGGTGGTGCCTCTAATTAGTTGAATTGATATATAATGACCGCTTTGAGGTTTGCTCATGGCCAGCGTTAATGTTCATTGTCCTCGCTGTCAGTCTGTTCAGGTTTACCGTCATGGACAGAACCCTAAAGGTCGTGACCGGTTTCGCTGTCGTGACTGTCACCGCGTGTTTCTGCTCACCTATACCTATGAAGCGCGTAAGCCCGGTGTCAAAGAACAAATTACCGAAATGGCATTCAACGGCGCCGGCGTTCGTGATACAGCCAGAACACTGAAAATCGGTATTAACACCGTCATTCGCACGTTAAAAAACTCGCGCCGAAGCGAATAACTTCCTCTCCGGTCGCTCATGCCGATGTAGCACTTATCTGTGAGCTTGATGAGCAATGGAGCTTTGTCGGCAATAAAGCCCGGCAGCATTGGCTCTGGTATGCATACAACACCAAAACAGGTGGCGTTCTGGCTTACACGTTTGGGCCGCGCACGGATAACACCTGCCGTGAACTTCTGGCTCTGCTGACGCCGTTTAACATCGGTATGATAACCAGCGATGACTGGGGCAGTTATGCCAGAGAACTCCCGAAAGATAAGCATCTGACAGGAAAAATCTTCACTCAGCGTATTGAGCGTAACAACCTGACACTGAGGACACGTATTAAACGTCTGGCCCGTAAAACAATCTGCTTCTCGCGTTCGATAGAATTGCATGAAAAAGTCATCGGGGCATTCATTGAAAAACACATGTTCTACTAATTGGACGCATTACCCACCCGCAGATATTGTCAGTGTCGCGAAGGATGCAAGCGGGAGAATCATTTTCCTTGAAAAAGGAAACGCTAAAGCAGGTCTGCAGCACATTATTAATGAGCATGGTAGCCAGTTCGCGCAAATAGGCATCACAGAAGCAAAGATCCCTGAAGTGGTCATGAATGCGGTTACAAAAGGAAAATTGGTCGGTTACCAGGGCTCTGGTACAGGCCGACCAATCTACGAAACTATTATAAATGGTCAAAAGTACAATGTTGCTGTAACCGTTGGTAATAATGGTTATGTTGTAGGTGCGAACCTGAGAGGAGCAGTGAAATGAAAAAAATAAAGCTCATGGCAGACTATCAATGTCACCCATTGTGGGGAACAACACCTGATGATTTTGGCGATATTGCTCCTGATGAATTGCCAATCTCAGTACAACTAATAGAATCACTCCGCCAATGGGCAGAGCAGTATGATAATACACTGAACATGGATGATCCGGCATCTTCAGGATTTAGTAATGCTGAGGAAGAAGCCGAATTTAAACGTCAGGGAGATATTCTTTCTCAGCGTTTACGGGATGAGCTTGGCAGCGAATACGAGATCATCTATCACCAATAGTATTCATTAAAAAACACAAACGATACTCAGTAAAATAAATTACTGAGTA
The DNA here is from genome assembly GCF_020181655.1 of Pectobacterium colocasium. Classification (NCBI taxonomy): domain Bacteria; kingdom Pseudomonadati; phylum Pseudomonadota; class Gammaproteobacteria; order Enterobacterales; family Pectobacteriaceae; genus Pectobacterium; species Pectobacterium colocasium. The sequence continues at coordinate 2,778,296 of NZ_CP084032.1, forward strand.
TCGTTTATTAGTGGATTACCATTTACATTCATTATTTCAGGGTGGGTGTGTTTTCCAAATAATGATTTCTTCACTCCACTGGCATAGAATACCCATTTATCATAGATTCGTATTATAGACAACACCGAGCAAACCAGCATTACCAGACAGTTAATGGCAAACGTGCTGGAGGCCTTATTCGCGCCAGTGAATGGGTATTACAAAACATTAAGGATCGTGGCATGTCGAAAGCAAATATACCTGTTTGGTAACCACTCACTTTATTCCCGAAGCAGGCAGTGGCTGGCATCCGATGCACAGTAGTATCTGATTTTAAAAAATTAATACTACAATGGCTAGCCAGTATGAACACATTGAACTGGAACTGGACACCCGAATTTGGCACCTTGTTAGCTGATTTACGATGGACAAACAAGGTCGTATAGCCGTTATGATTACTAACTGTTTTGGTAAAATTAAAGAAGGACGGAGACTGCCTAAATGATAAATGATCTCTTTTTTGAGATAATGAAGAATAATTTCATCTCTGTGTTGAAGAAAAAAAGCACATCGGCTATCGAAATGGATGACTTGTCGATTGACTACAATGGGCAGCTGAATGAACAATTTCTCAAGCAACTAACTTTGCTAAAAGTTCATACTGACTTGCTAAACAAAGCCAGTGCTGAAAATGATGAACTGGCAATGCAATCAGCTTTATTGAAGTTAAGAAGCCACGCAATGACCCTCTCAAGTTTCTTCGAATCCATAGCTGAAGACAGTGAGATGTTATTGAAAATAGATAGCTGGCCTGCAATCCCTGAAGGTTATCAATTACCAGATCATTATGATTTATCAGTGAAATAATATCTAAATCCGCGAATATGTTATGATAAGGCAAGGACGCCTTGTTAATAAGGAGCATAGCGTGAAAAATATCTTAAAAGTTACATTTGCTATTCTTGCATCTTTTAGTTCTGCCTGTTCCATAATGCCAAATAATGATTTCTTTGTCCCCCCTCCTCAAGACGCTGATTCACCATGGGTACGCATCGTAGATAACACAGAACAGACAAGTATCTATCAGACGTTAAACGGCAAACGCACTGGCGGTCTTATTCGTTCCAGCGAATGGGTATTACAAAACACTCAGGATCGCGGGATGCCAAAAGTATCCGGAGAGAAATACGATATTGACTACTACGAAACACCGGTCGTTCCCGGCGTGGAAACCGCTATTGAAAATGTGTACGTCGAAAGTAAATACACCTGCCTGATCACCACCCGCTTTGTTCCGGAAAAAAGCAAAAAGTATGAATTCCGGTTGGAGACCGATACGCTGCATTATCAATGCCGTGCGGTTGCCAGTGAAATCGTGCAGGACAGCAAGGGTCAATGGCAGCGCCTACCACTGCAAAACGTGCGCTACAGCGCGAAAGAAGGAAATGGCTGGCACCCGATGCACAGCGGGATCAGAGGATAGATATTGTCAATGCTTGCCTGCGTGACTTGTTAACACACACACAACTCAATGGCGCCGAGTTTGAGGTATCGCACAGCAGCGTCGGTATCAGCACTGGCGGGCTGGGCGCGTAGGATCTGGCGGCCAATGGCCTGGGAGCGGATGGCAGCGATGGGAAGGCTTTCGGCACCACGTATGCGGCCGTTTCTCCAGGATCGCTGATTATCCGCGATCAGGCGAACCAGCAGCAGGATGTCAGCGCACTGAGCCGCGATGTCGAGCACGCTAACCACAGCATCAGCCCCATCTTCGATAAAGTGAAGGAACAGCAGCGCCTATGTTGGCAGTAAAATTAAGGGTGATCAAGATTCTACTGGGGCTGTTACCGGCGCTGGTGTCAGTAACGTTGCCGGTGCCACTACGTCGACCATTATCAGTGGCGCAGCGGGTACGAAATTGCCGAAACCTGCAGCGGATATGCTGGGAAGTACTTTTGGAGCCGCGGTTTCTGAGGGGACCGGGACGGTAATCCAGAAAGCAATTGATAAGAAACCACAGGATCAACAAGGAAAATAAGCCGTGAGTACAAAAAAACCTGGCTTTAGTACGCTTTTATTTCTGATGGCAGGCTGCTTCCTAGCGCTCTCCTGCACGGTGGCACTTGTCTATTTTGGGGTATGGCTCTACTACCAGTTTATCCTGCAAATGCCATCAGGTATGCAGTGGCAGCCATTACTGGCTCAGGCTCTACGAATTGGCATCGCTTCAGGGCCAGTGATTGGCCTGGGTGTCTGGATACATATGCGCATGGAATACAGTAAAGGAGATAAACAGTGAAACGGTTGCTGCGTTCTGCGAACGCAGCGGTCATTCTGACCGCTGCGGGTTGTGCCTTTATTCCAGACCATACTTTTTTCGTTCCCCCACCTCAAAGTGCTCATGCTCCATGGCTGAGAATTGTCGATAACACTGAACAAACCAGCCTTTATCAAATGGTCAATGGTGAGAGCAAAGGTGGCCTGATACGATCCAGTGAGTGGGTATTACAGAACACAGTGGATCGGGGGATGCCAAAAATAGCCGGAGAAAAATACAATATTGACTACTACGAAACACAACTCATTGCAGGTGCTGAAACCGAAGTAGTCAATGTTTACGTTGAAGGTAAGCATACCTGCCTTGTGGATACGTATTTCACGCCGGAAGAAGGGAAGTTTTATCAGTTCCAACTGGAAACCGATACATTGCGGTTCCGCTGTCGCGTTCATGCCAGCGAAATCGTGCAGGACAGCAAGGGTCAATGGCAGCGCATACCACTGCAAAACGTGCGCTACAGCGCGAAAGAAGGAAATGGCTGGCATCCGATGCACAGTGGGATCGGATCATAGAGATTGCAGCGAAAAAGTAGCGCGACATTATCCACTCTAGACCCCAGTCGTACGGTGGATAACGTCAGCGAAAGCGTATGGCCGATGACAAATTACAGGTGACGAAAGCGGTTCTGAACGCCAAACGTCTCCGAGGTGACATAGCGCTCAATGTTACGCAGGCGCTGTTCGCTGGCCTGCAATGTCGCGTCCGCCTCATTCAGCAGTTGGCTGGGCGTTCGGGTCACCTTTTCATCCTCCCCCACCATTCCCGCCGGAGCCGGATCGAGCATAAAGGTCAGAATGATATAAGCCACGATGGTGAAAAAGAACAGGCCGAAAAACATCGACAGCACCACGATTATCCGCAGGAGCTTCACCGGCACGTCAAAATAACGCGCTAAACCAGCACAAACCCCTTTCAGCATGCCCTCTTCCGGTATGCGGTATAACGTTTTACCTGACCACGTATTTTTCATTACGATTTTCTCCAGTCTGGGTGTTCTGCATCCAGAATATCTTCCAGCGCTCTGATACGCTCACGCATGCGGTTGGACTCTTCCGTTAAGCGTGTCAGACGTTGCATATCATTTTGTCCCAGTTGAGCACTGTTTTTACGCTGGCTGTAATGTAGCCAAAGCCATATCGGTGCCACAAACAACATGAAAATGGTCAACGGAATGGCAAGAAACAACGCACTCATTGTGTCTCCTTAGTTATTATTCACACGCTGGTGGCTGCCGTTTTCTCACGACAGCCATCCGATGGCATCTATGCTTTATTCGTCTTATTACTCTGCTGGCTTAACTTTAGCTTTAAGTGCTGCCAACTGCGCGCTGATTTCATCGTCCGCTTTCAGCTCGGCAAACTGCTGATCCAGCGATTTTTGTTTCCCTAGCCCGTGGCTTTCGGCTTCCGCTTCCATCGTGTCGATGCGGCGCTCGAACTGATCGAAACGTGCCATCGCTTCGTCCAGCTTACCGCTGTCCAACTGGCGGCGCACATCACGCGACGATGCCGCAGCCTGATGACGCAGCGTCAGCGCCTGCTGGCGAGCACGCGTTTCGCTTAATTTGTTTTCCAGTTCGCCGATTTCACGCTTCATACGCTCCAGCGTTTCATCCACACTTTCGGCTTCATGCTGCAACACCGCAATCAGGTCGGTCAGCTTTTGCTTCTCAATCAGCGCGGCACGAGCCAGATCGTCTTTATCTTTACGCAGCGCCAGTTCCGCTTTTTCCTGCCATTGATCTTGCTGACCGTGAGCTTGTTCAATGCGGCGGGCAATCTGTTTCTTTTCTGCCAACGCCCGCGCCGAGGTCGAACGCACTTCAACCAGCGTATCTTCCATTTCCTGAATCATCAGCCGCACCAATTTCTGCGGATCTTCAGCTTTATCCAGCAATGAATTGATGTTGGCGTTCACGATGTCGGCAAAACGAGAAAAAATACCCATAATTACATCCTCTTCATGATTTCCAGCGTCTGATTACGCCTGATTTATCACCGAGGCTGACCAAGCCAGCCGCGATCTCCCTATAGGTATATCAATAAGCATGCCAACTTTTAATTTCTTTTAACTAACTGAAAATAAAGAAATAGATAATTTTGACTATTTTTCTCTTTTCGTTAGATTAGTCAAATACGCTAACAGTTAGTAAAAATAACACGGTGGAACATCATGCTTCAGGAAAAAGAGAATCTGCTGGGCGAAGCCAACAGCTTTTTGGAGGTACTGGAACAGGTGTCGCAACTGGCACAGTTGAATAAGCCCGTGCTGGTGATTGGTGAAAGGGGCACTGGTAAAGAGCTGATTGCCAGCCGCCTGCACTACCTTTCTCCGCGTTGGCAAGGGCCGTTCGTTTCTCTCAACTGTGCAGCACTCAACGAGAACCTGCTTGATTCCGAGCTATTTGGCCATGAAGCCGGTGCGTTTACCGGCGCGCAGAAGCGTCATCTGGGACGCTTCGAGCGCGCCGACGGTGGAACGCTGTTTTTGGATGAGCTCGCCACCGCGCCGATGCTGGTGCAGGAAAAATTACTACGAGTGATCGAATACGGCATGCTGGAGCGCGTCGGCGGCAGAGATCAGCTACAGGTAGATGTGCGACTGGTGTGCGCGACCAATGACGATCTTCCTGCGCTTGCCGCGAGCGGTAAATTCCGTGCGGACCTGCTCGACCGTCTGGCTTTTGATGTCGTACAGCTCCCGCCGCTGCGCGAACGCCAGCAGGACATCATGCTGCTGGCCGATCACTTCGCAATTCAGATGTGTCGCGAATTGCATTTGCCGCTGTTTCCCGGTTTTACGCCCGCCGCGCGCGACACACTGCTGAATTACGGCTGGCCGGGCAATATTCGTGAGCTGAAAAACGTGGTTGAACGTTCGGTGTACCGCCACGGCGACAGCGAACAGCCTCTTGACGCCATCATTCTGAATCCCTTCCGCCGCACTCCCGCCGTTCAGGATATTTCCTCACAGGCGACAATCGGCCTGCCGGATTTACCGCTGGAGATGAAACCGTGGCTGTTGAAACAAGAGAGAAGCTTGATCGAACGGGCATTGAATCAGGCAAAATTTAACCAGCGTAAGGCCGCTGAACTGCTGGGATTAACCTACCACCAACTGCGTGGATTGCTGAAGAAACACGATATTGTGGTGAATGAATGAAGTCTGGAAAGAAAAGGCGGGCGAATTCACGCCCGCAGAGTAAGTCATGCCGATCGTTTAAGCATCAAGATACACGGGCCGACCACAGGGGGGAGGCCTCCCTACGGATACCTCCCCCTGTGCTTCCCCTAATACCAGGCTTAAGTGACCGTATTACGATTAATACGTTAACAGCACACGGTTACGGCTCGACGCCCCATACCAGCGTACCTTTATCGTGCACGGTGATCTTATCCCAGTTCGTGTAGCTCGTAACGTTAGCACCGTATGAATAGTCATTCGTTTCATTCACGTTGCTCCAGTCACCGGCGTGAATACGCACCTGTACTTCACCGGTTTCCGCGCCAGGCTGAAGAGAACCGGCTCCGCTGCTGAAGGTCACCAGAACGTAGCGGTTAGCCTTATCAGTGCTGGCGGCAGGGGTGCCTGTGCTGGTCACGATGTTTTGCGGACCGACGTTCGCCCAGTCAACAAAGAGGTTCGCACCAGGTTTGCCATCATCATGGAAGTAGTAGCGCACTTGCAGATCGCTCAGTTTGATCGGCGTACTTCCAGTATTTTTGATGTTGACAGCCATACGAATCGCATCATCAGAAGGGTTGTTATCCACATTACGATATTGCAGTACGATGTCACCCGTGGTTCCACTACCTGGATTAGTCGGTTCCGTTGGCGTGGTTGGCGTATCGCCGCCGCTTAGGTTCGCCGCCGCACGAATCTGCTCTCTGACAAATTTCCCTGACGTTGAGAGATTTTGCTCCGTCCAACCGCCTGATTTGCTCGCTCCCGGCGCCAGCGCAGCGGAGGCCTCGGCTTTGTCGGTAAGCGACCAATTCACCCAGCTCACACCGCGGTTATTCAGGAAATCGATCCAGGTCTGCGATTCAGGCAGGAACGGTCCGCCCCCACCGGATGCATCGCTGGTGCCCCACTCGCTGACAAAAATCGCCGCGCCGCGGCTTTGTGCATAGTCAATGCGGTCGCGCAGGAACTGCCCGTGCGTGCCCGCATAGAAATGCAGCGCGTACAGCGTATTCGGATCGGGCAACTGATTATCCGCCGCGTCATGAATATCCTGACTCCAGGTGCCCGTACCGACGATAATGAGGTTATCGGGATCTTTGCTACGGATGGTGTCAGTCACTTCCAGCGCATAAGGTCGAATCTGCCCGTTCCATGTTACGCCGCCGTTGGGTTCATTGGCGATTTCATAAATCACGTTCGGCGAATTACCATACAGCCCTGCCATTTCGGCAAAGAAGGTTTTTGCCTGTGCTTTATAAATATTAGGATCGTTGTCTGACAAGATATGCCAGTCGATGATGATGTAAACGCCGAGGCTTTGTGCCGCCGCAACGGCCTCTTTTACCTTATTGGCAAGGGAAGGATTAGCGATATAGCCACCGTCTGCCGTATACATCGCCACACGGAATACGTTAATCCCCCAGTCGTCACGCAGCCATTTCATCGAGTCCTTGTTGACATAATCACCAAACCACTGCAAACCGTGCGAACTCACTCCTCGCAGTTGCACCCTTTTTCCCTGTTCATCCACCAGTTGTCCATTTTCAATGGACAACTGACCATGCGTTTCCACCGGCGTGGCGGATAATGCTGAGAAACTGAGCGACATGCCCAGTGCTGCGGTTACTACACCTAACGTCAATTTCCTGACGAGTTGATTCCTTCTGATCCACATATTCCTTATCTCCATTGTGAACACCCATGATCTTGGGTACAGGCATGATAAGGGAGATTTTTGCTCCCGCAAATAATTTAAGAAATATCCCAATGATATTGATTTTATTAATTATTCACAGAAAAATAGTAAGCATATAATGTTGTTGCCCTTGCCAAAATATGCGCAGCTCATTTTCGTCATCCGCCGTTGCTTCATATCCGAACCGGAATGAAGAACGCGCGGCCTTAAGCGCGCGCGTCCAGAAAGATAACGTGCTTACCATCCTGATTGCAGTGGCGTGGCCTTAGCGCGTTTTATCTCCCAGCGATATCCCCGACCGCCGGAAATCTGGCTGCGGCGCTCAGTACCGCCAGCACCGAAGCCGTGATGATGTTCGGATGTCTCCCAACACCGAAGCGCGATCCCGGTACACCGGGCAATGCGGCTTCGACAATGGCTAACGCGACGGCATCCGCCCCTGCTCCCAGACTGCGCTCCTCATAGCTGTCGATACGCAGCGGTAACCCCAGCGCGTCCACCGTAGCGGAGATCGGGCCATTCCCCTTTCCCCGATAGTTTTGTGGCGAACCGTTGGCATCAATGAGTTCCAAATCAATCGCCTGCCCTTCGGGATGGTCTGACAGGTGATGTGCACGGTAGATAAAACCCGGTTGATCAAGAACCGGAGAGAGGTAAGTCTGTTGGAAAACCTCCCAAATGTTCTCGCTGCTCAGTTCGGTTTCACTGGTTTCCGCCAGTGCCTGAACGATAGCACTGAACTCCACTTGCATACGACGTGGCATAACAATGCCATGATCGCGTTGCAGCAGAAAAGCGATGCCGCCCTTACCAGATTGGCTGTTAACACGCACGATACTGTCATAGGTGCGCCCCAGATCCTGAGGATCGATAGGCAGGTATGGGACGCGCCACGGTGCGTCTGAATGCTGTGCGGCAAACCCCTTGGCGATAGCGTCCTGATGCGAACCGGAGAATGCCGTGAAAACCAGGTCTCCGACATAGGGATGACGCGGATGGATAGGCAGCGCGGTACAATCCTCAGCCACGCGAGCCACAGCGGCAATGTCAGAGAAGTCCAAACCGGGTGAGATGCCCTGGGTGTACAGGTTTAACGCCATCGTCACCAGATCAAGATTGCCGCTGCGCTCGCCATTTCCAAACAGGCAACCTTCGACCCGCTGAGCACCTGCCAGCAACGCCAGTTCCGCACAGGCGATGCCAGTGCCGCGATCATTGTGTGGATGAACGGACAGCACGATGTGCTCGCGCCGCGCCAGACGCTGGTGCATCCATTCGATCTGGTCCGCGAAAACATTGGGCGTCGAGACTTCTACCGTTGTTGGCAGATTAATGATCATCGGGCGCTGCGGTCCCGCATCCCAGGCTCTGATGGCCGCGTTGCAGAGCAGCAGGGAAACATCCAGTTCGGCCATGCAAAAAGTCTCTGGAGAATACTGGAGAACCCACTGCGTTTGGGGATGCTCTGCCGTTAACTGTTTCAGCAGCGCAATATGATGCTCGACCATCTCGACGATCTGCGCCACGCTCATACCAAACACGATCTCACGCCAGGCGGGGGCAATGGCATTGTAAAAATGAACAATCACTCGTCGCGCGCCAGCCACACTGCGTACCGTTTCTTTCACCAGATCATCACGCAGTTGGGTAATGACCATCGGCGTCACGTCTTCGGGTATCAGGTCGGCATCAATTAAGTGGCGCACGATTTCAAAATCGGTGCGTGATGCAGAGGGAAATCCAACTTCAATCTCCTTAAAGCCGATACGCACCAATTCCTGAAACAGATGCAGCTTACGTTCACGGTTCATGGGTTCGAAGAGCGCCTGATTGCCATCACGCAGATCCGTAGAGAGCCAGACAGGAGCGCACGTCAAAGTACGCGACGGCCATTGGCGGTCGGCCAAATCAACAGGGGGAAAGGGGCGATACTTTTGCGAAGGATCGGTCAACATAACAATCTCCAGGGAATCAATAGAACCTGATCCCCGGACTCAAGAAAAGCGGACCGGCGTCGGGGTCAGGAAGAAGCAGGATGGTGCATGATGCGAACGTATGCATACCGACCCCGACCGAGAGACAATCGTCGTAACGAACAGGAATAATGGCTGGACGGCAGCATGTACGAGAGACTCAAGGTTGTCATTACACGTCCATATTAGGTTTGCACAATTCGTCCATCTACATGAAAATAGACATTCAATTGTTTGTTTTGGACAAAGTGAATCGATATGGGTTTTTCTTCCCCCGGAGACGGTGGACACGCGCTTGACTTAAACGCGGCCGAAGCTTCAGAGCTGCCTGTCACGGGGGTCTCCATGCATTACCCGCAGGGGCATGTGGTTCCCATGCACCACCACCGCAGAGGTCATCTGATTTATGCGGATAGTGGACTGGTGCAGGTGGAGGCGCCAACCGGACAATGGCTGGTTCCGCCCACCTCTGCCGTATGGCTGCGTCCAGGTGTTCCCCATCGCCTGATCATTCCGGTCGCTTCACAGGCAAATGGCATCTTCGTGCGTGAAGATATGTGTACACAACTGCCTACCGCAGACTGTGTCGTACGCGTGTCTGGGTTGGCCAGAGAATTGATAGCCCGACTCACCGATGCAGACAGTCACGCAACCACGCCGCGCTATACGCAACTGCTAGGAGAGCTATTAATCGAGGAACTGCGCACAACGCCACATCTCCCCTTTCATCTGCCCTGGCCACAAGACATGCAGATACAGACGGTTTGCCAGATACTCATGAGCGACCCAGGTGATACCGCGACGGCAGACGACTGGGCTGGAAAGTTGGCGATTAGCGGCAAAACCTTTCATCGCCGCTTTCTGAAAAGCACAGGGATGACGTTCGGCAAGTGGCGTCAACAGTTGCGTCTAATGTCATCATTGACCCTGCTGGTGCAAGGTGCCCCCATCACTCAGGTTGCCCTGAGCAGCGGTTACGACAGCCACAGTGCCTATACGACGGCATTCAGAAAACAGTTCGGGCAGTCGCCATCGGCATTTATGGGCGACAGACGGCGCAACACATAGCGCCGTCACAGGAAGGGCTGAGAACAAAAAAAAAGCCAGCACATAGGCTAATGCCGATCGTTTAAGGATTAGTTGAACGATCCAGCCGTTGGTGTAAAAAAGGTTCATGACATTCATGGACCTTTTTTTATGCAACTTTCTCAGGCTCTTGGCATTATCAATCTTACTGCGCCGGAACAGATTCACACTCTGGCTGATCTCCTACCCGTTAGCATGATTGAACAGGCATTAACGCTCACTGATACCGTCACGCTGCGCAAGCGAAAACTCCCCCTTGAGTCCATGGTGTGGCTGGTTATTGGCATGGCCGTATTCAATCAGCGCCCTCTTTCCCACATCGTTAATCTCATGGATATCGCTGATCGCTCAGGCACCCCGTTCGTCGCCCCCAGTTCAGTCATACAACGGCGGCAGACGCTCGGTGAGGCTGCTGTCAGAGAACTGTTTGATATCACACAACGACACTGGAACGAACAGGCTCAGCACCCACAATGGCATGGGCTTAACCTCTTTGCCGTCGACGGTGTGGTCTGGCAAACGCAGGATACACCGGAAAATGAGGCGGCCTTCGGCAAGGCCTCCAATCAGCACGGCGACAAGGGTTACCCGCAGGTGAGAATGGCTTGCCTGATGGAACTGAGCAGTCATCTGATAACTGCCAGTGCGTTCGGCCGCTACGATGTCAACGAGATGCGGCTGGCAGCAGAGCTGACCGGAAAAACACCAGATAACAGCATAACCCTGTTCGACAAAGGGTTTTACTCCGTCGGTTTACTGCATCACTGGCGAACAGCAGGGGAAAATCGGCACTGGCTGCTGCCGTTGAAGAAAAATACGCAATACGAAGTGATAAGCAAGCTGGGCAGGCAAGACAGACTGGTACGGATAAAGACATCGCCGCAGGCGCGTAAACAATGGGCGACGCTGCCGGAGAGCATCACAGCGCGGTTGTTAACGAAGACGATAGAAGGAAAAACGCGAGAGGTGCTGACGTCACTGACGGACCCGATGCGTTATCCGGCGGCGGAGGTGAACGCCCTTTACGCTCACCGATGGGAAATCGAGTTGGGATATCGCGAGGCGAAACAAGGCTTGCTGGGTAACAGGTGGCATTTACGGAGCAGACTGCCGGAAATGGTGAGGCAGGAGTTGTGGGGCGTGCTGCTGACGTACAATCTGGTGCGTTATCAGATGGTGAAAATGGCGTTTACGCTGAAAGGAGATTACCTGCCGTATCAGTTGAGCTTCAGCGGCGCCCTGACGGAAATCTGGCGATTACTTATCGGTCTGCCGGGTTCATCACCGGGTGCGATACCAGGACATCTGAAGCATTTTTATGAGCAGGCAATCTATCTGGTATTGCCGTTAAGAAGGGAGCGAAGTTACCCCCGAGAAATCAGGGGAAGACGAGCGAAATATCCGTTAAAAAACAATGCCGGTCACCTTAAGTGACCGGCATTAGCACATAGGCTGGCTAAAATAATACTGGAAGCAATGTGAGCAATGTCGTGCTCTCCTTCAGTGCCTGCGAGAAGCCACTGCTGAAGTGCGAAAATGATGATAATAGTTATCAGTATCATCTGTAAAGCACTTTGTTGAGAATTTTTCTCATTTCCATACTGACTATAGGGTTCTTTCCATCGTAACTCACAGCAGAAATACCGTTAGAATAGGATGACTTCTCTCCCCTCTGCTGACAGTGCTGGTGGCTTAAGCGGTTGGAAAGTCGCCAGACGCGCATAACAAGAGTGGGGAGGATGCCAAGAGTACGATACACTCTGTCTATAACCGTATTGACTGAAAAATCCCGTATGTTCGGAAAAACCTGTTTCGCACTGGCATTAACCTGGCTGGCATTGCCTGCACTGGCCGCACCGCCGTCCGTGCCAACGTCACCTGCTCCGCTGGAAAGTATTCACCAGAGCGGTTTTGTCTATTGCGTCAATGATGTCCTGAACACATTTAACCCGCAGATGGCACGCAGCGGCGTCACCATTGATACGTTGGCGGCGCAGCTTTACGATCGTCTGCTGGATGTCGACCCTTATACCTATCGTCTGATGCCAGAACTGGCCCAGCGCTGGGAAGTGCTAGACAACGGCTCGACATACCGTTTTTACCTGCGCCGCGATGTACCGTTTCAGCACACCGCCTGGTTCAGCCCAACCCGCAATATGAACGCCGATGATGTGATATTCAGCTTCGAGCGCATGCTGGACAAAAAACACCCGTATCATGATGTCAACGGCGGCGAATACCCCTATTTCGACAGCCTGCAATTTGCCGATTCGGTGCAAAGCATCCGCAAACTGGGCGAGTATAGCGTTGAAATCCGGCTTAACAGCCCGGATGCGTCTTTCCTCTGGCATCTGGCCACGCACTACGCGCCGATTCTGTCCGCAGAATACGCGCAGCGTCTGGCGAAAGAGGACAAAAAAGAGCTGCTGGATCGCGAACCGGTCGGTACTGGCCCTTATCTGCTCGATGAATACCGCAACGGACAATATATCCGGCTGACGCGCAACGGCGATTATTGGCGCGGTCTGCCACGTATGCGGCAGGTGGTTGTCGATCTTGGTTCCGGCGGTACGGGTCGCTTATCCAAGCTATTGACGGGCGAATGTGATGTGCTCGCCTATCCGGCTGCCAGCCAGTTGACGATTTTACGTAACGACCCTCGCCTGCGTCTGTCACTGCGCCCCGGCATGAACGTTGCCTATCTGGCCTTCAACGTGCGTAAACCCCCGCTGGACGATCGCCGCGTGCGGGAAGCCATCGCGCTGGCGATCAATAACGACAGGCTGATGCAGTCAATCTATTACGGTACAGCGGAAACCGCAGCGTCGATTCTACCCCGCGCCTCGTGGGCGTACGATAATGAATCGCAGATTACGGAATATAACCCGCAGAAAGCACGGCAAATCTTGCAGGATCTGGGGCTGACTAACCTCAGCCTGCGCCTGTGGGTGCCCAGCGCCTCACAGTCCTACAACCCCAGCCCGTTGAAAACCGCAGAGCTGATACAGGCCGATCTGGCGCAAATTGGCGTCACCGTGACCATCGTGCCGGTGGAAGGCCGTTTCCAGGAAGCGAAGCTCATGGAACTCAGCCACGATTTAACGCTGGCAGGCTGGGCAACGGACAGTAACGATCCGGACAGTTTTTTCCGCCCGCTGCTAAGCTGCGCGGCAATTCGTTCCCAGAGCAACTACGCGCACTGGTGCGATCCTACGTTTGACGAAGTGCTGCAAAACGCGCTCTCGTCACAACAGCTTTCTAAGCGGATTGACTATTATCAACAGGCACAGCGTATTCTGGCAGAGCAGCTACCTGTCCTGCCGCTGGCATCGTCATTGCGACTGCTTGCCTACCGCTATGACATGAAAGGGCTGGTATTAAGCCCCTTCGGCAATGCCTCATTCGCGGGCGTCTTCCGCGAGGATCAACAGGCGCAGCAGAAGCCCTCTGCACCGGAAACCGTGGAGGAAGCACAGCCGTGATTATTTTTACCTTGCGACGTCTGGTGTTACTGATAGTGACCTTGTCACTACTGACGCTGGTAGGCTTTAGCCTCAGTTATTACACACCCAACGCCCCGCTCAATGGTGCTGCGCTGTTTGACGCCTATCATTTTTACCTCAGCAGCCTGCTTCAGGGAGATTTCGGTCGGTCCAGCATTAACGGACAGGCCATCAGCGAGCTGCTGAAAGAAGTGTTCCCAGCCACGATCGAGCTTTGTCTTCTGGCGTTTGCGCTCTCGCTGCTGGTCGGGATTCCGCTGGGCATTACCGCTGGCGTGATGCAGAACCGCGGCGCGGACATCGTGATCAGCACGCTGGCGCTCATTGGTTTTTCCCTACCCGTGTTCTGGCTGGCGCTGCTGCTGACGCTGTTTTTCTCGCTACACCTCGGCTGGCTACCGGTTTCAGGCCGTTTCGACCTGCTCTATCAGGTGAAAACTGTGACCGGATTTGCCTTGATTGACGCCTGGCTGTCAGATTCGCCCCATCGTGGTGAAATGATCGTCAGCGCCATCCGTCACCTGATTCTGCCGATTACCGTGCTGGCCGTTGGGCCGACGACCGAAGTGATCCGTCTGATGCGCGTCAGCACCACGGAAATTATCAGCAAAAACTACATTAAAGCGGCGGCAACCCGCGGACTGTCGCGCTTTACGATCATTCGCCGCCATCTGATTCATAACGCGCTACCGCCGATTATTCCCAAACTGGGGTTGCAATTTTCCACGATGCTGACGCTGACGATGATTACCGAAGTGGTCTTTAACTGGCCGGGGATTGGTCGCTGGCTGGTCAACGCCATTCGCCAGCAGGACTACGCGGCGATTTCTGCGGGCGTAATGGTCGTCGGCGCGATGGTCATTACGGTTAACATCCTGTCCGATATTTGGGGTGCTATGGCAAACCCGTTGAAACACAAGGAATGGTATGCCCTTCGATAACGTTTATAGCGAAAAACGGCTGCCGAGCCGACTGGGCGATACCTGGCGCGCATTTCATCAGGATATGCTGGCGATGATCGGGCTATACGGCTTTCTGATCCTGATTGGCCTGTGCCTGTTCGGCAAATTTCTCGCGCCTTATGAGGTCGATCAGCAATTTTTGGGCTACCAGTTGTTGCCCCCCTCCTGGTCGCACTACGGTGAAGTCTCATTCTTTCTCGGCACCGACGATTTGGGGCGCGATCAGCTAAGCCGCTTGCTGAGCGGGGCTGCACCCACCGTAGGCTCCTCACTCATCGTCACCTACGCGGCCGCGCTGTGCGGCATCGTCCTGGGCGTCTTTGCGGGCGTGACCCGCGGGCTACGATCCGCGATGCTTAACCACATTCTGGATACGCTACTGTCGATTCCGTCGCTGCTGCTCGCGATTGTGGTCATCGCCTTTATCGGCCCTAAACTCGAACACGCCATGCTCGCCGTCTGGCTGGCACTGCTGCCGCGTATGGTGCGCACCATCTACAGCGCCGTACACGCTGAAATGGACAAAGAGTACGTGATCGCTGCCCGTCTTGACGGTGCGTCCACGTTTTATCTGGTCTGGTATGTCGTGCTGCCCAACATCGCCGCGCTGCTGGTTTCCGAATTTACCCGCGCGCTGTCGATCGCCATTCTGGATATTGCCGCGCTGGGTTTTCTCGACTTGGGCGCACAGCTACCGACGACCGAATGGGGTGCCCTGCTCGGCAACTCGCTGGAGCTGGTTTATGCCGCCCCGTGGACCGTGATGCTGCCCGGTGCGGCTATCGCGCTGAGCGTGTTAATCGTCAACCTGCTGGGCGACGGCATCCGCCGCGCGCTCGCCGCGGAAACGGAATAAGAGGCGACGACTCCCTATGCCATTACTTGATATCCGTAACCTGACGATTGAATTCCTGACCCCCGACGGCGCGGTAAAAGCCGTCGATCGCGTCAGCATGACGCTGAGCGAAGGGGAAATTCGTGGACTGGTGGGCGAATCCGGCTCAGGTAAAAGCCTGATCGCCAAAGCCATCTGCGGGATCACCAAAGAGAACTGGCGCGTGACCGCCGATCGCTTCCGATTTGATGATATCGACCTGCTGCAATTGTCGTCGCGCGAGCGGCGTAAGCTGGTTGGCCATAACGTCTCCATGATTTTTCAGGAGCCGCAATCCTGTCTCGATCCGTCTGAAAGTATTGGTCGGCAATTGGTGCAGGCGATTCCCGGCTGGACGTATAAAGGCCGCTGGTGGCAGCGGTTTAACTGGCGCAAACGTCGCGCTATCGAACTGCTGCACCGCGTCGGGATTAAAGATCATAAAGATATTATGGGCAGCTACCCTTATGAGCTGAGCGACGGTGAGTGCCAGAAAGTGATGATTGCCATCGCGTTAGCGAACCAGCCGCGCCTGCTGATTGCCGATGAGCCGACCAACGCGATGGAATCCACCACGCAGGCGCAGATTTTCCGCCTGCTGTCGCGCCTGAATCAAAACAATAACACCACGATTCTGCTCATCAGCCATGACCTGCAAACCATGAGCAAATGGGCCGACCGAATCAACGTGCTCTATTGCGGGCAAACGGTGGAGAGCGCCACCAGTGAAGATTTGATCACCGCGCCGCACCATCCCTACACGCAGGCGCTGATTCGCGCGATGCCCGATTTCGGTCGCTCGCTGCCGCACAAAAGCCGGCTGAACACGCTGACTGGTGCAATCCCCTCGCTGGAGCATCTGCCGATTGGCTGTCGACTTGGCCCACGCTGCCCGTATTCACAAAAACAGTGTATGCAAACGCCGCCATTGCTTTCCATTAAGAACCACCTATATGCCTGCCACTTTCCGCTCAACATGGAGGAACCGTGATGGTTGAGATGCTGCTTGAAGCCCGCAATCTGACCAAGACGTTCCGCTATCGGACCGGGCTGTTCCGCCGTCAGCACGTTGAGGCGGTGAAATCCGTCAGTTTTACGCTACGTGAACGACAAACGCTCGCCATCATCGGCGAAAACGGATCGGGGAAATCGACGCTGGCTAAAATGCTGTCGGGCATGATCGCCCCAACGTCCGGCGAGTTGGTGATTGACGATCATCCGCTGCACTACGGCGATTATCGTTATCGCAGCCAGCGTATCCGCATGATTTTTCAGGATGCGGGCAATGCGCTCAATCCGCGCCAGCGTATCGGGCAGTTGCTGGACGTCCCGCTGCGGCTGAATACCGACCTCAGCGCCGAAGCGCGCGAAAGAGCGATTAATCAGGCGCTGTATCAGGTCGGCCTGCGTCCCGACCACGCCTATTACTATCCGCATACGCTCGCGCCGGGGCAAAAACAGCGTGTTGGCCTGGCGCGTGCGCTGATCCTGCAACCGAAAGTGATTGTTGCCGATGAGGCGCTGGCGTCACTGGATATGTCTATGCGGTCACAGATTATCAACCTAATGCTGGAGTTACAGGAAAAGCACGGTATCTCTTATATTTACGTGACGCAGCATCTGGGCATGATGAAGCACATCAGCGACCAGATTCTGGTGATGCAGGCTGGCGAAGTGGTCGAACGCGGCAGTACCGCCGATGTGTTGTCCGCCCCGCTTCACGACCTGACGAAACGTTTAATTGCCAGCCACTTCGGCGAAGCGCTCAGCGCCGATGCCTGGCGACGCGACGGCGCACAACGTTAATCTCCGCGCACAACGACGGTATTCCCTCTGACCACAGGGCTGTGGAAAAAGGCGGATACTGCTCGGAGTACCCCTACCGTCCCCAACATGGTAGAATCGCGCGGTTTATTCATCTCGGTCGTCACTTGCCGCGTAGGTTTACCGGCACCGAAGTGGCGATCGCAGCAACAATGATCACAAGGATTACTGCTATGGGTTTTCTTACCGGTAAGCGCATTCTGGTAACAGGTGTTGCCAGCAACCGTTCTATTGCCTACGGTATTGCACAAGCAATGCAGCGTGAAGGTGCCGAACTGGCCTTCACCTATCAGAACGACAAATTGAAAGCACGCGTGGAAGGCTTTGCCAGCGAGCTGGGTTCCAGCATCGTTCTGCCGTGTGATGTCGCTGAAGATGCCAGCATCGAAGCACTGTTTACCGAACTGGCTAACGTATGGCCGACCTTTGATGGCTTCGTGCACTCTATCGCTTACGCACCGGGCGACCAACTGGACGGTGACTACGTTGATGCCGTTACCCGTGAAGGTTTCAACATCGCTCACGATATCAGCTCTTACAGCTTTGTTGCGATGGCGAAAGCCTGCCGTAAAATGCTGAACCCGAACTCTGCGCTGGTTACCCTGTCCTACCTGGGCGCTGAGCGTGCCATCCCGAACTACAACGTGATGGGTCTGGCAAAAGCCTCTCTGGAAGCAAACGTACGTTACATGGCGAACGCCATGGGTGCTCAGGGCGTGCGTGTTAACGCCATCTCTGCGGGCCCGATTCGTACACTGGCTGCGTCCGGCATCAAAGACTTCAAGAAAATGCTGTCGCATTGCGAAGCCGTTACGCCAATCCGCCGTGTCGTGACCATTGAAGACGTGGGCAACTCTGCTGCGTTCCTGTGTTCCGATCTGGCTGCCGGTATCTCCGGTGAAGTTCTGCACGTTGACGGCGGTTTCAGCATCGCTGCAATGAATGAGTTGGAACTGAAATAAGTCATCAAAAGTAGCCTGTCCCTGATGGGCTACTTTCCTTTTTCGGCTATAACACCTAAATGACTTCGCCTAATACCGCTCCACTTTAGCCAGACCATGCTGATTGCCGGGGAACGGTGAAGCGGCATTCATAAATAATTTTACCTGTTCCAGTAACTGCCACATATACCGGCACTGATGGTTACGCGTTATCGTTTCGTGTAACGACAACCACAGCAACTCGATTGGATTTAGCCACGGCGAATACGTGGGCAGGAACAACAACCGGAACTTCGTATTTTTTTCCAGCCACTTTTTCACCTTGTGGCTTTTATGAATGATGTAATTATCAACGACCAGCGTAATGGTTTTCGCTCGCCGATATGTCCGCCGTAATGTCTCTAACAGCTTGATAAATAAATCAGAACACTTTTTACTGCCGCCAACGTAATGGACTCGTCCCGTATCCGAATGCAGTGCCCCTGCCAGATAATACTTTTGGTTCTGTCCCGGCGTAGTAATACGTTTCTGTTGCCCTTTGAGCATCCAGTCCGCGCCGATTTTCGGGTTCAGGTCGATATCTACTTCATCCTGATAAAACACGGGATGCTCCGTTTGTTTCCGAGAGACCGCCTGTTCGATGACGAATCGTTTTTCCTCATAATCTGGATCTTTGATTTTCAGTGTTGGCGCGGCTCTGCGCCAGACAATACCCGCTCGTCTCAGATAGCGATGTAACGTGGAAGGATGAAGCGTCACGTTAAAAAGCCGGTTAATGATAAGTGCCAACAACTCGGTACTCCAGCGGGAGCGCAGCCAGCCAAAATCCTGAGGAGAGCGTTTAATAAGAAGCGGTAGCATATGCAGGATATCAGCGACTGGCCAGCGCGGTGCTCGTCCGGCTTTGAGGCTCTTTAGACCTTCAACACCATGTAAAGTAAACCAATTTATCCATCTTCCAACCGATGAGCGGGCCGCACAAAGCAGTCTGGCAACGTCGGTGACAGTCATTCCCCGATGCAGCATCAGTATGGCGATGAGTCGTCTGGAGTAATTTTTATCATGTGTCTGTTGGGCTTCTTTACGCATTAGTCGTCGTTCTTCATCAGGGATTGCTGCTATGATCGGCATCGCTCAGTCCGGTTGGTGATTTGTTTTGATTTGGCGATTGATCAGATCGCATAACTCGGACTGAGTTCCCTTCAAGTGATCTACTATTTGGCAAAGTTATTTAGATGGTGCTGCTCGGTTAAATCAGGTAAGACAATACGCTTGTCACGTCTCTCTGGACTAAATATCCCTTTAGTAAACAGATTGTTACTCTTTTTTTTCAATGCTAACGGCCACCGAATAATCCTTAGCCAATAATTCAAACGTATAATTCCGCTGCGAAGAAAAAAAAATTTCTTTAGTTTTTGTCACAAAGATGGCTTCAATGTCCGGCTGACGGTGTAGAAATTCAATACCCGCGCTCACGCCCATGCCATAGAGCAGCGTGGTGTAGATATCGCCGTCGAGAGAATCATTCGAGATAACCGTTACGCTGTGCAGTTCATTATCTAGCGGATACCCCGTCCGGGGATCGAGGATATGATGATAGATATGGTCATCCACGGTAAAAAAGCGTTCATAGACGCCGGATGTCACTACCGATTTGTTCTTCACCTTAATGATGCCCAGCAGGCTATCGCGATCCGCGAAAGGCTTCTGTAACCCGACGCTCCATAGCCCTTGCTCATCCGTCAGCGCGCTGCCAATCGCCAGCACGTTCCCCCCCAGATTAATCAGCGCATCCTGAATCGCATGTTGATGCAGGACATCACGGACGATATCGGCAATATACCCTTTCGCAATCGCCCCCAGATCGATCTCCATTCCGGCGCTTTCCAGCAACACGGCGCAGTCCTGTTCTCTGAGAATAAGGCGTTCGGGATATGTTAATGCCAGCGCCCGTTGTATCGATGCGCGGTCAGGAACCGTGCTGCCGCTAAAACCGATTTTCCAAAGTTTGACGACGGGGCCAATCGCCACATTAAAAGCACTATTTTCCATCAGGCTCACCGCTTTGGCGCGTTTAATCAGCTCAAAGACAATCGGGCTGACCGACACATACGCTTTTCCCGCCGCGTGATTGATACTCATCACTTCCGACCGCGCTCGGTTAACGGTTAGCATGTCTTCAAGCTGCTTGATGCGCTGGAAAACTTGCCTGACGGCGGTTTCATCATGAACAAAGAGTTTGAGCAGAATGGGGCTGCCCATCAGATTAACGGAATAAACGTAAACGTTATCGACCGAAGGCATACGGTGGCTCCCATGAACGAATAGCGATACAGAGAGGATACGGTTGGAAAATCGCGAGCGCCCTTTCAGACGCCCGCCATTAGCACGGCTATTTTACGACTAACGCTCCTGCCACTTATTCTTCTACCAGCATCGGTTGATTTTCAGCCGTTTTCGCAAACCTTGGCTTACGCGCCTTCGTTGGAAAAACGTCGGAACGACGCGGCGCCCGCGCATAGGCCGCGGCCTGAATGCCTGCCTGAATACCGAAGATAATGATATCCGCTACGGCATTGCCGCCAATACGGTTCGCACCGTGAATACCGCCAACCACTTCCCCTGCGGCATACGCCCCGGAGATCGTCTCTTTATAGCGGTTCAGCACTTCTGCCTTCTCGTTGATGGTAACGCCCCCCATCGTATGGTGTACGCCCGGCGCTACCTTAATGGCGTAGTAAGGCGTCTGATTCAGCGGGTCGCGCATCCCCGTCGTGCGGCCAAAGTCCTCATCGTGCTTATCGGCAATAAAGGCATTGTAGCGGTCGAGCGTAGCGTGCAGCGCCGCCGTTGGCATATCAAGCCTGTCGGCCAGTTCCGCGACGCTGCCCGCGATAACGGTCAGTCCTTGCGCGACATACTCTTCGACCGCCCTATTGCGGCTTCTCACCTGCTCGTCAAACAGAATGTACGCATAGCCTTCTGGCAGATTCACGATAGCTGATGAAACATTATCGCGTGTCTCCATCTCGTTAAAGAAGCGTTCCCCGCGCGGTGACACCAGAATCGCCCCGCCGCCGCGAATGGATTCAGAAATCAGATAAGACGTCGTCTGTTCAACCGTCGGATGGGTCTGAATTTCCCCCATGTCCACCGTATCCGCGCCAATTTGTTCCAGCAGACGAATCCCGCCGCCCGTCGCCCCTTTGTGGTTGGTGGTGACGAAGCCTTTCAGGTCTGGACGGTATGACTCCACCATCGACGTATTCGCGCTAAAACCGCCCGTGGCGACAATCACCGCTTTTGTCGCAATATGGCTCTCTTCCAACTCCTCATTGACGATTCTGACGGCAGTAACCTTGCCCTTTTCCTGCACAATCTCGGTCACCGACGTTTCCAGCAGCACCTCAATATTGTATTTATTGAGGTTTTTAATCAGCCCGCTGACCAAATAGCCGCCTACCGCGGCGCCGTTGGCAGGCCGATGCGTTCTGTCTACGCTCATGCCGCCCGTCGTGGTGATATCGCTCAGTTCAATATCGTGCTGCGCCAGCCAGTTAATCGCGTCAGACGCATGATCGACGAAATACTTCACCAGCGCGGGATTGTTCTTCTGTTTGCCGCTTTTCAGCGTTTCGTCATAGAACAGCGCCTGGCTATCTTCGATACCTCTATTTTGCTGGAAGACGGTGCCTGCCGCATTCATACCGGCAGAGGCCTTGATGGTATTGCCGCCGATGACCGACATCTTTTCAATCACGATAACGCGCGCGCCCGCTTCGCTGGCCTGAATCGCCGCTGCCAGCCCCGCGCCGCCGCTGCCAATGACCACCACGTCCGCTTCACGACGTGCGTCTGGGTTACCGCCATCGGCAATGATGGCATCTTTGCTGGATTTCACCATCGCCTTGGTGACCGCTTTTTTAATCGCTTCACTCTGTGCCGTTGCGCCCGTTACAGCATCAACGTGTGGGCTATTGGTATCCAGAATGCGTTCGCGGATAATCTCAAAACTGATTTTCAGCGAATCATACATCTCGCTATTCTCCAGCGCGATATCGGCGACCCGATTCTGCTCAAAATGAACCTGAATTCGCAACTCGCCACATTCATCCTGAACGCGTTCCTGATAAACCCCGGATTTAAATTTTTTGCCGGTTAAATTCACGTCCCGAATCATGGCTTCAACTAATGAAAAACGCCACAGGGGTTCAGGAATCATTAATGCTTCACGTTTATCGCTGGCAATATAAAGTTCGAGCTTTTCCTGCTCGGCAATACGATCTGTCCAGTCAGGATAGGCAATACAGGCTCTGCCAACCGCAATCAGGTCATAACCATTTTCCAGCGCCGCGTCGGCATCTGCCTGATTGACAATATCCCCGACGCCAATCACCGGAATTGCCGCTAATGTCGTAGAACGGCGCGCAACATATTTCTTAATCAGCGGCGTCGTATCGTTTGTTTCGACAATCGATGAACGCAGAATATTTCCCATCGAGAAGTGAACGTAATCCAGCCCGCGTGCCGCTAATTTCTCCAGCAGATAGAGTGAATCATCAAAATGAATGCCCGGCTCTTCGATCTCTTCCGGCGAAAAACGATAACCGATAATAAATGCAGGATCGGCGTATTTACCGGCAACATCATGGGCAATATCCAGAACGGCCAGCGGAAACGCCGCACGTTTATCACGGCTGCCGCCCCATTTATCTGTGCGCCGATTAGAGTGAGGTGAATAAAACTGTTGGATCAGGTAGGTGTTCGCGCCGTGAATTTCCACGCCATCAAAACCCGCCTGAATGGCACGATGAACGGCATCGCCAAATTTGCCGATCATGGCATCAACCTCATCGCCCGATAGCGCGACCGGAACGATGGCACCCGCGCGCGGCGCGGCAATGGCACTCGGCGCAACTGGCGTCGCACCACCGATAAAACGCGGTTCGACCATCCGGCCGCCGTGATAAATTTGCAGAATTGCCGTCGATCCCTTTTCTTTAATCGCCGTCGCTATTTTGGTCAATCCGGCAATTTTGTCGTCGTTGTCTATCCCTATCGCACCGGGAAATGCCAACCCTTTATCATCAATAAAACAGCATTCCACAATCACGGTGCCGATGCTGCCAGCTCTGGCCTGATAATATTCCACCAGCTCTTTGGTCACGCTCCCATCATAAAACCCACTACAGGTGGTCATGGGCGCCATCAGTACCCGATTTTTCAGCGTCGCACCGTTGGGGAGTGTAAAAGCGGCAAATAGATCATGGTGATTATTCTTCATAATGAATACTCCACTTAAAATAAAATCCTGTTCGAAAAGGCCATGTTTTTCTTTTAATCATTAATTCTTCTGGCTGATAATTTGCGAACTTATTACTTACCAAGTATCTATTTTTTTTGATGTTATAAAATGTTTTCTTAGTATTTAAACTATTTTGTAGATCCGCTTTTATTAGGGGTATTGGCACAACTCTTTTTTATATTTAATATTCCATTCACTTCATTAACATCTCCTTATCCTTAAAATAACCAATCGGATATTATTTATATTCTGCATAACAAAAAAACGCCCCGATAAACAATAAGACCGAGGCGTCAGACCGTTGACAAACCTATTTTCTGAACGAGAACGGGAGTAACGGAATAGAAGAGTAAAGCGTTTGCGCCAGGGATGGCGCAATCCGAGCGTACATGGATGTATTTACAGCGTCTTTACGATCTATCCGTTACCCCCGCCCTGCGGACTTCGTCAGCAACCTCACGCCCCGGTAAACAAATAAGACCGGGGCGCAACAGGAAGAAATAAGATGATTATTGGTGTTGATAGGTCGCTGTGTGGACGCCGTTAATGTACAGCTGGCGTTGCTCACCCACTGGCAGGCGCAGCGTCGCGTGCCGCCAGGCGGGCTGATATCGCCCTTCCGGTGTGAACGTCACGTCAATCCGTTGGCTATCCGTGCGGATTTCCCAGCGTAACCACAGCGCGTTACCTTCACGCCATTGCCATGTTTCGCCATCGTCTTCAAACAGCAGCCCGCTATCCGTGCCGCCAGCAACGGGTGGGAAGAGCAGGAATTCACGCTGTTCGTCTTTCTGCGGACTGACGTACGCCGTGCGCCCCGATAGCGGGATCATCGCGCCCGCGCGCACCAGCAATGGAAGTCGCTCCAATGGCGCGTCCAGCACGATCGTCTGTCCACCGCTGAACCATTGGCCGGAATGAAAATCGTACCAGCCTGACGTATTCGCTGGCAGGTAAACCGCCCTTTGACGCTGCCCCGGTTCCACCACGCTGGCGACCAGAATATCGCGTCCCAGCATGAAATCGTCAGTTTCTGCCAGCGTCGTGCTGTCCTGCTCGTGATCGAGGAACGTCGGGCGCAGCATCGGCTCATCGTCTGCGCTAGCTTGCCACAGTAAGGTGTAAAAATACGGCAACAGACGATAGCGTAGCTCAATAGCGCTGCGAATCGCTGGCGTCACCGCAGGATACATCCACGGCTCGTTCACCGTCTGGTCGTCATTCCAGGAGTGAATGGTGAAACGCGGGTGCATCATGCCATTTTGTACCCAGCGTACAAACAGCTCGGCGTCTGGCTTAGGCGAATGAACCGCGCATCCCGTTCACCGTTGCCATCTGCCCTTTATCAAACGATTCCACCACCAGTGCGCTCAGCATGCAGGAAATGACCTGATGACCGAATCCGCCGATGGCCGTCTGCTCTTGAACGGGTTAACGATCTTCGCTCCACCGCGCGCGTTTGATATTCGGTCAGACATCTTCTATCACAAGGTGGTACAGAGCATCATTGATGCCCTGAAGCCACACGATGTGCGAGTGCGGTACTGCGGGCTGGAGGAAAACGACAGCGATGCGGCGCTCTTTTTAGACAAAATGCGCGATCCCGCCACGGAGGCTGCGCTACTGATCGGCATTGACGATCCCTATATTCACGCGTTGGCGGCAGACAGCGGTAAGCCCTGCATATTGATTAACTGTATCGATCGTAAGATGCGATTACCGGGTGTCGCGCCGGCACATCGGTTAATTGGCGAGTTCTCCGCTCACTATCTCTTTGAGCAAGGGCACCATAATGTATTGACGCTGCTGTGCCTGCGTCGCTACACGATGGAACTGCGTCTGGACGGTATCCGGGATGCCTATCAGTACCATAATCTGCCATTTTCTAGCGGGGACCACCTGCTGTCGCTAGATAATTTCAGCACGGCAGACGCAGAGCAAGCGATGACCGCCTTTTTATCCCGCTGTCCGCAGGATAAATGGCCTACGGCTATTCTGGCAGGCGGCGATTTCATCGCGGTCGGGGTGGTGAATGCGCTGCATAAGGCAGGATTGCGCGTACCGCAGGACGTCTCGGTGATGAGTATGGATGGCTTCAATCTGTCGGCCATTCACGATGTGCCGCTCACATCAGTACATGTGCCGCGCGAGGCGCTGGGCGAAGAAGCCATCAGGCTGTTGCAATATCGCCTGATTCGCCCCGAAGCCCCGATTGGCAACATCCTGCTCAACGGTACGCTGGTGGTGCGCCAGTCCGTCAGGCGGCTACGCGCCAGTAAATCGGTCGCACCAGTACAGGATGAAAGCCTTTACGACTGAGTGTGTAACCACTGCTGTGCCACATCAAAGAAGTTCTGCGCCAGCGGCGTCGCTCTGCCTGCCTGTGCGACCACAACCGCCGCACGACGGTGCATTGGCGGAAATTGCAGCGGTCGCAGCGCTAACGCAGGCGTCATTTCTGGAATGAGGCTGCCACGGGGAACAATGCCGCATCCCAGCCCGACATAAACGCTTTGGATCAGTTGCAGGATAGAAGCGCTTTCCACTTTGACCCACGGCGAGACGCCCATTTCACGGAAATGGCTATCCAGATAGCGACGGAAATAGCGGCTGGCCTCCGCCAGACAAAGCGGCACATCGGAAAGCGCAGCGAGAGGCAGCGGCGTGTCCCCGACTAACTGCGGGAAATGGTGAGGATGGAACAACAGATCAATGCCCTGCTCCGTCAGCGGCGACGCCTGAAAGTGCAGTTCCTGTAACGTCGAAAATTCAAAAAAGCCGATACCGACATCCACCGAATGCGCATTCAGCGCTTCCAGCAGTTGATCCGCACTGAACAGCGAGATCTGAAAATCCAACTGCGGATAGACCTCATTTACCGCCGCCAGCAGACTCGACAGCGCAATACTGCTTTGCGGCACCGCACCGATGCGCAGAACACCACTGACGCCGCGTTTTAGCGACGCGACTTCCAGTTTCAGCCCCTGATAAACTGAGACGATCTCCCGCGCCCAGGCCAGCACGCGCTCGCCTTCGGCGGTAAAACCTTCAAAATTGTTACCCCGGTTGATGAGCGGCAGATCCAGCTCTCGCTCCAGATTTTTCAACCGCATGGAGAGCGTTGGTTGACTGACAAAACTGGCTTCCGCGGCTCGACCAAAATGGCGCTCTTTCTCCAGATTGCACAAGTATTGCAGTTGCTTGATATCCATCGTCAGGCTCGATCGTCAGACACAGTAGTGGGTAAACCCCGAGTATATACTGATAAACCGCCTCTATCCCACCATAGCCGCATTTGATTAGACGGGATCGCCGACCACACCTAAACTTTCCTCAAGAGCAAATATTTAAAATTTTGTTCACATAAAAAAAACATCATCACCTGCGGAATATGTCATGAAATTCAAACCATCCATCAAGCCATACCGCAACGCGGCTGGCGGCTGGGGCTCATTGGAAGCCACCACGCGTTTTGTGCTCGACAGCAAGCAAGCGCTGAAAAATATCCGAAACTTGTTGCGGGTCAATAAATCGAAAGGTTTTGACTGCCCCGGCTGCGCCTGGGGTGATGACAACAGCAGCACGTTCAGTTTCTGTGAAAACGGCGCGAAAGCGGTCAGTTGGGAAGCGACGCGCAAAGCGGTCGATCTGGATTTCTTCGCTGCCCACAGCGTCACGACACTACGTCAGCAAAGCGACTATTTCCTTGAATATCAGGGGCGCTTAACCCACCCGATGCGCTATGACCGCGCCAGTGACCGCTATGTTCCCATCGACTGGGACGCGGCGTTTGCGCTGATCGCTCACCACATCAATAACATGGATCACCCCAATCAGGCGGAGCTTTATACGTCTGGCCGTGCCAGTAATGAAGCCTCTTATCTGTATCAGCTTTTTGGCCGCATGCTGGGCACCAACAATTTCCCTGACTGCTCGAATATGTGTCATGAGGCCAGCGGTATTGGTCTGAAGCAAAGTATCGGCGTGGGCAAAGGCACCATCCGACTGGACGATTTCGAGCACGCTGACGCCATCTTCGTTTTTGGTCAGAACCCTGGCACCAACCACCCGCGGATGCTGCATAGCCTGCGTCATGCCGCCGATCGCGGCGCGCACATCGTCTCCTTTAATACGCTCCGCGAACGCGGTCTGGAACGTTTTGCCAATCCGCAGAATCCGCTGGAGCTGCTCACGCCGCTGTCCGGCACTATTAGCGAAACTTACCTGCAACCTAATCTGGGCGGCGATATGGCTGCCGTGCGCGGTATGGTAAAAGCGCTGCTGGAAACGCATCGCCAGCGCCTGTCCGACGGGGAAACGGGGTTATTCGATCAAGCGTTCCTGTCCACGCACACCCAGCAGGTGGACGAATATCTGGCCGTTGTCGACGCGACAAGCTGGCAGAAAATCGAACAACAGTCCGGCCTGAGCGAAGCACAACTGCGCTATGTGGCGGCGATTTATCAGCAGTCACCGCGGGTCATTTGCACCTGGGCGATGGGAATTACCCAGCATAAGCACTCCGTCGCCACCGTGCGGGAAATCGTGAATCTACAACTGCTGTTCGGGCAGTTGGGGAAACCGGGTGCCGGGCTGTGTCCGGTGCGTGGACATAGTAACGTGCAGGGCAACCGCACCATGGGGATCGATGAGAAGCCGACTGCGGCATTTCTCGATCGTCTGGCGGCGCATTATGATTTCACACCGCCTTACGTCGCCGGCCACAACACCGTAGAAGCGCTGGAAGCCATGCTGCGTGATGAGATCAAGGTGCTTATCGCGCTGGGCGGTAACCTCGCGGCTGCCGCACCGGATTCGGCACGTACCGAAGAGGCACTCAGCCGCTGCGATCTAACCGTGCACATCAGTACCAAGCTCAACCGCAGCCACCTGATTACTGGCAAGATCGATGCGCTAATTCTGCCGACGCTCGGTCGTACCGATCTCGACATGCAGGCCAGCGGCCCGCAGTTTATTACCGTTGAAGACTCCTTCAGCATGGTGCATGCGTCACAAGGTGTCGGCCAGCCGCTTTCGCCGTTGCAGCGCTCGGAAACAGCCATTGTCGCCGGGATTGCCGATGCGGTTCTCGGTCATGAAACGCTCGACTGGCTGGCGCTGGCGGACGATTACTCACGCATCCGCGACCATATCGCCGCGACGATTCCCGGTTTTACCGATTTCAATGCCAAGTGCGACCTGCCGGGCGGATTCTATCTCGGTAATGCTGCCGCCGAACTGCACTTCAATACCCTCAACGGGAAAGCGCAATTCAGCCATGCCACGCTGCCCGATACGCTGTTCCCACAGCTACAAGGCAGCGATGTGCCTTTTACGCTGCAAACCCTGCGTTCACACGACCAGTACAACACCACCATTTATGGACTGGACGATCGCTATCGCGGCGTGTATGGGCAACGAGAAGTGCTGTTCATGCACCCGGATGACATCAGCGCACTGGGGCTGGAAGATGGCGATCGGGTTGATATCGAAACGCTGTGGAATGATGGCATCACCCGCGTCGTCAATGGATTCAAGCTGGTGAGCTACGCCATTCCACGCGGCAATCTGGCAGCCTATTACCCAGAAACCAACCCGCTGGTGCCATTGTCCAGCTTCGGGGATGAAACGCACACGCCAACCTCTAAATCGGTGCCGGTTAGCGTTCGTCGTAGTATGCAAGCGGAGTCTCTCTTACGTATCGCCTGAATTGCATATAGCCTGAACATCTGTCCACTAGGCTGTCGCCACCTCAAAAGCTCCCCCTGTCGTGCAGTGACATCCGTCGAGTGCACGGCTGGGGGACACGTTCAAATCGGCGCTGACTTGACGCGAATTCATACGCGCCCTACTGCTGATCTGTGCTCACTCCGTCCCCCGATTATTCTTGCCGCCAGCACCCGATTCGAGTAAAACTGTGAACCGCTAATTGAGCCATTCACAACCGTATTTCTGGACGCTATGTTTCAAGATAATCCGCTGCTTGCACAGCTAAAACAGCAACTTCACTCTCAGACGCCGCGTGTTGAAGGTGTCGTCAAAGGCACTGATAAAGGATTTGGCTTTCTTGAAGCTGACGGACAAAAAAGCTATTTCATTCCCCCTCCGCACATGAAAAAAGTGATGCACGGTGACCGGATTACCGCCACCCTGCATACAGAAAAAGAGCGGGAAATTGTCGAGCCAGAAACGCTCATCGAACCTTTCCTGACCCGATTTGTTGGGCGCATTCATAAAAAAGACGATCGTTTATCCATTACGCCTGACCATCCGCTGCTGAAAGATGCCATCCCTTGCCGCGCCGCACGCGATGTGACGCACAATTTTCAGGAAGGCGATTGGGCAGTGGCAGAGATGCGCCGTCACCCGCTGAAGGGCGACCGTGGATTTCATGCAGAGCTGACGCAGTACATCACCACGGGCGATGACCCGCTGGTGCCGTGGTGGGTGACATTGTCACGTCATAATCTGGAGCGTGCAGCGCCGGACGTTGAAGCAACGGAACGCAATGACGGCGAACTCATCCGCGACGATCTGACCGCGCTGAGTTTTGTCACCATCGACAGCGCCAGCACCGAAGATATGGACGATGCGCTGTATGTACAGGACAACGGCGATGGTTCGCTGCAATTAACCGTTGCTATTGCCGATCCGACCGCCTATGTCGATGCGGGCAGCGAACTGGACAAGATTGCACGCCAGCGCGCCTTCACCAACTACCTGCCCGGCTTCAACATCCCGATGCTGCCGCGCCCGCTGTCCGATGATATCTGCTCCCTGCGCCCGAACGAGCGCCGCCCTGTCCTCGCTTGCCGCGTGACAATTGCCGCCGACGGTGCGTTAGGTGATGATATTCACTTCTTTGCCGCCTGGATCGAATCCAAAGCCAAGCTCGCGTATGACGATGTCTCTGACTGGCTGGAGGAGCAAGGTGAATGGCAACCGCAAAACGATGCCATTGCTGAACAAATCCGTTTGCTGCACCGCCTCTGTCTGGCGCGCAGCGAATGGCGCACCACCCACGCGCTGGTGTTTAAAGATCGTCCTGATTACCGCTTCCTGCTGGGTGAAAAAGGCGACGTCTTGGATATCGTGGTTGAACACCGCCGTATCGCTAATCGTATCGTTGAAGAATCCATGATTGCCGCCAACGTCTGTGCGGCCATTATGCTGCGAGACAAACTGGGCTTTGGCATCTATAACGTCCATAACGGCTTCGATCCGGCATCCATTGATCAGGCCGTTGCTGTGCTGGACACTCACGGCATTCAGGCCGACGCGCAGGCGCTGTTGACGCTTGAAGGGTTCTGTAAGCTGCGTCGCGAGTTGGATGCCCAGCCGACACAGTTCCTGGATAGCCGTATTCGCCGCTTCCAGTCTTTCGCGGAAGTCAGCACCACACCGGGGCCGCATTTTGGTCTGGGTCTGGAAGCCTATGCCACCTGGACATCCCCGATCCGTAAATACGGCGATATGGTGAATCACCGCTTGCTGAAAGCCGTGATCACCGGGCAGGCTGCGGAAAAACCGCAGGACGACGTTACGGTACAGTTGGCGGAACGCCGTCGCCTTAACCGTATGGCCGAGCGTGATGTCGGTGACTGGCTGTATGCTCGCTACCTCAGCGACAAAGCGGGTACCGATGTGCGCTTCAATGCGGAAATCATTGATGTCACACGCGGCGGTCTGCGTGTCCGACTGCTGGATAACGGCGCAGTGGCCTTTATCCCGTCCTCCTTTATCCACGCGGTGCGTGACGAGCTGGTGTGCAGTCAGGAAATGGGCACGCTCGCCGTGAAGGGCGAAGTCGTCTATCGCCAGGGGGATACGCTGGACGTCGTCATCGCGGAAGTACGTCTGGAAACCCGCAGCGTTGTGGCAAAGCCAGCCGCATAAGCGTCATACCGCCGATTCATCGCGGCGGGCAGCATCTCCGCGCGGGCGTTCATCGCGAACTGACCCGCGCATCATCATGCATTTATTCCGCAACATGATTTATCAATGACAAAATTTACCAACAACTGGTTTATCAACGATTTGCCGTTGGTGTGGTCGATAAACGCAGCAGCCCGTTGACAGCATCTGTAGAGTGCCATTGATGAAATAGACAGCACATACAAAAATGCGCGGGTTGTGCCCGCGCATTGCTAGTTCCAGTAGCCTGCATAGCGCCACGATTGTCATCGCACGTCAACGCTGATTCGTCATCGAGCTGAGGCAGCTTTTTTACCGAGTCAGCACGTTACCCCTTGTTTGGGCTTTAATTTTCTTTACAAAAATTCACCTTCGCTCACATTTTCTCATCCATTCCCTTCTCTTCGCCATTAAACCCACTATTGTTAAATTGTATTAACACTCGCGCCATATACCCCAAATAATTCGAGTTGCAGGAAGGCGGCAAACGCATGAATCCCCAGGAGCTTACACAAGTAAGTGACTGGGGTGAGTAAGAGAAGCCAACGCACATGCAGCTTGAAGTATTAACGGTATACCCGTTCTGAATAACGAAGGAGCCGTTGTTATGAATAACGTAAAGAGCATTGTGATCTGGCTGCTAGTCGGCCTGGCGGGCGCCTTTGCGTTCGCTACGCTGGCACTGAGCCGCGGTGAACACGTCAATGCCGTGTGGTTAGTCGTCGCTGCTGTATCGTGTTACAGCATTGCCTATCGTTTTTACAGTCTGTTTATCGCCAAAAAAGTCTTTGAGCTCGACGATCGCCGCCTGACACCGGCGGAGCGTCATAACGACGGTCTGGACTACGTTCCCACCAATAAATGGGTCCTGTTCGGCCACCACTTCGCCGCCATCGCCGGAGCCGGGCCGCTGGTTGGGCCGATCCTCGCCGCGCAGATGGGCTTCCTTCCCGGAACAATCTGGATTCTGGTCGGCGTTATGCTGGCTGGTGCCGTGCAAGACTTCCTAGTGCTATTTATCTCCACCCGCCGGGATGGGCGTTCTTTGGGCGAGATGGCGAAACAGGAACTCGGGGCGTTCGCGGGTATCATCACCATGCTCGGTGCGTTGGGCGTGATGATCATCATTCTCTCGGCGCTGGCGCTGGTCGTCGTTAAGGCGCTGGCGGAAAGTCCGTGGGGGCTGTTCACCATCGCCGCCACTATCCCTATCGCGCTCTTTATGGGCGTTTACATGCGCTTTTTACGTCCGGGTAAAATCGCGGAAGTGTCTATCATTGGTTTTGTGCTGATGATGCTGGCGATTGTGTATGGCGGTAACATTGCCGCGCATCCCTACTGGGGGCCGTTCTTCACGCTGAAAGGCACGTCGCTCACCTGGATTCTGGTGATTTACGGGTTCATCGCTTCTGTGCTGCCGGTCTGGCTGCTGCTGGCGCCGCGTGATTACCTCTCTACCTTCCTGAAAATCGGGGTCATTATCGGGCTGGCCTTCGGTATCGTATTCGCGATGCCGGAAATGAAAATGCCCGCCGTTTCCCGCTTTATTGACGGCACCGGCCCGGTCTTCTCCGGTACGCTGTTCCCCTTCTTATTTATTACTATCGCCTGTGGCGCGATTTCGGGCTTCCACGCCCTGGTTTCCAGCGGCACCACGCCGAAGCTGGTTGAACGTGAAAGCCACATCCGCTTCATTGGTTATGGCGCGATGCTGATGGAATCCTTCGTCGCGATCATGGCGCTGATTTGTGCCTCGGTTATCGAACCGGGCATCTACTTCGCCATGAACTCACCTGCCGCGCTGATCGGCACCACGGTTGAGAGCGCCTCGCAGGCCATCAATAGCTGGGGATTTGTCATCACCCCGCAGGAATTGAGCGCGATTGCCCATGACGTGGGCGAAGCCTCGATTCTTTCCCGCGCGGGCGGTGCGCCAACCTTCGCGGTAGGCATGGCCTACATCATCACCGAAATCTTTAACAGCCGGGCGATGATGGCATTCTGGTATCACTTCGCGATTCTGTTTGAAGCCCTGTTCATTCTGACCGCAGTAGACGCCGGGACGCGCGCCTGTCGCTTCATGGTGCAGGATCTGGTCGGTATTGCGATTCCCAGACTGGCCAACAGCCACTCCTGGCTGGGTAATCTGGCCGGTACGACCGTCGCCGTTTCCGGTTGGGGATTCTTCGTCTATCAGGGTGTTATCGATCCACTGGGCGGGATCAATACGCTCTGGCCGCTGTTCGGTATCGGTAACCAGATGCTAGCCTCGATGGCGTTAATTCTCGGCACCGTGGTGTTGTTTAAGATGAAGAAACAGCGCTATGCGTGGGTGACTATAGTCCCTACCGTCTGGCTGTTTATTACCTCGATGACGGCAGGTTGGCAAAAAATCTTCCATGAAAAGCCCAGCATCGGTTTTCTGGCACAGGCAAAACGCTTCGCGGCGGGTATTGAGCAAAACACGCTGATCGCCCCGGCCAAATCGATTAAAGACATGGAAACCATCGTCTTCAGTAACCAGATTAATGCTGCGTTGTGCGGGTTCTTCATGCTGGTAGCGGTAACGATGCTGGTTTCCGCGTTCTTCGTCATTCGCCGGGCGCTGAACAGCGATGTCCCAACGGCAAAAGAGACGCCGATAGTATTACGGGACGGCGCACAACCTTAAAACGTCGTCACGTTTTCCTCAATCCCTCCTTCATGGAGTAATGCCGATCGTTTAAGAATCGAGATACCGGGGGCTACCACGGTGCGAGGTATCCCTGCGGGAACCTCATCACCGTGTTTCCCCCTAAATCCACGCTTAAGTGAACAGTATTATCCTTCATGGAGGGATTTTTTATGGCGTGCCATTCAGCAACGTAATCAATAACGATAGCGCCGCATTTGCGGCGCTAAGGTGTTACCTAGAAAGTGAAAGGAATCGCGGCGGTTTATTGCCCGTAATACGCGTTCTTACCGTGCTTGCGTAAATAGTGTTTATCCAACAGCGTTTGCTGCATCTCACCCAGTTGAGGCGTTAACTGGCGCGAGAAAATTCCCATGTAGGCAAGTTCTTCCAGAACAACGGCGTTGTGCACCGCATTGTCTGCATCTTTCCCCCACGCAAAGGGGCCGTGCGAGTTAACTAATACGGCGGGGACATCTACCGGAGAAATGCCACGCTGGCGGAACGTTTCGGCGATCACTTGCCCGGTTTCCCATTCATAGCGTCCGTTGATTTCTTCATCCGTCATCAGGCGCGTACAGGGAATCGAGCCATAAAAGTAGTCTGCGTGCGTCGTTCCCCAAGCGGGGATATCTTTACCGGCCTGCGCCCAGATCGTGGCATGGCGAGAATGGGTATGCACAATACCGCCGATATCGGCAAACGCCAGATACAGCACACGGTGGGTATCGGTATCTGACGACGGTTTCTTCGTGCCCTCTACCACCTTACCGCTTTCCAACTCAACGACAACCATATCTTCCAGCGTCATGGCTGAATACTCCACGCCGGAAGGTTTGATCACCATAAGGCCATGCTGCCGATCTACCGCGCTGACATTTCCCCAGGTAAACGTCACCAGATTGTGCTGCGGCAAAGCCAAGTTGGCTTCCAACACCTGTTTTTTTAGCGTTTCTAACATATCAGCCTCCCATCGGCGCGATAACACCATTTTCGCGGCCTGACGAGCGGGTCGCTATGGGCTAAATCGCTAAAGACCTAGCGGTGTTCTGCTATGGGAAAAAGAAAGAGACACACCACAGAATTGCGCAAAAAACAGCCAACTTTATCAATTATTGCTATCGTTAACATAACGCAAGGGAATTAAGAGTTTTTACCTGTTGCAGTTTTTTCCGATGATTATACTTGTCATCAAGCAGTAAAAGGCTCTGTTTCTTTATTTAATACCGTAAAAGGTACGTTGTTCGATATTTCCTCACAAGAAACGTGAGGCCAAGCGCAGAAGGGGAAAAAGATGAAATTAAACAAACGTTTTGCAACAGCCGCTCTGGCAATTACGCTTGCCGTTACACTCGCAGGCTGTTCAAACATGTCTAAACGTGACCGTAATACCGCGATTGGTGCCGGTGCCGGTGCGGTAGGTGGCGCTATCTTAACGGATGGCGGAACATTAGGAACGCTGGGCGGTGCAGCTATCGGCGGACTGATTGGCCGTCAGGTCGACTAACGAATTCATGAGCAGCAGGTTCACGGGACTGAGCCTGCTGCTTTTATCTATCTCTTATCTGCCTCTGGCATACTTCAGCCACCAGCCAGCTTAACCTTCATGCCTTTCGCTTCCAGCAGCTGTTTTAGTAGATCGCGTTTATCTCCCTGGATTTCGATCACACCGTCTTTCACTGCACCGCCGCAGCCGCATTTTTTCTTCAATTCAGCCGCCAACTTATCCAGCGCGACATCATCCAGATCGAGACCGCTGATCAGGCATACGCCCTTCCCTTTGCGTCCGCTCGTCTGACGCTGGATACGCACAATGCCATCGCCTTTTGGCCGAACGGCCTTTTCTTCTTCTGGCTTAATACGCCCGGTTTCCGTGGAGTAAACCAGTTGGCTATTCTCATCACGACGCATGCTCATGAGGCAGCCCCGTTTAACAATGAGGCGCGAATCTCGCGCAGCGTCTGCGCCGGGTCTGCCGATTGGGTGATCGGACGTCCAATCACCATATAGTCTACGCCAGCCTGCTGCGCCTGAATCGGCGTCATGATGCGGCGCTGATCGCCAACATCGCTGCCTGCGGGACGAATTCCTGGCGTGACCAGCTTAAATGCCTGCCCGCATACCTGCTTCAACCGCTGCGCTTCATGTGCGGAGCACACCACGCCATCCAGCCCGCTGTTATGCGTTAGCACGGCCAGCTTTTCCGCCTGCTCCGCAGGACTGACGGTAATACCAAGCCCGCGCAGATCGTCTTCGTCCATGCTGGTTAGCACGGTCACGGCAATCAGCAGCGGTGCATCGTTACCAAACGGCACCAGCGCCTCTTTTGCCGCCGCCATCATGCGCGAACCACCGCTGGCGTGGACATTCACCATCCACACGCCAAGATCGGCCGCGGCCGCAACGGCGTGAGCGACGGTGTTCGGGATATCGTGGAATTTCAGATCGAGAAACACATCAAAACCGCGCTGTTGTAGCGTCTGCACGAACTGTGGCCCGAACAAGGTAAACATCTCTTTGCCTACCTTCAAGCGGCAATCCTGCGGATCGATACGGTCAACAAACGACAACGCCGCTTGCTGACTGTCATAGTCCAGCGCGACCACAATTGGGGATGATACCGTTTGATTCTTTTTCTGTAGATTCTCGTTTTTCATTCGTCACCCAGTCTCTTGCGAAGCCAAAATTCCCGCCGCATTCTACATGCCCCGCCCTTGAAATCCCAGCCACCTGAAGACCAATGCGGTTAAAGAGGCTGGCTGGAACCGAAATCGTGCACAGTTAATAGTATGTTGTAACTAAAGTGCATTAAATAACATCCATGCGATATAGTGAAGCGTTACTGGCCGTCGAGCCCACGGATCGGTTTTATGCTGGCCCAGGTACGGCAGGAAGGACACTGCCAATAGAGTGATTGTGACGTGAAGCCACACTTGCGGCAACTGTAGCGGGGTTTGGTGCGAATCTGTTCGCCCACCATGTCGCGCAACCCCTGAAGATTTTCTTTTGTTCGTCCATCTTCCGCTTCATGCAGGTGAAAATCCATCAGGCGATGGAATACGCGCATTGTGGGGTGACGCTGAAGCTGACGATTGATATAAGCCTGTGCAACCTCAGCCCCCTCTTCTCTTTCAAGGATGTCGGCCAGCATTAATTCCGCCGTCGCACCGGTATTTTCTTCTACACAGCGTTTGAGGAAATTCGCCCAATCCAAGGGCTTATCTAAATGCTGATAGCACTCCTGTAGCATCGGCAGCGTTTCACTGACCAGCTCTTTATCCTGATCGAGAACCTGTCGCAGCGCTTCTACGGCACGCGAATAATCCTGCTGTGCCATGTAAATGCGCCCCATCATGATGGATGCGCGGGCACACTGATTGTCCGCCGCGGCACCTTTTTTAAGCAGCGTTAACGCTTTATCCAGATCGTCGCTGCCCATCGCCAACAGCGCCAATTCGCAATAAAAATGG
Source organism: Pectobacterium colocasium (assembly GCF_020181655.1). NCBI lineage: Bacteria > Pseudomonadati > Pseudomonadota > Gammaproteobacteria > Enterobacterales > Pectobacteriaceae > Pectobacterium > Pectobacterium colocasium. The sequence continues at coordinate 2,816,018 of NZ_CP084032.1, forward strand.
GCGATATCCACACGGAGCTGATCTTTTCCCATCTTCACCAACTTCTCGGCAATCTCAATCGCCGCTGGCCAGTCGCTGGTCGCCTGATAGATCTGTAATAGCTGTTGCAAGGCGCTGCGCCGAAAATCCTCTTCATCCACGAGTTGGTTGAAGCTTTCTTCAGCGCGGTCGTACAACCCGGCGGCCATGTAATCACGGCCCAGTTGTTGCACCGCCAGCAGGCGTTGTTCAAAGGTTAGCGATGCGCTTTCGGTCAGCGCCTGATGGATGCGTATCGCACGATCGACTTCGCCACGCGAACGGAACAGATTACCAAGCGTGAGGTGGGCTTCAAAGGTGTTGCTGTCATCCTTGAGCATATCGAGGAACAGCTCAACCGCCTTATCCTGCTGATTGGACAACAGGAAGTTAACCCCGGTGACATACTCACGGGACAGGCGGTTGGACTCCTGATCTTTGTCCTGCTGCGCACTTCTGCGCCCCATGTACCAGCCGTACGCGGCGGCCACGGGCAGCAACAGAAACAGCAGTTCTAACATAGAGAGGATTCCTTAGTGGGTGACCGTCTGCACTGGCGCCACGTTCTCCTCGGTGGAGGTAGAAAGCTGTTGTTCCAGACGCTTGATTTTACGTTGTGCACGGCCAAGCGCAATGCGCTGACGCAGATAAAACAGACCACAGATAACCCAGCCAAGGACAAAGCCCAAGGCAAACAGCGTAGCAAGCAGCGTGGAGATGCGATAATCCCCCTGTGCCAGCAGGTAGTTAAATGTCACAACCTGATCGTTGTGCGCACCCAGTGTGACAGAAATGATGAATATCGCCAGCACGAGTAAAAAAATCAGCAAATATTTCACATTGTCCTTCCTGTGATATCCAGTAACCGGATGAATTATGCCAAATTTTGGCAACAAACCCCATTAAATTACCATGTCCGGCACGGACAGGGAAATCACAGCGTCAACCCGATTTTTTGTCGCCGCACTTATCACCACACTTCCAGTGTACAAAAGTCAAAAACAAGAACCGTGCTCCGCTGCCGTCTGCGCTTGTTATTTATTCTGTGCTGAATAAAAATGACAGCAGCAAGTCAGCAAGGGGAAAAGTCATGTCAAAGCAGGACGAACAGCGATTATTGGTCAAGATCGCTACGCTCTATTATAGCGAAGGGATGAAACAAGCAGACATTGCTGCCTCACTCCATTTGTCACAATCTTTTGTCTCCCGCGCCCTCACGCGCTGTGTTAAAGAAGGTGTGGTCAAAATCAGCGTAATTCAACCCCCGAACATGTTCATGGGGCTGGAAGCGGCGATTCAGAAGCGCTACGGCATCGATCAGGCTATCGTGGTGGATGTCGCCGATAACGCCACGCTGACGCAAATCAAGCAGGCGATTGGCTCTGCGGCCGCACACTATGTCCAAACCAGTATCCGTCCTGACGATCTGGTGGGTATTTCATCCTGGAGCAGCACACTGCGGGCGATGGTGGACAGCCTGCATCCGCAGAGTGTCAAGGCTCAGGGCGTCATCCAGTTGTTAGGCGGCGTAGGGCCGAACGGCAACGTGCAAGCGACGATCCTGACGCAAACCTTAGCCAATCAGCTCAGTTGCCCCGCTTACCTCTTGCCCGCACAGAGTATTGAACGGTCGGTAGAAGACCGTGCCCGTTTGGTGACCAGCGATGAAGTTTCCAACGTGGTCGATAAATTCAGCGAGGTGAGTCTGGCGCTTGTGGGTATTGGCGTACTGGAACCGTCGCAGTTGCTGAAAAATTCCGGTAACTACTATCACGAAGCGATGCTGCAACAGCTGGCCGAACGCGGCGCCGTGGGGGATTTGTGCCTGCATTACTACAATGCGGACGGCGAACCAGTATTGCAGGACGATGAGGATCCGGTGATCGGTATGGCACTGCCACAACTGCGTCAATGTCCTCGCGTGGTGGCGTTGGCGGGGGGTATCGAGAAAAGTGCAGCGATTCGCGGCGCGTTGATCGGCCATTACGTTGATGTACTGATTACCGATCGGTTAACAGCCGAGACACTGATCTAACGTACCCATCATGCGTGATGAGCAAGCAAGAACGATAGCGTCAGGCGCAGAGTAATTCCCCTCTCTACGTCTGACGCACCACCGCGAGATTATTCGTTTACGTTAATGGATGACAGCAGCGCATCCTGCACAATCCGCTGCGCCTGTAACGGATTTTGCGCTTCCTGTGCCGCCTGGAGCGCCGGAATATCCAGCTTGTCCAGCGAGCGGTAGATATGCTTCAGGAAACGAATGGACAGCTTCGCGGCTTCAACGTGATTCTCGCGGAACGGGAACTGATCGAGCTGCCAGACACCCTGCCAGTTATTGATTTTCAGCACATAGAAGAATTCAAAGATCTCGGTCATATGCACGGTGCCGACCACCAGGTCGTCATCCCAACCGCGCAGATTGTCATTCACATCCATACCGCACAGTCGGCCGCGATCGATAATCAGCTGGGCCGAGTCGGCTGGTGATTCGCCGCCATACAGAGCATGCCCGAAATCCAGTAGCACCCCGACGTTATCCAGCCCGATATCTTCAATTCCCAGCAGCGTTCGCGCGGCAGAGTCCCAGGTCATTTTCACGCGCGGTTCACGCGGCTTGTACTCAATAGCGAATTTCACATCGGGGTTAGCCCCCGCCAGATCGCGCATACCATCAACCGCCAGCTTCCACAGGTTTTTATGGCTAACTTGGAACGGATAATCCCAGCCATCCTGACCCGGCCAGACTTTGACGTAATTTGCCCCTAATTCACGCACAATGCCGGCTGATTCGTGCATGAGTTAAAATGCTGCGGCTCGGGCCGCCGGATCGGGGTTGGTAAAGGCACCGCGAGACCACTTTTGCAGGTAAATTTCCGGCGTGATGCCAATCGCCTTCAGCCCGGCATCTTTCAACGCATCCTTCACTTCGCTGAGCGTCACGCCCGGCGTGAAGGGATAAGGCAAATCGACATAGGAAAGCTCGCCAACGGCTTTCGCCGCTTTGATCTGAAACGGGCCAATGGTGCCATCGGCTCCGGCATTATCCAGAATGATGGCCTTCGCCTTGCGGGCAATGGCGGTTTCAATCAGCTGATTTTGTTTGCTGACGCCATCGTCATGCGACGCCACCAGCGTGGTGTACCCCAGTTCGATAGCTTTGGTTCTGGCGCCTTCGGCTTCCGCTTTAAAGAACGGGTTGTCGTGTGAAGGGGTAATAATGGCGATCAACCCGTTACCTGCGGCGAACGCACCGGCAGAAAAGGAAAACATGATGGCCAGCAGGGAGGATTTCAGACGGTAAGGTTTCATTGTTATCCCCCCCCATCACTTGAATATATATTCAATATCGAATTAAAATTCAAGTGAAGTTTTACAACCAACCGAAAAATTGTCCAACAGCAAAAACAGGAATAGCGAAGCAGCTCACAAATTGTTTACATTTTGCGCGAGGCGATAGCGGCAAGAGCCGGGAAAAAAAAGAGGCGAGAGGAATTTTTGCCGTTGTATCAGCAACGGCAACCGAGCGACGAACAAGGAGGCGCGACATAAAAAATGCGGATGACTTATGCCATCCGCATGGTACGCGCTACAGGGGAATATCTATGGAGTATAACTTACAGCAGGAACAACAACTCAACGACTACGAGGGTTTATTTTCGGCGGCATCCTCCTCCGCCTGTTCTGTAATTTCTTCATACTGGAGCGAGAGCGGGCCACACCAGCGCTGCGCCAGCCAGCTGGCGACGATCACCAGCAGCCCGCTAATTAACGTCGCCACCACCAGATCCTGCGGCCAATGCATGCCGAGCGCCAGACGGCTGCCCATGACGCCACTCGCCCAGAGCATCAGGATCACCACCGTTTTATAATGTCGACGCGCCCACAGCAGCCCAACGCCCAGCAGCGCCCAAGTCGCTGCAAACAGGGTGTGCCCGGACGGGAAAGCAAAGCCGGTTTCAAACTGCCAGTGGCTACGCAGCCATTGCGGAATCTGTGTTTGATCCTGCAACTGCGTTTTCACCAGTTCCGAACGTTCTTTACGCGGCAACGAATAGAAATAACTGTCATCTACCTGGTGATTTTTCTCCAGCCAGACGACATAGGGCCGAGATTCCTGTACCCACTCTTTAATCACCGATTTGATACCCTGACCCACCAGCACGGTAATCGCCATGATGACTAACAGACCGAGCGCGGGCTTCAGACGAAAACGCAGGCACCAGAGAAACCAAATACCCAGTACGATGCTGGTCAGAATGCCCCACGGCGACGTCACCGTTTCTGTAATCCAGAAAAGTACGCGTAACCAGAGCCCGTTATACTCCGGTTGCCACTGCCAACCGCTCACCCAGATAATCATTGGCATAATCAGTAATAGCGCCGCACCAATGGTTGTTCGTTTGGCAATTTCGTACATAGTTTTTCCCATAATACAGATAGTTTGTTCCCATAATTCAGTATGATGCTTTGCAACAAAACTTTCACAATTCTATCAGAAAATCCGACATAGACTGTCAGTATGGCGTAAAATAGCGCTCAGTTCTGTCAACGAATCTGAAACCAGATGGCAGTCTGGTGGCGTTATAGTTCAATTTTTGTGACGTTCTTAGACAGGCTTTTTTGCTAGTCAAGCGCGATAGGGCGCAGTAGGATTCGCCCCAGCACTTTTATTTTTAAAAAGCAGCTTTTTAGAAAAAGCTTTTTGGATACAGCATTTTTGGAGAAGAGTATGCAGCTAAAAAGGGTGGCGGAAGCCAAGTTGCCTACCCCATGGGGCGATTTTTTGATGGTCGGTTTTGAAGAGATCGCCACGGGGCACGATCACCTTGCATTGGTCTATGGTGATATTTCCGGTTCAGTTCCCGTACTTGCCCGCGTGCATTCCGAGTGTCTGACAGGGGATGCGTTATTTAGCCTGCGTTGTGATTGCGGGTTCCAGCTTGAAGCCGCACTGGGTCACATCGCCGAAGAAGGTCGCGGCGTACTGTTATACCACCGTCAGGAAGGCCGTAACATTGGGTTGCTCAATAAGATCCGCGCCTATGCGTTGCAGGATCTGGGTGCCGATACGGTGGAGGCCAACCAACAGCTTGGATTCGCCGCCGACGAGCGTGATTTCACACTGTGCGCTGATATGTTCAAGCTGCTGGGCGTTGATGAAGTCCGCCTGCTGACCAATAACCCGCAGAAAGTGAAAATACTCAACGAAGCAGGAATCAATATCGTCGAACGTGTGCCATTACTCGTCGGGCGCAACCCAAAGAATGAGAACTATCTGGCAACCAAAGCCGCCAAAATGGGACACATGCTGGATATGAAATAGCGATCCCACGTCGCGTCAGGATCGTATCTTTCAATGACGACAGCCGGTTTTTACCGGCTGTTTTATTTGGTTCAGTGCTTGAGGATGTACATGTCTTGCGTGTAATAATCGCCGCGCACATTAGGCGAAAAACCACCAATATAGGTTTTAACCATCTGAGGCTGGACGTAATAATAGATAGGCAATAATGGAATGTTTTTATCTAAAATATCCGAAGCCTGTTGATAAATAACCTCTTTATCTTGCTTATCCTTCACCGTCAGCGCTTTTTTCAACAACGCATCATATTCCGTATTACTGAATTTACCATTGTTGTTACTGTCATTGGTTTCCAACGTATTCAGGAACGTACTGGCTTCATTGTAATCCCCCGTCCAGGATTGTCTGACCACTTCAAAATTCCCCATACGTACAGTATCCAGCATGGTTTTCCATTCCTGATTTTGCAGCGTCACTTCTGAGCCAAGATTCTTCTTCCACATTGAACTCGCGGCGATCGCCACACGCAAATGCGATTCAGAGGTGTTGTAAAGCAGGTTGAATTTCAGCGGATGTTTTTCATCAAATCCAGCTTCTTTCAACAGTTTTTTCGCTTCCTCGTTGCGCTGTTGCTGTGTCCAACTAGCCCATTCAGGATCCTTACGCTGGAAGCCACCAATATTTTTAGGAATCAAACTGTAAGCAGGCGTCTGTCCCATACCCAACACATTATTGGCGATGATATCTTTATCTAAGCTGAGATCCAGAGCACGACGAACACGGGGATCGTCAAAAGGTGCCTTTTTCGTATTGAAGCGATAGAAGTAGGTACCGATCTGCGGTGCTACCTTCACTTCCTGCGGGTATTCTTTTTTCAATGATGCAAACTGGATCGGTGATAACAGCCCGGTAATGTCAACTTCACCGGACTTATAGCGATTCAGCTCCGCCGCCTGAGAACTGATCGGCAGGTACGTCACTTTGTTAATCACGGTATGCGCGTTATCCCAATACTGGCTATTGCGCGTGCCGACGATACGTTCGTTAACGACCCACTCGCTCAGCGTGTAGGGACCGCTGCTGACAAAATTGCCGACCTGCGTCCAGTTTTCCGGATGCTTTTCAATCACCGCTTTCGGTAATGGCACCAGTACATGGTAAGCCGACATTTCCAGGAAATAGGAAAGCGGATGCTCCAGCGTCACTTCAACGGTATGACTATCCAGCGCCTTGATACCCAAGGAATCTGGCGTTTTCTTGCCTGCCAGAATATCCGCCGCATTCTTCACATACATACTGGCGACATAGCTACCGTACGGTGACAGCGTTTTCGGGTCACCAAGACGTCGCCAGCTGTAAACCACATCATCAGCGGTAATCGGTGAACCATCGGACCATTTGGCATCAGGCCGCAGATGGAACGTCCACACCGTGTTGTCTTTATTCTCCCAGCGCTCCGCCAGTCGCGGTTCGATAGTGCCGTCATCGTCCACGCGAACCAGATTATCGAAGAAATCATTGATAATGTGGCCTTCTACATCGCTTTCCACCTTATGCGGATCCAACGATGCCGGCTCTGAACCGTTGCCTCGTACCAGTTCTTGCTTATCCGCCAGTACCGCCCCAGCAGGAACCTGGGCAGCAAAAGCCGATGTCATCGCCCCTGCGGTACACAGCGTGAGCAGCAGCGAGTGTTTGAAGCGTTTTTTAATTAACTCATTCATATAACCTCCTGTTATATCCCCGTCATTCTTCAAGCGGCATTTCCGCGATTCCGAGGCATGGATGGGCAATAATTTTTACTTATTCCCCATGTAGTTAGCGTCACTACCACCTAACCACAATTCACCTGAGGATTCGAGCATTTAATGTGGGAAAACGTGCGCTGGTGCAGAAGAAAAGTGCACCAGCGCGGCAGGACTGAACAGGAGTAACGTTACAGCATATTACGGATAACGTAGTGCAGGATGCCGTCGTTCTGGTAGTAGGTCAGTTCGTTACGGGTGTCGATGCGGCAGCGGGTGCTGATGGTCTGCGTGTTACCACTGGTATCCGTGATGTTGACCTCAACCGTCGCCCCCGGCGTCAGCTGATTTAGCCCCGTAATCGAGATTTGCTCGTCGCCGGTTAATTGCAGCGTCTTACGCGTCACACCGTCAGGAAACTCCAGCGGCAGAATCCCCATCCCAATCAGGTTAGAACGGTGAATACGCTCGAACGATTCGGCAATCACCACACGAACCCCCAGCAAACGCGGGCCTTTCGCGGCCCAGTCGCGGCTGGAGCCTGAACCGTATTCCTTCCCGGCAAACAGCGCCAGTGGCACATTGTCGTCCTTGTAGCGCATCGCCGCGTCATAAATCGTCATCTCATTCTGCGACGGGATATGGCGGGTATAACCGCCCTCTTTACCCGGCACCATCTCATTACGAATACGGATGTTGGCAAACGTCCCGCGCATCATCACTTCGTGGTTACCGCGCCGTGAACCGTAAGAGTTGAACTCCGCGGTTTCGACGCCACGCTCCAGCAAATATTTCCCTGCCGGGCTATCGCGCTTGATATTACCGGCTGGCGAGATATGGTCGGTGGTGACCGAATCGCCCAACATCGCCAGAATACGCGCGTTGTGGATATCCTGAACCGGTTCAGGTTCTTTCCCCATTTCCAGAAAGAAAGGCGTCTGACGAATGTAGGTCGATTCTTCCGGCCATTGATAGGTAGGATTGTTATCGACCTCGATATCTTGCCACTCCTGCGTGCCTTCAAACACCGCCGCATATTGCTTGTGGAACATGCCCGCGCTGACATTCAATACCGCGTCTGCCACCGCTTTGGTCGAAGGCCAGATATCTTTCAGGAAGACGGCTTTTCCGTCACGATCTTCACCCAGCGGTTCTTGGGTCAGATCGACGTTCATATTCCCCGCCAGCGCATACGCGACCACCAGCGGCGGCGATGCCAGCCAGTTCGTTTTCACCAGCGGATGGATGCGGCCTTCAAAATTACGGTTGCCTGACAGCACCGCGCCAACCGTCAGATCGCCTGCTTTTATCGCGGCTTCGATCGCGTCCGGCAGCGGGCCGGAGTTACCGATACAGGTGGTACAGCCGTAACCGACCAGATTGAACCCCAGTTCATCAAGGTACGGCGTCAATCCCGCTTTAGCATAGTAATCGGTTACGACGCGTGATCCGGGTGCCAACGACGTTTTCACCCACGGTTTGGTTTTCAGACCGCGCTCTACGGCATTTTTTGCCAGCAGCCCGGCTGTCATCAGCACGCTCGGGTTAGAGGTATTGGTGCAGGACGTGATCGCAGCGATCACGACCGCGCCTTGATGCAAACGGTGCGTTTCGCCTTCCAACGTGAATTCTTCATAGTCCGAACGATTCTTCACCGTGCTGACATCCAACTCCCGACTGGCTTTAAAGGCTTCTGGCACGCCAGGTAAAGGCACACGATCCTGCGGGCGTTTCGGCCCTGCCAGACTGGTTTCCACCGTCGCCAAATCCAGCGCGAGCTGGCTGGTAAATACCGGTTCATCCCCGGTATTACGCCACAGCCCTTGCTGCTTACTGTAAGCTTCCACCAGTGCAATCTGTTCTTCCGCACGGTTGGTCAACCGCATGTAGTCCAGCGTGATTTGATCGATGGGGAAAAAACCGCAGGTCGCACCATATTCCGGTGCCATGTTGGCGATGGTCGCGCGATCCGCCAGCGGAAGCGAATCCAGTCCATCGCCGTAAAATTCCACAAACTTGCCGACCACGCCGTGTTTACGCAGCATCTGCGTAACCGTCAGCACCAGATCGGTTGCCGTGATCCCTTCGCGCATCTTGCCGCTGAGTTTAACGCCGACCACATCGGGGATCAGCATCGACACCGGTTGCCCCAGCATCGCTGCTTCGGCTTCTATCCCGCCGACGCCCCAGCCGAGCACACCCAAACCGTTAATCATCGTGGTATGTGAATCGGTTCCCACCAGCGTATCGGGATAGGCGAACTGTTTATCGCCCTGCTTTTCATGCCAGATGGCCTTAGCCAGATACTCCAGATTCACCTGATGGCAAATCCCGGTTCCCGGCGGCACGACGCTAAAGTGGCTAAAGGCATTTTGCCCCCAGCGCAGAAACTCATAGCGTTCACGGTTACGCGCCATTTCCAGCTGTGTGTTATCCGTGAGCGCCTGACGATCGCCGAAGTGATCAACCGTCACCGAGTGGTCAATAACCAAATCAACTGGCGACAGCGGGTTAACCTTATTCACATCGCCGCCCAGTCGCTTCACCGCCGCCCGCATCGCTGCCAGATCGACCACGGCAGGCACGCCGGTAAAATCCTGCATTAATACACGCGCGGGACGATAGGCAATTTCCCGGTCAACGTGGCCTGTCTTCAGCCAGTCCACGACCGCCTGAAGGTCGTCCTGCTCGACCGTGTCGCCGTCCTGATGACGCAATAAATTCTCCAGCAGCACCTTGAGTGACTTCGGTAATTTATCAATGTTACCGAGCGCTTTCGCCGCCTTCGGCAGGCTGTAATAATGGTAAATTTGCTGCTGTACCGTCAGTGTGTCCAGACAAGTGTCGCGAAGGTGTGATGACATGCTTCCTCCCAAATTAACTTGCTATTCGTTATTCTGCATCGGGCGATCAATGAATAACCAGCCTGATCTTGCGGTCTTATTTAAAGATAACACAAACAAAAAATAACGTTTTTGCAACAAGACGATATGAATGCAGCGATAGCCGTTAGCTATTGAAAAGCGGTAGATCAAAATAAACGCTAATAGGAACGTGAAGGGGATAGCAGACAGTAAAAGCAGCAAGCAGAAGGGAGCGAAAGCAGAAGAGAAAAACGGCCCGAAGGCCGTCTGTCTCAGTGTATTAACCTGAAGCGAATTTAGACATTTTCGGCCGCCATCACAGGTGCGTCTTCATCGGCATGCTCATGCTCTTGTTCTTCCAGTCCATGGTTTCGCTCCAGCTTGGCAACAACCGCAGTCGCCATACCGTTACCAATCACATTGGTCGCCGTGCGGCCCATATCCAGGAACTGATCGATACCAATAATCAGCAAAATGCCCGCTTCGGGTAAACTGAACATCGGCAATGTCGCAGCAACCACGACGACGGCGGCACGCGCTACGCCAGCCATACCTTTACTGGTGATCATCAGCGTCAGCAGAATCAGGGTCTGCTCCGTCAAACTTAAGTGGATGTTGTAAGCCTGCGCGATAAACAGAATGGCAAACGCCTGATAGATCATGGATCCGACAAGGTTAAAGGAATACCCCAACGGGAGCACGAAGCTGGTGATTTTTTTAGGCACGCCGAATTCGCTCAGCGCTTCCATTGTTTTCGGATAGGCCGCTTCGCTACTAGCCGTCGCAAACGCCAGCATACTAGGCTCACGCAGCAGTTTGATCAGACCCCAGGTTGCTTTCTTACCGAGGAACAACGTCCCGGCACCAAACATGAGCCCCCATAGCAGCGCTAATCCAAGGTAGAACTCGCCGATAACTTTGCCAAAGTCGAGGAGAAGCCCCAGACCTTCGGTCGTAATAGATGACGCCAGCGAGGAAAACACGGCCAGCGGCGCTAATCGCATGACATAGTCCGTCACCCGAAACATCACTTTCGCCAGTGCTTCTACCATCGTTTCCATGGTAACGGCATGCTTGGTTTGGCCTTTAACAAAAGCCAATGCAGAACCGAAGAACATCGAGAACACCAGAATCTGCAATATTTCGTTATTCGCCATGGCTTCGACGATACTGCGTGGAAATATATGCGCAATGAAGCTTTTCAGCGTAAATCCGCCAGTGTTTACGCCAGTATCTACGGCTATTGGCGTACTTGGAATGGCGAGATTCATGCCAACACCGGGTTCAAAGATATTTGCCAACAACATACCAATAAAGAGGGATACCACTGAAGAGCAAATAAACCACACCATGGCCTTCAGACCTATTCTGCCAACTGAGGAAGAATTCCCCATACTAGCAAGACCCGAGACCAATGTTGCGAATACCAATGGCGCAATAATCATTTTTATCAGGCGAAGAAAAACATCGGTCACTAGATTAAAGTAGGAAACGACGTCTTTGGCTTGCTGCTCAGTTAATACAGCATGACAGACCCCCCCGACAATAATTCCGAGAACAATAGCCAAGGCAATAAAAAACAATAAGCTGTTCTTTTTCATAGTAACCTCATGGTAACAAATAGCGTTAGACAATACGCATTATTAGTAAGAACTCGCCGTTCGATGCATCCTCGTCATCATCCTGCGGTTTATCCCATTTTTCGTCGTAATATTGTCTGTATCTTGGTGTAGAATAATAGTTAATCGATAATGTTATTGCTTCCCCATCAATAATAGAAGCCGAGAAATAACACAGAAGATATAACAGGAAGCGTCATAGTTAACTCATTTCATTCTTTCCCCACAAAAACCATTCAACATGACTACCCCTATTTTATTACAGGCTAAAATAAAGGAGTAACCTAGTCTATGTAACAATAAATTACGTTTCTTCATACCCCTCCTATTTTCATTTTTAAATATCCATAAGGCACCAACCTTGGGGAAATAACTTAAATTGACGGTGTCATGAAAAATACGAAATCTGTCACTAATGAATTTTTTCCTATCAAAAAATGTAGTAATCATTAATTAAGTTCGATAAATCACACGTGGGAAAACATCACTTACACCGCTGATTTAACCGCATAGGCTTCAAAAACCCACAGCGTCCTTTATTTAGCACGTTCCCTGCGTTAACGTCTCATCTCCCAGGCTATCGCGATCTTGCCAATTCCGAAGTGACTCTGGCGATCCATCACGTCGATGTTCCCATCCCCGCCAAAAGCGGCCTATGGCGACCGCCACATCGCTTTACTTACCTTCGCCGTTAACCTCAGTAAAACAGCCCAGGAATGGCGAATGAACATTTGATGCTGAACGGTCAAAATCGCCTGAATTTCATACAACAATCATACATAAGGAGTATTTTGCAAGAAGCCTCACACTCTCTCGTTACGTTTTGTTGTAAAAAAACGACATGTAGCTATTCAACAATCATCAGCGCATGTGTTGATGGAAAAATAATAATAGAAAGGGGTTTCCATGAAACTGTTTTATAAAGCTGAAAGCAGTTCTCTATTTACACACATCGTTTTGATCGAATCCAAACTGGAATTCAAGCTGGAGAAGGTCAACCTGCGCACGAAAAAGACAGAGCGTGGAACCGACTATACGTTCATCAACCCGAAAGGAATGGTGCCAGCACTAGAGTTGGATGATGGTTCTGTTCTGACTGAAGGTGTCGCTATCGCCGTATACATCGCCGATCTGGTTCCACACTGTAACCTTATCGCCCCGACCGGCAGCATGGCGCGCTACCATACTCTCGAATGGCTGAATTACATTTCTGCGGAGCTGCACAAAACGTTTACGCCGCTTTTCCGTCCCGGCACGCCGGAAACGTATAAAGAGCTGCTGATGGAATATTTGCAGGTCAAATTTCGTTATATAAATCTGGTGTTAAGTGAACAAAACTATCTGGTCGCTAACCGTTTTAGTATCGCCGATGCGTATCTGTTTACCGTGATGCGCTGGGCACAGTCGCTAAAACTGGACATGTTCCGCTACCCTGCACTAGCGGCTTACCTCGACCACATTGCCGAACGCCCTTCCGTCGCGACCGCGCTTAAGGTTGAAAGGTTGAAAGGTTGAAAGGTTGAAAAAATAGCATGCAATAACGCCCCGACATTCGGGGCGTTATACATTTTACGACAGGCGAATCGCCTGAAAATGATGACGCGGATTGGCAATCCCATCCTGAGCAGCGACCAGTTGCAGCTCATATTCATTCATCTCTTTCGTCACCAGCATGACTTCATAGACAGCCGCCGTCGTGTGCTCCAGCGCCTTATCCAAGGCCACTCCTTTCAGCAAGTTCACCAGCAGCAAGCCACTGGTTAAATCGCCCACGCCGACGGGCTGGCGTTCAAATTCCACCAGGGGACGGCTGATGTGCCAGGCATCCGTCGGCGTGACCAGCAGCATCTCGAAGCTGTCTTCACGCGCAGCCGCTCGGCTAAGGTGTTTGACCAGAACGATTTTTGGTCCTTTTTCACACAGCGCGCGCGCGGTTTCCACGGCCTCTGCCACGTTATGTACGGTGCGGCCACCGAGCAGTTCCAGTTCAGGCAGATTCGGCGCGATAATATCGGCCGCAAGCAACGACTGCTGACAGTGAAACCCAGATACGCCGGGCGCGACAATGCAGCCTTTCTCTGGCGTTCCCATCACCGGATCGCAGAAATATAGCGCATCAGGATTGGCGGCTTTTACCTGACGGACAATCCCAAGGATATGTTCCCCTTGCTCCGCCGACCCGATATAACCACTCAGCACGGCATTACAGGTTTTCAGCTTGTCGATATTCGCAATCCCCTGCACCACGTCGGTCAGGTGACTCGCAGGCATTACACACCCCGTCCAGTGGCCGTATTGGGTATGGTTCGAGAATTGCACCGTATTCAACGGCCAAACGTTTGCGCCCATCCGACGCATGGGAAACTCTGCCGCGCTGTTACCAGCATGACCAAAAACGACATGGGATTGGATGGAAAGTATATTTTTCATTAGATACAACTCAAATCCTTGCCAGCGCCTGTGCGCCTCAACTTACAAGAAGAAAGGGAGCTGGCGCTCCCTTATCGGTGATGCTTATGCTTTCCAACAGATCAGGCAGTAGTGCTTTTTGCCGCGACGCAACAAGGTGTAGCGATCGAACAAACGGTCAGCAGCACTGAAGGTGTATTCAGGATCGGCCTGCTTTTCGCCATTAATGGTTACCGCATTCGAAGAGATCATCGTACGAGCCTGACCGCGTGACGGCACCAGCTCCGCACTCACCAGCGCCTGTTGCAAATCCGCGCCGTTTTCCAGTTCGATAATCGGCATACCATCCTGCGCCAGTTGGGCAAAATCGTCCTGCGTCATCTCCTGCAATGCGCCAGAGAACAGGCTTTGTGTAATACGGCGAGCGGCTTCCAGACCCGCTTCGCCATGCACCATACGGGTCACTTCTTCCGCCAACACGTACTGCGCACGCGGAGCCTTACCGCTATTTTTATCTTCTTCTTCCAGCGCGTCGATGTCTTCAAGGCTCATGAACGTGAAGAATTTCAGGAAGCGGTACACATCGGCATCCGCCGTGTTGATCCAGAACTGGTAGAATTTGTAAGGGCTGGTTTTGCTGGCATCAAGCCAGATCGCGCCGCCTTCCGTTTTACCGAATTTCGTCCCATCAGATTTGGTGATCAACGGCACAGTCAAACCGTAAACCTGTTTTTGGTTCATACGGCGCGTCAAATCGATACCGGAGGTGATGTTGCCCCACTGGTCAGAACCCCCAATTTGCAGTTCGACGTCATGCTGTTTGTTCAGCGAGGCAAAGTCATATCCCTGAAGCAGGTTGTAAGAAAATTCGGTGAACGAAATACCAACGTCATCACGGTTTAAACGCTGTTTGACGGCTTCTTTGTTAATCATCTGATTAACGGAGAAATGTTTGCCGATGTCACGCAGGAAATCCAGCACGTTCATACTGCCGAACCAATCGTAGTTATTAGCCGCAATTGCGCTGTTTTTGCCACAGTCAAAATCCAGGAATGGAGACACCTGACGACGAATTTTCTCTACCCATTCCCCCACGGTGTCAGCCGTGTTCAGCTTGCGCTCCGTGGCTTTAAAGCTGGGGTCACCGATCAGCCCCGTGGCGCCGCCTACCAGTGCCACCGGTTTGTGCCCAGCCAACTGGAAGCGTTTCAGGCAGAGCAGCGGCACCAGATGCCCCAAATGCAAGCTGTCAGCGGTGGGATCGAAGCCGCAATACAGTGCGATTGGCCCTTGCGCCAGCCGCTCTGCTAACGCACCCTCATCCGTCACCTGGGCAATCAAGCCCCGCTCTTGCAATTGTTTAATCAGGTTACTACTCGCCATCGATAACTCCATTTTTATAAAAAACAGGCCGTTACGTTCCCTCTTTGGGATACGCACAACGCCGTGAGAAATGCGCAGCATACCTGCCTGCTGCCGCATGATGATTTCACTGCCGCATTACCTTACGCAACACGCTATAAACACCCCTATCGCTGTGCAATGCCCAGTCAACGCGAAACTTCATAGGATAAAGTGCTGATGATAGGAGCGCCAGCGTTTAACACGGATATTTCGCGATTAAGGCGCTAAACGATCAATCTGCCAGCCTTCTTCCTGCCGCTGATAGAAAAATCGATCGTGCAAGCGGTGCTCACCGCCCTGCCAAAACTCCACAGAATCGATAACGACGCGGAAGCCTCCCCAGAAGCTCGGCAAAGGCACCTCGCCATTCTGGAATTTTTGCTTCAATTCCAAAAATTTACTCTCTAGCACGCCGCGCGCTGAAATCCGGCTGGACTGCTTAGATACCCACGCACCAATCTGGCTGTCTTTCGGGCGGCTGTGGAAATATTTCAGCACCTCCAGCGCCGGTAGTTTCTCCACGCGCCCCAGCACGATTACCTGTCGTTCCAGCATATGCCAAGGGAACAGCAGGCTAATACGTGGGTTGTTTTCCAGGTGATGGGCTTTGCGGCTGCCCATATTGGTATAAAACACCATGCCTTTCTCATCATAGTGTTTCAACAGAACGATACGTTGGTAAGGTTGCCCATGCTCATCGACGGTCGCGACGGACATCGCGGTAGGATCGGCCAGTTTCGCGTCGCAGGCCTGCTTCAACCAGCGTTCAAACAAATCCAACGGGTTAGCCGGAAGATCGCTACGACGAAGCCCACCACGCGTGTATTCACGGCGGATGTCGGCGATATCGGCGGGTTGAAGAGGAGTACTATCAGAGGGGGAGCGTTCCTGAGTCATAATGTCCTGCTGTCGCAATGTCGGGCCAGAAGCGGGCGAAAATCCCATTTTGCTCCCGTACCCGAAAAATCGCAATCAGCAGTAACACCGCGACCGTGCGACGTAGTTACATCGGTGCCAACACGCAGTCGTCTACGATAACCCGTTCACCACGTTGGATAAATGCGCGATCGCCTTTGCTCCAAAATGTGTAGATATCATTGCTGTATCGGACGCCAGAAGCGGACACCACCTGAGGGAGAGCCAGACGTTCGCCGTCCAGCAGGAAACTCACCTGCGAAGGCGTTTCGCCGCCCTGCTGTAGCGTCACCGTTAGCGGCATGGTACCACATTGATAATGCAGCGTTTCCACCGTTTGTTTATGACCGAAATAGCTGCATCCGCTCAGCAGAATCAGCGCTGTCCCCGTCAGCAATCGTTTCATTCTTTTCTCCTGTCATTCTTGTCAATGGCGGCAACTGACGCTGCCGCACCTTGAAGTTTAACAAGAGGATAAACCTGAACCTCTCGGCAAAATCTGATTAATCCGCGTTGACCGGATAAATCGCGCCTAACACCGTTTCCTGACTCGCTCCCGTAACAGACGGCAGATTGCCCGACAGTCCCGACAACGTGCGTGAAGCCAGCCAGGCAAATGCCAGCGCTTCCATGTCATCGCCGCTTACGCCACATTCATCCGTCGTGCTAACTTCGATGCCCGGCAGCAGCGCCGAGAGACGCGACATGATGAGCGGATTGCGCGCCCCGCCACCACAAACCAGTAAACGTTCGCATCCACCGACCAGCAGCACCTGTTCAGCGATGCTCATCGCGGTTAACTCAACCAGTGTTGCCTGAACATCCTGTGATGCCATCGGCGGCAGCCCAGCCAGCATTCTTTCCAGCCAGCTCAGGTTGAAATACTCACGTCCGGTGCTTTTTGGCGCCGGTAACGCAAAATAAGGATCGGTTAACATCCGACGAAGCAATAGCGGGTTAACCTGCCCGCTTATCGCCCACGCGGCGTCTTTATCGTACGGTTGTGCGCAGTGCCGCCAGATCCAGGCATCCAGCAACATGTTGCCGGGGCCAGTGTCGTAACCACGTACTGGCGCACCCGGAACCAACAGCGACAGATTGGCGATTCCCCCAACGTTGAGCACGATACGCCGTTCGACAGGATGTAGCAGCAGCGCATGGTGGAACGAGGGAACCAGCGGTGCGCCTTGCCCGCCATAAGCCAAATCCCGACGGCGAAAATCCCCCACGGTCGTAATACCCGTCAATGCGGCGACACGATTATTATCACCGATCTGCAACGTGCAGGGCGCGTCGCCCGTAGGCTCGTGCCAGACCGTCTGCCCGTGGCAGCCAATCGCCGTAATATCCTGAGCCCCCAATTCCGTCTCTTTAAGCAGCGCCAGTACAGCTTCGGCAAACAAGATACCCAGACGCGTATCCAACTTTCCCAGTGCCGACAGCGTTACCGCCTGCCCCTGACACATCCCCAGGATGGCCATTTTGATGTCCTGCGGTATCGGGTGACAGTAGCTGGCCTGCTGAGCAACCGTATGCTCGTCAATCGCGGCGAGCACAACGTCCACACCATCCAGGCTGGTGCCGGACATTACGCCAATATATCTGCCTGATCTCATTATGTAGCCTTTGCCCTATGGGATAAAAAGAGAACACCGCTAATAACCGTTATATCGAGAATAAAAGTAGCACGTTAACACGCTGAATTATTAAATTTTTTGCGTTTTTGCCACATGGGCCAGCTTTTAACCAAATGGGGGGTTTTGATAATATTTGCTACAAAAAAAGCCACTTCTCGTGCGATTTACTCCTCTGTTTATACGCAATTTAAGCGCACTATTATATTCTGAAAAAAAGAGTAAAAAGAGTGGCATGCTATACTGAGCCAGACCATAATTTATTGGTATAACACTGCGTCGGCCGCGGCTGAGCCAGCCCGACATATTCGCTATTAAGGAGTTAGTATTATGATGAAGCGTTTACTTGTGGTTACCCTTGCAGGTATCACGCTGGCTGGTTGTGCTAATACCAGTACACTTTCAGGTGATGTTTACAGTGCATCCGAAGCTAAGCAGGTACAGACTGTGACCTACGGTACGATTGTTTCTACGCGCCCGGTTCAGATTCAGGCGGGGGAAGATTCTAACGTGATCGGTGCGCTGGGCGGTGCCGTACTGGGTGGTTTCCTGGGCAACACGGTCGGCGGCGGTTCCGGTCGTAGTCTGGCGACAGCAGCGGGTGCGGTAGCAGGTGGAGTTGCGGGTCAAAGCGCAACAAGTGCACTGAACCGTACACAGGGCGTAGAGCTGGAAATTCGTCGTGATGACGGAAGTACTATCATGGTAGTACAGAAACAAGGCGATACGAAATTCAGCGTAGGTCAACGCGTTGCTATGGCCAGCAATGGCCGCAGCATCACCGTTTCTCCACGCTGATGCTGTGTGACGATCGCCGCCAACTGCGGCGATCGTCACAACGAATAATCAACTCCCGGAATGAATAACCAATGACAGATATTGGTAATATTACCGGGATTTAATTCTCCCTCTGCGCAACCCAAATTTAGCTACGCTTGATTCTCATGTAATGCCAATATATTTTTCTCAAGGCGCGCAACCAGCAGCGCTAATTCATCAACCTGCTCCGGCGTAATTCCAAATAATACTTCATTACGTGTATGGCTAATTACGCCATTGACTGCCTGTATGATCGGCTCTGCCGATTCAGTCAGCATAATACGTTTTGCCCGACGATCGTGTGCACAAACATGGCGAGTGATTAACCCTTTCTCCTCCAGCTGATCCAGTGTTCGAACCAATGAAGGTTGCTCAATACCTATCGCTTTGGCCAGTTGAATCTGCGATTGACCAGGGGGTAAATGGTATATGTTATGCAGCGTAACCCAGTGTGTTTGGGTTAGTTCAAGTGGTTTTAACCGATGATCGACTAGCGCACGCCATACGCGCACCAGACGGGCTAAATCAGATCCTAATGGCAATTCCATCACCTCTCCTTATTGTTAGCACGCTAAGTTATATCCCTGGATTGCAATCAACTCTGATTTATAAAATAAGAAACGACTTTATTGTTGTAAAAATAGAACCACCGTGAAATGGATTCTATCAAATAAAAGTCTTTTAAAAATGATCTCAGGCTTATTTTATTCAATCGAACGCTCCTGCGTTGCTTAAACAAAATTTCACGTTAATAGATCATCTAAGACAAGATGACTTAAAACAACGATGGCTGACGGGATTCTGCTGGCGTATCGGTTTTCTCTGCACGCTGTGAGCGTTTCATTCTCTGCCGACACAAACGCAGCACATCCTGTTTCTGCGCATCACTCATTTGGCTCCAACTAAAGCGTTCATTACGACTGCGAAAGCAACCGCGACAATACCCGCCTTCATCCACCTGACAAATACCACGGCATGGATTAGGGACCACAAAGAGTTCTAGTTGCTCTGGCACAACACCTCCTGCTACAACTCTATTTATTGAAGCCCTGTTCTTTACCGCTGGCAAGCACAAACGGACAGTCACAATGAAAATAATTAGATAACCATTGTAATAACTGACGATTTTTTTACACGCCCGGCAGCCTAAAAGTGCCCCACCGCGCTATTTCCCCCTCCTGTTAGTACGTTTTAACACAAACCTCACCATAGTGTCGCATTTTTAGCATCATCCCAACAGCTTGGACTCGGCAGAGCCACAACGCTATACTTCCCTTTTGTTGCACTTTTTAACGAGGACACTATGCGTTTACTTCACACCATGCTGCGTGTTGGCGATTTACAACGTTCTATCGATTTCTATACTCAGGTTCTGGGCATGCGCGTGCTGCGCACCAGCGAGAATACCGAATACAAATACACGCTGGCTTTCGTCGGTTATACCGAAGAGAGCGAAGGTACAGTTATCGAACTGACCTACAACTGGGGCGTCGACAGTTATGATCTAGGCAACGCCTATGGTCATATCGCACTGGGCGTTGACGATGTTGCCGCAACCTGTGAGCGTATCCGCAAAGCAGGCGGCAATGTCACGCGCGAAGCTGGTCCGGTCAAAGGCGGCACAACCGTCATCGCGTTCATTGAAGATCCAGACGGCTATAAAATTGAATTGATCGAAAATGCCCACGCGGGTAACGGCATCGGCCACTGATATCTCTCGCATGCTACAGGTGCTACATCGGCACCTGTTCCCTCCCCCTCTTCGTCCCCCTCGCGGTTTGAACCACAACGGCATGCTGCATCTCCAGTCAAAATTTGCAATAATGCGCGCTGCGTTTTGCTAACAATTAAGAGACAAATGGCTGATAAAAGTGATCTGAACGCCCTGAGCGGCCGTTTTCGTGGGTTCTACCCGGTAGTGATTGATGTTGAAACCGCCGGATTTAATGCGAAAACCGATGCCTTGCTGGAAGTGGCGGCGGTAACATTAAAAATGGATCAAGACGGTTGGTTGCAGCCAGATGAAACGCTACATTTTCATGTTGAACCATTCGAAGGCGCGATCCTTGAACCCGCCGCGCTGGCGTTTAACGGCATTGACCCTACCAATCCGCTACGCGGCGCCGTGAGCGAATATGATGCGCTGCACGAAATTTTCAAAGTCGTGCGCAAAGGGATCAAGGAGCAAAACTGCAACCGTGCCATTATCGTGGCGCATAATGCTACATTCGACCACAGTTTCATGATGGCGGCAGCGGAGCGCTGTAGCCTGAAACGCAACCCATTTCACCCTTTCGCCACCTTTGATACCGCGGCCCTCAGCGGGCTGGTGTTAGGACAAACCGTCCTTGCCAAGGCCTGTATTGCTGCGGGTATTGCGTTTGACTCCAGTCAGGCACACTCCGCGCTGTATGATACCAATCAGACAGCCTTGCTGTTCTGTGAGTTGGTTAACCGCTGGAAACGTCTGGGTGGGTGGCCGATTGCGCAGGAAGAACATTCGCTGGAAGACGCGTCAGCCGAAGACTAAAAAGACGGGAAAATCAGAGATAAAAGAACGGGTGCCATAAGGCACCCGTTGGAAGGATTTACGCTCCGGTAATGACGTATAGCATCGTCATTAAGAACGCATTACTCTTGATCGGCCTGCTGTGCTTTGTACTTGTCGGCCGTTTCTTTGATCAGCGGTTGCAGTTCACCACGCTGGAACATTTCAACCACGATATCACAACCGCCAATCAGCTCGCCGTCAACCCACAGCTGTGGGAATGTCGGCCAGTTCGCGTATTTCGGCAGCTCAGCGCGAATATCCGGGTTCTGTAAAATATCAACATACGCAAAACGCTCGCCACATGCAGACAACGCCTGAACTGTCTGTGCGGAAAAACCGCAACTTGGCAATTTCGGGGAGCCTTTCATGTACAGCAGAATCGGGTTTTCAGCAATTTGGCGCTGAATTTTTTCAATTGTCGGTGTCGTCATCTTCTTGCTTCCTTAAACTTATAGGATGGCTAACGTCCAAAACGCTAGCCATGAGCCGCCGTCAGAGGTACTACGACAGCGACATTGACTCAGTGATATTGTACCGATGCCACCAGTCACAAAAAAACGCCATTTTTTGTAGGGATATTTTCCCTGCAAGTTATTCGCCCTTGATGAAATCAACGCCAGAAAGCGTTGATAAATCAATCGAAAAAACAACTATTAACGTTTTTTCACTATTCTGTATGAATAAAGCGACCATGCCCACTTTTTTATGCCGCCGTTTTCAGGAATACTGTGCGGATTGAGCGAGTTAAGGATTATGTTCGGTCACTTTTATTATGCGCTTGTTTATTACTCTTTTTATATTATTTTTCAGCAATCTGTCCCTGAACGTCGTTCAGGCTGCACCGCATACCCCGCATTCTGCGCCAAAGAAAAGCGCCGTTGAAGAAACCAATAAGAAAAGCCGTCAAACAAAGGGTAATGCGAAGTCACCGACACCGATCAAAAGCAAAAAACCAGAACCTACCGCGGTCAGCACGAAAACCAAACCTCGCAGCGTAAACAAATCAACAGAAAAAAAACCGTCACGGACGCAAAGCAGCACGCCCGCACTCGTGAAAAAGAATCTCAAAAAGCTGAAGCCTGAAGAAGAAAAGCAGACAACCGCACAGGCCAGAGTCAAAACCGGGCTGAAGAAAACGACGGTCAAGGGAAAAGCGGAGAAAAATCCGGCGCCTACAGAAAAAGGTATGGCGCTGAGCGCGGCGCATAAAAAGCGTTATCAACATGCCAAAACGACAGCAATGAATAAGTTGATGAGCCAAATAGGCAAGCCTTACCACTGGGGCGGCTCATCTCCTTTTACCGGATTCGACTGTAGCGGACTGGTCTATTACGCGTACAAAGACGTCGTTAAGATCCAGATTCCACGTACCGCCAATGAAATGTATCACCTGCGTGATGCCGCTCCGATTAAAAAGAGCGAGCTGGAAAGTGGCGATCTGGTCTTCTTCCGCATCAACAATCGCGGTGCCGCCGATCATGTCGGCGTTTATCTGGGAGAAGGGAAATTTATCCAGTCGCCGCGTACCGGTTCAGATATTCGTATCAGCAAACTGAGTGAAGATTATTGGCAGGAGCACTACGTTGGCGCGCGTCGCGTAGTAACGCCACAGACAATTCGTTGAGAAATGGATTCGGCATCGAAGAAGAAGAATGATTCAGACACGTTTTATGTAGCTGTAGCATAAACGTGTCTGAATACGGAAATCACACAGAGGCATCGTTCGGTTAGTTCAGCACCGCAACAAAACTGAACACAATGATCATCGCCAGTGCGCCAACCGTTGTCAGCAAAGACATCTTCAGATCTGTATCCATAAACCACTCCTTATTAACGAACAAATTTTATCTGAAAGAGGAAACCGCCCTTTACTGCGAACCCATCCAGGCGGTTAAAACCACAAACAATAGGGTTATTACGATTCTTTCATAATTTTAGTGAAAAATCTCGGACCAATGCATCACTAATAGTATAAATTAGCCCTTTCCCTTTCATGATAAATCGGACACAATCCGCTGTTTATGAAAGCGCTGCGTATCGGTCGAAAAACGTCAACCCAGATCCCTTCGGTATAACATTCGGCATTCTCCTTCTGAAATTCTGTTTTTTAGCTTAGAAGAAGAACTTTAAACGTAGGCAAACGATTAACAATATACTTACGTCTGTAACAGGTAAGTTCAGGAGTCATTTTTAGATGGCAACGATTAAAGATGTGGCAAAACGTGCTGGCGTTTCCACCACAACCGTATCGCACGTGATCAATAAAACACGTTTCGTCGCCGAAGAGACTAAGGCAGCCGTCAGGGCGGCAATCAAAGAATTGCACTATTCGCCCAGCGCCGTCGCACGCAGCCTCAAAGTTAACCACACTAAATCAATCGGTTTGCTGGCTACATCCAGCGAAGCCCCCTATTTCGCCGAGATCATCGAAGCCGTCGAAAACAGCTGCTATGCCAAAGGCTACACGCTGGTGCTGTGTAATTCGCATAACGACATCGGTAAACAGCGCGCTTATCTCTCCATGCTGGCGCAAAAACGTGTGGACGGCTTACTGGTGATGTGTGCCGAATATCCACCTGAGCTGCTGGCAATGCTGGAAGACTATCGCAGCATCCCGATGGTCGTGATGGACTGGGGCCAGATGCATAGCGACTTTACCGATACGATTATCGATAACGCCTTTGAAGGCGGTTATATGGCAGGCCGCTACCTGATCGAACGCGGCCATCGGGATATCGGCGCCATTCCCGGTATTCAAGAACGTAATACTGGCAGCGGGCGCTACCTCGGCTTTTTAAAAGCGCTGAAGGAAGCAGACATCACCGTACGCGAGGAATGGGTGGTTCAGGGCGATTTCGAGCCGGAATCCGGTTACAAAGCCATGCATCAGATTCTCGCGCAGAAACAACGACCAACGGCCGTATTCTGCGGTGGCGATATCATGGCGATGGGTGCCATCTGTGCGGCAGACGAACTGGGTCTGCGCGTGCCGCAGGATATTTCGGTGATCGGGTATGACAACGTGCGCCACGCGCGTTTCTTTACGCCGGCGCTGACCACCATTCATCAGCCGAAAGAGCGTCTTGGGCAGTCCGCCTTCGCGATGTTGCTGGATCGCATTACCAGTAAGCGGGAAGATGCACATGTCATTGAAGTCCATCCGACGTTAATTGAACGTCGTTCTGTGGCAGACGGCCCTTACCTCGACTATCGCCGCTAAGCGCGACGACACGATACAGACAACTTTCTTATTCCTGTCCGCTTCCCTCTCTGCTTCAGCCAATTTTCTTGTATGCTGGCTGAAGTAGTTCTAAATTTAATACCGCGTTTCATTTTCTCTGGTGACAGCCGATACGTCGGCTGCGATAAGTGCTGTCCAGGTATGTTTTACGATACTTTTACATAAAGTTAAGGAGACATGATGGGTTTACCTTATACAGAAGAATGGGATGACGATATCGCGCCCTGGTTCCACATCGTGCAGGACATGTTGGATGTCGCCGATATCACCATCAACGGCTCTCGCCCTTTTGACATCCGCGTGACCCATCCTGGTTTTTTTAAACGTGTTCTGCGCGAAGGATCGCTGGGGCTGGGAGAGAGCTATATGGAGGGCTGGTGGGAATGTGAACGACTGGATATATTTTCCCATCGCGTCCTGCGTGCAGGGCTGGAAACGAAGTTGCCCCGCCGTCTGCACGATCTTACGCGAGTCGCCCTCTCACGTGTCATGAATCCGCAATCCCGCAGACGCGCTCAGATTGTTGGCAAGGCACATTACGATTTAGGCAATGACCTCTTTACCCTGATGCTGGATCCTTACATGCAATACTCCTGTGCTTACTGGAAACAAGCACAGACGCTGGAACAGGCGCAGGAAGATAAACTCGCGATGATCTGCGAAAAGCTCCAGCTCAAATCGGGAATGACGCTGCTGGACATCGGTTGCGGCTGGGGCGGGCTTGCCGAATTCGCCGCACGCCACTACGGTGTGTCAGTTTATGGCGTCACCATTTCCAGAGAACAGCAGATGCTGGCACAACAGCGTTGTCAGAGTCTGAATGTCACGATTGATCTACAAGATTATCGCGATCTCGATCAGCAATTTGACCGCGTGGTGTCGGTAGGCATGTTTGAACACGTCGGACCGCGCAACTATGACCGCTTCCGCCGGATGTTCAGCTACTACCTGAACCTCTGTGCTGGAGCCTTCAGAGCAAGAACACTCCAGCTCTGGCAAGTGGTATTCAGTCTGGATGGGATCGAAGGAGGAGTACGTGTTTCACGCTAGCAGAAGAGAAAAAACCGGACGACGCTGTTCGTCCGGTTTACAGAATCAGGCAACGCAGAAATTACTCTTCTTTGCTCTGGTCGTTCGCCTGCTTGCTCGCCAACACACGCTCAACGGTATCCACTACGGCCTGGGTCTGCGGATCGATTTCAATATTGATGCGATTCCCCAGGCGTTTCTGCCCCAGCGTAGTCCGGTTCAACGTTTCGGGGATTAAATGCACGCAGAAGCGCCCACGAGTTACTTCCCCTACCGTCAGGCTGATGCCATCAATCCCGACAAAGCCTTTATGCAGCACGTATTTCATCAGCGCGTCATCTGCCAGACGGAACCAAATCTGATGGTTATTCTCTGAAACCTGAATCTTCACCACTTCCGCCGTACACATAATATGGCCCGACATGACGTGCCCGCCGATCTCGTCACCGAACTTCGCGGCACGCTCAATATTCACGACATCGCCTTCATGAATATCGCCCAGATTCGTTAATCGCAGCGTTTCTTTTATGAGATCGAAGCTGACACGATCGCCGTCAATAGCGGTTACCGTCAGGCAGCAGCCGTTGTGCGCCACCGAGGCACCAGGTACAAGTCCGGGCAGCAGGTCGGGCGGGAGTTGAACGACATGCGTACGGAAATTGGATTTTTCTTCAATCGACACCACCGGCGCGGTGCCCTGCACAATACCGGTAAACATACGGTTTGCCTCTTAAAAACAAAGAAATGATTTTGTGCAGTGTGCCCGATATTTCGCGGAAAACCAAACCGGAATACTGCACACCGCATGGTCATCGAAACCGTAGCGTAACAAAAAGAATATATTCTCTTCCATGCTGGTTTACTTTCGTTAAGTCGTTACAATGACTCTCTCTTTATCCCGATCTGTTTCTTATATCTAAATTATTTATTCCGCCGTCAAGTCATTCAAGGAAGGTATCCGTGCAACAGTATCTGACAGAAGCGCGTAAATTATCAGCGCTTGCTGTTCCTGTCATTATTGCGCAAGTGTCTCAAACATCGATGGGTGTCGTTGACACCGTCATGGCTGGTGCCTATAGCGCCACCGATATGGCCGCCGTTGCTGTAGGAACATCAATCTGGCTACCCGCCATTCTTTTTGGTCACGGTCTGCTGTTGGCGCTGACGCCCGTTGTCGCACAGCTCAACGGTTCCGGCCGACGCGATCGCATCTCGCATCAGGTGCGACAAGCTTTTTTCCTGGCCGCTATTATTTCTGTATTTACGATGCTGGTGCTGTATCAGGGGGAATATGCCATTAACCTGATGAGCGACGATTCACCAGAGCTGGCGGCAAAGGCCATTGGCTACCTGCATGCGCTGCTGTGGGGCGTACCTGGCTATCTGTTCTATCAGGTTTTGCGCTGCCAGTGTGAAGGGCTGTCCAAAACCTACCCCGGCATGATGATTGGGTTCATCGGGTTATTAATCAATATCCCGATCAACTATGTCTTTATCCACGGTAAATTTGGCATGCCCGAACTGGGCGGCGTAGGCTGCGGCGTCGCTACCGCATCGGTTTACTGGATCATGATGCTGTTGATGATGGCCTACACCCGACGCGCCTCCTGGCTACGCGACATCCGCCTGCATCGTCCAGCATTCCGCCCAGACGTTGCCGTACTCAAACGCCTCTTTGGTCTCGGTTTACCTATCGCGTTGGCGCTGCTTTTCGAGGTCACGCTGTTTGCCGTCGTGGCGCTGTTGGTGCTACCGCTGGGCGTCGTCGATGTGGCCGGTCACCAGATCGCGCTGAATTTCAGTTCGCTGATGTTCGTCCTTCCGCTGTCGGTTGGCGTCGCCACCACCATTCGCGTCGGACATCGGTTAGGGGAAGGTTCGGTCGATAACGCCCGCATTGCCGCGCATACTGGCATCATGGCCGGCGTGGCGCTAGCCAGCTGTACGGCCATTTTCACCACGCTGCTGCGTGAGCCTATTGCGCTGCTCTACAATCAGGATCCGTTGGTGGTGGCAATGGCGTCTCAGCTCATGCTGTTGGCGGCCGTTTATCAAATCTCCGATGCCGTTCAGGCTATCGGCAGTGGCGTATTGCGCGGCTATAAAGATACCCGGTCGATTTTCTATATTACGTTCACCGCGTACTGGGTGCTGGGTTTACCGAGCGGCTATATTCTGGCCTTGACGGATATCGTCGTACCGCGCATGGGGCCTGCGGGTTTCTGGTGTGGCTTCATTATTGGCCTGACGGCAGCGGCCGTGATGATGGTGACGCGGATTCGTTTTCTTCAGCACCAGCCTGTCGCACAGATTTTAGCGCGCGCGGCTCGCTAGATAACGTTTTATCCATTTTGAGTCGAAAAAAACGACACAATGGATACAACCCCAGCAATCGCGCTGGCAAGAGCACAAAATTGCATTTTTCCTCTTGCCAGTTTTCCCCTTGCTCGCTACTATTCGCCTCGCTGTCACACAGGCAGCACGGTATATTAATGCGTTCATAGCTCAGTTGGTTAGAGCACCACCTTGACATGGTGGGGGTCGTTGGTTCGAGTCCAATTGAACGCACCATTTTCCGCTTTCTACACGTTTTACTTTCCAGTATTTCTTACTGAAAATAATCGGCGATATCCTCTGAAGTAACTGCATTTATTCTCTCCACGTAAGATCGATTTCGTTCTGGCTATCCTCACGGTCGCGACACCTATTTGTTCTGACTCAAAGCAACGTATTGAACTTCCTCAGGTTTGTATAGACGCCCCAGCCGTTATGATAAAATCCTTCCGCGAAAATAATATTGAAAGAGTAAATTGCAATGGATTGGTTAAAAGATTACATACCACTGCTCCTCATTGGTGGTGGGATATGGGAAATTTGTCACGTCTATAACGGACTCAAATCTGGCGTGTTAGTCGAGAGAATTAATAGAAAAGACGTGACATTTCATCGTGGCGAATTTTGGTTTAGTTTTTGGATCGGCTTTCATATTATTTTTTCAATAGGCACGTTCGTCGTTAGCCTCTTTCTCATCAGAAAATATTTGCTCCTCCCTGATTGGCTGCAACCGTATGTCTCTCACTTTTATTTGCTCTGATAACCATTAGCCTCAACAACATATCCATGTGACTCTGCATGGTGTTCAAACTTGCCATAGGTAATGTCACGCCAGAGTGTCACTCTGGCGTAAAAGCATGCGCGCCACTGTTATTCCGCCAGCGACTCGATCACCACCACACACTGTCCGGCGCGTACAGATGCACCGGGCTGGCAGCGAATATCCCGCACCGTACCGCGCTGTGGCGACACAATCGGGATTTCCATTTTCATGGATTCGAGAATCATCAGCGTTTCGCCCGCGGCTACCGTCTTGCCGATCTCCGTCGTCACCTGCCAGAGATTGCCGGAAATCGGGCTTTCTACGCCGACCTGTCCCGGCAGGATCGGCGCGTCGTTCGCGTCCTCAATCACCACGTCAACGCTATCCGTCACCGATTGACCGGCAATACGCCAGCGCTCGCGCTCCGCCTCAAACGCCGCTCGCTGGTGCACGCGAAATGCCTCGATGTCTTCCGCTTCCCGCGACAGGAAATCCTGATAGGCGCTTAACGCCAGCTCGCTTTGCTCGATCCGCAGCGGATAGCGCCCCAGCGGGAAATCCCGCCGAATGGATAACAACTCATCGGCCGACACCGGATAGAAGCGAATTTGGTCAAAGAATCGCAGCAGCCACGGTTTGCCATCAAATGCGTCAACGCCGCGATAGCGATCCCACATTTGCAGCGTACGACCAACAAACTGATAGCCCCCCGGCCCTTCCATGCCGTAAACGCACAAGTAAGCACCGCCGATGCCCACCGAGTTTTCCGCCGTCCAGGTGCGCGCCGGATTATATTTGGTGGTGACTAACCGATGGCGCGGATCCAGCGGCGTTGCCACCGGTGCGCCGAGGTAAACATCGCCCAGCCCCATCACCAGATAACTGGCGTCAAAGACGGTTCGGTAAACCTCATCGAGATTCTCCAACTCGTTAATACGACGGATAAATTCAAGATTGCTCGGGCACCAGGGCGCATCACGGCGTACCGTGGTCATGTATTTTTCGATCGCCAGTTGGCAGGCGGGATCGTCCCAGGACAGCGGCAAATAAACCACCCGCGACGGCACGGTCAGATTCTGCTGTGTGCAAACGTCCTGCCATAGCATGGACAGCACGTCCAACAGGTGCGATAGCGAAAGTACCTCAGGGCGATAATGTACCTGTAACGAACGAATCCCCGGCGTCACGTCAATAATGCCATCAAGCGCCAGTTGCTCCAGCGCCAGCATCAGCGCATGGACGCGGAAACGCAGCGCGACATCCAGTTCTGCCGCCCCCACTTCCAGCAGTAAGTGGGTATCGCCGGATAACCGTGCAACCAACCGCTTATCCGCTTCCCCGCTATCCAACACTACCGGGGAAATCAGTGCGGCAGGCGACCAGTCAATCACGATCGGGGCAAGCTGGTCTACCTCAGCCTGGCGTGCCTGCGCCAGCGCGCGCGCCGTGGAGAGCTCGACGGGAATAAAGCGTACGCGGTCACCGGCGTTGAGCTGCCCCAGCGCCCACAAATCGGCCTCGATCACCGTCACCGGACAGACGAAACCTCCCAGACTCGGGCCATCCGGCCCCAGAATAACCGGCATGTCACCGGTGAAATCCACCGCGCCGATGGCATACGGGTTGTCGTGAATATTCGACGGGTGCAGCCCCGCCTCACCACCGCTGTCGCGTACCCATTCCGGTTTCGGCCCAATCAAGCGCACGCCCGTGCGGCTGGAGTTAAAATGCACTTCCCATTCGGTGGTGAGAAAGGTGTCCATATAGGCAGGCGTGAAATAGTCCGGTGCCGCATGCGGGCCGTAGATGACGCGCAGTTCACGTACCGCGGACAACGTGGTGCGCAACGCGTCCGGCAGCCTATCGCCGGTACGTCTATCAGCCAGCAGCGCGAGGTGCAATACATCGCCCGCCCGCAGCGCCCTGCCCGCATGGCCGCCAAATTGCCCCAGCGTGAAGGTGCTTTTACTGCCGAGATACTCCGGCACATCGACCCCGCCGCGCAGGCAAAGATAGCTGCGTACCCCTTGCGCATTCGCCGTCCCTAACCGCAACGTGGCCCCCGCAGGTATCGCAAAGACAGTATCCATCAGAACGGGTTGCCCATCCAAGTCGATAGCGAGAGACGCACCGGTGACCGCCGCTACCGCATCCGTATTAAAACGCAGCGTCGGCCCGTTCATTGTGATCTCCAGGGCGGCCACTCCCGCCGGATTCCCTACCAGACGGTTACCTAAACGTAATGCGCGATCGTCCATCGGCCCCGACGGTGGTACGCCGACCGCCCAGTATCCGAGGCGTCCGGGATAATCCTGTACGGTGGTCTGCGTACCCGCGCTCACCACTTCGCAGGTTGTCGCCTGATAGATCAGCGCATCCAGACAACGCGTCCACGGCTGGCCGCTGGCAAACGGCTCTGCCGCCAGAATCTGACGCAGATAGTCACGGTTGTGTTCCACGCCGTAGAGTCGCGTATCCGCCAGCGCCCGATCCAGCCCGGCCATCGCCTGCTCGCGGGTGGGGGCATAGGCGATGATCTTCGCCAGCATCGGGTCGAAAAACGGGGGGATCTCACACCCTGCGCTCACCCAAGTGTCGATGCGCAGGCGATGATCCTCTGCGGCAGGAAACGCGACTTGCGTCAGTAACCCCGGCGAAGGCTGGAACTGTTTGCCCGGATCTTCCGCGTACAGGCGCGCCTGTATCGCATGCCCCTGAGGGTTCAGACCCACAGCCAAGTCGCGCAGTGGTGGTAAATCCCCTGCGGCCAGTTCGATCATCCAGCGCACCAGATCCACACCCCAGACCTGTTCCGTTACACCGTGCTCTACCTGTAAGCGCGTATTGACTTCAAGAAAGTAAAAACGATCCGTCGCGCTGTCATAAACGAATTCCACCGTCCCAGCACTGCGATAATTCACCGCCTGAGCCAAACTGATTGCCGCCGCGCACAGCGCGTCAGCGACGCCGTCCGGCAGATTGGGTGCAGGCGTTTCTTCAATCACCTTCTGGTTGCGACGCTGTACCGAGCAGTCCCGAACGCCCAGCGCCAGTACATCTCCCTGACCATCACCAAAGATCTGTACCTCCAGATGTCGGGCGCGTTCGATATACTTTTCGATGAATACGCCCGCATCGCTGAAATTGTTCTGTCCCAAACGCTTTACCGTTTCAAACGCGTCGGACAGTTCCGTGGCGCTATAGCAAACGCGCATCCCGATCCCCCCACCTCCGGCTGTGCTTTTAAGCATGACCGGATAGCCGATCGCTTCCGCCGCACGGAGGGCCGCATCAAGATTTTCCAGCAGTTCGGTGCCTTCCAACAGCGGTACGTTGTGCTGCTTCGCCAACGCGCGCGCCGTATGTTTTAAGCCAAATACTCGTAGCTGCTGTGGTGTCGGCCCGACAAAAGCGATCTGCGCCGCTTCGCAGGCTTCGGCAAACGCGGCATTCTCGGACAGAAAACCATAGCCGGGATGGATGGCCTGCGCGCCGCTGCGCCGAGCCGCAGAGAGAATTTTTTCTACATCCAGATAGGTGTACGCCGCCGCGCCCTCCCCCAGGCTAATGGCTTCATCGGCGTCCTGAATATGCAGGCTACTGATATCGGCATCAGAATAGACTGCGACGCCATGGACGTTCATCTCGCGCAGCGAACGCAGAATACGGCACGCAATTGCGCCACGGTTGGCAATCAGAAGTTTGTCGAACATACGCTAGACTCATGCAAGGGCGGGTCGTCCCACCAAAATGCGATCCGCATGATGGTCGTCCATCACGCTAACAGTCAGGTGCTGCTGAAACAGCGGGTAAAACGGGTCATGCTGAAACAGATAGAACTGAAACAGGCTATCGAGTCGGTATCACGGGGCGTTGTCCGTTCGGGCGTTAGCCGACGGCAGGTAATAGCGATTTGCCCGAGCCTCCATCGCGCTCACCAGCCACGCTTTCACTCGCTGCCAGCGCGTACGTTTCTCATCGCCGCGATCCGACATCAATTCCATATCAGCACCTCCGCTGGCGTCGGGTTCCAGCCATTACACGGGTTATTCAACTGCGGGCAGTTGGAAATCAGCACGATGACGTCCGTTTCAGCGCGCAGCTCCACATATTTCCCCGGTGCAGAAATGCCGTCCTCAAAAGTCAGCCCACCTTCCGCCGTTACTGGCACGTTCATAAAGAAGTTGATGTTTGCACTAATGTCTTTTTTATTCAGGCGACCATCGTGCAGGCAGGCACAGAGAAAGTTATCGCGACAGCTATGCATGTAGCGTCGGTCGAGCGCATAGCGCACGGTGTTGCTCTCCTGCGCACAGGCTCCGCCCAACGTGTCATGGCGACCGCAGGTGTCGGCGACAATCGTCAGCAGCGGGTTGCCAAGGTTGGAATACAGCACGCTGCCCGTCGTCAGGTAGACGCTATTCTGGCGACGCAGCGTGCGTTGTGGATCATAGCGTTCACGCGGATCATCGACGCGATAGAACAGCGTATCCACCGCCTGATTGCCTTCCAAATCCAGCAGCCGCAGCGTCTGCCCCTGCTTCACTTCAAACAGATAGGGTTCTCCGGCAGGAATCACATGGCGGAATACCGCGTCCTCGGCCGTTTTATTGCTGGCAATTAACGTCATGTCCGGCCTCCTTACAGGCAAAAGCGTTCGGTATTGTGAAACGCGCGTGCATTTTCCTCACGGAACGCACGGCAGTACGCAGCGACATCCTCGCCTTCCGCCCGGCTCCAGGTGAGTGCAATCGGGCGCGGTGCATACGTCGGGTTAGGATCCATCGGGTGTTGCAGGGCGGTCAGCACCACCAGCGTATCCATCGGCGCATACAGCTCGATGTAGTCCCCCGCCTGAGAATGATTGGCGTGAAAATGAAACTGCCCCTGCGCATCCGCGGTGATTTTGCTGAACAGGTTGATGGTCATCAGCAGATCTTGCAGATTGAGATTCCATTTCCCCATCTCGACCAGCAGGTTATCCATGCCATTACGGAAAAAACCGTTGCGCAATTCCTGATAACGCCCCTGCCCGTATTTCTCCTGCACTTCCTGTGCATTGAGCACACCGCCGAAGCTGTCGTGCCAGCCGCAGGTATCGGTAATGATTGCCGCCAGCACGCGTCCCATATCGGAATAGAGGCAGTGCCCAGCCGTTAATTTGGCGGTATGTTGCCCTTTCAGGGTATCCGGCAGGTTCAGGCGTTCGCTGGTCTGGTGCGCGTTAAACAGCAGCAGGCCAACATTGCCGCCGCCTTCCAGATCTTCGATACGCAGAATCTGTCCACGTTTGAGAATGAAGGAGGTATGGCCTCCGCCCGGCACTATTTCTTCATCAAATGTTGTTCGGCCTGTCGATGTCTGTATCGCTGTCATAACCGAAAGCTCCTTAAATGGGGGATGTCGCCACGCTGACTGCAGGAGGCACTAGCGTCAGCGCACGCTGGCGCGTAGCGAGACGCTCCTGATTAAGCGGGATGTCATAGGTAATACGTGCGCCATAGGCTTCCGGCGCATGCGGGTCGACGCGCACTTTGTCGAACACCAGCAAACGCGTGCCGAGATGGAAACCTTCCGGCAAATCGTGGGTGACCATAAAGACCGTTAAGCGAGTTTCTCGCCACAGCTCCAGCAGCAGCGTGTGCATATCGCCGCGAATACCCGGATCCAGCGCTCCAAACGGTTCATCGAGCAGCAGGATGCGCGGCTGGACAATAAACGCCTGCGCAATCGCAAGCCGTTGCTGCATGCCGCCAGAAAGCTGGTTCGGGTATTTGTGCATGGAATGTCCCAGCCCGACGCGCTCCAGCATCCGCGCGGCACGGTCTCGCGCCGCCTGCTTACGCGCTCCAAACAGCCTGCCGAGCCAAGGGGAACGCGGGATCTCCAGCCCAATCACCACGTTTTCCAGCACGGTTAAATGTGGGAAAACCGAATAGCGCTGAAACACCACGCCGCGGCTGGCATCCGGTTCAGCGGGCAGCTGCTTCCCTTCAAGCCGTACTTCACCACGACTGGGCGTTTCTTGCCCCAGCAGCAGGCGCAGAAAGGTGGATTTACCGCAGCCGGATGCCCCAACCATCGTGCAAAACTCCCCTTCCTCAACGTTCAGGTTGAGCCGTTCCAGCACAACGTGGTCGCCGTATTCCTGCCAGATGTTATCGATCTCGATAAAACTCATGCTTTGCTTTCCTCTGACCACGGGAACCAGCGGCGATGCAGCCACCGCAGCGCCCTATCCATGAGCCATGCCAGCAGCGTGATCCACACGACGTAAGGCAGAATCACGTCCATCGCCAGATAGCGGCGTACCAGAAAGATGCGGTAACCGAGTCCTGCCGTTGCCGAAATCGCTTCGGCAGAAATCAGAAACAGCCACGCCGCGCCCAGCAGCAGTCGCAGTGAAATCAACAGCCGCGACAACAGCTGCGGCAGAATGACCCGCAGCACCACGACCCAACTGTTCGCCCCCAGCGTCTGCGCTTTAATCAACGTTTCCTGCGGTATGTTGCGAGCGCGCTGTTCGAGGTCGCGCGCCAGCATCGGCGTAATCCCAATCACGATCAGCATCACTTTCGAGAGTTCATCCAGCCCGAAAACGATGAAGAGAATGGGCAAAATCGCCAGCGGCGGAATCATCGACAGTACGGTCATCAGCGGCGAGAGCGACGCGCGAAACAGCGGGAAAGCCCCGGCCGCAATCCCGAACAGCAGGCTCAACAGGCTGGCGATCCCCAGCCCCAGCGCGAGACGCACCAGACTGGCCTGCGTATCCAGCCAGAACAGGTAATCGCCGCTGCGTTTGTCCTCGGTCAGTGCCATGCGCTGAATCGCCTCGGCCATTTGCCCGAGACTCGGCAGAAGTTTGTCATTGGGGTTAGCCTCCAGCCGCAATGCCGACCCGATGAGGTACAGCACCAGCAGCACGACAAACGGCAGCAGGACCAGCAACAGCCGTCCGCCCCTGCTGGGGTAGCGATTGATCAAGCGCACGATAGTCTCTCCAGTTTGCGGGTCAGAGTTTGTTCTCTGCGGCCAGACGCACGAAGGTGTCGTCAAAGCGCAGTTTCACATTGGCGCTGTCACCCTGCGTAATCTGTCCGGGGAACGTCATGCCAATAAAATCCGCGCTCTGTGCGCCTGCACCAAGCAACCCTTTATCAAAGGAGAAATCCGCCACGCGCTTCATGGTGTTAGGGAGATCCGGGCTGGTCAGAAATGCCAGATTGTCCTGTGGGGAATAAAACAGATGGGTGGTTTTTAACTGCGCCTGATAGCCCGCTAAATCGGTGCCGGAGGCGGCAGCCATTGACTCCAGCGCGGGTTTATCGCCTGCCTTCATCAGCGTCATCATTTCAAACCAGGCACCGGCCAGCGCTTTGCCCAATACTGGATTGTCCTGTAACGTCTGCGTGTTCACGACCATCATGTCGATCAGCTCACCGGGGATCTGGCCGGACTGAAAGACCTCCGTGGTGTCCGGCTGGCTTTTAATCGCAGACAGTTGCGGGTTCCAGGCGACGGCAGCCTGCACGCTGCGGGTGGCGAAGGCGGCGACAATATCAGCATCCGACGTATTGACGACCGTGACATCTCGCTCCCGCAATCCGGCTTTTTCCAGACCGCGCACCAGCAGATAATGCGAGACGGAGAGTTCAGGCAGGTTGACCTTCATCCCGCGTAAATCGCTCAGGGTTTTCCCTTTGCCTTTGAGCACAATGCCATCGTTGCCCGCCGAGAAACTGCCGAGCAGCAGCGCCGTAGTATCCACACCGCCCGCAGCCGGAATGGTCAGCGCATCCATGTTGGTCATCGTGCAACCGTCAAACTGTCCGGCGGTATATTGGTTGATCGACTCGACGTAGTCGTTAAGCTGCGTGACCTTAATCTTGATGCCGTACTTGTCGGCCCATTTATCGATAATGCCCTGCGTGCCGATGAACCCCCACGGCATCCATCCGGCATAGATCGTCCAGCACACGTTGAATTGCGTTTTAGGCGCAGCCTGAGAAGGGAAGCTCAGCAACGCTGAGAGACTGAGGACGCAAACGCCCAGTAAACGAGATAGGTTCATGCCAGACCTCCGGTTGAGTAGGAAAAAAGCGGGAACAGCGCGACACCATGGGTGTTGCTGTCTCCCGGGCTTTTGTCCCGCCGTGTAACCTCAACTGGAGGTCGCCAGCTCTCGGACCAGACATCCATATGGTATGGATCGGAACCCTAGCCAGCTATTCAGGTTGTTCAGCGCCATGCGTGGTGCTGTCCCGAATAGAGAAAAGCAAAATGCATGCCAGTACCGAAAAGCACAGTACAGCTGTCGTTTCTATGGATAATCTAGGGAGAATTATGCGGGGAAGCGCGCTATCTCGGTGCAGTAGCACAGCAAGTGCGCTTCACGGCAGTGCAGTGAGGGTTAACGGATACGAGACTTAGCGTGCAGAACAATTCGCCGTTATTTTTTCCAGCAGCGCGCTAAACGTGGCTTGTTCGTCAAGATTACGGTGGAAGAAAAAGCAGAGCCGCAGCGCACGCTGTCGTTTGAATGCTCGATTCACGATGACTTGTTCAAGATACTGGAAAAAGTCGATGGCAAGATGGATATGACGCCGGAACAGACGCAGGCTTTTCTGGTGGGGCTGAAGCTATTTAGTGAAGTGATGATGCAGAATAGAAAGCACCCGTTGTTTAAGGAATTTGCCGCCCCGTTCAGGGAATTTATGCTTAATCTCAAGAAGCAGGGATCCACAAAGGGGCAGCAGTAAAAAATGATGCTCCCCGTGCTCTATAGCGCCTGCACGGAGAGCGCTACGCCTTACTCTGCCAGATCGAAGCGATCCGCATTCATCACTTTCACCCAGGCGGCAACAAAGTCATTCACAAACTTCTCTTTATTGTCGTCCTGTGCGTACAGCTCGGCGTAAGAACGCAGAATGGAATTAGACCCAAAGACCAGATCCAGACGCGTCGCTGTCCATTTGACTTCACCCGTTTTACGATCGCGGATTTCATACAGGTCTTTACGGTATGGCTTCCAGGTGTATTTCATGTCGGTCAGGTTGGCGAAGAAATCATTCGTCAGCGCCCCTTCACGATGGGTAAATACGCCATGCTTCGTGCCGCCGTAGTTGGTTCCCAGCACACGCAGCCCACCAACCAGCACCGTCATCTCTTTCGCCGTTAACCCCATCAGTTGGGTGCGATCGAGCATCAGTTCTTCTGGACTCACGGCATAATCTTTCTTCAACCAGTTGCGATAGCCATCGTGGATGGGTTCGAGGACATCGAAAGACTCTGCATCAGTCAGGGCATCGGTGGTATCGCCGCGTCCCGGTGCAAACGGCACGGTGATATTTACACCTGCCGCTTTCGCTGCTTTCTCAATCCCCACATTACCGGCCAGCACAATGGTATCGGCCACACTGGCTCCGGTTGCGGCCGCAATACTTTCCAGTACGACTAATACACGCGCCAGACGGTCAGGTTCATTCCCTACCCAGTCTTTCTGCGGAGCAAGACGAATACGCGCGCCGTTAGCACCACCGCGCATATCGGAACTGCGGAACGTGCGGGCGCTATCCCAGGCGGTAGCCACCAGCTCGCTAATGGACAAGCTACTTTCCGCAATGCGGGCTTTGACCACATCGACATCATAGTCGGTACGGCCAGCCGGAACCGGATCCTGCCACAGTAAATCTTCCTGCGGCACATCTGGGCCGAGGTAACGCGCTTTCGGCCCCATATCACGGTGCGTCAGTTTGAACCACGCGCGGGCAAACACTTCGGAGAAATAAGCCTGATCCTGATAGAAGCGCTCGGAAATTTTGCGGTATTCCGGGTCAACTTTCAGCGCCATGTCGGCATCGGTCATCATCGGGTTGTAACGGATAGACGGGTCTTCAACATCCACCGGTTTGTCTTCTTCTTTAATGAAGACGGGTTCCCACTGCCACGCTCCCGCCGGGCTCTTTTTCAGTTCCCATTCGTGATTCAACAGCATATGGAAGAAGCCGTTATCCCACTTCGTCGGATGCGTTGTCCAGGCGCCTTCCAGCCCGCTGGTAACGGTATAGCGCCCTTTGCCCGACCCTGTCGGGTTATGCCAGCCGAGGCCTTGCTCTCCAACATCGGCGCCTTCCGGTGCCGCTCCCAGCAAACTGGCATCACCATTACCGTGGGTTTTACCTACCGTGTGTCCACCCGCCGTCAGGGCAACGGTTTCTTCATCATTCATCGCCATACGGGAGAACGTCACACGCATGTCCTGTGCGGTACGCAGCGGATCGGGATTGCCATCAACCCCTTCCGGGTTCACGTAAATCAGCCCCATCTGTACGGCAGCCAGCGGGTTTTCCAGCGAGGTACGATCATCGCTGCCGTAGCGCCCGGTGCTCTTCGCCAGCCACTCTTTTTCGGCACCCCAGTAAATGTCTTTTTCCGGGTGCCAGATATCTTCACGCCCAAAAGCGAAGCCGAATGTTTTCAACCCCATGGATTCGTACGCGATATTACCCGCCAGAATAATCAGGTCTGCCCAGCTCAGTTTATTGCCGTATTTTTTCTTGATGGGCCACAGTAAACGACGCGCTTTATCAAGGCTGACGTTATCCGGCCAAGAGTTAAGTGGTGCAAAACGCTGGTTACCGGTTCCGCCGCCGCCGCGACCGTCGGCTGTACGGTAAGTCCCCGCCGAGTGCCAGGCCATACGAATCATCAGGCCACCGTAATGGCCCCAGTCCGCCGGCCACCACTCCTGGCTGTCGGTCATCAGTGCATGCAGGTCTTTTTTGAGGGCATCGACATCGAGGGTTTTGAGGGCGTCGCGGTAGCTGAAATCGCTGCCTAACGGGTTGGTCTTGGTATCATGTTGATGAAGAATGTCGAGATTGAGGGCATTTGGCCACCAGTCAGTGTTTGATGAGCCAGTAGAAGTATTTCCGCCGTGCATAACCGGACACTTGCCGGCTGGTTTCGTTTTATTCTCGTCCATCATTATCTCCCAGTATGTTGCATTGCCTTAAACGCTGCAAGAAGGCAGGGTCGTCCTCCAATAGCCTTACGGAGCCTTCGCCTATTCCCTCTTCTTGATGCAAGACAGTGCCAGAGTCTCCCTATAATTTATAATTGTATATGCTAACTTCTGCGATAGTTTAAGCTGATGAAAAGTAGCTCAATCGCACATTTTTCCTATCTGCATCAATAATCTCGCCGCCAGAACAGCGTGTGATAATGAGCCTGTTTGTCGTAGGCAGTGCTAATCGTTTAAGGAGAGAGATACCGGGGCGACCACGGAGTGAGGCAGCCCTGCGGGAGCCTCATCATCGTGTTTCCCCCTGAATCCATACTTAAGTGACCAGTATTAACGTGTAATAGAGGCATTTTCAGAGAACTTGCGGGTATTTCACGCCTCCCAAAAACTACAGCGACGGCGAACGGAGTATGAACTGGGTAATTTCGGCGCGCTTCCCTAAGCGGATCGGAAAGCCGTTCCACAAGCCTGCACCATTGCTGACATACAGATGCATGCCATCCACGTCATAGCTGCCAGACACATAGCCTTCATTCGCCAACTGTGTCACCCAGTGCATGCCCAGCACCTGACCACCGTGCGTATGGCCGGAAAGCTGTAAATCCGCGCCAGCACGCGCATTCTCTTTCGCTCCCGTTGGCCGATGGCTGAGCAGAACAACGGCGCTATCTGGCGAGATTCCATTGAGCGCCGCGCCGATATCCGGCAGCGGCTGTTGAAAATCAGCGGCGGTACGATCGGTGATGCCAGCCAGTACAAACGCGGCATTATCGCGACCGATCGACACATGTTCATTGAGCAACAGACGTAAACCCAGCGCATTCAACCGCTGCACCCATGGCGTATATTCCACGTAATATTCATGGTTGCCCACGATGGCAAACACAC
Organism: Pectobacterium colocasium; assembly: GCF_020181655.1. Taxonomy (NCBI): domain Bacteria; kingdom Pseudomonadati; phylum Pseudomonadota; class Gammaproteobacteria; order Enterobacterales; family Pectobacteriaceae; genus Pectobacterium; species Pectobacterium colocasium. The sequence goes on from NZ_CP084032.1 coordinate 2,856,585, forward strand.
CGTGTGGCGCAGTCAGGTTACGTAGCGGTTCCATATCCTCGTATCGAGCATTCACGGTGCCATCAGCCAGATCGCCAGTAATCACCGTCAGATCGGGCTTAAGCGCATTGGTTTTTGCCACCACAGCCTCCATCCAGGCGCGCTGTAACAGACGACTGGCATGTAAATCGGTTAGCTGTACCAGCCGGAAACCATCCAATTCGGGCGGTAGCTGCTTCAGTTCAACGTCTACCGTGCGAACGTCCGGAACGCGCACCGCTTCCCAAACGCCACTAGCCGCCAGCCCCATCGCCACGACGGCAATGCCGCCACGCAGCGCCCTATTGTTCAGCAGAACATTCGCAACCGAGCGGGATAACAGACGCCCCACAATGCCAAGCAGATCAGCAGCCAACAGCAGAAATGCGGATATCAGCAGCGCGCCAAACGCCCACCCCAGAAACATCAGGACAAACGCGGGCACTTCCGGCGACGCCATCGTGCCAAAAAAGGTACGCGTAATCAGATGATGCTGCGAAGCCAACAGCACTAACACCGCCAGTATACGCTTGGCGGACACACCGACACGCAAACGCCAAACCAGACGCCAGATAACATAGAGGGCGATAAGCCCGGTAATGACATGAAACACGGATGTTTTTCTCTCTTTATCGGTGATATTGGTATAGTAACGCGTAAATTTTACACTATGACTCACACATTGCAGAGCAACACATTAGAGAGGTTGTGTTGCCAGAAATGGCGGATTACCATGGCGCGATTCCCTGCGGTACACGGCACTAACAGCAGTGAAGCCTGCCATCGGCGGCTGGTGACGCATGATTTTGATTAACCAAGGACATTTATGTTCGATTACACCGACTTTCCCGAACAACGGCAAGCCAAAATCCGGCAGATCCTCAGCGAGGAAGGCAAAGTCGTCTGTGCCCAGCTCTCACGCGAATTGAACGTCTCCGAGCACACCATACGGCGCGACCTGAAGGAGCTGGCACTATCCGGTGCCTGTAAGCGCGTCTACGGTGGCGCGGTCATTATGCCGCCAGAAGCCATCGATTTTGCCAGTCGAGCGACCATCGATGCGGTCCAGAAAGATCGCATCGCGCAGGCCGTTATCCCACTGATAAAATCGAATAGCTGCGTCTTCTTTGACACCGGCACCACCAATCTGGCCGTGGCGAAGCAGCTCCCGCCGGGCCTGAAGTTTACCGCCGTATGTAATTCGCCCATTATCGCGACCGAGCTGATGCAGCATCAGGATGTAGAAGTGATTTTTCTTGGCGGAAGGATCCAGAAAGAAGTTGGCGGCGCGATTGGTATTGATACGCTTCGGCAGCTAGAGAAAATGTATTTCGATCAATGCCTGCTGGGAGGTTGTGCCTTTGACGTCAATGAAGGCCTGACCGTTTTTGAATATGACGATGCAGAATTCAAAAAGTGTCTGGTCACCCGCAGCAGCGAAGTGATCGTTGCGCTGACCGCCAATAAGATGTCTGCTCTGGCACGCTATCGCGTCGCTGGGTGTGATGATATTACCGCGCTGGTGACCGATGATCAAATTGCCCCTGCCTGCCAAAGTGCATTAAGCGAAAAAAACCTGGATCTGATTATTGCCAGATAACACAGCGGTAGCCCTAGCGGCTGCCGGATCGGTTCACACGGTTCAATTCATGAAAGCAGCAGCTTTATCGTGTTGAGTACCCCATCATCGTCATTGCTGCGGGCAACAAAGTTCGCCGCGGCTTTGGTTTCCTCAAACGCATTGCGCATCGCAAAGCTGTAAGCCCCACGGCTCATTAGCTCAATATCATTGTAGCCGTCGCCGAACACCATCGTTTCCTGTGGCGTAATCGCCAATTTTTCCTGAAGGATGTCGACGGTGTGCCCTTTGTGTACACCGACATTCGCAATGTCGATCCAAGCCGCTTCAGAGACCACGATATAGACATGATCGTGGAACGCATCGAGATACTTCGCCGTCTCATGACAGTTCCCTTCCGGGTCATAAACTGTGATTTTCACAAAGTCATCAGTCACGGCAGCAAAGCTGGAGATCAGCGTCACGTTGGTGTACGACTTCCTTATCTTTTCCAGTAAAGCTGGGTCGATCGTTTCTCTGACCATTGCACCATGTGGGGTACAGCCGATGACCACATGGCGATCGTCTACGCTTTCCAGAACGCCAATCAGACTCAAGGCCAGACGGTTTTTAATGAGCGACAGGTAAACGTACTCTCCCTGATACTTGATGCGCGTCGCGCTGTCTCCCAGAATCCAGATATCTTTTGCAACATCGCCAAAAAGTGCCTCGACCCGCTCGCACTGCTTACCCGTGCAGACAGCAAACTGCACGCGCTTCTCTTTCATTAACGCATACACGTCGGCAAACAAGGTTCTGTTGTAGTCGCCATCGCTGTGAAGAAACGTGCCGTCCAGATCGGTAATTACCAACTTGATCATTCCACTCCCCTTACAGATTTACGTACACGTATAGTCGCAAGTCAGGCTGTGAACAGCCTGCCTGAACAAAGAAAATATCAATTTTGTGCGGTGTGTTAGACGATTGGCGCGGCAACTCAACGCCAATGCTTGATTTAGCTCGATGTAAAATAAAACATACCAAAAAGAGCATGCGACATACGATAAGACGCGATTTTCGCCAAGTTCATTGAGATATCATGCGATAACTAGCATAGCATTTATTGACAACAAGCAACAAGAAGCAAAATAAATCAACAGTGAGCAACAGGCAAGGAGGGAAGACCATAGCTGAGCCGCGATGAAAATGAACCGCCGCAGTGGCATATTTTGCGGATGCCACGACATCATTCGACGAATTCGGCTAAACATTCAACACTTGAAAGAGGATACTAAACAAAGCGCTTGCCACCGACATCAGAGCCGTCCATAATAGCGCCCATTCCAAACGCTGGAATGAAGAAAAGCATTCTAATCAAAACGTTAATGATTAAGATGTTATCTCCTGTACGACCGTAGCTCAGTTGGTTAGAGCACCACCTTGACATGGTGGGGGTCGGTGGTTCGAGTCCACTCGGTCGTACCAATTCATGTTCTGCAATTTAATCTGCGCCCGTAGGTTAAGGAATGTGAGTTGAAATTCTCCCCTACTCGTATCGTATTAATTTCCTAAAAACCAAATTCAATCCAATACATTGATCTTTCTGCTAATTGGCTCGGGTAATTTACCCCCCTAAAAACAGTATGGGCGAATAAAACGGCATCTCATCATTCAAACAGCAACGATTCAAACAACAACAATTTAAACAACAACACGGCCCTACTGGCCGCGTGTTTCCAAATAAAGCACCGTGGCGGCGACGCGGGAGCGCACGTTGAGTTTGCGCAGCATGTTGCGGATATGTACTTTTACCGTCTCTTCTGAGATATACAGCACACTCGCAATTTGTTTGTTGGATAGCCCTGAAGCCACTTCTTGCAGTACGTCCAGTTCCCGTTCCGTCAATACGGTAAAGGGCGACGGCGTCTCCTGTATGGCGATACGGTGACGCAGCACGTCACGCACCTGTTCGCTGAAGGCATCACTGCTGCGAATAGCATCCAGTAAGTGTTCCGGCGCACTGTCTTTTAGCAAGTAGCCATCGGCACCCGCATCCATCAGCGCATAAATATCGCTGGGCGCATCGGAGACCGTCAGCACAATCACGCGGGCGCAGATCCCATCGCGCCGCAGCGCATGAAGCGTATCCAACCCGCTCAATCCTTTCATATTGAGATCGAGCAAGATGATATCGGGAGAATCCCGATTCGCGAGGCTCAGTGCCTCCATGCCGTTACTGGCTTCCCCTATCACGTCAAAGATGGCATCGGTTGCCAATAACTGACGGATTCCCCGACGCATAAGCGGATGATCGTCGACGATCAACACACGATAAGATGGTTTTTCTGACATGCCCAGCCCCAATGTAATATGAATTTTATTATTGTTTTATTTGTGAATTATTCTGGATAGAAATTGTTCGTGTTATCACGTTCACGCGCTGCCGTCGGCGTCGAGAAACAGACGCTAACCTGCGTTCCCCCTTCAGGGTGGAGGCCGATAGATAGCGTTCCTCCCAACCGTTCGGCGCGTTCCTGCATAATATTTAAACCGTAATGCCCCGCTGGCTCCTCCTGATTGATAATACCGCAGCCGTCATCACGAATATCCACATAATGACGGCCATCAGGCTGCGTACGGCAGTTGACGGTAATCGCCGTCGCCTGCGCGTGCTTAATGGCATTCAGCACCGCCTCACGGATGATTTGCAGCAAGTGAACCTGCTGTGAAGCATCCAGCGCCTGTGTAGGGATCCGGCAGTCAATCGTGATAGTCGCCGGGGTCTGCGCGCCTAGCGGCTCAATCATTTCCTGCATCGCCGCAGGTAAATCGGCCTGTTGCAGCGTCAGTCGGAACGTGCTCAACAGTTCCCGCAGTTGGCGATAAGCATCGTTGAGCGCCTGTTCAAAATCGGTGATGATCTGCCGGGCCTGCGCATTCTCTTCCGCTACCGCACGCTTTAACAACGTCATCTGGATATTCAGATACGAAAGCACCTGCGCCAATGAGTCATGCAGTTCACGCGCAATGGTGGCGCGTTCTTCCATCAGTAACAGTTGCTGGTAGTGCTTCTGCGCCTGATTAAAATAGAGGCCACGCCCCAGCATGTTGGCGACACTTTCCATCAGCTGCGCCGACGGCTGCTGCGTTGATGCCTGCCAACGCAACTGCCCGAATTCGACCTCTTGCAAACAGATGGGCAAGGCCTGCCACACAGACAGCTCATCCGGCTGGCCTTCACATAACCGCCAGTTTTCCCCAACCCGCATTTCCAGACAGCCGACCGTTTCATAGCGGCGAACAATTTGCAGAATCTGCTGAAAGCAATGCCTGTCAATTGTGCTGACGTTCATCGCCTGAGAACAGTGATACAGCACCTTCAGCATGCGGTTCGCTTCCTGTAAGCGCAGCGTTTTCTGCCGTACCTTATCTTCCAGAGAACGATAAAGCTTTTGCAGTTCGTCCGTCATGCTACTGAAGGTTTGCGCCAGTAAGCCCAGTTCGTTTGGCAAATTAACGTCCAGCCGTGAATGGGTAAACCGCCCTTTCTCGATGGAGGTACAGGCCGCCATCAATTTATTCAGCGGCACCACCACCTGACAACGAATACGACGCAGCGTAAAGAAGATCAGTATATAGATAGCGATCGAACCCATTATTGATGTCGCAACAACAATCATCATCTTACGCTCGGAATAATGCTGCAACGCCAGCACAAAGAGGTCGATCTGGGTGACATAGCGAACAATATTATCCTGATACCAGGCCCGATCGCCCGCGCTCAGCCGCTCATCCATCGTTTTCCAGCTCTGCAACAGCGCAGCATAACGATCGCGTACATCGCGCGGCACATACCAGCGATCCAGCAGGTGAAAAACCGGGGAATCCAGCGTTTGCGCATAGAGACGGCGATGCGGTTCTAATTCCGCGCGATCGCCCTGTAGATCATATCCCATACGATAGCTTTGCATACGCATGGAGCCCGCGACGTTGATCGCTTCCGCATCGCGTAAACCGCTAGCCAGCGTCAGTAGCGCAATACCCGTCGTCAGGAATGAGAGCAGCGCGATATAGAAAAACGCGCGAGCCAGACTGGTAGAAACAGGACGTTTGACCATCACAACGAATAATCCTCTTTGGCATCATACCGACTCTACTACCCTCAATAATTCGAGTTAGCCCTCTGTGCACTATCACGATCCCCACACGCTCCCGCAAGCCGATAAGGCACGAATCCCACATAAGCTTGATCCGGCACCACCATTTACCTCTAAAGGGTGATTATCGCATACAACCTAAGGGGAATAGTGTAACCCCTACAAAAACAGCGTGTTTTTTATTGGATATTTCATTGCGTGCCAGAGCGAAAAACTGCCATGACTAACCTCTCCCGGCGTTCCCTACTGACTGGTGGCCTACAGCGGGCAGACAACGCGTTGCGTCCACCTTGGAGCGGTGCAGAAAGCCAGTTCCTAAGCCAGTGCACGCGCTGCAACGCCTGCGTTGAGGCCTGCGGTTCAGCGATTATTCAGCGCGGTTCGGGCGGTTTTCCCACCATCGACTTTCAGCGCGGCGAATGCACGTTCTGCTACGACTGCGCGCGTGCCTGTCCACAAGCGCTGTTCGCGGAGAGCCACACGACGCCGTGGGAATACCACCTGACGATTCAGGACACCTGCTTAGCGCTACATCAGGTGGAATGCCGCAGCTGTCAGGATGCGTGTGAAACCGGGGCAATACGGTTTCGTCCCGCCCTCGGACGCGTTGCGGCTCCGGCAATCGACAACGACGCCTGTACCACCTGTGGCGCCTGCATTTCCGGGTGTCCTGTCGGCGCCCTATCGATGAAAAAAATCACCGCGGGATATCACACCGCGCCAACGCGTCTCCCGACGCAACAGGAAAACCGATGAGCACAGTCTGGCATGTTTGCAGTGTAGTGGTTCACGTCAATACGGCGCAGATGGCGGCCGTCAGCGAGACGTTAGCGACCTATCCCAATGTCGAGGTGAGTGCCAGCGATAGCGATACCGGAAAAATGGCCGTGGTGCTGGAATCAGATTCAGAAGACACGCTGTTAAAACAAATAGCGTCAATACGCGAGCTTACAGGCGTACTGGCGGTTTCGCTGGTTTATCACCAGCTTGATGAACCGTCTTTCGATGAACAATTTTGCGATGAACAATCTTTTGCTTTCGATAAACAACCTCTTGATCAACAAGCTCAGGGTGAGGAAATACCATGAAACTCAGTCGACGACACTTTATGAAGGCGAACGCTGTCGCAGCGGCGGCCGCAGTCGCAGGCATCACCATACCGACTGCGGTGCGTGCCGTGACCGAACAGTCAGAGGCTATCCACTGGGATAAAGCGCCCTGCCGCTTCTGTGGCGTAGGGTGCGGTGTGCTAGTCGGGACGCAAAACGGCCGTATCGTCGCCAGTCAGGGCGATCCCGACGCGCCAGTTAACCGTGGATTAAACTGCATCAAAGGCTATTTTCTGCCAAAAATCATGTACGGGCAGGATCGCCTCACCCAGCCTTTGCTGCGCATGCGTGACGGCAAATTTGATAAAGAAGGCGAATTTACCCCGATCTCCTGGGATAAAGCGTTTGACATCATGGCGGAGAAATTCAAAACCGCCCTGAAGGAAAAAGGCCCGAACGCGATAGGCATGTTTGGCTCTGGGCAATCAACGATTTGGGAAGGCTATGCGGCCGCCAAACTGTTCAAAGCTGGCTTCCGCTCCAACAATATTGACCCCAACGCGCGCCACTGTATGGCCTCGGCAGTAGTCGGCTTCATGCGTACCTTCGGTATGGATGAACCGATGGGCTGCTACGACGATATCGAACAAACCGATGCGTTTGTGCTGTGGGGTTCCAACATGGCGGAGATGCACCCGATTCTCTGGTCGCGCATTACCGACCGCCGCCTGTCGAACAGCAATGTGACCGTCGCCGTGCTGTCCACCTATCAGCACCGCAGTTTTGAGCTGGCGGATAACGGTATGGTGTTTACACCGCAAACCGATTTGGCCATTCTCAACTACATCGCTAACTACATTATTCAAAACAATGCGGTGAACGAGGCCTTCTTTACCCGCCACGTGAACCTGCGCCGAGGCATGACCGATATCGGCTACGGGCTACGCCCAACGCACCCGCTGGAGAAAGCGGCGAAAAATCCGGGTTCCGATGCGTCTGAACCGATGAGTTTTGAAGAATACAAAACCTTTGTCGCCGACTATACGCTGGAAAAAACGGTCGCGCTCAGCGGCGTTCCCGCCGATCAGTTAGAAGCGCTGGCAAAACTCTATGCCGATCCGAAGAAAAAAGTGATCTCCTACTGGACGATGGGCTTTAACCAACACACGCGCGGCGTCTGGGCGAACAATCTGATTTATAACATCCACCTGCTGACGGGCAAGATCTCTCAGCCGGGCTGCGGGCCGTTCTCATTAACCGGTCAACCTTCCGCCTGCGGCACCGCGCGTGAAGTCGGCACCTTCGCCCACCGTCTGCCTGCGGATATGGTCGTCACCAACGAGAAACACCGTGCGACAGCGGAAAAACTGTGGCAACTCCCGACAGGCACGATTCCTGAAAAGATCGGTCTGCACGCCGTCGCACAAGATCGGGCGCTGAAGGACGGCACACTGAATGCCTACTGGGTGATGTGTAATAACAACATGCAGGCCGGCCCGAACATCAATCAGGAACGGATGCCGGGCTGGCGCGATCCGCGCAATTTCATCGTGGTTTCTGACCCCTACCCGACCGTCAGTGCGCTGGCTGCCGATCTGATTTTACCGACGGCAATGTGGGTGGAAAAAGAAGGCGCTTACGGCAACGCCGAGCGTCGGACGCAGTTCTGGCGTCAGCAGGTTAAAGCGCCAGGCGAATCAAAATCCGATCTGTGGCAGGTGGTGAGCTTTGCCAAACGCTTCGCCGTAGAAGAAGTCTGGCCGGAAGCACTTCTGGCGCAGAAGCCGGCCTATCGCGGCAAAACGCTCTACGACGTGCTGTTTGCCAACGATGTCACTACACGCTTCCCACTCAGCGAATTAGCAGACAATCAGTTGAACGATGAATCTCGCGAATTCGGTTTTTACCTGCAAAAAGGCCTGTTTGAAGAATACGCCGCGTTTGGCCGTGGACACGGTCACGATTTGGCGCCGTTCGATGACTACCACAAGGCTCGTGGGCTACGCTGGCCAGTCGTGGATGGTAAAGAAACCCAGTGGCGCTATAGCGAAGGGCACGATCCTTACGTGAAAGCAGGAGAAGCCTACCGTTTTTACGGTAAACCGGATGGCAAAGCGGTGATGTTCGCGCTGCCGTACGAGCCTGCCGCAGAAGCGCCGGACGACGAATACGATCTCTGGCTCTCCACCGGCCGCGTGCTGGAACACTGGCACACCGGCAGCATGACGCGCCGCGTACCGGAACTGCATCGCGCCTTCCCCGAGGCCGTGCTGTTTATGCACCCGCAGGATGCCAAAGCGCGCGATCTACGTCGCGGCGAGAAAGTCCGCATTATCTCGCGCCGTGGTGAAGTCGTCTCGATTGTTGAGACACGTGGCCGTAATAAGCCGCCGCGTGGGCTGGTCTATATGCCGTTCTTCGATGCCGCACAGATGACTAACGTCCTGACGCTGGATGCGACCGATCCGCTGTCGAAAGAAACGGACTTTAAGAAGTGTGCCGTCAAGCTGGCTAAGGTGTAACGCGCATGGCACGCCCGGAGAATACTTCACCTGCTCGCCGTCGCTTTCTGCGTGACGCCGTCCGCGCCGTTGCGGGTTTATCCGCCGCGGTGACGGTGCTTGGCATTCAGCAGCAGCGCGCTCAGGCAGACGGACTCCGACTGCGGCCACCGGGTGCACTGCCTGAAGCGGCGTTTTCCGGTGCCTGCATACACTGTGGCCAATGTGTTCAGGCCTGCCCGTATGACACGCTGAAGCTGGCGACGCTGGCCTCCGGTCCCGCTGCCGGTAGCCCTTACTTTGTCGCACGCGATATTCCGTGTGAGATGTGTGAGGACATTCCCTGCGTGGTCGCCTGCCCCAGCGGTGCCTTACAGCCGCTGGACGCCGTCGATGATGCCCGCATGGGATTAGCGGTGCTGCTCGATCAGGAGAACTGCCTGAACTATCAGGGGTTACGCTGCGATGTGTGCTATCGCGTCTGTCCTCTCATCGATAGCGCCATCACTCTGGAGCCAGAGCGCAATGCCCGAACCGGAAAACACGCCCGTTTTCTGCCTACGGTGCATAGCGATGTCTGTACTGGCTGCGGCAAATGTGAAAAAGCCTGCGTGCTGGAACAGCCTGCGATCAAGGTGTTGCCGCGCGCGCTGGCAAAAGGCGAACTCGGACACCACTACCGTTTCAGTTGGCTGGAGGCACGCGATGGCAAATCGTAAGCAAGACGCCGGACGAGAAGCCCTGGCGAAAAAAGGCTGGTGGCGCAGCCACCGCTGGCTGGCATTGCGTCGTCTGACGCAGTCTCTGGTACTGCTCATGTTCCTCAGCGGTCCGCTGTTAGGGTTCTGGATCCTGCACGGTAACTACAGCGCCAGCCGCTTGTTCGACACCGTGCCACTTAGCGATCCGCTGATGGTGCTGCAAAGTCTGGCTAGCGGTCATCTGCCCGCCACACTCGCGCTGGTCGGTGCGCTGATTATTGCGCTGAGCTATGCGCTGGCAGGCAAGCGCCTGTTCTGTAGCTGGGTCTGCCCTGTTAATCCGCTCACCGATTTCGCCGCCTGGCTACGTCGTCGCTTTGGCATCACCGCCTCGGCGACGCTCCCCCGTAATCTGCGCTACCTGCTGCTGGTGCTTATTCTGGCAGGAAGTGCGTTGACGGGCGGGCTGCTGTGGGAATGGGTCAACCCGGTCTCATTGGTGGGACGCGGGCTGATTTTCGGCTTTGGCGCAGGTATTTGGCTGCTGCTGGCGCTGTTTCTGTTTGATTTGCTGGTCGTGGAACACGGCTGGTGCGGACACCTGTGCCCGACTGGCGCGCTGTACGGTGTGCTCGGCGGTAAAGGCGCGCTGGCGGTAGAAGCCACCGAGCGTGAACGCTGTACGCGCTGTATGGACTGCTTCCATGTCTGTCCAGAACCACAGGTGCTGCGCGCGCCCTTGCTCGATAAACACAGTCCGGTACAGGTCACTGACCGAGACTGCATAACATGCGGACGCTGTATTGATGTCTGCGCTGAAGACGTTTTTAAAATAACCCTTAGATGGAAATCGGGAGCAAAGTCATGAAAAGCCTGAGAATGGGATGGTTTCGCTGGATCACCGCCCTGGCGATAATGGGCATTACAATAATAGGTAGTGCGATAGCGACTGCACAGGTTGATTTAAGCCAATCGCCGGAAGTTGCCGCAACGCAGCCGGGCAATAGCCGGATGCCAAAGCAGCAGGAACGTATGGCGCTCAACTATGTCAACCAGCCACCGATGATCCCGCATAGCGTGGATGGCTATCAGGTCACCCCGACCTTTAACCGCTGCCTACAGTGTCACGGCGTGGAGAATTATCGTTCCACCAGCGCCCCTCGCGTCAGCCCAACCCATTTTGTCGACAGAGACGGCAAAGTGCTGAGCAATGTCGCCCCTGCACGCCATTTCTGTCTGCAATGCCACGTGCCGCAAGCGGACAGTGCGCCAATTACCGGCAACACCTTCGCACCTTCTAAAGGCTTTGGACAGTGAGGTTTTCTATGAAACAACCAGGAAAAGCAGGACGGTTGTTGCGCCAGCTGTGGCAATGGTGGCGCCGCCCGAGCCGGCTGGCGCTGGGCACGTTGCTCATTATCGGCTTCGCGGGCGGTATTTTCTTTCTGGCAACGTCCCAGAAAGGCATGGAGATGAGTAACAGCGAGGCGTTCTGCATCAGCTGTCATGAAATGCGCAATACCGTCTATCAGGAATATATGGAAACCGCGCACTACAGCAACCGCAGCGGCGTGCGTGCCACCTGCCCAGACTGCCACGTTCCGCATGAGTTTGTGCCCAAAATGGTACGTAAAATTCAGGCCAGTAAAGAGCTGTACGGTAAAATAATGGGCACCATCGATACGCCACAAAAATTTGAAGCACATCGGCTGACGATGGCGCAAAACGAATGGCGGCGCATGAAAAATAACAATTCTCAGGAATGCCGCAACTGCCACAACGTTGACTATATGGACTTTTCAGGGCAAAAAACGGTCGCAGCGGAGAAACACAGCGAAGCGATAAAACTCGGTCAAACCTGTATCGATTGCCACAAAGGCATCGCCCACAAACTACCGGACATGCACGGCGTCAAAAGCGGGTTATAACCCACCCCCCTTCGTCACACTCGGGACGGCGTATGCCGTCCTATCGTTTCTGACAAAGGCCGTCGAGCGGGAGTAACGGATAGATCGTAAAGACGCTGTGAATACATCCATGTACGCTCGGCTTGCGCCATCCATGGCGCAAACGCTTTACTCTTCTATTCCGTTACTCCCGTTTTCATTCTGCAAATAGAACGGTATAAGGACGGCACCCCCTTCAACATGAAGGCCGTCCACAGCAATCCTCCGTGCAGGCGGAGTAATCCCTTCACAAATAAAGATGTGCTACGTTCAGTCTTTTGATTTTATGGGGTTGGCTCGCGTAAAAAAATCGCGCAGAGGTGTACATGACCGCCGGATGAGCGGCATGGACGCCGCGAAAGCCTGCGCCGCGTCGGGAGCGCGTCGCAGGCGGTCCGAACAGTGGGCATGAACACCGAAGGCACCGCGAAGCGGCGCGATTTACCGCGAAAAGCCAGGGGTCACGGGGCGACGGCAACTGAGCCGCCCCGTGTCGGGCGCGTGCAACGCGAGTTGCAGAGAATGCCCCTTCTTAATGCGCACGAAACCTTCGTCGTAACAATAGAAACAGCAAGCACTGTAACAACAGAAACAACAAAAGGGCGATAGATATCGCCCTTTTACTATTTAGATGAAGATAACTTACTTGCCGGTGGTTGCCTGAACCGACAGTGACGCTTTCGCCTGCCCGACGCTGCGTTCGATAACCGCACGGCGCGTGTCGTTTTGCGGTAATAGCTTCAACATCGCTTCCCAGGCGTTAATCGCATCCTGATAGCGCTGGGCTTCATAAGCATTGAAAGCCAGCAGGCTCAGCACGCGGACATTGGTCGAACCGGAATTCATCAACTCACGCAACATGTCACCACCGCGCTGGCTATCACGCGGATCGGTGGAGCGCGACAGCAGATCGGCATAATCCAGTGCCAGATCCGTATTTTTCGGATCGAGCTGGAACGCCCTGGCAAACGCCTGCACGGACATGTCGTAGTTGTTCAGTAATCCCGCAATGCACCCCAACATCCACCAGTCTTGTGGATTGTCTGGCTGGGCTTCCAGTTGACTACGCAGCCCCAAACCGAGACGTGCGACCTCTTCAAGAGTCAGCGGTTCAGCGTCCGGATCTAATGCTCGCTTCATCAGATCCGGCGTTAACGCAACAATCTGCTGCAATTCCTGTACGCGATTAACCGCCGAGGTTTTCCAAAATACGCCGAGGCTGACCATAACCAGCAACAGCATGCCCGGCAGCAAAATCCAGCGGTTTAGCGGACGCTGCTGTGCCTTCGCGCCGTCGGGAATATCCTGCAATAGCGTATGCTGGAGTTCTTCAACCAGTTGAGCGCGCTCCTGCTCATTGGCCACATCCGCAGTCAGCTCACGCAGACGGTCGCGATACAGCGCCTGATTGATCGCATCGCGATCGTATTCGCCCCGTGACGACCACGGTGCAAGCAGTAGCGCAGAAAGCGCCATCAGCGAGAGCACAATGGTTGCAGTCAGTAGCATCATTCCGATTTCTCCTCACGTCCCAACAGCGTCTGCAAGCGCTTTTTATCCTGTTCGCTCATGGGTTCTTTGGCGCTTCGGATGCGGTGTGCACGCCGAATAATCATCCACGCCCCCGCAGCCAGAAACAGCGCAGGCAGCAGCCATAGCAGGATAGTGAAAGGCGTGATCGGCGGTTCATACGTCACAAAGTAACCGTAGCGATCCACCATATAATCGACAACCTGCTCTTTCGTTTGCCCCTGTTGCATCAGCTCATACACTTTCTGCCGCATATCCGAGGCAATCATCGAATTGGAATCGGCAATGCTGTTGTTTTGGCATTTCGGGCAGCGCAGTTGCATGGTTAATTCACGAAACTGTTGCTCCTGCGTGTCGTTGTCAAAACGCAGTACCTCGGAGGACGCCAGTACGCTGAACGACAGCAGCAATGCACCAAGGAAACTCAGCACTTTCATGCGCCCCCCTCCTTGCTGTATTTCTCCCACAGCGGTTGCAGCGTTTCTTGCCACACCTGCATGTTGAGATCGCCTGCGTGGCGATAGCGAATGATGCCTTTCCCGTCGATCAGGAAGGTTTCCGGTGCGCCGTACACGCCCAAATCCAGCCCCAGCATGCCATCACCATCAAACAGGCTCATTGCATAGGGGTTGCCTAGCGTCTTCAACCACTCCACCGCTTTGGGGCGTTCATCTTTATAATTCATGCCTACGACGCGAATCCCCTGCGCCGCCAGCGTGTTGAGAAATTGATGCTCGGCACGGCACGTCGGGCACCAGGTCGCCCAGACGTTCAGCAGCAGCGGTTTGCCATCGCTCAGTTCAGATTGGTTATAGACCTTTCCCGGTTGATCCAGCGATTCAAGACGAAATGCGGGAATCGGTTTACCAATCAGAGCCGACTCCAGCCTCATCGGATCGTCACCGTCGCTGTTGCGCACCAGTTGCCACAGCAAGGCCACCGCCAGCAGTAAAAACAGGACGAGCGGGATTAACAAGATTTTGCGGCTCATGATGATGCCTCCCTAACAGCGCGGCGCAGGCGATAGCGCGGATCGAACATACACAGGATGCCGCCTAACGCCATCAGCGCGCCGCCGTACCAAATCCAGCGGACAAAGGGTTTGTAATACAGCCGTATCGCCCAGCTCCCGTCATCCAGCTTTTCACTCAAGGCGGCGTAAAGATCGCGCGTCACACCCGCATCAATGGCGGCTTCCGTCATGATCGCGCCGCTGGTGTTGTAAAAGCGTTTTTCCGCCTTCAGTGTCGCTTCCGGTTTGCCGTTGTGCGTCACCTCAATCGTTCCTTTAGCGCTTTGCCAGTTCGGCCCCACGACATCACGCACGCCTTGAAACGTAAAACGGTAATCGTGGATCTGAATACTGTCGCCCACCCGCATCCGCACATCCCGCTCAACGCTATAATTCTGGCTAAAGGCGATCCCGACGACCGTCACCGCCAGCCCAATATGACCACACACCATGCCCCACTGGCTCAGTGAGAGCGTGGTCAAACCGCGCAGCAGACCATGACGACGGGTGGAACTGGTATGCAGCTCGAACACCGTTAAAAAGAACACCCACAGCGCCATCGACAGACCAACCACCGTCATGGCAACAAGGGAATCCTGTAACAGCCACGGCAGCAGCAGCGACAGCGCGGCGGTCACGGCCAGTGCAATCAGCAGCAGCTTACGCAGCTTCTGCGGCTCATCGCGCCGCCAACGAACCAGCGGCCCTACGCCCAGCAGTAAGGCAAACGGTGCCATTAACAGGGTAAACATGGTGTTGAAGAACGGTGCACCAATCGAGATGCTGCCTAAACCCAACTGCTTATGCACCAGCGGCAGCAGCGTTCCCAGCAGTACCACAAGCGTGGCCGCAATCAGGATCAGGTTATTGCCGAGCAGGAAAGTCTCACGCGACCAGAGCGAGTTCGTTACCCGCGCCCGTACCCGGTTGCCTTTGATGGCAAACAGCAGCAAAGAACCGCCGATGACAATGACCAGAAACGCGAGAATAAACATGCCGCGCGCCGGATCGGAGGCAAACGCGTGCACCGATACCAATACGCCGGAACGTACCAGAAACGTCCCCAGCAGGCAGAGCGAGAACGCGCCGATAGCCAGCAGTACCGTCCAGGCCTTGAAGCTGCCGCGCTTTTCGGTGACTGACAGCGAGTGCAACAGCGCTGTGCCCACCAGCCACGGCATCAATGACGCATTCTCTACCGGATCCCAGAACCACCAGCCGCCCCAGCCGAGCTCGTAATAGGCCCAGCCCGAACCGAGTACGATACCCAACGTCAGGAACGACCAGGCGGCCTGCGTCCACGGTCGCGACCAGCGTGCCCATGCGCTGTCCAGTCGCTCAGCCAGCAGCGAAGCGACGGCAAACGCAAACGCCACGGAAAACCCGACATAGCCCATGTAGAGCAAGGGAGGGTGGAAGATTAACCCGACATCCTGCAACAGCGGGTTGAGATCGCGCCCGTCAATAGGGTAGTCCGGCAGCGTACGCGTAAAGGGATTCGACGTCAGTATGATGAACAGCAAGAAGCCGACATTTATCATTCCCATGACAGCCAGCACGCGCGCGACCGCATCCAACGACATTCCCCGGCTGAATACCGCCACGGCGAAGGTCCAGCCGCTCATCAGCAGCACCCAGAGCAGCAGCGACCCTTCATGTGCCCCCCACGCTGCCGCCACGCGATACCATACCGGTAACGCGCGGTTCGAGTTGTTAGCCACGTAGAGGACGGTGAAATCATTAATCACCAGCGCATGCACCAACACGAGGAAAGACGCCAAAATACAGGCAAACAGCGCCCAGGCAAGCGGACGCGCCAAGGCCATCAGGCGGGTATCCTGACGCGATGCGCCCCACAGCGGATACACGCTAAGCAACAGCGCGACACCCAGCGCCAGACAGAGCAGATAATTGCCCACTTCAGGCATCATAACCGTTTACCCTCAGTGGTCGCCGCCGGCGCATGACCGTGCTGTCCTTCCATCGCCGCTTTAATTTCCGGTGGCGTGTAGTTTTCATCATGTCGGGCCAGCACTTCTTTCGCCATAATATGATCGTCGGTGTCCAGAATGCCCTGCGCCACCACCCCTTGCCCCTCGCGGAACAGATCTGGCAGCATCCCGTTATAAGTCACATCCACTGAACCCTGCGCATCATAAACGGTGAAGCGGACTTCCAGACTTTGGCTGTCGCGGTGCACACTGCCTGGCATCACCATGCCGCCGACGCGCAAGCGCTGCCCGATCGCCGGTTTTTCCTGCGTTTCGTTCTTGCCGTAAAGAATTTCGCTGGGCGTATAAAAGAGGTCAATATTTGAACTCAGCGCATAGAGCGTCAACGCAATCGTCAACACCGCGCCACAAATGACGGCCAAAATGGCATAGAGGCGGGTTTTACGCGGGGCACTCATTGCACCACCTCCATCGTTTCCGACTGACGGGCCGTACTCTTGCGCTGCTCGCGCGCCTGCTGGCGGCGTATATCATTCAGCAATGTGCGGCGATGCCAGAGGGTATGCCCGATCAATGCACTCAGCGGTAACAGCGTTAGCACCACGGCCAGCCAGACGTAAAAGGCATAGCCACCCATCGCAAAGAAATCCTGCCAGCTTGTGAACGCGATGTTCATCGTGCGACTCCTCCTTTATTGACCAACGCCGCAACCCAGGGCGCGCGGCGCTGCTGCTCCAGTATCAGGTTACGCAAACGCATGAGTGACAACGTCACGAAAAGGCTCATGAATCCTAACATCATGATTCGCAGTGGAAGACGCATGGCGGGATCGATCGTTTTCTGCATTTTTGTCGATCCCTGATGCAGGGTATTCCACCACTCGACCGAGAAATGGATGATGGGTAAGTTCACCACGCCAACCAGCACCAGAATCGCCGCCGCACGACCGGCAAGACGGCGATCGTCAAACGCGTTGTAGAGCGCAATGATGCCCACGTACAGAAACAGCAGAACGAGTTCCGACGTCAGGCGTGCATCCCAGACCCACCAGGTTCCCCACATCGGTTTGCCCCAGGTAGACCCCGTGGTCAGCGCAATAAAGGTAAATATCGCGCCGACCGGTGCCATCGCCGCCACGGCAAGCTCTGCTGTTTTGGACTGCCGAACCATCCCGACAAGCGCAAACATCGCCATCACGGCATAGACGCCCATCGACCACACGGCTGCTGGCACGTGCAGGTACATGATGCGATACCCTTGCCCTTGCTGATAATCCGCCGGCGCAAACCCAAATCCCAGCAGACAACCGCCGATCAGCAGCGCGGCGCTAAGCAGGGCAAACCAAGGGATAAGCCTGCCGCACAGGCCATAAAGGCGATCCGGCTGCGTAAGCTGATAGTGCTTTTTCAACATAACGTGTGCTCACTCTGCTAAAACTCATCCCAACGGGACGATGAATGCGATCCTGAGATCGGAAAATTATTGTATGCTCACCCGCAATGCCGCCGCCGTGGCAAACGGACTCAGGGTGGCGCTGCCTGCCAGAAAGGCACCAAGGATCGCCAGATACCCACCGACCGGCAGTTGCATCATCGCGGCCTCGACCGCCGCCGTCGCAAAAATCAACAGCGGTATGGTGAGCGGCAAGACCAGCAGGCTTAACAACACGCCGCTGCGGCGCAGCCCGACCGTTAATCCCGCGCCAATAGCACCCAGAAAACTGAGCGTGGGCGTGCAGAGCAACAGCGTTAACGCCATCACCCACCAGCCGTGGCTGTCCAGCCCAAACAACAGCGCCGCCAGCGGAGAAAGCAGTAACAGCGGCAGCCCGCTGACCATCCAGTGCACCACGACTTTCGCCAGCACCACTAACGGCAGCGGCAACGGCAGCAGCGTCAGTTGTTCCAGCGAACCGTCCTGATAGTCGTCGCGGAAAAGCCGATCCATTGCCAGCAGAGACGCGAGCAATGCCGCGACCCACACCACGCCCGGCGCGACACGCATTAAGAGCTGCGGCTCCGGCCCGATGGCCAGAGGGAACAAAATGATGACGATCAGGAAGAACCACAGCGGATTGAGGATTTCCGCGTTATTGCGCAACGCGACGCGCAGCTCTCGGGCAATCAGACGCCGCATGATGATGCTCCCTCACTCGGCGTAAGCGGGATACAGCGAATAGCCTGAGCGAACGGACGCAGCGGCTGGTGGGTGGTTAAAATGATGATGCCACCGCGCGCAATATGGTGTTCCATACGTTGTGTCAGCATTTCGACGCCCGCCACATCAAGCGCGGTAAGCGGTTCATCCAGAATCCACAGCGGGACGTCGGTAAGCCACAAGCGCGCCAGTGCGACGCGCCGCTGTTGCCCTGCCGAAAGACGCGCCACGGGCACGTCTTCATACCCTGCCAGCCCGACAGCAGCCAGCGCCTGCCAATGTGCATCCTGATGGTGTTGCGGATAGAAAAAGCGCAGGTTTTCTTCAGCGGTCAGGACGCTCTTGATACCCGGCTGATGGCCTAACCACAGAAGCTGCTGGTTAAACTGCTCGCGCATACGATCAATACGTTGCCCCCGCCAGCAGATTTCCCCCGATTCTGGCGTCGCCAGGCCGCTTAAAATACGCAACAGCGACGTTTTACCCACGCCGTTAGCGCCGGCAATCTGCACCATTTCTCCGGGGCTTGCCGTAAACGACAACGCGCTGAACAGCACATGCTCATCGCGTATGCAAACCACGTCGCGCGCTTCTAACATCGGGGTGTACTCCTACTTTCTCAGTGGCTATAGAATAACATGCTGCCCTTACTCCCCCTCTTGGGGGCCGTAACCCTAAAGAGTTAATCTCTTTTATTGAGATCAATAAAATCGGTGATTCCGGTTAGCCTCGCCATTATGACGGCGTCAAAAGTCGTGCAGGCACCGCTGAACAGAGGAGGAATCACCTACTATTTCTGACTGTTCTTCAGCAGCGTTGCCGTGTTGATCGCCTCGATCAACTGAGCACGATTGAGCCGCGGGCTGTAGGTATCCAGCAGGCGCTGCCAAAGCGTAATCGCGCGCGCATAGTCCGCTTTCAGGAACGCATCAGACGCCAGCAGCATCAGCGCCGTCACTTCATTGGCATCCAGCGCCAGCGCTTTATCGACCATTTCCTGCATCGATGGCGTGACGCTCTGACCCGCCTGGTAATACAGCACTGTCGCCAGTGCTGAATACAGCTCCGCGCTATCGTCCCTCAGCGCAATCGCCTGCCGATAGGCGCGCAGCGCGTTGTCATACGCGTTGCGGTAAAGATAATATTCACCCAGTTCAGCCCAGAGGACGCTGTCGCCCGGCGTTTTACGAATGTTGCCCTGCAAGGCAGCAAGCTGCTTTTCCTGCTGCTGCGCGGCACTAAAATCGTGTAGCGGATCGGCCAGCCGCTGGCGTTCCGCCTGAACAAGCGCCCCGCGCTGGCTCAACGCGTAAAGGGCTCCACTGCTCACTAAAATAGCGACGATCGCGACGACAACAGCGAGGATGGGCATCGGACGCGGCACGGCGGGCGGAGATGGCGCTAACGGCAAGTCATGAATCAGCTCACGACTCAACCGCTTTGCCTCATGTTCGGAGAGGTGGTTCCCTGCCTGCTCGCTCTGAAACTGCCAGAGGCGCTCGGCTACACACGATAGCTTGTCTTCCCCCTCCGGTTTACGCTGGGGCAACAGCGGCCACAATAGCCCAGCAACCAGCGCGACACTCGCGGTAACGATGAACACGATAGTTAACAGGTTTAGATTTAACAGGCTCATTGGCGTCCTCCCCGATTCTGTTGTCGAATCACTCGCCACGCGATAACGGCAATCGCTAACAGCAACAGCAGCGGCGTGAGCCAGAGGATGCTGGTTTGCATTTTCATCGGAGGGTTGTACTGAACAAAATCGCCATAGCGTTGATTCATAAAGGCGATAATGTCTGACTTGTCCTTGCCCTGCGCCACCATGGAAAAGACCTCATGGCGCATGCTGACCGCGACGGGCGAATTCGATTCCAACAGGCTCTGGTTCTGACATTGCGGACAGCGCAATTCGCCAGCAATCGCCATCGCGTCCTGACGCTGTGCCTGACTGGCAAACACCCAGGTATCCACCACCTGAGCCTGCACAGAAAACGCCAGCAGCATAAGAAGAAACACAATGTGTTTAGTCATACGCTCTTCGCCCTCTGAACCACCCCAGCAGTGCGCCCGCCACCATCAACATGCCGCCGCCCCACACCCAGCGGACGCCAGTTTGCACATAGAAACGCATCGCATAGCGGTTTTCGCCGGTTTTCTCTCCCATCACGGCATACCATTCCCGGATCGGCCCCCAGGCAATGCCCGGTTCAATCATCTGCTGTTTGCGTGCGTTGTAATAACGGCGCTCCGGCATAACGCGGGCGATTGGCGAGTTGCCACGATAAATCGCAATCATGGCCTGCTCTGCGGTGTAATTCTGCGCGGCCACTAAATCCAGCTGTAAAAAGCGAAATTGGTAGTCGCCCAGCGTGACCTGTTCTCCCTGCCCCACGTTGACGCTGATTTCCTGCTTGCTGCCCGCAGAAAATGTAATCCCCAGAGCAAACAGCGCCACGCCCGTATGCGCCAACAATGCAGGAAGCTGCTGACGTATCGCCGACAGCGGCTGCAACCACTGCGCGGCCATGACCCAGCCGATCAAACCCGCAGCCAGTGCGACGGCATACCCATGCGGCCATAAGACCAGCACGGTGACGACGCCGACCGCCAGCGTCATGAATAAGCGCCAGGCAGGCCACCGCGCGCTGCGTTTCCAATAGCCACCTGCCGCTATCCCAATGAGCAACAGCATCACCCCGCCGAAGGGCAAGAGCACACGGTTAAAATAGGGCGCGCCCACGGAGATCTTTCCCCACCCCACCAGCCCGTAAATCATCGGGTAAAGCGTGCCAAGCAGCACCACTAGGGCGACGGCGCTGAATAACAGCAGCACCAGCAGTAGCACGATTTCCCGCGACCAGCCGGAGAAGCGGGCAGCAGAGCGGACAAGCTGAGCACGCCAGCCATAAACCGCCAGCGCCGCCATACTCAAGCAGGTAAACAGGATAAATAGCGGCACCGCACGGTCATGTTCGAGAGCAAAGGCATGAACGGAAACCAGTATCCCCGAACGCACAATCAGCGTGCCCAGCAGGCATAAAATGAACGTCAGCAGCGCCAATATCAGCGACCAATGGCGGAAGATGCCGCGCATGCGGGTGACAGACAGACTGTGTAGTAATGCGCTGGCCGTGAGCCACGGGAGTAGCGAGGCGTTCTCTACCGGATCCCAGAACCACCATCCTCCCCAGCCCAGTTCGTTATAGGCCCACCACGATCCGAGGATAATGCCCAGCGTTAACAGGCTCCAGGCGGGCAGCGTCCAGCGCCAGCAAATCCAGGCGACCGGTGCCGTAAACGCACCGTGAATCAGCGCCGCTAACGCCAGTGCCGCACTTACGGTTAACCCGCCATAACCCAGATAGAGCAACGGCGGATGGAGGATGAGGCCAATGTGTTGCAGCATGGGGTTGAGATCCCTCCCCGCTACCGCAGGCGGGAAGAGACGCGCAAAGGGATCGGAGAAAAAGACAATGAACACCAGCAGCGCGGTCGCTATTACCGCCAGCACCGCCAACGTCAGTGGGAACAGATCGTTTGTCGCCTTACGATAGCGGCAAGCGAACGCGGCGCTCCAACCAGTTAAACATAACAGCCACAGCAGCAGCGATCCTTCATGTCCGCCCCAGACCGCCGCCATTTTTAGCCCCAGCGGTAAATCACGATGGCTATGCTGGGCGACGTAGTTAACGGAGAAATCATCCTGCACCACGCTCAGCGTCAGCGCGACAAACGCAAACAGTACCAGGCCAAACAGCACCAACGTCCAGCACCGCGCCAGTCGGTACGTGCCCGACCAGCGCAGGGAGTAGCCTGAAAATGTCAGCAACGCCGTCGCTACACCGGCGCACACCGCCAGCAACAGCGCCACATATCCACATTCTGGCAATAGCAACATCAACAGGCCTCTTGCTGGGAATTAGACAACGGTTAACTGCCCCGCATAGAGGATAAAGAAGCGCAGGAGCAAAACGCCCACCAGACTCAGACCACAAACCGCCAGCACGCCATACGGTGAATGCTGTCGGCTAGCCCATGACTTGAGCAGCAAGGGAATGACTAACCCAATCCCGACCACGCCCAGCCAGAACCACGCGGCCCAGAATCCCCCGGCCAGCGCGGCCACCAGCGCGCGCTGCTTTCCATCGTCCCCTAAGGCGAGGCCGATAAAGAACGCGAACAGTAAGAAGATCTCTAACCACACGACTGGCGTTTCAACGCGGTGTACAAAATGCGCTTCTTCGCTATGCGGATTGCGGCGATAACGGCAGGCCATGGCGATCAACGCCACCGCAGCACCAGAGGACACCCCTGAGAACAGGAACAGCGCGGGTAAGATCGGATTATTCAGCAGCGGATAGGTCTTCAGCGCGGAAAGTAAAAATCCGGTGTAAGCCCCTAACATCACCGCCAGCAGCAGCATCACAATATCCAGCGATTTCTGCATCGGTGCCAGCCAGCCAAGCACTCGGGGAACGAGAGTCAGCTTCGGTAGCCAGCGCTGTTGCAGCACGATAACCTGCTTGCTGAAAATGTTGGCTAGCCACACTGCCAACGCCGCCATGTAGACCTGAAACAGCATGACGCCAACCGACATCACCGAGGTAAAGCTGTAATGGAACATGAGCTTCCAGAACGTCCAGGGACGCGTCAGGTGGAAGATCAGGATCAGCAAGCCCAAAATGATGGTGCACGGCGCGAGAATCAGCGTTGTGCGCATTAGCGTACTGTCTGCGTTTGCCTGTTCGGGGTGGTAACGCCGCAGTAGCGCCGACAGCGTCACCAGCCCCGCAGAAATACCCACCAAAAACAGATAAATCGCAATCGGCCAGTCCCAAACTAACGAAGCAAAATGGAATGCGCTTGAAGACACGGGCGTCATTGATGAACCTCCCCGTATTTAAACGGTACGCGATAAACCTTAGGACGAGTGCCGAGCGCGATTTTGTAGCGATACGTCGGCTGTTGACGCAGCAGGCGGGAAATCTCGCTGTCGGGATCGTCAAGGTTGCCGAACGTCAGCGCGTTAGTCGGGCAAGACAGCACGCAGGCGGGCAGTTTTCCGGCTTTCAGGTTGGTCTTGCGGCAAAAATCGCACTTATCCGCCGTTTTCGTCCGCGGATGAATAAAGCGCACCTGATAAGGGCAAGCAGCAATACAGTATTGGCACCCGACGCACAGATCGGGATTCACATCTACAATGCCGTTTGCCGCATCGCAATACGACGCTCCGGTAGGACACACGTCAACACAGGGTGCATGATCGCAGTGCTGACAGGAATGACGGAAAAAACGGTATTTCACGTCTGGGAAGGTCCCGATCGGTTCGCTGCGAACGATCGTCAGGCGTGATACCCCTTCCGGCACCTGATTGACCTCCCGACAGGCATCCATACACGCCGTACAGCCGATACAGCGCGATTCATCGTGGATCATGCCGTAGCGGATACCGTTGATATTCAGCGTCTGTGCGACGACTTGCCCCGCCGTACTGGTGAGGGCAATTAACCCCCCCATACGGGCAATAAATTGACGACGAGAGCAACTCATGGCTGCCTCTTATTACCCAGATGCACTGAGGCTGGGTTGAAATCGGGGTTATTGCGCTGCTCGCTATGACAGTCCACGCACAGTTTGATGCGACTCTTGTCGTTCAGCGTTTGCATACTATCCTGCGTAGGGTGCAACTGGTGGCAGCTGGCACACGCCACTTTTGTTACGTGCACATCGTGCGGCCAAAACGATTTTTGCAACTGTTCCGGCGTATGGCATGACATACAAACGCTGTTTTGCTCTTCCACCTTGTACATTGGGACGTTAAAGCGCATGACATCTTTAACGCCTTCGCGGTGCAGCAGCGACGGTTTGCCGTGGCAGTTAGTACAGGTCAACTGCTGTTGATTATGCGGATTGATGGCGGTGGCATGTTTACCCTTCATGCCATCCTCTTCCGGTTTATGGCACTGTAGACAAGCCTCATCGGGATTACGCTGGGGCATAACCTCCCACCGCTCTCCTTTTTCCGCCTGAGGTGCGGGCTGCGTCAGCCCTGGCAATGCCCAAAGCATGCCTGATACCAGCACCCCGGCAGTCAATAACGAACGTAATACGCTCATATCCACTCCACTCTATGTTCGCCCGCGTCCACGGGCGATGGGGTTATTGGCTCAGTCGTCCAGCTTTACGCGCTTGCTCGTCCCACTGCGGCACTACCGTATTCAGGAAATCCTGTTTTTCGGCGTTGATTTGCTGCATGTTGAGCCCAATCGCCTGCTGTGCTTTTTCTTTCGTCGAGATATCCGGCAGCTTGACTTCCCCAGTCACACCTTTTTGTGCCAACAGCCGCACCAGCTTGGTTCTCGCCTCGGCGGATTTACTCAGCGAGGTGCCAAGCATCCGTAAGCCTTCATCCGGCGCGTGCATGTGAATACCGTGAGAGGCAACCGCCAGATCCCAGCGCCATTGCGCATGGCGGATATCCATCAGAATCGGCTGCATTTCGGCTTCGGTTGCCCCGGCATCCCAGGCCGCTTTGGCCTCAAAGTGCGCGTGAACCAATTGCTCTTCTGCTTTCAGTTTTAAGTCCTGAATAGCCGTTTTGCGTTCAGCAACCACCTTCTGCATCGCCGCTTTATCCTGCGTGTGGCAATTGGTGCAGGTTTCGCCGTAATTGTCGAAAGGGTTACCTATCTTGTGATCGGTATACCGCTTGCCGTCCGCGTTTTTCACTTTCGGCATATGGCAGTCGATACAGGTCACATTGTTCTTACCGTGAATACCAATGCTCCAGGTTTCATATTCTGGATGTTGGGCTTTCAGCATCGGTGCGCGGGAGAGCGTATTGGTCCAGTCGGAGAAGGAAATAGCGTCATAGTATTTTTCCATGTCTTCGACTTTCGTGCCGTTATCCCAGGGAAATTTCACCGCTTTGTCTTTACCGGAAAAATAGTACTCAACGTGGCACTGTCCACAGACCATAGACTGCTGCCCGAATCGACTGGCTTGATCAAACGGTTTGCCAATGGCTTCCATTGCGCGCTCAGCGTAAGGGCGGGACAGCGTCAGCGCCGGTTTGCCCTGAGCAAAATCCGGGGATGCGGTATCATGGCAGTCCGCACAGCCGAGATCGTTAGTCATCTCCGGCCCGCCTCGCGCCCACTTGCCTTTGAAGTAACCGTCCTCACCTTCTTGTTGAATCAAGCGGGCGACATCCGGGCTTTTACAACTCCAGCACGCCATCGGCAGAGGGCCATCTTCCGCCGTCTTTGGTGCGCCGGTACGTAGCGTTTCACGTACGTCCGTGATGGCATAGGCATGGCCGCGTGGCTTGTTATAGTCTCTGGAGAAAGGATATCCCGCCCAGAGGATCACCATCATAGGGTCTTCTGCCAGCGCATCGTGGCGTTCTGACTGCTCGCGGGTTGCCTTCCACGAGTTGAATTGGTCGGGGTGTTGCGCGGTGAAGACGGAATTTCTTGCTTCTATTGGAGCAGGAGGGGGTGACGCCGGAGCATCAGCGGAATAGGCGGGCATCATAAGAAAAAGACTGGCTACCATGCCCCACAGATAGGAGATTGACGTGCTTATCCTGACCATGCGTTTGTGTCCAATTTAAGCCGCCTGCTGGCGGTCATTTTAGTTATCTATTTGACAGAAACCACAACAACTGTCGTGACATTACTCGCCCTATGAATAACAAAAAGATGCATTCAAAATATTGTTTTTGATCAAAGGTAAAGAAAAGTAATGAATCGTATCGAAAGTTATATGAGGATTGTCTCAGTCACGGCAGGATGGCGCACACGGTGAAACACGAACAGAGGTCGCCACGGGTGCTTCCAGACTCCTTTCTGATACCCCGTGGCTGAAACAGAAGCTTATAGTCACCCACTGGGTGCCGGACAAGCCCCTAACGCTACTCGGACATTCTGCCCTTGCGAAGGGGCAACATTCTTTCCAGCGTATTATCCCGCACGATATAATGGTGAAATAACGCCGCGGCAGAATGAATAGCAATAATAAAATAACCCGTATTGGCTATCAATTCATGCAGCGATTTCAAATTGTGCTGAATATTTTCATTCAATACATGAGTAACAGGCATTGCTATTCCCAAGAAAGACCATTCCACCTGCCCGTAATAAAGCGAGGCGATCCCAAGAGCCGGTAACGAAATAAAAATAAGGTATAACACGCCGTGTGTTATTTTCGCCGTTATATGCTGCCAGCGCGGTAGCGGTGGGACAATAGCAGGGTCGCGATATCTCATTTTCAGCAACACTCTGATTAGCATGAAAACTAACACACAGGAACCCGCCGTATAGTGCATCAGCGCCATGGTTGCTCGCTCAGGGCTGTTTTTTGGCGTAAACCCTTTAAGCTCCATCGCGGCATAGGTAATCACTACCATGATAAAAACAAGCCAGTGAAAAATGATTTGGCTAGTCGCATAGGTTTTTTTCATTTTCAAATACTCGCCGATTAACAGTAAGCCATTTATAGAATTAAAACCTTAAGCGTACATTAATATAAAAAATTTCATTCCCGACAACTTTCTTAAGGTTGACATAATAATTCACTGCCAGGATGACCTTATTTTCAGCAGAGGTACATATTATGCGAATAATGTCACCCTTCACATTAAAATGGCTACATGGCGGAGACGAGCATAATGATGTTTCAGCATCGATACGTGAAAGCTATCGCCAGACTTATCATGCTTCACTTTCCCACTGTATGCCTTGGCTTCTCGGCATGTACGACACCAAAGGTGAATTGAAAGCCGCCTGCGGTGTCCAGACGGCTTCACAAGGGGCCTTCTATCTGGAGCAGTATCTTGACGTTCCTGTTGAAACGATGTTGTCCGCCCGTATTAACCTCCCCGTTTCGCGGGAAAAAATCGTCGAAATAGGAAACTTCACCGCGCATGACGGCGCTTCAGCACGCATTATGTATGCCGCACTCTGTTTATTACTTAATCAATATCACTACTCGTGGATTGTCTTCACCGGCACCAGGAAAATCCGCAACATCTTTCATCGACTCCATCTGCAACCCACGCTACTGACGCCAGCCAGCGCTGCACGGCTGGGCGATACGGCACAAGAATGGGGGGAATACTACCAGCATGACCCGCAGGTGATGGCCGGGGAGCTCATGAACGGAAAAACCACGTTAAGGCAGACAAGCATGTTGCTTAACCTGTTTACCACTTTACCTGATGCCCCCTGGGTAACCACGACGGGAGAACCCTATGTTTCTGGACAGGCTTGAACACCTCGCACAACAGTGCCCCGATGCCACCGCTTTACAGGGTGACGGTCGGACATGGAGTTGGAAGCAATACCACGAAACCGTCATGGCGATTGCAGAACACTTAACGTCACTCGGCATAAAGCGGCTAGCGCTTGAATTAGAAAATAGTCCAGAGTGGGCCATGATCGATCTTGCCTGTCTTGTTAGCGGGATTGTGATCGTCCCCATTCCCCCTTTCTTCAGCGCCGGACAAAAAGCCTGGGTCATGTCATCTGCGTCTATTGATGCACGGATCGGTGGTGCGCCTCTGGCAGAGTGGCAAACGTGTGATTTTCCTCTCGGCCAACTGCAAACCCGAACCGTCAATGAACCGGTTTCTCTGCCTTTCGGTACAGCCAAAATTACCTATACGTCTGGCACGACAGGGGAACCGAAAGGAGTGTGCTTAAGCCTAAGCGGCATGGCGTGGACGGCCCAAACCCTTGCGAGTGAATTGCACTCCCTACACTTACAAAAGCATTTGGTGACATTACCGCTCAGTATTCTGCTTGAGAACCTATGTGGCATTTACATCCCGCTGCTGCTGGGGGCAGAAACCGTGGTGCTGCCACCTTCACACATCGGTTTTGAAGGCTCCAGCCAGTTCAATGCGACGCAATTTTTGCAGGCGCTACTACGCTGGCACCCAGAGAGTTTGGTACTGGTGCCCGAACTACTGCGCGTACTGTTACAGTTGCATCAGCAGGTTCAGGAAAGCACCCAGTCATTGCGCTTTATTGCCGCAGGTGGCGGCAAAATCTCAACCCAACTGCTGGAACTTGCAGCCCAAAGCGGACTCCCCATTTTTGAAGGCTATGGACTGTCGGAATGTGGTTCCGTCGTGGCGCTGAATCGACCTGGCGCCACACGACAGGGCAGCGTAGGCAAAGCCTTGCCAGGCATCCAGCTGTCGGTTGATGGCGACCGGCAACTGCTCGTGTCCAGTCCAGCCAATGCGCTGGGTTATCTGGGGGACTCTTCTCCCGTATTGACGGTCGCGACAGGCGATCTCGGCAGCGTCGATGATGATGGTTTCATCCATATCCAGGGACGCATGAAAAACGTGCAAATCAACGCCTTTGGCCGCAATTTTTCCCCTGAATGGCCAGAAGCGGAAGCCATGGCCTGTCCCGCAGTCCGCCGCATTGTGATTTTCGGTGAAGGCTTAGTACGTAATGTCGCACTGGTCGACGCCTTTGACGGGCAACAGGAGCTCGCCCAGGCGCAGTTGATAGCACTTTCCGCGCGGTTGCCGGATTACGCGCAACTGCACCGATTACTGTTTACCCACACGATTTCATCACCCGATATGTTAACGGCCAATGGCCGTCCTCGCCGAAATGCCATATGGCAAACCCTACAACATCAGATTCTCACCCGTAGTGAGGAGGAGCAATAATGGATTTTTATCAACAATTACAAAACAAAACGACGACTGAACGTCAACAGTTGCTTTCGTCTCCAGCTATCGCCCGTTGCCTCGATGGCAACATTTCACGCGAGATGTATATCGAATTTTTGACCCAGGCCTACTATCACGTCAGCCATACCGTCCCGTTATTGATGTGTGCAGGTAGCCGCCTTCCGTCATCACATGAATCTATACACGGCGCCATTGCTGAATATATCGAGGAAGAATACGGCCATCAGGAGTGGATTCTGAATGATATCCGCGCCTGTGGCGGAGATGCAGAAAAGGTCAGATTAGGGACGCCCGGCGTGCCCATTGAAATGATGATTGCCTTTCTTTATTACCGCATTGAACGAGTTAACCCAATGAGCATTTTTGGCATGGTGTGGGTTTTGGAAGGGACGAGCGTGTCCATCGCGTCATCCATTGCCGCACGTGTTGAACAGACGCTGGGGCTACCAAAAGAAGCGACCACCTATCTGCGTTCTCACGGCGAGCTCGATCAGGATCACCTGAAATTTTTTGCCTTACTGATGAATACGGTCACGGATAAACGAGATCAGGACGCCATTATTCACACGGCTCGCCGCGTTTATCACCTGTACACACAGATGCTCAATCAACTGGGGAATGGCACAAGTGAATCTGCATAATAAGACCATTCTGCTGACAGGGGCGAGTGGCGGAATTGGTCAAGCACTCGCGCACGCCTTAGCGGAAAAAGGGGCAATCCTCTACCTTGTAGGACGTAATGAACAGGCGATGCAGCGTCTGCAACAGCAATTGCCCCATCCAGAACGGCACAGCATCGCTCTGATGAAAACCTATTCAGAGATTGAAATCATTACTCTTGCCGCCAGGTTTAATGAAAGTCGTAAGCTGGACATCCTCATTAATAACGCAGGATGCAGCCATTTTGCGTTGTTTGAACAGCAATCTTTCGATGATATTCGTGAACAAATCCGGACTAATATTGAAATTCCAACATTACTCACGCGTACATTATTAAAGAAATTGAGTCAGCAAAGCATTGTCCTCAATATCGGTTCTATCTTTGGGGAAATTGGGCATCCCGCATGGAGCGTATACAGCGCAACAAAAGCCGCTATGCATCGTTTTTCCGAAGCCCTAAGCCGTGAGTTACAGGGTAGCGGGATTTCTGTACTGTATGTCGCCCCTCGGGCCACAGAAACCGCACTCAACAGCGAAGAGGTCTATGCACTGAACCACAAGCTCGGTAACCGTCACGATTCCCCAGACGTGGTTGCTACCCAAATTGTCCGCCTCCTTGAAACGGAACAAAAGCGATACCGTTTTGGCGTCATGGAACGGCTGTTTGTCAAAATTAACGCCTGGTTTCCGGCGCTTGTTGACCGGGCACTAAACAAAAAATTACCCGTGATTCAAGCATTCGCCCGACATTCACCTAAAGGGGAAAATAAATGAGAACACGCAATATGCTGATGGTCGCATTAACCAGCGCGGTGTCAGTGTCTGTGCAAGCAAATACATCCCTGAGTGCGTTACAAAACACATGGTCCGTTTGTCAGTATCAAACGCTGGAAGCACAAAAAGAAGGATGTTTTAGCACATTAAGCCAGCAAGCGCATGAAGCGAGCCGTGCCAAAAACGATAACGATGCAACGCTGTTGATTTGGTCAGGCATTATCGATAGCAGTTGGGCTGGCGCAAAAGGCGGTTTGGGTGCTCTCAGTCTGGTTAAGCAGGCTCGCACATCGCTTGAAAAAGCGATCGCCATCGACCCCAATGCGCTTGACGGGTCAGCCTGGACGAGCCTCGGGGTGCTTTATTATCAGGTTCCCGGCTGGCCCGTCGGTTTTGGTGACAAGAAAAAAGCCGACGAGATGCTAAAAAAAGCGCTGGCGATCAATCCTGATGGTATTGATGCCAATTATTTTTATGGTGACTTTCTGCTGAAAGAGGGAAACGCCGATGAGGCGAAACGTTATCTGGAAAAAGCACTTCACGCCCCTGCCCGGCAAGGACGTGACATTGCCGATAATGGTCGCCGCCGAGAGATAGGCAACGCGCTGGCAAGCATTCAGTCAAAGTGAAAGCCAGCACAAGCAAATAGTGCGACATCGTCAGAGGCGTTGGCACTGATTCATTCATGTTGCAGAAAAAAAACCGAATCACTTAATCAAGTGAGTGATTCGGGTGAATGACAAATCGTCCAAAGGCAAATTGGAACGCAGCGGGCAACGGTTCATCATGGGCTGAGGCACATACGAATATGTCGAGCAACACAGCCCAAAATAACCGTTAACTAAACGAAATATGCCTTTCCGTACGTCTACTTTACCTGTCCATAGGCCAACGCCAGCTTGGCGTAGAAATCTTCCAGCGTGAAGCGGGCATCAACGGCGTTATACACTCGAATCTGGCGCGCATTGTCCTGCGGTGCATAGGTCAGATCGTCGTTTAACTGCGGCGCATTAACCAATGTGTAGTGGTATTCATGGTCATCCAGCAGCAGAGAAACCGAGGGGTTATCACCCAATACCCAGACTTCGCTTTTCGGCCAGGGAACGTCCTTGATGGTTTCGGAAATCGCGCGATTAAACGCGATCAGCTGTTGCCACAGGTACTCTCCGACTTTCCCCTGCGGCTTCACGCGCACGGCAAGCTCAGACAGCGAGACGCGCACGGACATATAGACATTATGCGGCACCTGCCACAGCGGCACCTGAGATGTGAATACGCTGTTCGCCGCGACCGGATCGTTAAACATATTGTATTCCCAGCCGCCTTTCGGATAAGGCATACCGCCAATCCACACCACCGTCATTTTGCTGGCGATCTTCGGCTCAGCCTGCAATGCAGCGGCGATATCCGTAATCGGCCCCATAACCAACACAAACAGCGGATGCGGGTCGTCTTTTAATGCTTCCTTGATCAGCACTTGCGCCCCTTCACTCAATGCCGGCGCGCCACCATCGGCTTTCAGTGCCTGTGTCGCACCGCGATAAACGGGAATGTCAGTTTTCCCCATCACGTTCATCAGCCGCTGAAGCTCGTGGTAGCTCTCCATCATGCTGTTTTCGCCATCGCGTTTCATCAACGGCGCAGTACGGGAGTAATGAGCTGCAATCAGCCCTTTCACCTGCATGGTCGGCGTCAGCACCGCATGGGCAACGGCAAAATCATCATCAGCCTCATTTTTGGCATCGGCACTGATGATGACGCGAATCTGTTTATGATCGGCCACGTCAAAAGGTGAAGTTTGCGCCTGCGCGGTGAGCGCAGTGAGGCAAGGCAATGCCACGATCAACATGGCGAAACGGCAAAAATATCTGTGAATAGACATGATTATCCTTAACGGTGCTTGGCAGTCGTTGATATGGCAGCCTGACGACGCAGGCGACCATCAGAGAAAGCGGGCAGATGACAACGCGCCCGCAGCACGAAGACGCTACTTAAAAAGCTTCTGAACAAATTCGCTGTAGGCCGGTCGCCAGACATCCATTTCATGACCGAGATTCGGATAATGGCGGTAGTCAAACCGGATATTCTTCTGCTCCAGCGTCGTTTTCAGACCGGCAATATCTTTACCTGTGATGTTGTCCGTTTCGCCAATCACCACCGTAAAGTTTTTCAGTTGCTGATTAATCTGCTCAGGCCGTTCAAGCTGTGCAGCAACGGCCGTGTTCGGCACCGTTTCGGTGGTTACGCCGCTGAAAGTGGCCAGCCAGCCGAAATGATCCAGATGGCTCATGCCGGATACCAACGCCTGATAGCCGCCTTGAGACAGCCCGGCCAGCGCCCTGCCGTTGGCATCCTGACGGACGTTAAAGCGTTTGCCGATCTCGGGGATAATGTCATGAATCAGCTCCCTGTCCGCCGCCAGCGCATTGCGCGGATAGAACACCTTGCGACGCTCCTGCGGTGGATACTCTTCAGGGATGATGCCGGGCACGTCCGTTTCCGTATCAGGAATGACAACCAGCATCGGCTCAATCTTTTTCTCTGCCAGCAGGTTATCCATCATCTGCGGTATCCGCCCCTGAAGCACAGCCGATGCTCCTGTGTCGCCAAAGCCGTGATAGAAGTAAAGTACCGGCAGCGGTTTTGACGACTCGCTATAACCCGGCGGCGCCCAGACATACATCTGGCGCTCTGATTTCAATTCTTTAGAGTGATAAGTCAGCGTTCTCAGTTCGCCGTGTGGCACCTGACGCACATCCAGAATGCTTCCCGGCACCAGAATCAGGCTGGTATTGACCTGACGCTGCGGTTTAGTAAACGCCGTCCCCGTATCAATGGTACGAAACCCATCCACGCTGAAAAAATATTCATACAGGTTCGGTGCCAGCGCGGGCGTCTTGAACGACCACACGCCAGATTCATCTTTCGTCATCGCATGGGACACGATGCTCTCAGGCGTCGAACCGGTAAAAACACTGACTTGTTTCGCCGTTGGCGCAAACAGGCGGAAAGTAATGCTGCTATCCGCATTCACCGCAGTCACATACTGACTCACGGGAACCGTTGCCGACGGCATAACAGGAAAATCAGCGGGTAGCGCCGAAGCGTTGCCAGACATCCCCGCCAATACACTCAAGGCCAATAATGATAACGCTATTTTCTTCATGTTCATTCGCATAATCCCATCCCGAATATCACGTAATCGAGTCTGTTTTTGCTAAATGTAGCGACACCGCCGAAGCGGTGCCGGCGTGGTGACAGGTATTACCACCAGACTTCCGCTTGAACACCCACGGAGAATTGATCGCTCTTACTGTCATTAAAAGTCGCATTACTGATATCGGTATCTTCAGCTTTCAGATAGGTGCCATAAAAACGAATTTCTGGTCTTGATGTCAGGAGACTCGTATTCACCTTAATAGCGTGATAAAGCGTTGTTTTATATCCAGACTCATGATAGTTCACACCATTCACTTTATTGGTCTGATTAAAGTAGGCCAATTCAACCCCTGTTTGGTTAAATTTATCCCATATATAGGCAGGGCGAAGCACGGCTCGAATACTATTGAAGTCTGTATTTTCACCTGTTGCATAGCTATAAATGCCACTACCTTGTGAGTAAACTAATGCATTCGCCATAACGACATCGTCACGTAAGTACAGCTCACCTTGTGAAATCAAACGAAATGAATGGCCTGAATGGTCTCCGTAATAATTTCCATTATTAGCATAGACTGGATTAGCATCATTTACATTAGCGAATCCGCTAGCGATAGAATTGTTAGCAGCCTGTACGGTAAATTCATTGAAGCCACCGTTATACAACCCTTGTTTCAACACAACAGAACTGAGCCATGAGTCCTTCAGATCATAATATGTGCCATCGTTCTCACTGTTTTTCTGCAACGTGCTTTTATTGGCTCGAACATATTTCCCCATCAGCGTCAGTGTCGCATTATTCCACAATGGAATACCTTTATAACGTAAATCCACTGAATTGGTGTTGACCTGTTGTTTATCCTGTGCGGTTGTAATTGATGGATTGTAATTTGACCTACGTGCATTGACGTCTTCACGATTCAAAGAAATATCAAATTGCCCCACCCCAACCTGCCAGTTTTCGATACCGATACCGCCAGCAGATTCCGAACGGTGACTTTTCCAATCCAGCATCTGAATTTCATACACCGGTAGGGTATTTTTACCTACCCAAAAATCAGCATCGGGGGCAAAGGACAAGAACCCTTTTGTATTGACGTACATCTGAGAGAATTGCAGTTTATTTTCATTATCAGAATCCTCACCAAACCAAGCGCTACCGTATTGTAACCCTACGTTGCCATCCAATTGCACCACTGCATCAACACGTTTGTTGCCTTCAGCAAAGACCTTTTGGCTCAGCGTAAGGTCAAACCAGCCACTGTGTTCATTACCGAAACGCCCTAATGAACCAATGGCATAAGATTTTGGTGAACCATGATCGGCGCTGGCCCATCCAGAACGGAAATACCCCGTATAGCTAAAACCAATATCATCCTTAACGAACTTACTCACTTCAGCTAACGTTAATGGCTTCTGTTGTGAACTTGTCGCGGCATCAGTCGTATTTGTGGCGGGTTGGACAACAGGTGCAAGAACCACCTGATTAGCCGATGACGTGCCAGAAGAAGCAACAACCAGCGGTTTATCTTTTGCCACAGAGTTTGCTGCAAGACGTGCTTTATTTTCTGCGTTCGTCTTATATTCACGAAACTCTTTTTTCGTTGACTGCAATTCAGCTTTATTTGCCGCCAGTTCTTTCTCCAGAAGTTCCAGTCTTTCTTCTACGGTCAATTTTGCAGCCATAGCACCATTAGACAAAAACACTGACGACATCAGTAATACCATCATCTTTACAGGGAATTTTTTACGCATGATTATTATCCGAGTAGGGTACATGTTAACATTGAAAACAGCGGTTTTAAGTTGAGAAAACCCTCTCGCGACGCTAGCCGCAAGTCCGCCTATTTATAAATTTTTTCAAACCCACATAACCGTTTATATAATTTAATGGCTAGTCCACGCCCTCCCGTTTCATTTTATTCCCTTGCCATCTTTCCCATGGATAGTAAAAAAAATAGAGTTCGCATTCATTCCAGATTGTATTTCTCTGAGAATGAATGCGTAAATCACTCATCGATGCGATGATTTATTTCAACGTTTCACCATTAGAGGAAATGACCTCTTTATACCAGTAGAAACTTTTCTTACGCCGACGTTCTAATGTGCCGTTCCCTTCATCATCACGATCGACATAAATGAAGCCGTAGCGTTTGGACATTTCGGCCTTTGACGCACTCACCAGATCGATAGGCCCCCAGCAAGTATACCCCATCACCTCAACGCCATCTTCCAGCGCTTCACCCACTTGGTAGAGGTGATCGTTCAGGTATTTGATGCGATAGTCATCGTTAATGCTGCCATCGCTTTCCAGTTTGTCTTTGGCACCCAAACCGTTTTCCACAATGAACAGCGGTTTTTGGTAGCGGTCATACAGATAGTTCAGCAAATAGCGCAGCCCTTCCGGGTCGATCTGCCAGCCCCACTCGGAGCTTTCCAGATGCGGATTCGGCACCATGTTCAAAATATTGCCGCGGGCTTTCTGGTTTACCTCTTCATCTGTCGTCACACAGCCCGTCATGTAGTAGCTGAAAGAAATGAAATCGATGGTTTCTTTTAGCGACTGGCTATCGTCTTCCGTTACCGTCAGCGTAATACCGTGCTGCGCAAAGAAACGCTTCATGTACGCTGGGTAGTATCCTCGGGCTTGGACATCACCGAAGAACAGCCAATCGCGATTCTGCTGCATCGTTTCCATAACATCCGCAGGCTTGCAGGTTAACGGATAGAACATGGAACCCAGCATCATATTGCCGATCTTGGCATCAGGAATGATGTCATGACACGCTTTCACCGCTTTAGCACTCGCCACGAGCTGGTGATGGATCGCCTGATAAATATCCTGCTTACTGCTCTCAGTCGGTAAACCAATTCCTGTAAAAGGTGCATGTAACGCACAGTTGATTTCGTTGAACGTCAGCCAATATTTCACTTTGTCTTTATAGCGCTGGAATACCGTGCGAGCGTAGCGCTCAAAGAACGTAATCGTTTCACGACTTCCCCAGCCGCCGTAATTCTTCACCAGACCATACGGCATTTCATAGTGGGACAGTGTCACCAAAGGCTGAATACCGTACTTTGCCATTTCATCGAACAGGCGATCGTAAAAAGCCAGCCCTGCCTCATTCGGCTGGGTTTCATCACCCTGCGGGAAAATACGCGTCCAGGCAATTGAGATTCTCAGGCATTTGAAGCCCATTTCAGCAAAGAGCGCGATGTCTTCGGGATAGCGATGATAAAAATCGATCGCGATATCTTTAATTCCGCTGTCGCCCGGCGTGCGCGTGACGATCTCACCAAAAATACCCTGCGGCTGTAAATCGGACGTTGATAACCCTTTGCCGTCCGTTAAGTACGCGCCTTCAACCTGATTGGCTGCAATCGCGCCGCCCCACAAGAATGCTTTCGGAAACTGATGGCTCATCTTTTCTCCTCCCAATTGGGTCATAAATTTCAATGTCAGCGGATTAACGTCAGTAACGCGCCCTGTTCCTGCACGGTGTTTCCGGCGGTAGGCAGAACATCAACGTAATCTTCGCTATTGGTGATAATGACGGGCGTTGTCGTGTCATAACCGGCCTTCTCAATCGCCTGATAATCAAACTCCACCAGAAGATCGCCCTGCTTCACGACATCGCCAGTCTTGATGTGTGCAGTGAAATACTGACCATCCAATTTCACCGTATCGATACCGACGTGAATGAGCACCTCAGCCCCCTCCTCCGATTCGAGCCCAATGGCATGGTTGGTCTTGAACAGCGAGGCGACCGTGCCATTCACAGGTGAAACCACGCGCCCGGCCTGCGGCTTAATCGCAATGCCTTTTCCCATCAACCCACTGGCGAACGTTTCATCACCAACCTGTTCAAGCGGCAGCGCCGTGCCCTCGATGGGACTGCTTATCTCTTGCTTACGCGTCGCATCACTCTGGCGTGGTGTCGCTTGCGGTGCAGCCACAGGAGCATTAGCGTCTGTCGTTTTTTCTTGCGCCGGAATCCCAAACGCCCAGGTTGCTACCGCCGCGAAGGTAAAGGCAATCACCGTACCAATAATGGCGGCCCAGACCGTGTTATCGACACCTGTCGGTGGGATAACCTGGGTAAAGGTAAAGATGCTCGGGAAGCCGAAGGAATAAATCGTGGTGTTGAAATACCCCAGCACACCAGCGCCGATTGCACCGCCCAAACAGCCAAAGATGAAAGGACGCTTCAGCGGCAGCGTGACCCCATACACCGCAGGTTCTGTAATACCAAAGATTGCTGCCGAAAATGCCGAACCAGAAATCCCTTTCAGCTTCATATCACGCGTACGCAGCAGCACGCCCAGCACCGCTCCCGCCTGCCCTAATACCGCAGGCGTCAGCAGCGGCAGCAGTGTGTCGTGGCCCAACACGCTGAGGTTGTTGATCATCAGCGGCGTCAAGCCCCAGTGCAGACCAAAGATCACGAACACCTGCCACAGCGCACCCATCAGTGCGCCCGCAATCGTGGAGTTCAATCCGTAGATCAACTGATAGCCACCAGCCAGCATATGTCCAAGCCAGGTTGCCGCTGGCCCAATCAGCAGGAACGTGACGGGGACCGTGATACAGAGGCACAGCAGCGGCGTGAAGAAATTGCGAATATTGATATGCAATATGGCGTTCAGAGGCCTTTCCAAACGTGAAGATAGCCAGGCTGAGAAAATAATCGGAATAACAGAAGAAGCATAATTAATAAAGGTGATCGGAATACCCAGGAAATACAGCTGCTGATAATTCGCATTCTGCATCGCGCCAAATTCGGCGATCATGGAAGGATGTACCAGCGTGGCGCCAATCACCATTGTAACGAATGGATTTCCACCAAATTTTTTCCCTGCGGTATACCCTAACACCACCGGGAAGAAAAAGAATAATGCATCGCTTGCCGCAAACAGAACTTTATACGTTCCGCTGGCTTCAACCATCCATCCGCACACTAAACTCAGTGCTAAAAACCCCTTTAAAATACCGGAAGCAACCATGACACCAATTAACGGCGTAAATATTCCAGAAATAATATCGATAAAGCGGGAAAGAAGATTTCCTTTCTTCTCATAGTCGTCCCCAACATTTTCGGAATCAGTCTGGTCGCGCAACCCGGAAATATCCAGTAAGCTGCGATAGACATCGCTGACGTGATTGCCTACGACGACCTGAAATTGTCCGCCGCTTTCAACCACCATGATCACGCCTGAGTTATCTTTCAGCGCTGCGGCATCCGCTTTTTTGTTATCTTTTAATTTAAAACGTAATCGGGTTGCACAGTGTATTACACTAATGATGTTGCCGCGTCCGCCGACACCATCGAGTATCTCGCTTGCTAATGCTTTGTATTCCATCGTCTATCCTTAATGCTAAACAGACTTAAATATCAATAATTTAAGATTGCCAGTTCTGTTTGAGACAAAAAAAAACCTAAATCGCTTTTCCCAATAAGCATTGAGAAAACGATTTAGGTTTTGCCTGCCCGCCGAGACTAGCCTGACAGTAACAATCCTGTTTATGTGCCCGCACAACGACTGTGCCGACAATAAAACTTACTTCATCTGATAATTTGCTTTCCACATACTTTATGCTTTCACTTTCACCGTATGCAAGAATATTTACCTTGCCATACGGCTATTTTGTGACGAAAAGCAAATTAGCAGAAATTATTCCCCATCACCGGGTTCTATTTTATCCTGACCTTCTGTCCGGACACGTTCAATATGAATCGTTAAAAACATCAACTCTTCTTTCGTTAACGTGTAGTGGTACTTTTGAATAATGTGTGCCTGTATTTTTTCCGCACAGCGATAAGACAGTTGATATCGTTCTTTCACGACATCATGTAATGACTCATCATCACTAAATACCGTGCTTTTTCCTATTAACCGCTGTGCGAAGAACTTCAGATGCGTCACAAAGCGGTGATAGCTTAATGCGTGTTCGTTATAATCCAGATTCAGCTGATATTTTACAATATTCAGTATTTCCTGCATGATTTTGGTAATTTGCAGGACTTCCGGCATTTCGCTATCGAGCTGCGCGTTCACCAGATGCAAAGCAATAAACCCGGCTTCATCTTCCGGTAAGCGCACGGCCAAACGCTGCTCAATAATATCCAGCGCTTCCAGGCCGACAGCGAACTCTTTTGGGTACAGACGCTTTATTTCCCATAACAACACATTGCGGATATCCACCCCTTGTTTATGGCGCTCTATCGCAAAATGACAGTGATCCGTTAAAGAGATATAGACGCTGTTTTGCAATTTCCCCGGCAAACGATCTTTTGCCAGCAAAATGATCTTATCTGCTGTCGTAATGACCTCCATCGGAATCTCTGACAGCAACTCCTGTAGACGTGATGTCAGTTCCCCGGATTTCATCACAAACACACGTTCAATCAGCGTTTCGTCCAGCAGGTCGCCAGAGTGCTTTTTGAAGCCCAGCCCGCGTCCCATCACAACCGACTCATTATTGTTTTCGTCGATTACGGTAACGACATTATTGTTGAGTATTTTGGCAATCTTCATTTTTCAAACCCTGGAAACAAAAAAACCAGACACCCGTAGCAAGAACGAGCATCTGGTTTTGCCTGCTTACGCAGTAACAATCCGCAATGGCAGCTAAACTACCATCTGCCTTCATCTTCTCAAGAAGCATGACACAAAAACGTGATACGGATCGACAGAAAAGCGCGCTGCTTACACGTATTTTCTTTATTTATTGCCCGCTGTTACAAGAATTGCTCACTTGCCTCGGTTCGCTGTAATCGCGCATTCCTGCCGCGAATGACTTAGGCAGTTGCGCAACAAAGTTAGGGAAAAACACCAAATCGCTCAGTTTTTTGCGTAAACGCGACAAAATATTCAATTTCATTCCTTTTACCACCTTGTTTCTCGTCGCTTAATAACTATAATACGGAACGTCGTTTCAATTGAATGGTTTCAGCTAAACAACGTGCCACTATCAATAACATTATTATCAACGGCATCGCCAACGCGAACTCCGCTAATCCCATGCGACGAGCGACTGCGCACATCATCATCCATTCACGACGACCATCTATACTTACCTTTTCTATACTGTTTCCTCATTGATTCTTTCCAGCGGCTTGTCTCACATCGCCACTGGTTCACTCGTTTTTTTATCCATCACAACTTGTAGAAACTATCGTATGAAAAAGACAAAAATTGTTTGTACCATCGGGCCGAAAACAGAGTCAGAAGAAGTGCTGAGCAACCTGCTGTCTGCCGGCATGAATGTTATGCGCCTGAATTTCTCGCACGGGGATTACGCAGAACACGGTCAACGCATCAAGAACCTGCGTGCCGTTATGGAAAAAACCGGCAAGAAAGCCGCTATCCTGCTTGACACCAAAGGCCCGGAAATCCGCACCATGAAGCTGGAAAACGGCGCTGACGTAACGCTGACTGCGGGTCAGACGTTCACGTTCACCACCGATCAGAGCGTGGTAGGTAACAAAGATCGCGTCGCGGTCACGTACGCGGGTTTTACTGAAGATCTGAGCGTCGGCAACACCGTTCTGGTTGATGACGGCCTGATCGGTATGCAGGTTACGGCAATCAACGGCAACGATGTTGTTTGTAAAGTGCTGAACAACGGCGATCTGGGCGAGAATAAAGGTGTCAACCTGCCTGGCGTTTCCATCCAACTGCCGGCACTGGCTGAAAAAGACAAGCGCGATCTGATTTTCGGTTGCGAGCAAGGTGTCGATTTCGTTGCCGCATCCTTTATTCGTAAGCGTTCCGACGTTGAAGAAATTCGCGCTCACCTGAAAGCACACGGTGGCGAACACATCCAGATCATCTCCAAGATCGAAAACCAGGAAGGCCTGAACAATTTCGACGAAATCCTGGAAGCGTCTGACGGTATCATGGTCGCTCGTGGCGATCTGGGCGTTGAAATCCCTGTAGAAGAAGTGATCTTCGCGCAGAAAATGATGATCGAAAAATGTAATCTGGCACGCAAAGTGGTAATCACCGCAACGCAAATGCTGGACTCCATGATCAAAAACCCACGCCCTACCCGCGCAGAAGCCGGCGATGTTGCTAACGCCATCATCGATGGTACCGATGCTGTGATGCTGTCTGGTGAAAGTGCGAAAGGGAAATACCCGCTGGAATCCGTTACCATTATGGCAACGATCTGTCAGCGCACAGATTCTGTGATGAAAAGCCGTCTGGATAGCATCAAGACGCCTCCAGTATTGCGTATCACCGAAGCGGTCTGCCGCGGTG
Source organism: Pectobacterium colocasium (assembly GCF_020181655.1). NCBI lineage: Bacteria > Pseudomonadati > Pseudomonadota > Gammaproteobacteria > Enterobacterales > Pectobacteriaceae > Pectobacterium > Pectobacterium colocasium. Next base: position 2,898,744 of record NZ_CP084032.1, read on the forward strand.
CGGTAGAAACTGCAGAGAAACTGGATGCGCCGCTGATTGTCGTTGCAACCAGCGGCGGTAAGTCTGCCAAATCAATCCGCAAATACTTCCCGAATGCCCGCATTCTGGCGCTGACCACGAACGAAGTCACTGCGCGTCAACTGCTGCTGAGCAAAGGCATTGATACGCTGCTGGTGAAAGAAATCGCTTCTACCGATGACTTCTATCGCATCGGTAAAGAAGCCGCGCTGAACAGCGGTTATGCGCAAGCTGGCGATGTTGTGGTGATGGTTTCTGGCGCACTGGTTTCCAGCGGCACCACCAACACCTCTTCCGTACACCGCCTCTGATCCCAATAATCAGATCGGTAAAAAGCGCCTTAATGGCGCTTTTTTTATATTCTGAAACGACTTTCTACAGTGCGATAACCTAATTAATGCGTTTGCGTAACACGCCATTTAATAGCCTAAAGCCTCGGAGTTATCCGATAAAAATAGCACTGTTTTCCTTACTTTTTTAATGAATATGTAAAACTCGCTGTTTCTTTGAGCGAACGATCAAAATTAAGCATGTTCTCATCAAAAATTTATTCTCATTAGAAAAAAGTTTGTGTAATACTTGTAACGCTACATGGAGATTAACTCAATCTAGAGGGTATTAATAATGAATCGTACTAAACTGGTACTGGGCGCGGTAATCCTGGGTTCTACTCTGCTTGCTGGTTGTTCAAGCAACGCTAAAATTGATCAGCTGTCTTCTGACGTTCAGACTCTGAACGCTAAAGTTGACCAACTGAGCAACGACGTGAACGCAATCCGCTCTGACGTACAAGCTGCTAAAGACGACGCAGCTCGTGCTAACCAGCGTCTGGACAACCAAGTTCGTACTTACAAAAAGTAATCGAGCTGGTTAAGTAGTGAAAATGGCGCACATTGTGCGCCATTTTTTTGCCTGCGTTTTACGCTTTCAGCTTTCCCTTTCAATCCCTTTGTCGCCTGTTCATCCTTCCTCGCTATCTCTAAGCCAGCACAGATGCGCCTAAACGCATCTGGCCAATTTATTTCATTATCAGCGAGCGGTGGTACTGATAGCCGTGATCGGCGCTGCCTGATGCGTTCCAGGCGCTTCTGGCGATGATTCTACCGGTGGCTGATAGGTATTGATATCTTGCCCTACGCTCACCACGATCGGCATCCCTGAACGACGCACAATCGCATCAGCAACCGCTTTACTGTCCGTTTCTGCATCTTTGACAAACTTCTGCGTCTTCGCCGTCAGCGGAATCGGCATGGTTTGCGGATCGTCCTTATCGGTCTTGGATAAAGGCTGATGCACTTCAACGTAGCGTTTGCCGTCCGGTTCAACGGAGGTTTTAATCGCATCGTTAACAATCTGCACTCGCGTACCGACTGGCACATTGTCGAACAGCGCTTTAATGTCATCCGGGCGCAGACGAATACAGCCGGAGCTCACACGCATGCCGATACCGAAGTCCGCATTCGTTCCGTGCAGCAGATAAACGCCGCCGTGCGCAGACAGACGCAACGCATGTAATCCCATCGGGTTATCCGGGCCAGCCGGAACGACAGCGGGCAGTTTAATGCCCTGCTCTTCAAGATAATGTTTACGAATGTTCGCCGTTGGCGTCCAGGTCGGATTCTCACGCTTCTCACTCACGCTGGTCGTCATCAGTGGCGTATTGCGCCCCAATTGACCGATGCCGATTGGGTAAACAATGACGGTATTCTTCCCTTTCGGGTAGTAGTAGAGACGCAGCTCAGCAAGATTGACCACAATACCTTCACGCGGGGTATCCGGCAGCAGCATTTGCGTGGGGATCGTGAGTGTGGAACCCGCGGTCGGCAGGTAAGGATCCACGCCAGGATTCGCTTCCATCATGCCCAATAAACCAATCTTGAAATCCGCTGCGATAGCTTCCAGCGGACGACCATCATTGGGGACCGTATAAGCGATATTCTCGCCGATAAGGCGGCTATTTGGTGGCGGTAGCGGATATTCCGTCGCTTTGGCGGCGGTGCTGGCCAGATATGCCGCGAAGGCCATACCAAGTAAAGTTAACGCGCGTTTCATATTAGGTTCCCTACAATCAATAACATCTGGTTATGCACCCAGAATGTACTATCCGGCTATACCTCTTGATCGGGTGTCAATCCGGCTATTACTGCCTCTCTCCACCGAACATGGGTATATATTAGCATTGTTGTAACAAAAGAATATTTTATTTAAAAATCAAAGCATTGATATTCAATTCTTTACAAAGCAGAGTCAGCATAAAATTTAACGGGAAATAAATATACGGGACGAATTCTGAAATATCAGCGAGTTAATAAATATACCGGAAAGCAATAACATACCGTTGATAAAAACCAGTAAGTAAAAAAACAAAAAAGCGCTGGACGTTTTTTACGTCACAGCGCTTTTTTACACTTCAGGAAAGCAGAAAACAGGGAAGAAAATTAAAGCAGTGCTGCGGCATGCGCACGAATCGCGCGCAGCATCGCCTCAAGCCCCTGGGAGCGAGATGGCGTCAGATGTTGATTCAACGCCAGCGATTCAAAGAAAGGTCGCACATCCAGCTCAACGATTTCCTGCGCTGTCAGCCCCTGATACAGGCTGAAAACCACCGCAATCAGTCCCTTCACAATAGCGGCATCGCTGTCGCCGTGCAGAGTGATAACGCCCTGCTCATCAGGCTGTGCCACAATCCAAACCTGGCTCTGGCACCCCGAAATCAGGTTATCTGAATTACGCCATTCATCAGTCAGTGGATCAAGTCGCTCACCTAACTCAATGATATAAAGATATTTCTCTTCCCAGTCATTACAGCGTGCAAAGTTGCGCGCCAGTTTCTGCGGTTCTGGCAGACTCGCCATGTTTTCCTCCCCGAACAGTATGCGCGCGGCGCTTAACTGCCCAGCAATCGATGGATACGTTGCAATCCGGCAACCAGCCGGTCAATTTCTTCGCGTGTAGTATAAACGGCCAGCGAGGCGCGGCACATACTGGGAACACCATAGTGTTCCATCAGCGGCATCGCGCAATGGTGGCCGGTGCGAATCGCAATACCGTAACGATCGAGGAAACTTCCAACATCATAGGCGTGGTGCTGCCCAAGATTAAACGCAATAACACCGTGACGCTCAACAGGGCCGTACAACGTCAGATCGGGCACCTGCGTTAGCGCTTCCAGCGCATACTGCATCAGTGAGGATTCATAACGTTGAATCTCTTCCCGTCCCAGCGCCGTCACATAGTCCAACGCGGCACCTAAGCCCATGATGCCGCCCGTGTTGGGCGAACCGGCCTCAAAGCGCCACGGTGAATCCGCATAGGTGGTGCCTGTACGCAGACTAACCTGACGAATCATCGCCCCGCCGCCTTCCCACGGCGGCATGGCCTGAAGCAGGTCACGTTTGCCGTACAGCACACCAATACCTGAAGGGCCGTAGATCTTATGTCCTGAAAAGACAAAGAAATCGCAGTCCAGATCCTGCACATCGACAGGCTGATGCATAATCGACTGCGCGCCATCAACCAACACGACTGCGCCAGCCGCTTTTGCTTGTGCGATCATGGCCTTAACCGGATTCAACGCACCGAGTACGTTAGAGATGTGCGTCACCGCCAGCAGGCGAGTACGTTCATCCAGCAATGTGGGAAGCTGTGCAACATCCAGCGAGCCATCTTCGGCCAACGGCAATACGCGAACCTCAACGCCACGCGCTTCCGCCAGCATCTGCCAGGGAACAATATTCGCGTGGTGTTCCATCTCGGTGATGATCAGGTTGTCGCCCGGCTGGATGAAGGTGCGGCCATAGCTGTTAGCCACCAGATTGATGGCCTCCGTCGTCCCGCGAACAAAGACAATCTCGTCTACCGAAGCGGCATTGATAAAGGCTGCCACCTTTTCGCGCACGGCTTCCATCGCACTGGTCGCCTGCGCGCTCAGCGTGTGAATGCCGCGATGCACCGCCGCGTATTCATGGCGATAGAATTCTGCTTCACGTTCGATAACCGACTGCGGTTTTTGCGCACTCGCCGCGCTATCAAGATAGGCTAACGGCTGGCCGTTAACTTCATTTGCCAGCACCGGAAAATCGGCTCGAACCCGCTCAATAGGATAACTCATCATACCGCCTTGCCGGCATTCGCCAGCGCGTTTGGCAAACGCTGTGCGATACGTTGCAAAACCACATCTCGCAGAGAGTCGTTTTCAATCGCTTCTGTGACTTCCGCCGCGAAGGCGAAAATGATCATCTGTTGCGCATCCTGCTGCGTAATACCACGGGAACGCAGATAGAACAGTTGTTCTTCGTCCATACGGCCAATAGTGGCACCGTGGCTGCATTTCACGTCATCCGCGTAGATTTCCAACTGCGGCTTGGTATCAACCTCAGCCAGTCTGCCCAACAGCAGGTTATTGTTGGTCATCTGCCCGTCAGTTTTCAGCGCATGAGGCGCAACTTTTATCATGCCGTTAAACACCGCTTTGGCGCGATCGTTGACGATGACTTTATGCAACTGACGGCTTTCGCCGTAACCCTGATTGTGTTCCAGATACGTTCGCGTATCGCACACTTCGCTGCCAACCGGCAGAATCAGGCTGTTCATGGACAGATTGGTGCCTTCGCCATTCAACTGAGCGCTAGTGTTGTGACGCGTCAGCCCCGCTCCCAGCAGGAAGCTGTGGCTACGAACCCGTGCATCACGTGCCAGCACCAAATCGTTATGCGCGAAGTGGTAGCTCGCTGCCGCTTCAAACGCCAGTTTATAGTGACTCACCTGACTGTTTTCCGCCGCATTCACCGTCAGGCGTGCGCCGGTAAAGTGGGCATGCTCATCCAGACTGACGTAGTGCTCAATAATTTCCGCACTCGCACCGCGTTCAACGTTCAAATGATGGCGATGGTGAACGGTGTTCAATGCCGCCGCCTGACTGCTGCTGATGTGCAACAGGTAAAGCGGTTTGTCCGCCTGCTGTCCGGCAGCCAGACGAATCAGCGTGCTTTCACTCGCCAGACTTTCGGTCAAATGCAGGAACACCTCGGACTGGATGGCCGCAGGCAACACGCCCTGCGCACGCGACGCCTGCACGTCAACCTGATAAGGGCCCCATGCGCTGTCGCTGAGCTCAGCGTTGAATACACCATCGACAAACACCAGACGCCAGCTATCCACCGCTAAAGCCAGTGACTCCACCGCTGCGCGATCGAGAGACTGGGCCTGCGGCGCAACAAACTCGTTGCTCAGCAAACTATCCAGTGGCGTGTATTTCCAGTGCTCGTGCTTACGGTGCGGTAAGCCAAGACGCACCACGTCCTGCCAATGCTGGTTCGCTTCTTCAGAACGGCGTGACGCATCGCGTTCAAACAAGCCATGCCATTGCTGCAATGCCTTCTCTTGTTTCTGTGCGATGCCGGTTTTACCCGTCGCGTTCTCGCTCGCCACATTATTGCCCGTCGGTAAGCCAGCCATAGCCTTGCTCCTCCAACTGTTTCACCAGCGAGAAATCACCGGATTTCACAATGCGCCCTTGATACAGAACGTGGACGTGATCCGGTTTAATGTAATCAAGAATACGCTGGTAGTGCGTGACGATGATGAACGAACGTTTGCCGTCGCGCAGGGAATTCACGCCGTTAGAGACGATTTTCAGTGCATCGATGTCCAACCCAGAGTCGGTCTCATCCAGAATGCACAGATCCGGCTCCAGCGCCGCCATTTGCAGAATATCGTTACGCTTCTTCTCACCGCCGGAGAAGCCCACGTTGACCGAACGGGTCAGCAGATCTTCCGGCATATTCAACAGTTTGATCTTCTCTTCGATAAAATCGGCGAAATCAAAGCGATCCAGCGGTTCCTGTTCACGATATTTACGCACCGCGTTAACGGAGGTTTGCAGGAAGAACTGGTTGCTGACGCCGGGGATCTCGACAGGGTACTGGAACGCCATGAAGACGCCTTCGCCCGCGCGATCTTCTGGGGACAACTCCAGCAGATCTTTCCCTTTGAAGCTCACCGAACCGTCGGTCACTTCATATTCTTCACGTCCAGCCAGCGTTGCGGAGAGCGTACTCTTTCCTGAGCCATTCGGGCCCATAATCGCGTGGACTTCACCCGGCTTAATGGTGAGATTAAGCCCTTTGATGATCTCTTTGCCTTCTACGCTGACTTTTAAATTTTCGATGCTTAACATGCTTATTCCTTCCAACGCCCAATGTGGCGAGCGCTTAATGAATTCCGGGACCGATGATTCTCATTATTCGTCTGTGAAAATCCCGGTAACCGCCGAATTAACCGACGCTGTGTTCCAGGCTAATCGCCAGTAACTTTTGTGCTTCTACCGCAAATTCCAGCGGCAATTCAGAGAAGACGTCCTTACAGAATCCGTTCACGATCATCGAGATGGCGTCATCTTCGCTGATACCGCGTTGCAGACAGTAGAACAGCTGATCTTCACCAATTTTCGAGGTCGTCGCTTCGTGCTCCAACTGCGCGGTATTGTTGCGCACTTCCACGTAGGGGAAGGTATGTGCGCCGCACTCGCTGCCGATCAGCATAGAGTCACACTGAGTGAAGTTACGGGCGTTGGTCGCGCTTGGCATGATCTTCACCAGACCACGGTAGGTGTTCTCACTGCGTCCGGCGGAAATCCCTTTGGAGATGATGGTCGAACGGGTGTTTTTACCGATGTGAATCATCTTGGTGCCGGTATCGGCCTGCTGGCGACCGTTGGTCAAGGCAACAGAGAAGAATTCGCCGACGGAGTAATCACCGCGCAGAATAACGCTCGGGTATTTCCAGGTGATCGCGGAGCCAGTTTCTGACTGCGTCCATGACATTTTTGAATGCTCACCAGCACACAGCGCGCGCTTGGTCACGAAGTTCAGAATTCCGCCTTCTGCGTCATCTTTACCGGAGAACCAGTTCTGCACCGTGGAGTATTTCACTTCGGCATTCTTGTTGATGATGACTTCCACCACGGCGGCGTGCAGCTGGTAGGTGTCACGAACGGGCGCAGAACAGCCTTCGATATAACTGACATAACTGTCATCATCGGCAATCAGGATCGTACGCTCAAACTGGCCGGTTTTCGCCGCATTGATGCGGAAATAGGTCGACAGTTCCATCGGGCAACGCACGCCTTTCGGGATGTACACAAACGTACCGTCAGAAGCGACCGCCGAGTTCAGCGCCGCAAAGAAGTTATCGTTCGCGGGTACAACCGTACCAAGATACTGGCGAACCAGATCGGGATGTTCCTGAATCGCCTCGCTGAATGAACAGAAGATAATGCCTTTTTCAGCCAGCTCATGCCGATACGTGGTCGCAACGGATACGGAGTCGAAAATTGCATCGACGGCGACTTTCTGGCCTTCACGGACAGGAACACCCAACTGATTAAACGCATTCTCTACTTCGCTGGTCAGGTAATTATTCACATCCGTAATCCCGGATTGCTGCTTGGCACCGGGCTCAGAGCCGCAGCTGTCGTCGCAGTTACCGCAGGAAGGCGCGGAATAATAGCTATAGTCCTGATAGTCGAGTTTCTCGTAATGGGCTTTCAGCCAATGCGGTTCTTCCATCTCCAGCCACGCTTTGTAGGCGTTAAGACGGAATTCCAGCATCCACTCAGGTTCATTACGCTTCGCCGAGATCGCCCGTACGACATCTTCATTGATGCCATGCGCCAGCTCATCGGTTTCCAATTGCGTAAAGAAACCTTCTTTATAGCGTCCATCACCCATCCAGATCTGGACATCATCAGGTACATCTACCGTGCTACGTGCCATAATTTTTCATCACTTAAATGCCAAAGCTTTCGCCACATCCACAAGCATGTTGCGCTCTGGGATTATTAAACTTGAATATCTGATTCAGCCCTTCCCGGACGAAATCGAGTTCTGTGCCGTCAATGAAAGGCATCGCTTTCAGTGGGACATACAGTTTTGCACCATCACGTTCGAAGACCAGATCGTCGGTTTCGAACTCCTGTACCAGATCCAGCACATAGCCGAATCCCGCACAGCCGGATTGTTTAACGCTGAGCCGCAGTCCTTGCACGGCCTCATCCTGCTTCATCAGATTCTTAATCTGCTTCACGGCGCTTTCTGTCAGCGTCAATCCTTGCCAGACATTTTCATCCAGTGAAAACGTCCCTACATTTTCCGCTTGCATATGGAATACCTCATTACGTGTGGTACCAGTTTTAGGCTGGTTTCCCCTAATGTTAGTGATAATGAAACTAGCTTCAACCTCTTGTTTCGCAGGGCTATTCGTAACATTTCAGTTTTTAGCAAGCCAATAGCGTCATTTTACACGTCTCGGGCGTGCCAAACAACGCGATAAAAAATCAATTAATGTATTGATTTAAAAGGAATTGTATTCATCATCACTACACGTTACAGCCAGATAATAATTATCATCTCGTTATCATTATTATAACATTTATCGGTGATACCTATTTATAAAACAGGGAAGGTATATGAAGATTTATGTGATTCCCGATCGTATTTTTTGGCGTTAAAGCACATTTTGCCCATTGATCACCGCCTTTTTTATCAATATGATAATGATTATCATTTCATTTTCAGGATCGTTCACCATGCTTTCCGTGACTGCCTGGCTGCACCACCAGATTGACGAATATAAATTCCAGATTCGCGATGCCACCGTTGATTTTTACATGGCGGAAGCGCGCCTGAATCGCCCTGGAAGCAATATTGACCATTTACGTCGCTATCATAACGCCTGCATGGATATGGTTGAACTCTGTCTGAGAAATGGCGATGACGACAGCTATCTGCATGCGCTGGTCAAGCTGCACAATCGGTTGATTAAAGAGATTAATAATGAAGGGCGTTGCCACCTCTTTCGGGTGCAAAGCTACTACTTTGCCCGTAACACGCTGAAATCGATTTGCCATCAGCTAAGCATGCAAGGTTCATGGGATAAAGCGACCGCGTTTCAGACCGACTTCGTTAAGCGCGTGCCGTTTCTTCCCTGAATAACCGAACCAGACCATCTGGCAGTCTGGTTCAGTGTTTGCTTCGTGTTTACGGCGTAATAACCGATGTTGTCAGGCGAGAAATGCAGCACAGGCGATTCTGATTATCAAAAATCTCAATCTGCCATACCTGACTACGGCGGCCAACGTGCAGCGCGCGGCACACGCCACGTACTTCGCCTTCGCGCACAGCTCGCAGGTGATTGGCATTGATTTCAAGCCCTACCACCTGCTGATCGCCCTCTGAGCACAAATAGCCCGCCACCGACCCCAACGATTCCGCCAGCACAACGGACGCACCGCCGTGCAGTAAGCCAAACGGCTGACGCGTGCGTGCATCCACTGGCATCACGGCTTCCAGAACATCATCTGCAATATGGGTATAGCGAATACCGACATGGCCCACCATGCACGCCTGACTCTGTCGATTAAGTTGCTCAAGCGTAACCTGTCGTTTCCATAGCATCAGATAATCTCCAGCAGGGCCTGTAGCGGATGGCGTAGTGCGCGGCCTTCCATACGTTTCACCTGACTGCGGCATGAATAGCCGGTGGTCAGGCAGCGTTTCTGGGGTAATTTCTGTAACACCTGTTGCCAGGATAGCGCATAAATACCCTGCGAGTTGGCGAGGTTCTTGGTTTCATGACCGTAGGTTCCCGCCATGCCGCAGCATCCGACGCTGACATTCTCCAGTCTGGCACCAAAGCGCGAGAAAATGTCGGACCACTGTTTCGTGCTGATAGGCAGCGCCGTGGTTTCCGTACAGTGCCCTAACAGATACCAGGATTCGCCAGTGGCAGGCTGCGGCGTGCTGTCGGCCAGTGCCGTCACCAGCCATTCATGCACCAGTTGCACCTGGAAATCACCGCGTTTCTCACCCAGGATTTCACGGTATTCATCGCGATAGCACAGTACCAACGCCGGATCGACGCCTACCATCGGCATCCCCAGTTTAGCCACGCGGTTCAGGAAATCAGCCGTCTTTGACGCTGTTTTGGCAAAACGCTGCAAGAAACCCTTAATATGCTGTGCTTTCCCGTTTGGCGAGAACGGTAACAGTACTGGTTTCAGCTTCAGTTTTTCGATCAGATGGACGAAATCTGCCACCACTTGCGCATCGTAATAGCTGGTAAACGGATCCTGCACGATTAACACGTACTGCTGGCGCGCTGCTTCCGGCAACTGTTCCAGCTGTTCCAGCGTGGTGTTAACGCCGCTATGCCCGGCAAACTGCTGACGCAGCGACGGGGATGACAACAAGGGTAAATCGACCATGCCGATCTGGCTGCGGCTCAGATTATTCAGCAGCGGCATTTTCAGGAAGAAGTTAAACGTCTTCGGACTGCGCGCCATCAGCGGTGCATAGCTTTCAACGCCCGCAACCAGATAGTCACGAACCGGACGCAGATAGCGCGTGTGATAAAGCTGTAGGAAGCGGGAACGGAAACCGGGCACGTCAATTTTGATAGGGCACTGCGTTGAACAGGCTTTACACGCCAGACAGCCCGACATCGCCTCTTTGACTTCGTGGGAAAAATCGTAATCCCCCTGCTTCGCCTGCCAGGTATTACGGGTTTTCTGGATAAACGCCCGCAGGCTGAGTTTCTGCTGCGGCAATGCCTTCTCCAGCGCCACCGGATCGACGCCCTGCTCCGCCAGCAGGCGTAACCATTCACGCACCAGCGTCGCACGACCTTTCGGCGAATGAATACGGTTGCCGCTGATTTTCATCGACGGGCACATGGGGCTACGCGCATCAAAGTTAAAGCACAACCCGTTACCGTTACATTCCATCGCGCCACGGAACGCCGTACGTACCGTCAGCGGGATGGTGCGGTCGAACGTGCCGCGCTTGACCGCATCGACTTTCATCATCGGCGCATCCACGTCCAGCGGCGCACAAATCTTCCCGGGATTAAGTCGGTTATCTGGATCGAACGCCGCTTTGATGCGGCGCAGTTCGGCATACAGCTCCGGTCCAAAAAATTCAGGGCTGTACTCGGCGCGGAAGCCTTTGCCGTGTTCCCCCCACAGCAGGCCGCCATATTTAGCCGTCAGCGCGACAATCTGGTCGGAAAGCTGTTTCATCAGCATTTCCTGCTGCGGGTCGCACATGTCCAGCGCCGGGCGGACGTGCAGCACCCCGGCGTCTACATGACCGAACATACCGTACGTCAGGTTATGGCTATCCAGCAATGCGCGGAATTCTTCAATGTAATCAGCCAGATGCTGTGGCGGCACGCAGGTATCTTCCGCGAATGGAATCGGCTTCGCCTGCCCTTTACTGTTGCCCAGCAGGCCTACAGCTTTTTTCCGCATGGCGTAAATACGTTCGATGCCGGCCAGATCGTTACAGGTTTGATAACCAATGACCCCGCCTTCTCCGCTCGCCAGCAGCGTATCCAGCCCCTGACAGAGCGCGTCGACCTGCCCGTTAATCAGCGCGTCATCATCACCCGCAAACTCAACGATATTCAGGCCAAGCATTTCCTGATTAGGCACATCGGTAATCAATTCGCTAACGGAATGCCAGACGATATCCTCGCGGGCAAGGTTTAATACCTTAGAGTCCACGGTTTCAACCGACAGCGCCTTCGCTTCCACCATGAACGGCGCATTGCGCAGCGCTGAGTTAAAGGAGTCATATTTGATATTCACCAGACGGCGAATCTTTGGCAACGGCGTGATATCGAGCTTCGCTTCGGTGATAAAGGCCAGCGTACCTTCAGCACCGGTCAGAATTCGCGTCAGGTCGAAGGTCTGGAGATCGTCGCTGAGCACATGACGCAGGTCGTAACCCGTCAGAAAACGATTCAGCTTAGGGAATTTGTCGATGATTAACGCGCGCTGTTCGCGACAGCGGTGCAGCACCGTATGGTAAATGCGACCGATAGAGGAATCTTCTAACGCCAGCTTCTCTGCCAGCGCGACCGGCATCGCATGCGTATCCAGCATCTCGCCGCCCAGCAATATCGCACGCAGCCCCAGCACATGGTCTGAGGTTTTGCCGTACACCAGCGAGCCTTGTCCCGATGCATCGGTATTGATCATGCCGCCCAGCGTCGCCCGGTTACTGGTCGACAGCTCTGGCGCAAAGAAATAGCCATAAGGCTTCAGGTACTGGTTAAGCTGATCTTTAATGACACCAGCCTCGACGCGCACCCACCCCTGTTCAGGGTTAATTTCCAGAATACGGTTCATATAACGCGACATATCGACCACGATGCCGCGATTCAGGGCCTGTCCGTTCGTTCCCGTCCCACCTCCGCGCGGGGTAAAGGTCAGCCCTGAAAAACGTTCCTCGCCCGCCAGCCGCGATAAAATCGCGACATCGGCGGTAGAACGGGGAAAAACCACCGCATCCGGCAAAAGCTGATAGATGCTGTTATCCGTTGCCATCGTCAGACGATCGGCATAGTTGGTCGCCGTATCACCCGTAAACCCATTTTTCTTCAATGCTTCCAAAAAATTAAGCACCGGCTGAACCAGCCCGGGAGATTGCATGATCTGTGGGATCATTATTTTTTGACCCTGTCCGTACATGATGTGTTTGCCAATATGTCGTGATGTGCCTGCTATAGCCGCCCTTTCATCGGGGACATGACGTTTTATCATATTTCGCAATCGTGTGCGCTCCCGGATCGGCAAAAACATACAGCGTATTGGCGAACCGTCGTTTCACCAACAAAATGTTCAACAAGCTGTCAAAACCCCCGGAAATATCTCATGATGATCGGTGATGACATGACTTAGCGCAGGCCAGCTCGCCTTCAGCCTTCCCTTTTGCTATTGAGGAACGATTCATTGAGCAAACATTCTCAGCCGCCACGATTTGATCTGGCCAGAATCCTGTTCAGTCTGGCGTTTATTACCATCATGATAATTGCCTGTTTTTGGGTGGTTCAGCCTTTCATTCTGGGGTTCGCCTGGGCGTGTATGGTGGTGATTGCCACCTGGCCAGTGCTGATTAAGTTTCAGGCGCTATTGTGGGGGCGACGTTCTCTGGCCGTGATCGTCATGACGCTACTGCTTATTCTGCTATTTATTGTCCCGATTGCCGTTCTTGTTAGCAGCGTAGTGGATAACAGCTCAGCGTTAATGAGTTGGGGAGCCCGACAGGAAAACTTTTCACCACCGACACTCGAGTGGCTGACGTCTATTCCTTTCGTCGGTGAAAAATTATTCAACAGTTGGCAGACATTGTTGCAAAGCGGCGGTAGCGGTCTGTTCGCCAAAGTGCAACCCTATTTTGGTAAAACGGCGACCTGGTTAGTGGCACAAGCGGCCAATATCGGTCGCTTTCTGATGCATTGCTCCCTGATGCTGATCTTCAGTGCCCTGCTGTATTACAAAGGGGAAGCCGTGGCGAGAGCCGTGCGACATTTCGCTATCCGGCTGGGGAAAGAGCGTGGCGATGCCGCTGTCATTCTGGCAGCACAGTCGATTCGCGCTGTCGCACTAGGCGTGGTGGTTACCGCTATCGTGCAGTCGGTGTTGGGCGGAATTGGGCTGGGGCTGTCCGGTATTCCCCATACCACACTACTGACTGTACTGATGTTTCTGTCTTGTCTGGCGCAATTGGGGCCACTTCCGGTACTGATTCCTGCCATTATCTGGCTATATTGGACGGGTGATGCCACCTGGGGCACAGTTTTGCTGGTCTGGAGCTGCGTCGTTGGCACTATCGATAACGTGATCCGCCCAGTATTGATCAGGATGGGAGCCGATCTTCCTATGCTGCTGATTCTTTCCGGCGTAATTGGCGGATTGCTGGCCTTTGGCATGATAGGGCTATTCATTGGCCCGGTCGTCCTTGCCGTTTCTTATCGTCTGCTGTTTGCCTGGATGCGTGAAATCCCCGAACCGCAGAGCATCCTCTCCGTTAATACGTCCAGCAAACCCAATAAACAATAAGGGCAGTAGCACTGTTTCGTCTTTCCCGTGGGCGGTGCGCCGCCCAAGCATTGCCCATTCTCACCATCACGTCTCCGTGGCGACGCCTTTCCCCCACTTTTTCAATAGATAAAAATAGCTAATGATTAAGCCTCTATTCTTAGGGATTAGTCCTAAAAATCTTGATATCATTTCTCTAATTCATCAATATTATTGACAATATAAAAACTCCGAGAGAGTAATTCTTAAAAGATAATTAACTATTAGGATGATTCTTAATGACGAAATAGGACATAATCCATAGGATAAATACCGGAGCTAGTATTAACCTACTGTTTGTCAATGAGGTTTCCTCCTCGTCAGAGTTAGTAACGAATTGCTGTGTGTAGTCTTTGCCCATCCCCTGAGATGGGCCTTTTTTTCCTTTCATTTCTCTTCCATTCAATTACGCTTCCTCCCTTTTTTGTTACTCTCCTGTCTGCCTACTCTCAGTTCAGTTTTTCAGGAGTTTTTCATGACGCCTCTCGCCGCGAAGAGATTACTACTCTGTGGCTTATTCAGCCTTCTGACCGCCTGCGACAATCCAACACCGACGGCACAGCGCCCCTTGTTAACCATCGAAGGTAAAACGATGGGGACGTTTTACAGCGTAAAAATTAGCGGCGACATCACCGAAGACAAAACGCAGTTGCAACGAGAAATCGATGCCTTGCTGGAGCAGGCCAATAATGACATCTCCACCTACCGTGACGATTCCGTGCTATCACGTTTTAATCAGTATCGGGGAACGGAGCCACAGCCTATCAGCAACGGCATGGCGGATATCATTCTGGCTGCGTTGCGTATCGGTAAAGCGACCCACGGCGCGATGGATATCACCGTCGGCCCGTTGGTTAACCTCTGGGGATTCGGCCCGCAGAAGCAGCCTACACGCATCCCCAGCCAACAGCAGATCGACTTAGCGCGGCAAAACGTTGGGTTGCGTCACCTGAAATTGATTGGCGATGAAAAAGGGGAATGGATTCAGAAGGATCTCCCGGATTTGTATGTCGACCTCTCCACGTTGGGTGAAGGGTACGGTGCGGACGTTCTTGCGCAGTTAATGACACGTAAAGGGATCACCAACTATCTGGTTTCCGTCGGCGGCGCGATTTCCAGCCGTGGCGTGAACGCCGAAGGGACGCCGTGGCGTGTAGCAATTCAGAAGCCAACCGACCAGGAAAATGCGGTACAGGCAGCGGTGAATTTGCAGGGTTATGCCATTAGCACCTCCGGCAGCTACCGAAATTATTTTGAGCAGGACAACAAGCGCTATTCTCACGTTATCGATCCCGAGACGGGCAGACCGATTACTCATCATCTGGTTTCCGCGACCGTGATTGCACCGACCGCACTGGAAGCCGATGGCTGGGATACCGGTTTGATGGTATTGGGCACGGAGAAAGCGTTAAAGCTGGCGGAACAGCAAGGGCTGGCGGTTTATCTGATTACCAAAACGGATAAGGGCTTTAGCGCGGTAATGACGCCGCAGTTTAAATCCTTCCTGATTGCGGCACCGTGATTTTCAGCACAGCTTGCGATCAGCGGCGGTCGAGCGGTGGTAATGGATAGATCGTAAAGACGCTGTGAATACAGCCCTATAAATTGAGGATTGCCCCACAAATCCGGGAAATAAATTTCTGTAACCACAGTGAAAATTTCGTGCGCACTAACTTCAGTCAATTTTTAGAGCTGTCGCAGCACGCGCCCGACATGGGGCGGTTCAATCGCCACCGCCCCATGACCCCAGGCTTTTCGCGAAATCGTGTCGCTACGCGATACCTTCGGCGTTAGTGACCGCAACTCGGGCCGCCATTGACGCGCTCCCTGCGCGGCACTGGCTTTCGCGGCGTCCTTGCCGCTCACCCGGCTGTCACTCCCACCTCAGCACGATTATTACGCGACTAAAAACTTTAAAAACAATACATTGGTATCTAAAAATTCATCGCAGCACTAGTTGTCCTCAGCCAGATTCAGCCAGGTTTGCACCACGGTGTCTGGGTTGAGCGAGAGGCTATCAATGCCCTGTTCCATCAGCCAGAGCGCGAAATCTTCGTGATCTGACGGCCCCTGCCCACAAATCCCGACGTATTTACCCTGTTTCTTGGCGGCTTTAATCGCCATCGACAGCAGCGCCTTCACCGCATCGTTACGTTCGTCAAACAGCGACGATACCACGCCGGAGTCGCGGTCCAGCCCCAGCGCCAACTGCGTCATGTCGTTTGAACCGATGGAGAAGCCATCAAAGTGTTGCAAGAATTCATCGGCCAACAGCGCGTTGGACGGAATTTCGCACATCATGATGATTTTCAGGCCGTCTTCGCCACGGCGCAGGCCTTGACTCGCCAGTTCGGCAATCACCGCTTCCGCTTGCGCCACAGTGCGAACGAACGGGATCATGATCTCGACGTTCTTCAGACCCATCACGTTACGCACGCGTTTGACTGCTTCACATTCCAGAGCAAAACAGGCTTTGAAGTCCGGCGACACATAGCGACCCGCACCGCGGAAGCCCAGCATCGGGTTTTCTTCTTCCGGCTCATAGCGCTCACCGCCGACCAGATTGGCGTACTCGTTCGATTTAAAATCGGACAGGCGGACGATGACGCGCTTCGGTGAGAATGCCGCAGCCAGCGTCGCGATCCCTTCCACCAGCCGACCGACATAGAATTCAACCGGATCGTCGTAGCCCTGCATCAGCGTTTTGATCTCACGTTGCAGTTCCGGGGTTTGCTGATCGAATTCCAGCAGCGCACGCGGATGCACGCCAATCATGCGGTTAATGATGAATTCCAGACGCGCCAGACCGACGCCATCGTTTGGCAGGCAAGCAAAATCAAACGCACGGTCAGGGTTACCCACATTCATCATGATTTTCAGCGGCAGTGCAGGCATTTCATCAATCTGTGAACTCTTCACGGAGAAGTCCAGCAGATCCTGATACACATAACCCGTGTCACCTTCCGCGCAAGAAACGGTCACTTTTTGCCCCTTGCGCAAACGCTCGGTCGCATCACCGCAGCCCACAACGGCAGGGATGCCCAGCTCACGCGCGATAATGGCGGCATGACAGGTGCGTCCACCACGATTGGTCACAATCGCCGCGGCCTTCTTCATGATCGGCTCCCAGTCTGGGTCGGTCATGTCGGTTACCAGCACATCGCCCGCGTTGATCAGGTGCATCTCGCTGATGTCCTGGATCACTTTGACTTCGCCCGCACCGATGCGGTGGCCGATAGCACGACCTTCCACCAGCACCGTGCCGCTGGCAGGCAGGTGGTAGCGTTCCATCACCTGGCCGTTAGAACGTACCGTTTCCGGGCGCGCCTGCACGATATAGAGTTTGCCAGTGTGGCCATCTTTCGCCCACTCAATATCCATCGGGCGGCCATAGTGTTTCTCAATCAGCAGTGCCTGACGCGCCAGTGCCTGTACTTCATCATCCGTCAGGCTGAAACGCGTCGTTTGTTCTGCAGGCACATCTTCAATCCGCACCTGCTTGCCATGTTCCTGGCTTGCGGCATAGACCATACGGATTTTTTTCGATCCCATGTTACGGCGCACAATCGCAGGTTTATTGTTCTGCAAGGTCGGCTTGTGAACATAGAATTCGTCCGGGTTCACCGCACCCTGCACCACCATTTCACCCAAACCGTAAGCCGACGTGATGAACACCACCTGATCAAAACCGGATTCGGTATCAATGGTAAACATCACACCCGCAGACGCCAGATCGGAGCGCACCATACGCTGTATGCCCGCCGATAGCGCCACGCCACGGTGGTCATAGCCCTGATGCACACGATAAGAGATCGCGCGATCGTTAAACAGCGATGCAAACACGTGCTTCACCGCGACCATCACCGCGTCGATGCCCTGCACGTTCAGGAAGGTTTCCTGTTGGCCGGCAAAAGACGCATCCGGCATGTCTTCTGCCGTGGCAGAGGAACGCACGGCAAACGAAGCATCTTTCTCACCATCGGCCAGTTGCTGATAGGCGTCACGAATCGCCTGCTCCAGCTCCGGCTGGAATGGCGTATCAATAATCCACTGGCGAATCTGCGCACCGGCGCTGGCCAGTTGATTCAGATCGTCAATGTCGGTGCGATCGAGCAGCTCATAAATGCGCTGGTTAATCCCGCTTTGATTAAGAAAATCATTAAACGCCTGCGCCGTTGTCGCAAAGCCGTTGGGAACGGCTACGCCCAATCCTGAAAGGTTGGTGATCATTTCACCCAGAGAGGCATTTTTGCCCCCCACCCTTTCAACGTCGTGCATACCGAGCTGGTTATACCAAAGGACATTACGCAAATCAGGGCCGTTATTGGACATCGAAAATAATCCTTTCTGCATACAATTAGGGTATGAAAGAGTTCGGTTGAGAATCGCCTCAACGCAATCAGGTTAGCATAGCGTTTTGATGAACATGGACAGGTGAATCGATCAACCTATGAAAAAAAACTGATTTCACGGCGAATGATTGCTTAACACGGTAAAAATCCAATATCGTAGAAGATTAGTATTCTTTATCATAAAGATAATGAAATGGTGTTTTAATAAAAGTATTCGTAAAACACAATTTTTGACGAGGTTAACGTGTTCGAGCTGTCGGAAATATCACAAGGGGGTTATGTGGAAAGAAGCGTATTTTATGTCTCGGACGGTACGGCCATTACGGCAGAAGTGCTCGGCCATGCAGTGTTGTCCCAGTTCCCCGTGAACACGGTTAGCTATACCTTACCTTTCGTTGAAAGTGAAGCCCGCGCTAAAGCCGTGTGTGAACAAATCAATACGTTGTATCAGCAAACCGGTGTACGTCCGCTGGTGTTTTATTCCATTGTCACCCCGACCGTGCGTAACATTATTACCAGCAGTGAAGGGTTTTGCCAGGACATCGTACAAGCGCTGGTTGCCCCCTTGCAGGAAGAACTGAACACGCCGCCGACGCCAGTGGCTAACCGTACTCATGGCTTGACCGCCAATAATCTGAGCAAATACGACGCCCGTATTGCGGCCATCGACTACACGCTGGCACACGATGATGGCATCTCGCTGCGCAATCTCGATCAGGCGCAGGTCATTCTGCTGGGCGTGTCACGCTGTGGCAAGACGCCGACCAGCCTGTATCTGGCGATGCAATTTGGCATTCGCGCCGCCAACTATCCTTTTATTGCTGATGATATGGATAACTTGCGCCTGCCCGATGCGCTGAAACCCTTCCAGCACAAGCTATTCGGGCTCACCATTGATGCTGAACGGCTGGCAGCCATTCGGGAAGAGCGTCGGGGTAACAGTCGTTATGCATCACTGCGTCAGTGCCGCATGGAGCTCAGCGAAGTTGAGGCGCTGTTTCGCAAACACCAGATTAAATATCTCAATACGACCAATTATTCCGTTGAGGAAATTTCCGCCAAAATCATCGACATTCTCGGCATGAGTCGAAGAATGTACTAGTACATAATAGTTTTTTTGTCCTAATGCGGTTGTAATGTGCGCCATTTCGTTTATTGTGTGCTCCATCACTTCCCGGCATTTCGCCGCTGCGAAGCAACCTTTTAGTCGGAAACATAGCCTGAAAACCGTGTCTGAAAACATTGTCGTGGTTTGAAAATATTGTCGTGGTTCGAAAACATTGCCGTTATTCGAAAACATTGCCCTGGTCTGAAAGACCTATCATGTCCACGCTTTTTCAGTAAAGACAGGTTTTCGGCTTGACCGCATTCAGAGACAAAACATGCTACAAACAGATGAACTGCGGAGCGCGCGCATCGAGAGTCTGGTGACGCCCCAAACGTTACTCGCCAGACTCCCGATTACCCCTGCCGTTGCCGAAAATGTCACCTCGTCACGTAAGAAAATCGAAGCCATTCTAACCGGTCAGGATCCTCGCCTGCTCGTCGTGATTGGCCCCTGCTCGATCCATGACACCGACAGCGCGTTAGATTATGCACGCCGTCTGGCTGCGCTACGTACGCAGTATCAGGATCGACTGGAAATCGTCATGCGCACCTATTTTGAAAAGCCGCGCACGGTCATGGGCTGGAAAGGACTCATTTCCGATCCGGCACTGAATGGCACCTTTCAGGTCAATGACGGTCTGGAGATTGCCCGCCGTCTGCTGCTGGACGTCAACCAGCTTGGACTGCCAACCGCGACGGAATTCCTCGATATGGTCACCGGCCAATATATTGCCGACCTGATTAGCTGGGGTGCGATTGGTGCAAGAACCACCGAAAGCCAGATTCACCGAGAAATGGCCTCGGCGCTCTCCTGCCCTGTCGGCTTCAAGAACGGTACAGACGGCAACACGCGAATCGCCGTCGACGCTATTCGTGCCGCCCGTGCTCAGCATATGTTCCTCTCGCCGGATAAGCAGGGCTTCATGTCGGTCTACAAAACGCAGGGCAACCCGTTTGGCCACATTATTATGCGCGGCGGGAAAACGCCGAATTACCACGCGGAAGACATTACTGCCGCCTGCGCTCACCTGCGTGAATTCTCGCTGCCCGAGCATCTGGTGATCGATTTTAGTCATGCTAACTGCCAGAAACAGCATCGTCGTCAGCTCGATGTGGCTGATGACATCTGTCAGCAAATTCGTGCGGGTTCACGCGCTATCGCGGGCATCATGGCGGAAAGTTTCTTAATTGAAGGCAACCAGCCGGCGCTCAATCCTCTGGTACTGACATACGGGCAATCCATTACCGATCCTTGTCTGAGCTGGCAGGACACCGAAACGCTGCTGGCACGTCTGGCGGACGCCGTCGACAGCCGTTTTTAATCCGATATACGCTGGCACACTCATCTTCTCCGGTAGTGTGCCAGCCAGTTTCCTCTTTTTACGCCACCTCTCCCACGCTCTCGCAGCACGTAAATTCATCTTACGATTCCTCTTATTCCACTTATTAAGAAAACTTCACTTGAGGTTGCGTTTTTGTTACATGAAAATGATTCTCATTCATTGCTATAATCAATACGACAACGATTAAGGGAACGAACGAGATGCAGACGTCCATTTACCAACAATACCTCCAGGCTAAAGTTGAACATCCGCGTAAATATGCCCGCGATCTGGCTGCGTTACTCGGCATCAGCGAAGCGGAACTGACTCACGCCCGTGTCGGACACGATGCGCAGCGTCTGCAAGGTGATGCCAAAGTCTGGTTAAGCGCGCTGGAGCAGGTTGGTAATACCAAGTCGATCACGCGCAACGAGTACGCCGTGCATGAGCATACGGGTTATTATCAAAACCAGACGCTGGATGGGCATGCTGGCCTGATCCTCAATCCGCGCGGATTGGATCTCCGTTTGTTCCTCTCTCAGTGGGCCTCGGCTTTTGCACTGCGTGAAAACACCGCACGCGGCGAACGTCAGAGCATTCAATTCTTCGATCATCAGGGCGATGCCATTCTGAAGGTCTACACGACCGACACCACGGACATGGCCGCCTGGCAGCTGTTCATTGAAAAATTTGCCAGCAGCGAAAACCCCGCACTGGTACACCGTCCGGCCACCAATGGTGCGGCGGCTGAACAGGCCATTGCCCATAATCCTCAGTTTGAAGCAGACTGGCGTGCCATGAAGGACGTGCATGATTTCTTCATTCTGCTCAAGCGCTATAACCTGACGCGCCAGCAGGCATTTAACGCCGTCGCTGACGACTTGGCTTACCGGGTAGACAACGATGCGCTGTCACAGATTCTGTTTGCCGCGCGTGAAGATCAGAACGAAATCATGGTGTTTGTCGGCAACCGCGGCTGTGTGCAAATCTTCACCGGTACGCTTGAGCGTGTAGAGCGCATGGAGCAACACGCGGAATGGATTAACATCTTTAATAAAGACTTTACCCTGCATCTGATCGAAGGTGCGATTGCTGAAAGCTGGGTGACGCGCAAACCGACGGTTGACGGTATCGTGACCAGCCTCGAACTCTATGCCGCAGACGGCTCCCAAATTGCACAGCTCTTCGGGCAACGTACCGAAGGTACGCCGGAACAACAACAGTGGCGCAACCAAGTCGATTCCCTGAAACCGCATAAGGATCTCGCTGCATGAAAAACTGGCTATTCCCCCTGCTTTTGACACTCCCGCTGGGGGTGTCTGCTGCCGAACGTATCGTTTCTATCGGCGGCGACGTCACCGAAATCATCTATGCGTTGGGCGCAGAGAATGATCTGGTGGCACGCGATAGCACCAGCCTGCACCCGGAATCCGTGAAGAAACTGCCTGACGTGGGCTACATGCGCCACCTCAATACGGAAGGTATTCTGGCGATGAAACCTTCTCTGGTTCTTGCCAGCGATCTGTCTCAGCCTTCCCTGGTCTTACAGCAGGTTGCGGACAGCGGCACCAAAGTGGTTCACGTTTCCGCTCAACCAACGCTGGATGCGGTGCCGCAGAAAATTAGCGCCATCGCACAGGCATTGGGTAAAGACACCGAAGGTAAAAAGCTGACGGAAACCTATCAGCAGCAGTTGGCGGCGGTCAAAACCGCGCCATTGCCCGTCAAGACGTTGTTTATTCTCAACCATGGCGGTATGAGTGCGATGGGCGCAGGAAAAAATACGCCACCAGACACGATCATTCGCCACGCTGGGTTACAGAATGCCATGCAGAATGTTGAACGTTACCAACAGCTGTCTCAGGAAGGTGTCATTGCCAGTGCGCCAGATCTGATTCTGATCTCCAGCCAAGGGCTGAAGACATTAGGCGGCGAAGCGCAAGTCTGGAAATTACCTGGGTTAGCACTGACTCCGGCAGGTAAGAACAAGCGTCTGCTGGTTGTCGACGATATGGCAATGCTGGGCTTTACGCTCGAAACGCCAGCGTTGATGGCAACGCTGCGTCAGACCGCCGAAGCGATCAAATGACGTCACGGTTTCATCCACGAACCTGGTTGATCGCGCTGTTGTTGCTCATGGCGGTACTGATGGTGGGTGCCGCCAACATGGGCGCGTTGACGTTATCACTCAAGACGCTATGGCAGACGCCTTTTGACGATCCACTCTGGCATATCTGGCTGAACATCCGCGTTCCCCGCGTGCTGCTGGCGATACTCGTCGGCGGCGCGCTGGCCTGTTCAGGCACGATTATGCAGGGATTGTTTCGTAACCCACTGGCCGATCCCAGCCTACTTGGTATCAGCAGCGGCGCCGCGCTCTGCGTGGCACTCACTATCGTGCTGCCGCTCGGTCTTCCGCCTCTGCTGGCGCTTTACAGCCCGATGTTTGCCGCTTTCGCGGGTAGTCTGGCGATTACCGCTATCATTTTTATCCTCAGCCGCTCCGAACAAGGGGGATTAACGCGATTACTGCTGGCAGGCATCGCGCTTAATGCATTGTGCCTTGCGCTGATTGGCGTCTTGACCTACATCAGCACCGACCAACAATTGCGCCAGTTCTCACTGTGGGGCATGGGCAGTCTCGGACAGGCGCAGTGGCCGATGCTGTTGGTTACCAGCACACTGGCGATTCCCGGCATGCTGGCCACGCTGTACTACGCGCGCCGTCTGAATGTGTTGCAGTTGGGAGATGAAGAGGCGCATTACCTTGGCATCAATGTAAAGCGTACCAAGTACGCGCTGCTGCTACTGAGTTCACTGCTGGTGGGTGTGGCGGTGGCGGTCAGCGGCGTAATCGGGTTTATCGGGCTCATTATCCCCCACCTGATGCGTTTGCATGTGGGTGCCGATCATCGCTGGCTCATTCCCGGTTCTATCCTCGGTGGTGCCTGCCTGCTGCTGTTTGCCGATACGCTGGCTCGTACGCTACTTGCGCCAGCGGAAATGCCCGTAGGGCTGTTAAGTAGCCTGATTGGCGGGCCGTATTTCTTATGGCTGATCGTTCAGCACAAAGGACGTAGCAATGACTGACTCAGCGCTCGACCAGACGTTAGTCGCACGTCATCTACGCTTTCAGACCAACGGTCGCACTCTGACGGATGATGTTTCTCTGGAACTGCACTGTGGGGAAATCGTCGCGATTATCGGCCCTAACGGCGCGGGAAAGTCGACCCTGCTCCGTTTATTGACCGGTTATTTGACGCCCGATGACGGCGAATGTCTGTTAGCCGGACAGTCGTTTTCGCACTGGCAGCCCGGCGCACTGGCAAAAACGCGCGCGGTGATGCGTCAACATAGTGGCATGGCGTTCGCGTTTAGCGTGCGGGATGTCGTCGCGATGGGGCGTTCCCCGCATGGGCGCTACTCGAAAAACGATGATGTGATTCAGCAGGTCATGGCGCAAACAGGCTGTCTGGATTTGGCGGCGCGCGACTATCGCCACCTTTCCGGCGGAGAGCAGCAGCGTGTGCAGCTTGCTCGCGTGTTGGCGCAACTGTGGCACCCAGAACCGACGCCAGGCTGGTTATTTCTCGATGAACCGACCTCGGCGCTAGATCTATACCATCAACAGCACCTCTTGCGGTTGCTTAAGCAACTCACGCGTGAACAGCCGTTATCCGTATGCTGCGTCCTGCACGATCTGAATCTGGCGGCGCTGTATGCCGATCGCATCCTGCTGTTGCACGAAGGAAAGCTGGTCGCACAGGGTACGCCTGCGCAAGTGCTACAGGCAGAGACGTTGACCCGTTGGTATCGCGCCGACCTCAGCGTCGGTTCACACCCGGACTACACCATTCCGCAGGTTTATCTGCGGCAATAATATTAGACGGCAATAGCCATCATTCCTGCTCCGGCTTAGCTGGAGCAGGAAATCTCCAGATGCTTACCCCACTCTGGCGGTAACGCTGCCAGATCGTTCTTATCCGGCTGCTCGTCAAACGGTCGGCACAGTGCCTGATGCAGACGAGTCAACACGCTGATATCATCGCTTTCCGCCCGTTCAATCGCCATTTGCGCCAGATAATTACGCAGAATGTACTTCGGGTTCGTCGCATTCATCAGTTGACGACGCTCTTCATCGCCCTGTTCTTCCTGCATGAGTCTCTGGCGATAGGTCGCAAACCAGCTATCGAACGCAGCCCTATCGATGAACTCATCACGGAGCGGCGCGCGTGATGCCTGTTTCTCACAGTCTGCCAGCAGACGAAATGTTCGGGTATAATCGCTGCCCTCTTGCTGCATCAGACGCAACAGCCCTACCAGCACGTCATTATCCTCTGCGCTCGCGGTAAACAAGCCCAGCTTGGCGCGCATCAGCGTGCCATAGTGCTGCATCAGCGCCGGCTCATAGCGGGCAAGCGCACGCTCCAGCGTGTCGGTGTCCATCAGCCCCGACAGCGCCTGCGCCAGACGATGCAGATTCCACAGGCCTACGGTAGGCTGATTGTCAAACGCGTAGCGCCCGCGGTGGTCGGAGTGATTACAGATGAAATCAGGCTGATAAGCATCTAAAAAGCCGTAAGGACCATAGTCGATAGTCAGCCCCAGAATCGACATGTTATCCGTATTCATCACGCCGTGTGCAAACCCGACCGCCTGCCAATGGGTGATCAACCGGGCGGTACGTTCTACCACATCGCCGAACCACAGCTCATAGCGGTGCTCGTCGTGCTCCCACTGCGGCCAGTGACGAGCAATGACATACTCCACCAGTTGACGCACTTTTTCCGGCTCACGGCGATAGTAGAAGTGTTCAAAATGGCCGAACCGCACATGGCTTTCCGCCACGCGCAGCAGCATGGCGCCCTTTTCCTCCAGCTCACGCTGCACCGGATGTGTACTGGTGACAATCGTCAGCGCCCGTGTAGTGGGAATCCCCAGATAGTGCATCGCTTCCGAGGCCAGAAATTCGCGAATAACTGAACGCAGCACAGCACGACCGTCCCCCATGCGCGAATACGGCGTCAGCCCTGCACCTTTCAGGTGCCAGTCCATACTGCGGCCATCCGCCAGTTGCTGTTCCCCAAGCAGAATACCGCGCCCGTCGCCCAGTTGGCCGGCCCACATACCAAACTGATGGCCGCTATACACCTGCGCTAACGGCTCCATTCCCGGCAGCAAACGCTCGCCGCTCCAGACGGCATCCTGTTCTGGCGTAAACCAGTCGGAAGATAACCCGAGTTCAGCGGCCAACCCCTCGCTGTGATAAAGCAGGCGAGCGCCATGCAGCGGCGTCGGCTGTAGCGCAGTGTAGAACCCCGGCAGTTGGTCAAAGTAGTGATTTTTGAATAACGGTGTTTGCTGCATCCTGTCTCCCTAGTACCACCCTGTTCAGGTGAAGAGAGCCATACGCTCACCACACATCGACTAACGGGTATGCAGAAAGTGTAGAGGGATGGTAATGAAATTAACACAGAGGAAAAGCAGGGGTATTATTTTCACGAGCAGTATTCAGAAAGCCCCTCTCCCCGAAAAGCGGCTGGGTCGATTGAATTAACCAATAAGTGCCGTGCGTTGCTCAAGCCTATCAAAATGTACGGCGGGCCACATTTGACCCTGAACGGCATCAATGCTCAGCAATCTCATTTTATTCAGGATCGCTACGGTATCGATCTCCTTAGCGACAATACTGATGCCTGAATAGCTATTTTTAATCGTCCGTAGCAGCGGCTCCATCATCAACATATTTGCCGGACGCGATAACAATTGTCCAATAAACTGACGATCCAGCTTCACACCTTGCACCAGGCCATCATGCAAAGGTTTCAGCGTTGTCTTTCCAGAACCAAAATTATCCAGCCACAAAGGAAAGGCTTGGCTCAGATTCAGCAGTGCGGCGTTTTCTTTTCCCTGCGCAAGTTGTGGGAAAAACTCATTAATTTCCAACAGGACAAAATCAAGACGCTTTATTTCAGCGCGTAGCACGTCGGAGTTGAGCAAAATGTCTGCTATTTCACTCCCCACCTTCAGCAGTAATTGGATGTGGTTATCGATAAACCATGCGGATTTTTCTTTGATAAAAAGCAGCTGTTCATGAATCAAATCCTGCTTCTGACGCGAATTCAATTGCATGAGGAGGATATCGGCAGGCATGCTCAACTTGCCCGAAAGGCCATTAAAATGGCTTATCATTTCGACAGCCAGTAGCGTTCCATCCAACCTGAATATCGGCCAAAAAACATAGTCACTGGTGTAGTCAACAGCAAGATGGATACGCATGATCCTGTACTGCATAGTAATTAATAATAATCACATTACGTTATTATTATATATGAATCTATAGCACTTGTCCGTATAACGCACGAAAAGTGCCTTTCTGCTATGTAACAGGACGTGTTTAGCAGCGAATGTCACGCGTTAACGCAAACTCTGCTCCAGCCAGTCGGCCAGTTCCTGCAATTCATTTTGCTGTTCGGGGAAAGCGCTAATCAGCGTCTGACACGTAGCAGCCATATTTTCCGGGCGATATGCCGTTCCCTGTAATGCGCAAGCAAGTGCTTCCAACGGCGCGGGATTCAGGCTATCGGTATAAATCTGCGCACGGACAATCACGCCGCGTTCCACATCGAAATGCAATTCAATGCCGCCCCAGGTAAAGCGGTTATCGAGTAAATGCGAGAAATCCGGCGCCTGACCGAAATTCCATTCCCAGCTGCTTTGACGTGCAAACTGTTCGCTGAATCCCGGTAGATCTGGATGGGCAGAAGGCGAAATAATTTCCGGTTCACACTGTTCGCCGAAATAAGTAAAGAAGGCCTGCGTCACTGCCTGACTAATAATCTGGTGATCGACAGAGGGCAGCAATTCCACCAGATTAGCAACTCGGGAACGCACGGATGTAATCCCTTTCGCCTGTAGCTTCTTAACATCCGGGTTCAAATAGTCCGCTAAGCGACTGAGATCTGCATTCAGCAACAGCGTGCCATGATGAAAGCCGCGATCTTTGGTTTCGCGATAGGCAGAACCGGATACCTTGCGCACGCCGTCTGCGGTTTCCACCACCAGATCGTTACGACCCGACGCGCTGGCCTTTAACCCAAGCGCACTGAGTGCATCCAGAACGATCTGCGTTGAAACACTTTTGTCGTACTCCGGTTTGCCGGCCATAAAGGTAAAACAGGTATTCCCGAGATCGTGAAAGACCGCCCCACCGCCGCTGCTGCGCCGTGCCAGTTTGATGCCATCCTCTTCCATCCGCCGCGTATTGCACTCTTTCCACGGGTTCTGGGCGCGACCAATCACCACCGTTTCCGCATTGCGCCACAAAAACAGCACTCGCTGCGTGGTGGGCATCTGGCGAAAGATGCACTCCTCAACGGCCAGGTTAAACCAAGGATCGTAAGAGTCAGAGATGAGTAAACGCAGAGAGGACATGAGTGGATAGCTCCATGCTGTCAACAAAACAGAATAAGGAAGGAAAATTAGATGCGGCGAGCCTGCCAGTAAGCCCGTTTCCAGTACACGTTATCCAAAGACGAACGGATTACGCCCTGGCTGGTGGAGGCATGAATAAACTGGTCGTCTTTGTCATAAATACCGACGTGCAACCCACTGCTGCCGCTGCCCGTTTTGAAAAAGACCAAATCACCCGGTAACAGATTATCGCGGTCAACGCGCTCGCCCAGTTCGGTTTGTTCTTCCGTGGTGCGCGGCAACTGCATGCCGAACTTATCGCGAAACGTCAGATAGACGAAACCGGAACAATCGACGCCGTTACGATCCAGTCCGCCATAGCGGTAAGGCGTTCTGTACCATTGCCCAAGTTGATCGTTTAGCTGCACCATCACCATGATCGAATCGCTCAGGCGCGCATTCGGCGGCGGATTATTATGCCGGCTACTGCTACAGCCGACTAAAATCAGGCTGGCGAGGATCAAAGCATGTCGTAAACGTATCATCGCGATTACCATAAAACCGCCGAGGCCATAGGCCTCTAGCGTTTGAAAATGCTAGGTATTGGATTAATTTAGCGTTTAATCGGGGTAACTGGCAAGTAAAGGCGATTTTTCCTATTTTCTGACGACGCCGATTTTCTCGCATCAGCCGTCAGGCGCTGCGCGTGATGATCCAATTTCTACCATCAACCACGTGCCGCTGGAACGCGACACCGAATACGGGAGACAGCACCTCCGGCAGCATGACTTCAGCCGTCTCGCCCTGTGCCACCACAGCGCCAGCCGACAGCAGCCATACGCGATCCGCATGGTGAGCGCTATGGTTCAGATCGTGGGCGCAAACCACGACCGCAATCCCTAAACGGCAGAGTTCGTTCAATAGCACATCCAGTGCCGCCTGCTGCGCCACATCGAGGCTATTAGTCGGTTCATCAAGCAGCAGTAAACACGCATTCGGATTGAGGGTCGGCCAAATCTGCAACAGCGCCGCCACCAGCCGAACGCGCTGCCACTCGCCTCCCGACAGCTGCGTGAGCGGGCGCGCCAGCTTATCGGTTAACATCAGGCGTTCTGCCAGCAAATGCACCACCTTTTCGACCGCGTTTTCCTGAGCCAGCGGCGGTTGATGCAACTGCCAATACTGAAACACCGGCATCAGCGCCAGAGGAGGTTGCTGCTGTGCCAGATAGGCGCGTCGTACGGCTAAATCCGCCGCCGTATACTGCGACAGCGGCGTGCCAGCCAGATCGATCTCGCCTTCCCCCGCCAGCAGGCCTGCCGCTCTTGCCAGCAGGGTACTCTTCCCTGCCCCGTTCGGGCCAATGATATGCAGCAACTCACCGCGACGACACGCCGCCGTTGTCGGCGACAAACGTGGCGAGACGCCAGCCTGCCGCAGCTGTAATACCGGGGAAGTCTGCCGCGTCAATTATTTTGCCAGCGCATCGTCGATCGCTTTCACGATAGTGTCATGATCAGGTGCCATATCCGGTGCAAAACGATCAATCACACACCCTTCGCGATCCACCAGGAATTTTTCGAAATTCCACAGGATATCTTCCGGGTTCTTAGGCTTACGACCTTTATTCACCAAACGCGCAAAAAAGTCACTTTTCCAGGTTCCGTTGGCTTCCGGCTGTTCACGAATCAGGCGCTGATACAGCGGATGACGGTTCTCGCCATTCACTTCAATCTTGCTGAACATCGGGAACTGAACGCCAAACGTCCCACGGCAGAATGCCTGAATCTCTTCTTCTGAGCCCGGTTCCTGCCCGGCAAACTCATTGGAAGGGAATCCCAACACAACCAGACCTTTGTCACGATAGGTCTCATAGAGTTTTTCCAACGCGTCGTATTGCTTAGTCAGGCCGCATTGCGATGCGACGTTAACAACTAAAGCCACCTGCCCTTTAAACGCCTCAAACGTTGTCGCTTTCCCGTCGATAGTGGTCAGCGGAATAGCATAGATTTCAGTGCTCATCGTTTTGCTCCCTTTAATGATCAATAAGAATGGATAAAACAGGACCTATCGCTACAGCCGATTACGTAATAACAACCAGATAAACCATGGCGATCCCAGCGTAGCGGTAACCACGCCGATCGGCAACTCGGCTGAACTCAGCGCTACGCGCGCGACCGTATCCGCCAGCAGCAGAACACCACCGCCAGCCAACGCACAGCCAGTTAATAAATAACGCTGATCGGTCAACCGGCACAGCCGCAACATGTGTGGGATCACCAAGCCAATAAACGCGATGATGCCAGCCAGCGCCACGCTCAGCCCAACTTGTACGCCCATAACCAGTACAAGAATCGTACGCCAGCGATAGACCGGAATGCCCAACTGACGCGCCTGAATCTCACCCAACGTCAACCCGTTCAGCACGGCTCCCTGACGGCTCAACCACAGCAACAGCGGCAAGAGCGCCAACATCAGCCAGCCGTGCCGCCAGTCAATGCCGCTGAAGCCCCCCATAATCCAGTACATCAACTGGCGTAAATCAAGACTAGTACTGAAATAGACGGCCCAGGTCATCACCGCGCTACAGATAATCCCGAGCGCAATGCCAATGAGTAATAAACGAGTGTTGGAAATATGACGGCGGGCAAAATGGAGCAACAGAAAGGTAATCAGCAGCGCACCTGCAATCGCGCTCAGGCTTAACGTCCAGACGGGCAGCAATCCCTGTCCCAGCAGTACCGCCAGCACTAAGGCTACGCCTGCGCCGTTCGCGACGCCCAGCAGCCCTGGTTCCGCCAATGGGTTATCAAAAACCGCCTGCATCACGGTGCCTGACATCGCCAGACTGGCGCCCACCAGCATTACAGCCAGCGTTCTGGGCAAACGCAGTTGCCAGACAAAGAGTTGCTGAGCGTCATCCAGCCAGGCCGTCGGCCAAATCCAGCGTTCTCCGGCGCACAGACTGACGGCCAGCGTAAGCGCAAGAAACGCCAACAGCAGTACCAGACTCCGACGATCGCGTCTGTACTGCTGTTGTTTTAGCTGACTGTAGTGAGGCAACGGCGTCGCGTGCTTTAGCGGGGTATCACCCGGCGATAATGGCTGCATTGTTCACCGTAACAAGGAATCCAGCGCAATAAAAAAGCGCAATTAAGATAACGTTCTGTCACGTATGTTAAACGATTTCGCCTGCCTTACACGCTTTTTCCTTGTTACCGCTACACGGCCAAAAGGAATACGGCCACTACTTCGTGCTGCATACCGCAATATAATTAAGCTGGTTCCGATTGCGGCGGAAGGTATGGAACATGTTGAAGAACATGCCTCGGTTTTCTTTCTTCAGCGCATTTTTTACGATACGTGCCGCGCCAACCAGCCCTTCATCATAAATCAGCCCCTGTGGCGTCAGCAGCGTCATAGCACCGTTATCGTAGCTGACCTTGCTAAAACCACATTCCTGAAACAGCGTCACCCAGCGCTCACGCAGCATCGGCTGCGCATGCACGTTGATCGCTTTATGCATCTGTTCCACCGCCTGTAATGCGCCGGTATCCTTCTCGGAGAGCAGCATAATATCGTGGGTAATCAGGCGGCCACCCGGTTTCAGCACGCGATAATATTCGGCAATGATGCGGCTTTTGGCCTTGTCAGCATACATCGTCAGCATGGCTTCATTAATCACTACGTCAAAGTGATTATCGGGAAACGGCAGCTCCAGCGCATTCGCCTGCATAATCGTGACCTGCGATGCCAGGCCGTTTGCCGCGACATTTTCCTGCGCCTTCTCTAACGCTGCTTTATCCATATCCGCGCCGATAACCTGACAGCCAAAACGGCGCGCGATTTCCATCGCCGTCGTACCCATATTGCAAGCGACCTCCAGCACTACGCTGTCCTGCTGGAACCCGGCCTGACTGAGCAGCCACTCGGTTGCTTTCCTACCGCCGGGGCGCAGACGTTTTTTCCCCAACCGGGCTAAAAATTTATGCCCTGCTTCATGATCGCTCATACTGTCACTCCTTAATTCAGTGGGGTAATCGACTCATGCAAAGCCAGCGCCTGTACCATAGGAAGGGTGCTTTCTTTCATGGAAACGCTCCGCTATTTTCGATTCAGCGCGTCGTGATTTTGCTTGCCGAATCCATGCAAGTGATTATTATTTTCATTTACTAGCTTGATGGTAATACCCCTCTCTGGGAGGACAAATGACATTTGTCAAAAAGGCGCTATCGCCCGATGAATACGGCGAGGTGCTGTTTCAGCATGACTGGATGCGCGGTGAATCCAGCGATGTGGTGTGCGAATTATTGGCAAAAAGCGAGCGTCTGTTTTTCCGGCAAGATGACATCCTGTTTCGCGAAGGCGACAAAATGCAGCACTGTTTGCTGGTTGAAACGGGAAAGTTGCAGGCTTTTCGCCATACCTATGGCGGCGATGAGAAGATTTTCGGCCAGTTTGAACGCGGAGAATTTGTCGCCATCGCGGCGGTGTTTATGGAGCACGGCCGCTTCCCGATGAATATCCGCGCGCTGAGCGACGGCCATACGCTGATGATTCCACGGCAGGATATTCACCAGTTCTGTTTACAGCGCCCGGAGTTGGCGCTGCGTTTACTCAACTATCTGGGTAAGAAACTCTACTCGACGATCAACCAAATCGACTGGCTGACGTCCAGCTCCGCGCCACAGCGTCTGGCAGATTATCTGCTGCGGCAGCACCATATTCAGCAAACTCAGCAACTGACATTACCGGTGAGCCGAGGGCAACTTGCGACTTCATTAGGGATGCGCGGTGAGACATTGAGCCGATTGATGTCCGACTGGAAGCGACAAGGCCACATTACCTATCGGGGCCATCAGGTGGAATTGTGCAACCTGCATTATCTAAAAGAGCTGGCGGCAGAAGCCAGACGGACGTTCTAATCGATCTAACCCTTTGTCGACTCAGGCATAACGAGTGAATAGAACAATTTTGGATATACATTTTGACAATTGTCATTCCCGCCTTACCGGATAATCAACTACGCTTAGCTTACATTGATGAGAACAACTCTCATTAAGGAAAGTATCTCATTAATACCGTGATGGGATACCGAGGGGGTAACGCTATGCTAGGCTTTTTCCGACGAACCTTATCTTTTCATGGAACACGGCCACATCATGGAACATCATCACGCCATGACAGCCAACAGCCGCAGGCGGATTCGCCGACAGAAACTGCGGCGCATACGCGCTGTAGCGAGAGTGAATATTGTTTCTTTAACCATACCGCCATGTTGCCGTTCGATCAGCTTGACGAATGCTGCTGCGGCAACGATAGGAAAGAGAAAACGCCGTCCTCATACGATTCATGACGTTTTCACTTTTTGCTGACGTTTAAAACGTGATGCATTGACCACGCGTCAGCCAGGCCGCGACGAACTCAGGCACGACGGTACTGGCGGGGCCGTAGATTTTTTCATCAAACTGGCTTTCTACCTGGCTGGGTTCCAGATTCAGTTCCAGCGTGTAGGCACCGTGCGAATGCGCCTCATGGACAAAGCCAGCAGCGGGATACACATGCCCCGATGTGCCAATCGCAATAAAATAATCTGCCTGCGACAGCGCATGGTAAATTTTGTCCATGTGCAGCGGCATTTCACCAAACCACACCACATGAGGACGTAAAGGCGCGGGAAACTGACAGCAGTGGCAACGTTCACCGACGGCAAGATCGTCCGTCCACTCAAAAATCTGCCCGCTTTGGCTACAGCGTATTTTCAGCAGCTCACCGTGCATATGAATGACGCGCTGGCTACCGGCACGTTCATGCAGGTTATCGATGTTTTGCGTAATCAGCAGGAAGTTATCTTCCAGCATCGCTTCCAGATTCGCCAATGCCAGATGCGCGGCATTCGGCACAATTTCCGGCTGCTGTAGTTGACGGCGACGGGCGTTATAAAATGCCTGCACCAGCTCAGGGTTACGCTGAAAACCTTCAGGCGTCGCGACATCTTCAACGCGATGTTCTTCCCATAGGCCATCGGCCGCACGAAAGGTACGAATGCCCGACTCCGCTGAAATACCTGCCCCCGTCAGTACCACCACACGCGGTTTTTTCACTTCGCTTGCCGCCAGATAATCACGATGGAAAATACGCGCACGAAGACGCTGTTGCCGCATACGCTTTCCCTTATGAAAACGCCCTAATCGTTGACGCGTATACATACTTTCTCCAGCTAGTTATCCATTAAGTGTAGCAACGCCGCGCCACGTACGCCGCCCGCATCACCGTGACGCGCTTTCTCTATGCGTGGCAGTTTCGCAATCGGTAAAAGTCGTGCAGGAAGACGCGTTGGTAGAATTTGATAAATTTCATCAAAATTCGACAAACCGCCGCCCAGCACCAGCAAATGCGGATCGAACAGGGTCAACAGATTACCCAGACAGGCCGCCAATAAATCCATAAAGCGATCGACAAACTCCAGCGCTTTTTCCTCGCCGCCACGATAGTGTCGAATGATGGTCACGGCTGGCAGGGCTTCGCCATACAGATGTTCGTACAGCCACTCAAAACCGCGCCCGGAAATATAATTCTCAATACAGCCAAATTGCCCGCAGCCGCACTTCACGCGGGGAATGTCGGCACCGATGATATCCAACGCATCGGACGGCAGGCGGATATGGCCAAACTCACCGGCAATGCCGTTGCGCCCTTCAACCGGACGCCCGTTAATTACCAGACCGCCCCCCAACCCCGTGCCCAGAATCATCCCCAACACGACAGGATACGAACGAAACTCCGCGTCCCAGGCTTCAGACAGTACAAAACAGTTGGCATCGTTGCTGAGGCGAACATCCCGCTGCAAACGCTGTGACAAATCCGTACGTAACGGCTTCCCCATCGCCGCAGGCAGGTTAGCGGTAAATAGCGTCCCTTCCCGCCCAGTCTGTACCCCCGGTACGCCGATACCGACCTTTCCTTGTACTCCGGTTTGTGCATCCGCTTCATGAACCAGATCAACCAGCGTGGTGAGCAACTCATCATAATGATTGCGTGGGGTCGGCACCCGCTTTTGCCACACGTTGTTCAGCGCCGCATCGAACACGCCCAGCTCAATTTTCGTGCCGCCCATGTCAAAACCGTAGTACATGACTGCTCCTTAGGGTGTGATCGCGTCTCACACGATAGGGACTATCCCCGTCATCTCTCAAGCCGCATGTGCGTTGGCTTGGCTTACTGTCCGCTCAGCACGCGGGCAGGGTCAATCCGGCTGGCGCGCCGTGCCGGATACCAACTGGCAATCAGGCTCAACACCAGTGAGGTTCCTAATACGATAAAGACATCCATCAGGTGCAATTCCGACGGCAGAAAATCAATAAAATAGATATCACCAGACAGCAGTTTATGGCCAATAAGTGCTTCAATACCATGAATAATCGGGGTGAGTTGCAAGGTTGCGATCACACCGATCACCGCCCCAATCACGCTGCCCAGCAGCCCAGCCAATAACCCGTACCATACAAAGATAGACCGAATCAGCCCGTCTGACGCCCCCAGCGTACGCAGGACGGCGATATCGCTGCTTTTGTCCTTCACCGCCATCACCAGCGTTGAAACAATATTAAAACAGGCCACACCAATCACCAGGATCATCGCCAGATACATGATAGTTCTCACCATCTGGATGTCTCGGTACATATAACCATAGGTGCCAATCCAACTGCGAATAGTGACATAGGCCTTTGTGACCATGCCCGCATCGCGCACCAGTTTATTGGCAGAAAAAACATCCTTAGCCTTGATCGCGATACCCGTTACGCTCTGTCCCATATCCAGATACTGCTGGGCATCGGCAAGCGGAATCAGCGCCAGACCGTGATCGAGCTGGCCGCTCAGTTGTAAAATGCCACTGACGTGCAGCCGGATACGTTTAGGCTGCATCAGCTTCATTTCCGGATCGCTGTTCGGGATCATCACCGTAACCCAATCCCCTTCAGCCACATTCAGCGCCTTTGCCACGCCTTGCCCAATAATGACCTGCTGTTCGCCCGCGCGGAACCGCTGCCAGGCATCATTAAGCACATAGTTGGGCAACGCGCTAAGACGTTTCTCCTGCTGCGGATCGACGCCTTTTACCTGAACCGCCTGAAGTTTGGCACCGTTCTCCAACAGCCCGGTGAAATTGATATAAGGCGCCGCGGCTGCCACGCCGGGCACCTGCTCTATTTTCGGCAGCATGTCCTGCCAGCCGTCAAAAGGCTGATTGACCGGTGCGATCTCACCGTGCGGCACCACGGCAAGAACGCGGTTATTCAGTTCACGCTCAAAGCCATTCATTGCGCTCAGGCCAAGAATCAGCACCGCGACGCCGAGGGCGATCCCCAGCGTCGAAATGACCGAAATCAGCGAAACCATGCCGCCACGCCGACGGCCACGGCTAAAGCGCAGGCCAATCAGCAACGAGAGCGGAGTAAATGTCATTGCCGCGCCCCCATCAGGGTCAGTTCCTGCTGCAACTGACCGTCGCGCATTTCCAGTTGGCGATTCAGTCGGCTAGCCAGTTGCAGATCGTGTGTCACCACCAGAAAAGCGGTGCCCTGCCGGACGTTCAGCTCTCCCAGTAGTTCAAAAATAGTATCCGCCGTGCGCTGATCGAGGTTACCCGTTGGTTCGTCCGCCAGCACCAGCGACGGGCTGTTAACCAGCGCTCTGGCGATGGCGACACGCTGCCGCTCACCGCCGGACAGCTCAGACGAACGGTGGTGGCTGCGCGCTTCCAGCCCGACAGCCGCCAGCATTTCGCGTGCTTTATCCTGCGCCTGCGATGTTGGCACTTTGCCAATCAGCAGCGGCATTGCGACGTTTTCCAACGCGGTAAAATCGGGTAGCAGGTGATGAAACTGATAAATGAAGCCCAGCTCGCGATTGCGCAAATCGGCTTTTGCCGCTGCCGAGAGCGTACCTAGCGGCTGACCTTTGAAGATGACTTCGCCTGACGTTGGCGTATCCAACCCGCCCAACATATGCAGTAGCGTACTTTTACCCGACCCCGAGCTCCCAACGATCGCCATCATCTCCCCGCACCCCATCTCGAAAGAGACATCGCGCAACACATCGGTAGACAGGTTGCCGTCCTGATAGCGCTTGGACAGGTTATTACACTGCAATAACGGTAAATCACTCATAACGTAAAGCCTCAGCGGGTTGAACGGCGGCAGCGCGCCATGACGGGTAAAGTGTCGATAAGAGGGCAATCACCATCGCGGAAATGGCGATAGTCACCACCTGCGCGGGGTC
Source organism: Pectobacterium colocasium (assembly GCF_020181655.1). Classification (NCBI taxonomy): domain Bacteria; kingdom Pseudomonadati; phylum Pseudomonadota; class Gammaproteobacteria; order Enterobacterales; family Pectobacteriaceae; genus Pectobacterium; species Pectobacterium colocasium. The sequence goes on from NZ_CP084032.1 coordinate 2,936,159, forward strand.
AATATCCACTGGCAACGCGGCACCATCCAGCAATACGCCCAATATTGGCATCAGCGTATTCAGTTGGCTGACCAATAGCGTTCCCAGCAATGCCCCTAACAACGCGCCAATCACGCCAGCGCTGCCCCCCTGCACCATAAACACCGCCATAATCTGGCGTTGAGTCAGCCCCTGCGTTTGCAAAATGGCGACTTCACCCTGTTTTTCCATCACCAGTAAACCCAGCGAGGTAATAATATTGAAAGCGGCCACCGCCACGATCAGGCTGAGCAACAGCCCCATCATGTTTTTCTCCATACGCACGGCCTGAAAGAGTTCGCCTTTACGTTCGCGCCAGTCTTTCCAGACCGTGCCTTCCGGCAGCGTTTGCGTGCTCAGCGTATCAACCGACAGCGGCTTTTCCAGCCACAGACGCCAGCCGGTAATGTCGTTCGCCGGGTAGCGCATCAAGCGAGAGGCATCCTGCTGGTTCACCAGCAGTTGGTAGCTATCCACTTCGCTGTTCGCGGCAAAGGTGCCAGCAACGGTGAAGATACGCTGGCTGGGAATACGCCCCATCGGCGTCAGTTGGCTGGCGCTCGTCACCATCATGCGAATCTGATCGCCCGCTTTGACCCCCAGTTGTTCGGCCAGTTTCTCGCCCAAAATGGCCTGATATTGACCGGATTGCAGTTGCTGCTGTTTGACATTAACCAGATAACGCGACAGCGGTTCCTGCTCGTCAGGATCAATCCCTAACATCACGCCTACGGCGACGCTACGGGCGCTTTGCAGCACCACATCACCCGTCGTCAACGGCGCAATGCGCGTCACGCCTTCCAGCGAGTCTAAGGAGGAAGCAGGAATCAACGCCGGGTTCAGCGAACCTTGCGGCGTAGTGATGACCGCCTGAGGCATCACGCCCAGAATATTGCCCTCCAGTTCGCGCTCGAAGCCATTCATCACGGAAAGCACGGTGACCAGCGCCATCACGCCCAGCGTGATACCAATGGCGGATAACCAGGAGACAAACCGGCCGAAGCGGTCTGATGCGCGCCCACGCATGTAGCGTAGGCCAATAAATAAAGCGACAGGTTGATACATGAAATCCGTCTGGATAAGGTTGCCAAAGCAAAGTGATCAAGGATAATAAAGGGTAGTACTGCTTTATGGAACCCTAACACCCTCACTCTACGGCTTTTTCTTATTCCTGGCCGGATGCAGGGAGGCGAGACCCGATAATCAGATGATGCCTGAAAATTACCGTTATTCGCTGCCATCAAAAGCCGGTGAGCAGCGCCTGCTGGGCCAGTTAACCGGCGCTGCCTGCGCCGTTGAATGTGCAGAAATTATTGAACGCCACGCTGGGCTGGTGGTACTTATCGCCCCTGATATGCAAAACGCCCTGCGCTTACGCGATGAGATTCAGCAATTTACCGACCAGCACGTCACTACGCTACCTGACTGGGAAACGCTGCCCTACGATAGTTTTTCTCCGCATCAGGAAATTATTTCGACCCGCCTTTCCACCCTGTACCAACTTCCCAACATGACACGCGGCGTTCTGATACTGCCGGTCAACACGCTGATGCAGCGCGTTTGTCCGCACAGTTTCCTGCACGGCCATGCGCTGGTGTTGAAAAAAGGCCAGCGTCTTTCGCGCGATAAGCTGCGTTCACAGTTGGAGCAGGCGGGCTACCGCAGTGTCGATCAGGTCATGGAACACGGTGAATATGCCACGCGCGGCGCACTGCTGGATCTGTTCCCCATGGGGAGCGAAGAGCCCTACCGTATTGATTTCTTTGATGATGAGATCGACAGCCTGCGTCTGTTCGATGTGGATACACAGCGCACGCTGAATGAAGTGCCGCACATTAATCTGCTGCCTGCCCACGAGTTCCCGACGGATAAAGCCGCCATCGAGCTTTTTCGCAGCCAGTGGCGCGAACAGTTTGAGGTACGGCGCGACGCCGAGCACCTTTACCAACAGGTCAGCAAAGGCGTCTGGCCCGCGGGGATCGAATACTGGCAGCCGTTATTCTTTGGCGAACCGCTGCCGTCGCTGTTCAGCTACTTCCCGGACAATACGCTGATCGTCAATACCGGCAATATCGAACAGAGCGCCGAGCGCTTCTGGCTGGATATTCAGCAGCGTTTTGAAAGCCGCCGTGTCGATCCCATGCGTCCGCTGCTGCCGTCAGACTCACTCTGGTTACGAGTAGATGGCCTGTTCACGGAGCTGAAAGCGTGGCCGCGCGTGCAGTTGAGAACTGATACGCTGCCGGAAAAAGCCGCCAACGTGAATCTTGCCTATCTGCCGCTGCCGGAACTGGCGATTCAGCATCAGCAAAAATCCCCGTTAGATGCGCTGCGCCGCTTTATCGAACAGTCCGACGGTCAGGTCATTTTCTCCGTTGAGAGTGAAGGCCGTCGCGAAACGCTCCAGGAACTGCTGGCACGCATCAAACTGAACCCTACGCTCATCAGCACGTTGGAGCAGGCGCAGGAGCGTGGCACTTACCTGATCATCGGCGCCAGTGAGCACGGTTTTATCGACACGCTGCGCCAGCGGGCCTTAATCTGCGAAAGCGATCTGCTGGGCGAACGCGTCAGCCGCCGCCGTCAGGATAATCGCCGCACGATCAATACCGATACGCTGATCCGCAATCTGGCGGAGCTGCGGCCGGGGCAACCCGTTGTCCATCTCGAACATGGCGTTGGCCGCTATGCCGGGTTGACCACGTTGGAAGCCGGTGGCATCAAAGCCGAATACCTGATTTTGACCTATTCGGGCGAGGACAAGCTGTATGTCCCCGTTTCCTCACTGCATTTGATCAGCCGCTACGCAGGCGGTGCCGATGAGAATGCGCCGCTGCATAAACTGGGTGGCGATGCGTGGTCGCGCGCACGGCAAAAAGCAGCAGAAAGAGTGCGCGATGTCGCCGCCGAACTGTTGGATGTTTATGCGCAACGCGCGGCGAAAAGCGGTTTTGCCTTTAAGCATGATAAAACGCAATATCAGCTTTTCTGCGAAAGTTTCCCCTTCGAGACCACGCCCGATCAGGCGCAGGCTATCAACGCCGTGTTGAGCGATATGTGCCAGCCGCTGGCGATGGACCGTCTGGTGTGTGGCGATGTCGGCTTTGGTAAAACCGAAGTGGCAATGCGCGCCGCGTTTCTGGCGGTTGAAAACCATAAGCAGGTTGCCGTTCTGGTACCGACAACGCTGTTGGCTCAGCAGCATTTTGACAACTTCCGCGATCGCTTTGCCAACTGGCCGGTAAAGATTGAAATGATCTCCCGCTTCCGTAGCGCCCGTGAGCAAACTCAGGTGCTGGAAGAAACGCAGGAAGGCAAAGTCGATATTCTGATCGGTACCCATAAGCTATTGCAGAGCGACGTGCGCTGGCGCGACTTAGGGCTGCTGATTGTGGACGAAGAACACCGCTTTGGCGTGCGTCACAAAGAACGTATCAAAGCAATGCGGGCGAATGTCGATATCCTGACGCTCACCGCCACGCCAATTCCGCGTACGCTCAACATGGCGATGAGCGGGATGCGCGATCTGTCAATTATCGCCACGCCCCCTGCCCGTCGTTTGGCGGTGAAAACGTTCGTGCGCGAATATGACAATCTGGTGGTGCGCGAAGCCATCCTGCGTGAAATTCTACGCGGAGGTCAGGTGTATTACCTTTATAACGATGTCGAAAATATTGAGAAAGCCACCCAGCGACTGGCGGAGCTGGTGCCGGAAGCGCGCATCGCTATCGGCCACGGTCAGATGCGTGAACGCGAGCTGGAGCGAGTCATGAACGACTTCCACCATCAGCGTTTTAACGTGCTGGTGTGTACCACCATCATCGAAACCGGGATCGACATCCCGAGCGCCAACACCATCATCATCGAGCGTGCCGACCATTTCGGTCTGGCACAGTTGCACCAGTTGCGCGGTCGCGTCGGACGTTCCCACCATCAGGCTTATGCCTATCTGCTGACGCCAAACCCCAAAGCGATGAGCACCGATGCGCAGAAACGTCTGGAAGCGATCGCCTCACTGGAAGACCTCGGTGCCGGTTTTGCACTGGCCACGCACGATCTGGAAATCCGTGGCGCAGGCGAACTGCTCGGAGAAGACCAGAGCGGGCAGATGACCAGCGTCGGTTTCTCACTGTATATGGAACTACTGGAAAGCGCCGTCGATGCGCTGAAAGCAGGCCGGGAGCCGTCGCTGGAAGATTTGATCAACAGCCAGACCGACGTCGAATTACGGTTGCCTGCCCTGCTGCCCGACGATTTCATTCCCGACGTCAATACGCGGCTGTCGCTGTACAAACGTATTGCCAGCGCGAAAACCGCCGACGAACTGGATGAATTGAAGGTCGAACTGATCGATCGTTTCGGTCTCCTTCCCGATGCCAGCCGCTATCTGTTGCAGATTGCCGCCCTGCGCCAGCAGGCACAGGCGCTGGGTATTCGCCGTATTGAAGGCAATGAGAAAGGTGGATTTATCGAATTCAGTGAGCAAAATCGCGTTGATCCGTCTCACCTCATCGGTCTGTTACAGCGCGATCCGGGCACCTACCGCCTTGATGGCCCAACTCGCCTGAAATTCATGAAGGATTTGAGCGATCGCCCAAAACGCATTGAATTCATCGGTTCGCTGCTGGGAAATATGGCGCAGCATACGCTGGCGGCGTAAGCCGTTTTCACGATAAAAACGGGAACCTACGGGTTCCCGCCTCGTCAGCAAACATATCTCTTTCACTTCATCCGCCTTTACAAGCACCGCCGTAACGCAGTAAAGTCGCCACCTTTTTTTATGGCCTGCCATCCTTGGTGGCCACCCTTCTGGGCCGTCGCAGGTGCGACGTTAAAAATTTCTCCCGAAAATTTTTTATGGCATGGGGCACGACGATGTTTATCGGTTTTGACTACGGCACGGCGAACTGTTCCGTGGCAGTGATGGATTCAGGTACACCACGGCTCCTGTCGCTGGAAAAGGATTCGCCTTATCTTTCCTCTCTGCTGTGCGCACCTGTGCGTGAAGCCGTCAGCGAGTGGTTATGGCGGCACCATCAGGTCAACGCAGAGGGCGAGAACGCGCTGCTGCTCAAGCGCGCCATCAGCTACAACCGCGAAGAAGATATTCGCGTGCAGCCTGATAGCGTGAAGTTCGGGCGCGAGGCGTTACGCCACTATATGGATGACCCGGAAGAGACCTGGTTCGTTAAATCGCCGAAGTCCTTCCTCGGGGCTGTCGGCCTGAAAGCGCAGCAGATTGCACTGTTTGAAGATCTGGTTTGCGCCATGATGCTGCATATCCGCACGCAGGCAGAAAGCCAGCTTGACCAGCCTATTCGTCAGGCCGTGATCGGTCGTCCGATTAACTTCCAGAGTATCGGCGGGGAAGAAGCTAACCAGCAGGCGCAAGGGATTTTAGATCGCGCGGCACATCGCGCCGGATTTGAAGACGTTGTCTTTCAGTTTGAACCCGTCGCTGCCGGACTGGATTTTGAATCGACATTGACGAAAGAAACACGCGTGCTGGTCGTGGATATCGGCGGCGGAACCACCGACTGCTCCATGCTGCTTATGGGGCCAGAGTGGCATAAGCAGCAAGAACGCGCACAAAGTCTGTTAGGGCACAGCGGCTGCCGCGTCGGCGGTAACGATCTAGACATCATGCTGGCGTTCAAACAGCTGATGCCGCTGCTTGGCATGAATAGCGAGACAGAAAAAGGCATCGCCCTGCCGATCATGACCTGGTGGAATGCCGTTGCGATTAACGATATTCCGGCACAAAAAGAGTTTCATAGCCCCGCCAGCCGCACATTAATCAATGAAATGATCCGCGATGCACGCCAGCCTGAGCAGGTAAAAAGACTGCTGACGGTATGGCAACAGCGCCTGAGCTACCGTCTGATTCAGGTGGCGGAAGAGAGCAAAATTGCGCTGTCCAATCAAGCGGAAACGGCAGCCGATTTACACTTTATCGAATCGGGTCTGGCGACACGCATTCATGCGGATGAGCTCAACGTCGCAATCGATAATCCTCTGAGCCGCATTCAGCAGCAGGTAACGCTGGCGTTAGAAACCAGCCAAACTCGCCCGGAAGTGATCTACCTGACTGGCGGTAGCGCCCGCTCTCCTCTGCTGCGTCAGGCTATTCAACAACTGCTTCCAGATATTCCTATCGCCAGCGGCAACGACTTTGGTTCCGTTACCGCCGGTCTGGCGCGCTGGGCAGAGATCATTTTTCGTGGCTAAGCCAGAGAAAAGTTGTGCTTCATAAGGTAACGATGTCACCGATTATCGTGGCGTGATCAACAGCCCACGCAGTAATAACTCCAGCGCGGCAAGGCCTTGTGCCAGCCGCGCATTACCATCCTCTCCGTCCGCAATCCAGAACGCTGCTTCAGCGAGACTGCCGTAAATTAACGATGCCAACGCCTGTGGATCGGCTTCAGCCACTACGCCCTGCCGGATAAGGTTATCGATCAGCCGCTGCATCGACTCAACGCAATGACGCTGTGAATCTGGCGAGGCACCGCCCAGAATTGCACGCGCATCGCGCAATACAATCCGCTGAATCTCCGGTTCCAGCGCCATTTCCAGATAGGCGCGGCAACGACGCCGAAAACCGTCCCAGGCATCCTCAGCGGTGTCGGAAATGACTTGCAGTCGTTCATCCATTTCGGCATCGATCTGTTCCACCACCGCCGCCAACAGCCCTTTCTTGTCACCAAAATGGTGATAAAGCGCCCCACGGGTCAGGCTCGCCTGCGCGGTGAGATCGTCCATTGAGGTATCAGCATAGCCGCGTTCGCTGAAGACCTTACGGGCGGTCGCCAGCAGCGTAGCGCGGGTTTCTTCCATTTCAGCACGGGTACGACGAACCATCGCCACTCCTTTACATACACAACGTATGATTATTTACATTCACTTCGTATGAATATATGTTTTTATTCATACGCCATGTATGTATTTTCGCTGTGCCGCGAGGAAGTGGCAAGCGGATTCACTTTGGAGAACGAGATGGTTAACCCGTATCGAGAACTTTTTGCTGCACCCGGAACGAAAGGCTTTGCGCTGACTGGCCTGTTAGCGCGGATGCCGTTGCCCATGACAGGCATCGGCATTATCACCCTGTTATCGCAACTGCGCGGCAGCTATGCACTGGCTGGTGCCGTCTCTGCTACCTTCGTACTGACCTACGCGCTACTGTCACCACAGATCTCCCGCCTCGTCGATCGCAACGGGCAGAGCCGTGTGCTGCCCATCGGCACCACCGTCAGTGCGATCGGCATGCTGATTCTGCTTGTGAGTTCTTGGTTACAGGCCCCTGAGTGGACTTTATTCATTGGCGCCTTGCTGGCTGGTTTCATGCCCAGCCTATCGGCGATGGTACAAGCACGCTGGACAACGATCTATCGGGGAGACACCCGTTTGCAGACGGCTTACTCGCTGGAAACCGTGCTCGATGAAGTCACTTTTATCGCCGGTCCGCCGCTGGCTGTCGGGCTGTCCGTCGCGGTGTTTCCTCAGGCTGGCCTGCTGGCAGCCGCGCTCTTGCTGGCGATTGGCGTGTTTACGCTGGTGGTACAACGCAGCACCGAGCCACCCGTAGAAGTGCCACACACCAGTACCGACCATTCCGGTTCAGTGCTCAAACAGGCAAACATACGCCTGTTGACACTGTTGATGATCGCAATGGGCACATCGTGGGCACCGTAGATATCGTCAGCGTTGCTTTCGCTACGCAGCATGGTCAGCCAGCAGCGGCCAGTCTGATCTTGTCGGCGTATGCCGTAGGTTCCTGTCTGGCTGGGCTGCTGTTCGGCGCACTCAAGCTGCGAACCGCCCTGCACCGCCTGCTGTTGCTGGGCGGGCTGGCAACGACAATCACCACGCGGCCTCTGTTGGTCGCTGGCAGCATTCCCACGCTGGCAATGGCCGTCCTGATCGCCGGGCTGATTCTGACGCTGTTACTGGTAGCCGGACACTTCATGGCCTTTACCTTCGTCCGGCCGCTGCTGCTATCGATATCAGGATTCGATGCGCGATGGATTGGCGCATTGCTATTCGCCTATGGCATGGCAGGCATCGTCGGTAATTTTTTGGCGGGCCTCATCGCGGCACGGCGCACGGTGCTGGCCTTGATGGCTATCGCGCTGGGGCTGCTGTTGACCCCAATACTGTTTCTGACCATCGGTGGCTCACACAGTGGCGGCGTCGTGACGCTGCTGATCTGGGGACTGGCCTACGGCGGCGTGTCCGTCGGGCTGATGACATGGATGATGAAGGCTGCGCCGCGCGCTGTGGAGATCGCCGCCGCGCTGTATGTTGGCATTTTCAATGTTGGCATCGCGCTCGGATCATGGATGGGAGGTCAGGTCGTGGATAGCGCAGGACTACTCACAACGCTTTGGCTGACTGGTGGGTGCGCCACAGTCGCCTTACTGTTATCCCTGAGCATGACGCAGGTCGGGCACAGCACGATCGATTCATGAAAAAAACCGCGAGCACCTTCTTCAGGTGGCTCGCGGTTTTTAGAGATGGTGTCAGCGCAAAAATGTGGACGTCAGGGCAAATTAGCTCTGCTGATTCAGGATTAATTGACCATTCCTGTCCACTGGAATTTGTGTGCCCGGATCGCGATCCATGCGGATTTTGCCCTGCTGGTCGCCGATTTTATAGGTGACATCATAGCCTAAAACTTTTTGTGATTTGTCGTACACCGTCTGGCAACGCTGTTGCTGTGACGTATACGTATCATTTTCCTGCATGCCGCTTTGTACACGGTTACCCGCATAGCCACCAGCCAACGCGCCCGCGACCGTCGCGATATCTTTACCACGCCCGCCACCAATCTGGTGACCCAAAACACCACCAGCCACCGCACCCAGAACCGAACCGGCGATCTGGTGTTCATCCTGTACCGGACGACGATGCGTAACCGTCACGTTACGGCACTCCTGACGAGGTGTTTTTACCGTTTCTTTGATTGGTGTTGCCGTTAGCACCTGTGCAAACTGAGGTTTAGAGGAGAACACATCCATACTCGCCACCGCCGCCACACCCAATGCCGCAGCCACACCAATACCTACACCCGCTAACATTGATTTGTTCACAGGATACCTCCCGAATCTATTCTCACGCATTCCCCATCTGCAATTCCGCCGTAAGATTTGCTTTACGCCAACTCGCGTTTAACGCGATGAATCCGATGGTTCCTTCTGAATACCCGCATTCAGAATTTTCGGCGTGCGTGCTACGCCATCTGTAAACAGTGGAAAGTCTGCACAATGTTTCACACTCTCGCAATAAGACTAATTAACCAAAAGTGTCAGTTTCGTAACACAAAAGCACCATTTGGGAATTATCTTAACTGGAATTGGTAACAGGACGATATTTTATACTGTTATGACGGTGACGTAGCCGGAGGAGTGATGAATAACATTACGCACAGAATGCTGTAAATATGGGCAGATTAATGAAAGCGACGGGTATGGCGCAAGGATAACGAGCCGATGATAAAAAAGAATACGGGCGTGAAATCGCGTCCACGCCCGTATCAGAAAGCTGTCAGCCGCGGTGGATTAATGCAGCTTCAGGCGCGGGCGAATCACCCGGTTGATCCCACCGACCAACATCATCAAGCCCGTTTTCACATAGCCATGTAAAGCAACCTGATGCATACGATACAAGGAGATATAAACGAAACGTGCAATCCGCCCTTCTACCATCACAGAGCCACGCATCAGGTTCCCCATCAGGCTGCCAACCGTACTGAATTTAGACAGCGAGACCAGCGAACCGTGATCTTTATAGACGTAAGGTTTCAGTGTCTGTCCGTTCAGCAATGCGATGATGTTGCTGTGGCAACGTGACGCCATCTGGTGCGCCGCTTGCGCACGGGGTGGTACGAAGCCGCCGCCTTCCTGCGGACAGGAGGCACAGTCGCCGATAGCGAAAATGTTGGGATCGCGCGTCGTCTGTAGCGTCGGTTCAACCACTAACTGGTTAATCCGGTTCGTTTCCAGACCGGCAATCTCTTTCATCGCATCCGGTGCCTTGATACCTGCCGCCCAAACCATCAGGTCGGCTTCGATAAACTCACCGTCCTTCGTATTCAGACCGCCGCTTTCTGCGCTAGTCACCATGGTTTTCGTCAGCACTCGAACGCCAATATTATTCAACTCCTGATGTGCAGCCGCAGAAATGCGCGGCGGCAGCGCAGGTAAAATGCGTTCGCCGGCTTCCACCAGTGTGACATTCAGCGTTTGGTTATCCAGCCCGTCAAAGCCGTAGCTGTGCAGCTGTTTCACCGCGTTATGCAGTTCCGCAGACAGCTCAACGCCCGTCGCACCGCCGCCCACAATCGCGATATTCACCCGCTCTTTTTCGTCCTGATTCGCCGTGAATTTCAGGAACAAATTCAGCATTTCGTTATGGAAACGGCGGGCTTGTTTCGGGTTATCCAGGAAAATACAGTGCTCTTTCACACCCGGCGTACCGAAATCATTTGAGGCACTGCCTAACGCCACCACCAAAATGTCATACGGGATACGACGCGCTGCCACCAGCACCTCGCCTTGCTCGTCACACACTTCAGCCAGTTGGATCTGCTGCTGCTCGCGGTCGATATCCGTCAGCATGCCCAGTTGGAACTGAAAATAGTGATTACGGGCGTGCGCCAGATAGCTCAGCGCATCCATGTCGTCGTCCAGCGAGCCCGTTGCCACTTCATGCAGCAACGGTTTCCACAGGTGGCTGTGGTTACGATCCACCAGCGTGATTTCCGCTTTTTTCTTGCGTCCTAACTTGTGGCCCAAACTCGTTGCCAGTTCAAGTCCGCCAGCTCCCCCGCCGACAATGACAATTTTTTTGGTTGGTGATGTCAAAATGACCCCCTAAAAATGTGAACCAATGGTTAATAAAGAGTAAAAAACAATATCCTTATATAACATAGGGTTCGCGTAAGTTAAGCCTGATATCTGCAGCCAGAATAGCACGCTAGGTTATTTGGTCATACCAAAATTGATATATATCAATTTATTTTGTCACCCAGGTTTTTATCAGGAAAATTCCATCTTTATTTCAGTGAATTAGCGGAGGTCTGTGTGAAGAAAAAATGCTGAATCGTGCGCAAATGCGTCGCTATACGCACTAAGGAAAGTAAATAAATCGCGTGATTCCCCCTGACAGCCCCCAAAAGAGGGTATCAGAAGGAATAACTCGCGGCGGTTAACACATCATCGCTCGGACAGGCTTAACCCAGCGTTTTGAAGGCTTTGATCCGCTGCAAATGGGGGGAGATACTTTTGAATTTATGCGTCTGAATATCGTCCCAGACGATCTCATAATACGCTCCCAGCATCTGCGCGCTGCGCTGGCTATCAAGCATTTCATCATGACGGGAGAGCATCACCATGCAGCGATCGCGGTTCTTTTCACGAAAATTCGCCACGCACTTGGTGGCGATATCCACGTACTCTTCCGGGCGATCGATTTTCCCCCCCATGTTTTCCTGCGGAAACAGGTTAGGATTGACGATGACCTGTCGTATATCACACAGGAAACCAACCCGTTCAGCCCAGAAACCGCCCAACCCCACGCCGCAGATCAGCGGGCGATCGTCGTCAGAATGCTGAATCATCTTGTCCACCTGCTTTAGCAGGTGTTGCATGTCATGACGCGGATGCAGTGTGCTGTAGCTAATCAGCCTGACATCTTCATCAATAAATTGAAGTTGCAGAACCTTTTCATGGTTGCCGGGGCTGGTCGAGTCAAAACCGTGTAAATAGATAATCATCTTTCATCCTCACCACAGACTGGGTTGCCTATTTCTCGCCATTTTTATGCGCCTGCCAGCGCTCGCTGAGTAATGTGAGCGCCTGATTCGCCTGCTTCCAGCGTGGCGAATCCAGCAGTTCCCGACGAGAAAACGAACCCTGATGATATAGGCCCGTCAGTTGCTCCGCTTTGACCGGGGACAGGTTATCCAGCACGCTGACCGCGCCCGCCCGATGATTGCAGACCAGAATCATGTCACATCCTGCCTGCAATGCCGCCTGCGCCCGCTCGGGGTAACTCCCCATCACCGCCGCACCTTCCATCGAAAGGTCGTCAGAGAAAATGATGCCATCAAAACCCAGTTCGTCACGCAGCACCGTTTTGAGCCAGTATGGCGACCCACTGGCTGGACGCGGATCGGCCTCCGTGTAAATCACATGAGCAGGCATGATGGCATCCAACTGCTGGCGTTGAATCAGTTCTTTAAAAATCGACATGTCGTGTGCGCGAATTTCCGCAAGCGGACGCGGATCGCGCGGCGTTTCTTTATGTGAATCGGCGCTGACCGCACCGTGGCCGGGGAAGTGCTTGCCCGTGACCTTCATGCCTGCACTGTGCATACCGCGAATAAAGCTCTGCGCCACCGCCAACGCGATCTCCGGCTGTTCATGAAACGAACGTTCGCCAATCGCCGCGCTCTGGTGGCCGATATCCAGCACCGGTGCAAAGCTAATGTCGATATCCATTGCGATCATTTCTGCCGCCATCAGCCATCCGCCCTCTTCCGCCAGACGTTGCGCTTCTACCGCACTATTTAATGCCGCAAACGCCTGCGCAGCAGGCAGTCGAGTAAAGCCATCGCGAAAACGCTGAACGCGTCCGCCTTCCTGATCGACAGAGACAACAAGACGCTCGCGCGACGCCGCGCGGATTTGTCGCACTAGCTCACGCAACTGCGCCGCATCATGAAAATTACGGGTAAACAGGATAACGCCGCCAACCAGCGGGTGTTCCAATACTTCACGATCTTCCGCATCCAGCTCATAGCTGGCGACATCTAACATTACCGGACCCACAAAAACCTCATTCTTTAACATGTACTACTGAGTAAAATAACTACGATGACAAAAGCCACATCGTCAGCCTGTTTGTAACCGATGGCCTGATTGTAACCGATGATAAAGTGCGGGAATGTCCGCTAAAAATTCGGGATTCTTCGTTTGCTGCCAGCGTATCTCAAACCACATCAATACCAGATAATCGACCCAAGGGAACCACTGCGTCATCTGTTGCTGAAGTCGGCTCACGGAAACCCCTCGCCGATATCGTTGGTAGCTCTGTAGAAAATACGTTTGCGCCAGGCTTTCCATCTGGCTGGCTCGCACAATAAACGCCAGTTCAAAGGCAACATCGCCATCTGAGGCGTATTCCCAGTCAATCAGCATCGTTCCTTGTGGCGTAATCAGCAGGTTTTCCGCATGCACATCCAGATGGAGAGGCGCCAGCGCTAGAGGGGTGGGTAATGCCGCACGCTGAAAATAATGGTGGGCGCGCAACAGCGCGGGCGTACGGCGGTGCGGATCCATCAACTGCCAGTGTTGAGCGAATAGCATTTTAAGATCGAGGGGATAGCCGCTACGCGGCAGGCGATGAAGCTGAGACAGCGTCCGCGCCACTTCACCATTAGCCAGCATCATCAGGAATTCATCAGACGTGGCGACACGCCCCGGCACCCATTCGACAATGAGCCAGCCGTCGCGCCACAGTAGCGGCCGTGGCGCAAGCCCTATCGCGGACATCTGCCGCAGCAGGGCGAACTCTCGCTGGCGATCGACGCCCATTTTCCGCTCGGTTGGCGACTGCCGGCGCGCAAGCCATTCGATGCCCGGCCCACGGATGCGCCAGCTTTTACTACTCAACCCGCCAACCAGTTCAAAGCGAATATCCGCTATCTCTACAGCGGGGAAATGCTTCTGGATCGCCGCCGTCAGCTGTTGCTGGATACCTGCCTGCTTAATGCTGAACGGCGCCATTGCCTGACCACACAATTTCGCCGGTCTGCACCAGCATCAGTTGCATGTCGATCTGCGGCGATTTCACATCACCGCTGACGTCGCTGTACAGCACATACTGCGCGCTGACATAACGTGCCAGGCCAATCGCCTTGCTGCGCGATCCCAAGCTGTCGTCAACCGACAGACCAAGCGTTTGTTTCGCGGCGGCCAACTGCTCGCGCGGTACCAGCGTAAACGCCTTGCCTGAAGATAACGCGCTGTACAGCGCGCCTGTCGCTTTCGCGATCGGCAGGGAGCCGTTAGTGTTGTTTTTCACACTATCCACCAACAGTATGCTGCCCGGCGTGACACCATCAGCTTTCAGCATCTGCGCAACCAGCGGATTAATACTGGCTTCCCAGTTCAACGTCTGAATTTTCGGCGGTTGCGGTACCGATTCCCCCGGCGGCGGCGTTGGCGTGGTCGGCACTTGAGGCTCAACGGGTTCAATAGTCGCAGGCGGTTCAGTCGGTTCCGGTGGACGGCTGGGGCACCCTGTTAGTACCAATGCCGCCAGTATCACCCCTAGATACTTTTTCATATTCTCTCTCTCAGCACACCATTACAAAAACAGATGAAGACGGACCTGACGCGCAGTGGGACTGCTACGCGTTGAAAAAACCGTCATTTCCGTCTGTGGTGGGATTTCAATAGACTGCACGTCCTCAAACGGCAACACGTCCAGCCCGTTTTCATCATACCAATAGAAACGGTAATGCACGGTGACCGCGTGTGAAGCGTCGTTGCTGACAACGGAAGAAGCACGCAGCCGGCCATTTTCTGAATCCAGCGATGGATTCCCCGCCGTAATGCCCGCCGACAGCACGGGAGCATCTAATACCAGCGTTTGCCGTTCATTGATGGTCAGTACCTTTGGCGCGCTACAGCCCGCCACCAACCCGACCATCAAACATGCGGACAGAAAAAGCATCGAGTTACGCATGATGTTCTCGCGTGATTTTTTTTTCACATGATTGCCCAACCATGATCATCGAATCTAATTCGCCAGCAAAGGCCCGAGCGCGCGGCCACCAAGCAGATGCATGTGGATGTGATACACCTCCTGCCCGCCGTGTCGGTTGCAGTTAATTATCAGACGATAGCCGTCCTCTGCAATCCCTTCCTGCTGCGCAATCTTCGCCGCGACCGTCACCATACGTCCCAGTGCGGCTTCATGTTCTGGTGCCGTATCGTTAACGGTCGGGATCAAAACATTCGGGATAATAAGAACATGGGTTGGCGTGCGGGGCGCGATGTCGCGGAAGGCGGTGACCAGTTCATCCTGATAGACGATATCCGCAGGAATTTCCCGGCGAATAATTTTACTAAAGATGGTTTCTTCAGCCATGATAGATTTCCTTGTTAAAGCTGGCGTTAAACGAAGTCGTGTAGGCAGTATGAGTGACATATTCCATTTCTTTCAACCTTCTTCGTCTATTTCTGGTGCAGGTGGTCAAAATACGACACGTAGAAAAAACCTGCTTTAGTACCTAAAGACCCCACGGCCTGACGCATCTTTTATTGAACACCGTTTGTTACCGACAATAAAAAAGGGGCTTTCGCCTAATGCCGATCGTTTAAGGATTAGTTGAACGATCCAGCCGTTGGTGTAAAAAAGGTTCATGACATTCATGGACCTTTTTTTATGCAACTTTCTCAGGCTCTTGGCATTATCAATCTTACTGCGCCGGCACTCCGTTGAAGAAAAATACGCAATACGAAGTGATAAGCAAGCTGGGCAGGCAAGACAGACTGGTACGGATAAAGACATCGCCGCAGGCGCGTAAACAATGGGCGACGCTGCCGGAGAGCATCACAGCGCGGTTGTTAACGAAGACGATAGAGGGAAAAACGCGAGAGGTGCTGACGTCACTGACGGACCCGATGCGTTATCCGGCGGCGGAGGTGAACGCCCTTTACGCTCACCGATGGGAAATCGAGTTGGGATATCGCGAGGCGAAACAAGGCTTGCTGGGTAACAGGTGGCATTTACGGAGCAGACTGCCGGAAATGGTGAGGCAGGAGTTGTGGGGCGTGCTACTGACGTACAATCTGGTGCGTTATCAGATGGTGAAAATGGCGTTTACGCTGAAAGGAGATTACCTGCCGTATCAGTTGAGCTTCAGCGGCGCCCTGACGGAAATCTGGCGATTACTTATCGGTCTGCCGGGTTCATCACCGGGTGCGATACCAGGACATCTGAAGCATTTTTATGAGCAGGCAATCTATCTGGTATTGCCGTTACGAAGGGAGCGAAGTTACCCCCGAGAAATCAGGGGAAGACGAGCGAAATATCCGTTAAAAAACAATGCCGGTCACCTTAAGTGACCGGCATTAGGCTTTCGCCCCTTTTTACCACTCCCCAACAACACATCAGTGGTTACGGATGTAGTCATCCATATCGGTTTTCAGGTTATCGGATTTGGTACCGAAAATGGCCTGAACACCAGAACCTGCGACCACCACACCTGCTGCGCCCAATTTTTTCAGGCCAGCCTGATCCACTTTAGCCACATCGCCCACGCTCACGCGCAAGCGGGTGATGCAGGCATCCAGGTTAGTGATGTTGTCTTTACCACCAAATGCCGTTACCAGAGCGGCAGCCATTTCAGTACTGTCCTGCGAGGTTTGCTCAGATGCGCTATCTTCACGACCCGGTGTTTTCAGATTCAGTTTGGCAATCAGAACGCGGAAGATAGTGTAGTAAATCAGCGCATAGCACAGACCTACAATCGGGAACAGCCACAGTTTGCTGCCGTTGCCGCTCAGCACCACGAAGTCGATCAAGCCGTGAGAGAAGCTCGTACCATCACGCATACCCAGCAGGATACAGATTGGGAACGCCAGACCTGCCAGAATCGCATGGATGACATACAGGATCGGCGCAACAAACATGAATGAGAACTCAATTGGCTCAGTGATCCCCGTCAGGAACGAGGTCAGTGCCGCAGAGATCATGATACCGCCGACTTTCGCACGGTTCTCTGGTTTAGCCGAATGCCAGATAGCAATAGCCGCGGCTGGCAAACCATACATTTTAAACAGGAAGCCACCGGACAATTTACCTGCTTCCGGATCACCCGCAATATAACGTGGGATATCACCACGGAAAACCTGACCTGCCGCGTTAGTGAACTCACCGACTTGCATTTGGAAAGGTACGTTCCAGATATGGTGCAGACCAAACGGCACCAGAGAACGTTCAACGACCCCATAGATACCAAATGCTAACATCGGGTTCTCATTCGCCGCCCAATGTGAAAACGTTTGGATAGCGCTACCGACAGGTGGCCAGATGAAAGACAGCGCCGCACCAGTAACAATCGCCGTCAGGCCGGAAATAATCGGCACGAAGCGTTTACCGGCAAAGAAGCCCAGATACTCAGGCAGTTGGATGCGGTAGAAACGGTTAAACATATACGCGGCAATCGCACCGGCAATGATCCCGCCCAGAACACCGGTATCCGCCAGGTGCTTCGCCGTAATTTCGGCTGCCGGCAGATTAAGAACCAGCGGCGCAATCGCAGCCATGGTTTTTACCATGATGCCATAAGCCACCACCGCCGCCAGTGCGGAAACACCGTCGTTATTAGTGAAGCCGAGGGCAACACCAATAGCAAAAATCAGCGGCATGTTGGCAAACACCGAGTCACCGGCCTGTGCCATGACGCTGGAGACAATTTCAGGCAACCAGCTAAAATTGGCCGAACCGACACCCAGCAGAATACCTGCAATAGGGAGTACGGATACGGGCAGCATTAGCGACTTACCTACTTTTTGCAGGTTTGCGAATGCATTCTTGAACATAATTGAGTGTGCTCCTGAGTAATAGTGCTTTTACTTCTGATACTTCATATATAAGCAAAGGCGGGGAGGATAGCCTTTGCGAGTAGGGGTGTCTTAGCCCCCTTTAATTTTTACGCAGAGTAAAATAAATAGCGCCCACAATGTTTGATTGCTATCACGTTTCCACAAGCCAACAGGCTGAGATCGAACAGATATTGCACTTTTTTGTGATATCTCGCTAAAAAACACGTCCCCCCTGAAGAGGAAAAACCTGATCAAGGGGATTATCCAGCGCTATTAATTACACGGATAAAAAAAACTCGGCTATTTTCAGCCACTATTGCGCGGCGGTCAACCGAGCTGGATCGATGTGAAACAGGCGGGAAAAGTTTTCTGTCGTGGCGGCAGCAAGGGTTTCCAACGATGTGCCTTTCAGCACCGCGAGGTATTCCGCAACATCACGCACATACGCAGGCTGGTTTTCCTGCCCGCGGAATGGAACGGGCGCTAGCCAGGGGGAGTCCGTTTCAATCAGCATCCGATCCAGTGGCACGTAACGCGCGACGTCACGCAATTCCTCAGCATTACGGAACGTCACGATGCCGGAAAACGAGATATAGAATCCCATATCCAGCAGCGCTTTCGCCGTCGGCAAATCTTCGGTAAAACAGTGCAGAACACCACTGCATTTCTCCGCCTGTTCCTCACGCAGAATCGCTAACGTATCTTCACGGGCGGCACGTGTATGCACGATGACCGGTTTGTTCAGGTCATTGCCAATACGAATATGTTCGCGAAAGGATTCCTGCTGCTGGGCTTTAGTCTCTTGCTGATAGAAATAATCCAGACCCGTTTCCCCCATCGCCACCACGCGGCTGGCGCTGGCTAACTCACGCAGCTCGGTATAGTCATAGGGCGCTTCCTGATTAAGCGGATGAACGCCGCAGGAAAACGCCACATTATCGCGTTCGCCGATTAACTCCAGCATGGCGCGATAGCCGGGCAGCGTCGTCGCCACCGCCAGCAGGAAGCCAACATCGCGACGTTTCGCTTTCTCCAGTACGTCGGAGACATCTTTATGCAATGACTGATAATCCAGACCGTCAAGATGACAGTGGGAATCCACTAACAACATGATATTTACTCGATAGTAATTAAACAGAAAAAGGATGGCTGTCGCGCTTAACCGACGACGCAAACGTGCGTTCCCCATCAAGCAAGCGTTCCGTCAGCAATAGCTCACGATTTACCCCCGTGACGGTCAGCAATTTTTGTCGGCAGACCAGCCACTGTTGCAGTTCATACTGCAAATGTAGGGCAGGCTCGCGCGCCAAATGCTCAATCAGTTCGATCTGATCCTGATTCACCACATGCTCGCTCGCTCCCTGTTGCCACTTCATCGCATCCAGCAGTAGCGCAGTCAGCCAGTGAATGCGAACATCGGCATCGTCATGATTAAGCGGTGAAATCAGCGAAAGCTGATCCCGTGAAGTCAAGGCGGCAGAAAATGCCTGGCACAGCCCGATACGCTGTTTCCACTGCTCTGGTTGTAAGAGCGCCTCGGCGGCTAGCGGCGCACCCGATTGCAATCTCAATGCCGTGCGCAATGCCTTGCTGTCATAGCGATGACGAGCATTCAGCCACAGTACGCTCTGCGTTTCATTCGGGACATCCAGATAGTGATACAAACAACGGCTGCGCAACGTCGCCAACAACCGGGCTGGTTCACGGCAGCCAAACAAGAAGAAGGTATTCTGCGGCGGCTCTTCCAGCGTTTTCAGCAGCGCATTCGCCGCCGCCTCTGTCAGTTGCTCAGCAGCAGCCAGCCAGATCACTTTTGCTCCGCCCTGCCGGGAATGCTGATACACTTTTTCCACAACGTCACGCACCGGATCAACGCCCAGACTGTGCTTGCCTTTTTCCGGACTTAGCACATGCCAGTCCGGGTGCGTGCCCGCAGTCATCAGATTGCATGAGTGACAGTGCCCGCAGCTTTTCATCCCATCAGGCTGCTGGCAGATCAGCCAGCGACTCAGCGCATAAATCAGCGATTCATCGCCCATGCCCGGCAGCGCATGGAGCAACACGGCATGGTGTCCCCTGCCCGCCTGATATTGACCAATGAGCTGTCGGTAGGATGCATTCAGCCACGGGAACCAATCCATCAGCGCTGCTCCTGCGCAACAGGCGACAAGCCTTGTTGCTGTAGCCACTGCTGTAGCGCTGCCTGAATATCCGCACTGACGGCGTCAATAGACTGTGAAGCATCGATCGTCAGGATACTGTCGTCCTCCGCAGCCAGTTCCTGATAACGGGAACGGGTACGTTCAAAGAAAGCCAGCGACTCTTGCTCAATTCGATCCAACTCGCCCCGCTGGCGCGCGCGCTGCAAACCGATAGCGGGCGGCAAATCAAGATAGAGCGTCAGATCAGGGCGAAACTCACCCAGCACGGTATCGCGCAGTGAACGCAACAGTTGCTGATCGATCCCACGTCCACCGCCCTGATAAGCCTGTGAAGACAAATCGTGACGATCGCCGATAACCCATTGCCCGTTAGCCAGTGCGGGTTTGATGACATTATCCACCAGTTGAACTCTGGCGGCGTACAACATCAACACTTCCGCTTTGTCGGTAACCTTCTCATCCGTCATGCCTTGTTTGATAAGCTCGCGTAGCTTCTCTGCCAACGGCGTGCCACCGGGCTCGCGCGTAAACACGACTTCTTTCACGCCATGTGACCGCAGCGTTTCCACGACGATATCACGTGCGGTGGTCTTTCCCGCGCCTTCCAACCCTTCAATGACGATAAATTTACTGTTCATCCCGTTCCTTTAACGCTGAGCGGTATACCCTCACAGCACGATTATGGTCTGCAAGGTTAGTGGTAAAACTGTGTCCGCCTTTTCCATCCGCCACAAAATACAGGTATGACGTTTTGGCTGGGTGCGCAGCCGCATCTAATGAGGCTTTTCCCGGCATCGCGATTGGCGTTGGCGGCAAACCAGAAATAATATAGGTATTGTAAGGCGTCGGCGTGTCTAATGCTTTACGGGTTATCACGCCTTTATAGTCATCCCCCATGCCATAAATCACCGTGGGGTCAGTCTGCAAGCGCATCCCAAGCCGTAAACGATTGATAAAAACGGAAGCAACCTGAGTACGCTCTTCATTAATAGCCGTTTCTTTTTCAATGATTGAGGCCATCGTCAGCAATTCGTCTGGCGTTTTATACGGCAATCCGTTCTCGCGCCCTTTCCATACCTCATCCACCGTTTTTTTCATACGCTGATGCGCACGTTGCAGCAGCGCGCTGTCACTCGTACCCGCCGTGTATGAATAGGTATCAGGATAAAACCAGCCTTCAGGGTTCGCCTTATCGTTGATTTCCAACTGCGTGGCGATGTCCTGTTCCGTTTTATCGACGAGCGTATGCTTGATATAAGGCGCTTGTCGCAGCGTGGTTAACCACTCTTTCAAGCGTGAGCCTTCGACAAAACGGATGGAGAATTGTGCTTCTTTTCCGCTGGACAGTAACGCCAGCATCTCACGTACGGTCATTCCTGCTGTAAAGCGATACGTACCCGCTTTGAATTTCGCCAAATCAGGCTCAATACGCAGCAGCCACGGAAAAAATGTGCCATCGGTAATCACATGCTGTTCGAGAAGCAACGTTTCCAGCCCTTCTCTTCCCGTACCGGCCGGAAGCGTGAAAATGGTTTCCTTTTCGATAGCCAATGGAGAATCAGCAAAACGTTGCATTTTCTGCCACACGACCAACAACAGCAGAACAACGGCAGCGATAATCAGCAGACCAACTTTCTTTTTCTTCATAAATCAACCATCTACTAGCAGTCAGAACTCAGGAATCGATAAAGCTCTCGGGAGTGGTAACGCCAGACATGCGCCTGATTCACGGGGACTATCGGCATTAATGCATTACAAACCAGCACCTCGTCCGCATCGGACAGTGTGCTCATGGGTTCACTAACAATCTCTAGCTCAAAATCAGCCTCTGCCAGCGAGGCGATGATATGCTGCCGGGCAACACCATCCACACCTGACTGAGATACATCCGGCGTATAGACGTGATTCCCTTTGCGCCAGAATAAATTCGCGGCACAGCATTCCACTAGCGCACCAGAGGTGTCAAGTACGAGGGTCTCATCGGCTGAAGTCTGGTCAAGATGCGCACGAATCAGCACTTGCTCAAGCCGATTCAGATGTTTTATTCCCGCCAACAGCGGGTTTTTCGCGAGCGCCACGGGGCTAAGATTCAGGCTAATACCCTGTTCGCGCCAGCCAGCATAGTGAGTGGGATAACCTACCTGCATGACGATTCGGGTAGGTTGCATACAGCCCTGAGGGCTATAACCACGCCCGCCAGCACCACGCGTTAGCATCACTTTCACGACACCATCCGCCCGCCCCAGAGCAGCCTGTTTCATTTCTGCAATCAGGCTTTCCCACTCAACCATCGGGAATAACAAGCGTGTCGCGGCCTGTTGCAGCCGTGTGATATGTCGCTCAAGCCAGACAACCTCGCCAGCACTGACTCTGGCGGTCGTAAAACAGCCGTCGCCATATTGCGTCGCCCGATCGAGCACCGAAAGCTGTTCCTGTAACTGGCCATTAATCCACAACATAATAAGCTCCGCATCATTTATCATCGCCAGCTTGCCAGTAAAGCTGCGTTGCAGACAAGCAGGTGTGTCTGATTTTATGCAGGCAAAAAAAAACCCGGAAACCGGGTTTTTTTAAGACACTATTGCGATCAAATCTTACGGAAGATCAGAGAACCGTTGGTTCCGCCGAAGCCGAAAGAGTTGCACAATACATAGTCCATATTGCTGACCTGACGCGCCTCATGCGGCACAAAATCCAGATCGCAGCCTTCATCTGGATTGTCCAGATTGAGCGTTGGCGGAACGGCTTGATCGCGCAGAGCAAGAATACTGAAGATAGACTCCACCGCACCTGCCGCACCAAGCAAATGGCCCGTCATTGATTTTGTCGAGCTAACCAGCACGTGACTGGCGTTCTCGCCAAATACGGATTTCACCGCTTGTGCTTCCGCTTTATCTCCCGCTGGCGTAGAGGTGCCATGCGCGTTGATATAGCCGATCTGGCTCGTTGATACACCCGCATCACGCAGGGCGTTTTCCATCGCCAGTGCTGCACCCGAACCGTTCTCTGGCGGGGACGTCATATGATACGCATCGCTGCTCATGCCAAATCCAACAACTTCTGCATAGATTTTCGCACCGCGCTTTTTCGCGTGTTCATACTCTTCCAGCACCATGATGCCAGCACCGTCACCCAGTACAAAACCATCACGATCTTTATCCCACGGACGGCTTGCCGCCTGAGGATCGTCATTGCGCGTAGACAACGCACGAGCAGCACCGAATCCACCGACGCCTAGCGGCGTACTGGCTTTTTCTGCACCACCAGCCAGCATCACATCCGCATCGTTGTAAGCAATAATGCGCGCTGCCTGACCAATATTATGCACTCCAGACGTACAGGCTGTAGCGATAGAGATGCTCGGGCCACGCAGTCCGTACATGATAGTAAGATGCCCAGCCACCATATTGACGATGGTTGACGGCACGAAGAACGGACTGATTTTACGCGGGCCACCGTTCACCAGCGCGGTGTGGTTCTCTTCAATAAGACCCAGACCACCGATGCCAGAACCAATCGCCGCACCGATACGCGGCGCGTTCTCTTCCGTTACTTCCAAACCGGAATCCTGCATAGCCTGAACGCCAGCAGCAACACCGTATTGAATAAAGGCATCCATTTTGCGAGCTTCTTTACGCGAAATGAATTCCTCAGAATTAAAATCCTTTACTAAGCCAGCAAAACGCGTTGCATAGGCACTAGTATCGAAATGGTCGATCAGGCTGATACCACTCTGACCGGCAAGAAGAGCACTCCAGGTAGACTCAACTGTATTGCCGACAGGAGATAACATGCCCAGTCCGGTCACAACTACTCGACGCTTAGACACGCTTATCCTCCAGGGAGGGAAAAAAAGACACTGCGGGACAAAAAAACTTAGGCGGTCGAATGACCGCCTAGATATGTTCGCTTACTGCTGGTTAGCCTGAATGAAATCAATGGCTGCCTGAACAGTCGTGATTTTTTCAGCTTCTTCGTCTGGAATCTCAGTATCAAATTCTTCTTCCAGAGCCATTACCAGCTCAACAGTGTCAAGAGAATCAGCGCCGAGGTCATCAACGAAAGAAGCATTGTTTACGACTTCTTCCTGCTTAACACCAAGCTGTTCAACGATGATTTTCTTAACGCGTTCTTCGATAGTGCTCATACTCTTAAATTTCCTATCAAAACTCGCTTTCGCGATGGTTTTCGTAGTGTATAAAATGTTTGAAAATATGCAACAAAATCTCGGCTGGTCGAACCACGATTTTGTGCTATTTTGCGGTTATCACCGCAACTAATGCAAATAGTTTTCGAGCTTTTTAGATCATATACATGCCGCCATTGACATGCAATGTTTCGCCAGTAATGTAAGCAGCTTCATCAGAGGCTAAAAATACAACAGCACTGGCGATTTCTTTAGCATCACCGAGTCGGTTAGCTGGAACCTGCGTCAAAATGCCTGCTCGCTGTTCTTCTGTCAATGCCTGAGTCATATCTGTTTCGATAAATCCAGGCGCGACGACGTTGACCGTAATGCCACGAGAAGCCACTTCACGCGCGAGGGATTTGCTGAACCCAATCAGTCCGGCCTTCGCTGCAGCGTAGTTAGCTTGCCCTGCATTGCCCATCGTTCCTACAACAGAACCAATGGTAATGATACGGCCAAAACGTTTCTTCATCATGGCACGCATTACTGCTTTAGACATGCGGAATACCGACGTCAGATTGGTATCCAGAATATCCTGCCATTCATCATCTTTCATACGCATCAGCAGGTTATCACGCGTGATGCCCGCGTTATTGATAAGAATATCAACTTCCCCGAATTCCGCGCGAATATCTGCCAATACGCTTTCTACTGATGCTGCATCAGCAACATTCAGCATATAACCTTTACCGTTCTCACCCAGCCAACCGCTGATCGCTTCAGCACCTTTTTCGCTGGTTGCGGTACCAATGACTTTTGCCCCGCGGGCAACCAACGTCTCGGCGATGGCACGCCCTATACCACGGCTTGCACCGGTAACCAGTGCAATTTTCCCCTCAAAACTCATTGTCTTCTCCGTTCTTATTTCTCAATCGCCGCTGATAGAGAAGCAGGATCGTTCACCGCAGCTGCTGTCAGAGTATCGACGATTCGTTTGGTTAAGCCAGTTAATACTTTGCCCGGCCCGACTTCTAACAGTGACTCAACGCCCTGATAGGCCATGAATTCAACACAGTCCGTCCAGCGCACTGGGCAATAAAGCTGGCGTACCAGCGCATCGCGAATCGCTTCCGGTGTGGTTTCGATGCTCGCATCAACATTATTGACAACCGGGATGACCGGAGCATTAAACGTCACGGACTCCAGCGCAACAGCGAGTTTCTCCGCGGCTGGCTCCATCAGTGCACAGTGTGACGGTACGCTGACAGGCAGCGGCAGCGCACGTTTCGCCCCCGCGGCTTTACACGCTGCACCGGCACGCTCAACGGCGTCTTTATTGCCCGCAATCACCACCTGCCCCGGTGAGTTGAAGTTTACCGGAGAGACCACCTGCCCTTGCGCGGATTCTTCACACGCTTTGGCAATGGCGTCGTTATCAAGCCCGATAATGGCGTACATCGCACCGGTTCCTTCCGGTACCGCTTCCTGCATCAATTTGCCACGCAGTTCAACCAAACGGACAGCCTGTTGGAAATCCAGAACGCCAGCACAAACCAGCGCGGAATATTCACCAAGGCTATGACCAGACATCAGAGCAGGCGTTTTCCCCCCCAATTGCTGCCAGACACGCCAGATAGCAACAGAAGCAGTCAGTAACGCAGGCTGCGTCTGCCAGGTTTTATTCAACTCTTCCGCTGGCCCTTGCTGAGTGAGCTGCCATAAGTCATAACCTAACGCTTCAGAAGCCTGAGCAAACGTTTCAGTGACGATCGGGTGGTCTGCCGCCAGTTCAGCCAACATACCTACCGTCTGCGATCCCTGACCGGGAAACACCATTGCAAATTGCGTCATATCACAATCCTGTTTAATTAAAAACGAACCAGCGCGGAGCCCCAGGTAAAACCGCCGCCGAAGGCTTCAAGCAGCACCAGTTGCCCTGGTTTAATGCGCCCATCGCGCACGGCTTCATCAAGCGCTGAAGGTACGGAAGCCGCGGAGGTATTACCATGACGATCCAGCGTCACAACCACCTTGTCCATCCCCATGCCCAGCTTTTTCGCCGTAGCGCTGATGATTCGCAGGTTAGCCTGATGAGGCACCAGCCAGTCTAATTCACTTTTGTCCAGTTGAGCCGCTTGCAGCGTTTCCTCAACAATATGTGCCAGTTCAGTCACGGCCACTTTAAAGACTTCATTACCCGCCATAGTCAGGTAAGCAGGCGTATCCGCATGGCTACGAGCCTGATTAGGTAGAGCCAACAGTTCACCATAGCGCCCATCGGCATGCAGATGGGTAGAAAGAATGCCCGGCTGCTCTGATGGCGTTAACAATACAGCGCCTGCGCCATCACCGAATAAAATCAGCGTGCCGCGATCTTCAGGATCCAATGTCCGAGACAGCGTATCGGAACCGATCACCAGCGCGTATTTCACCGCACCATTTTTAACGTATTGATCGGCAACGCTCAATGCATAGGTAAAACCGGCACAGGCGGCGGCCAAATCGAAGGCGATCGTATCTTTGATCCCTAACAGCTGCTGAATCTGGCAGGCAGAGCTCGGGAAAGCATGGCTTGATGATGTTGTAGCAACAATCAGAAGGCCGACTTCAGAAGGATCGACATTTGCCATTTCCAGCGCGTTCTGCGCGGCACGGTATCCCATGGTCGCAACGTTTTCATCCGGCGCAGCAATTCGGCGCTCACGGATTCCAGTACGTGTGACGATCCATTCGTCCGTCGTTTCCACCATCTTTTCTAAATCAGCGTTCGTCCTGATTTGCTCAGGCAGGTAACTGCCCGTTCCGATTATTTTTGTATACATGTACGCTTAGTCACTCTTGGGTAATACCGCTTCTAGACGGGCGGCAATCCGGTCGGGAAGCTGCCGCCGTACCGTCTGCATTGCCTGTTCAATAGCAACCGCAAACGCTCTCTGGTTTGCTGCACCATGGCTTTTGATTACAGTTCCCCGCAATCCTAGCAGGCATGCGCCATTATATTGATCGGGGTTCAAATGACCGAAACGCTTTGATAAGCGCTTTTGTAACAAACGTCCCAGCCATTTCAACCACCAGGACCGTTTTTGTGTTTGCCCAGGGCCTGAGGCTGGCGATTTCAGCAGTGACAGGAACATCCTTACCACGCCTTCCACCGTTTTCAGTGTGACATTACCCACAAAGCCATCACAGACCATCACATCCGTTTTCCCAGTCAGCAGATCGTTGCCTTCCAGATAACCGATATAATTTATTGATGGTGCCTCTTTTAACTGTGCTGCTGCTTCACGGATAGTGCTCAGCCCTTTGCTTTCTTCTTCACCAATATTCAACAACGCGACTCGGGGATTCTTCAGCTCCAGCACTTCTTCTGCCATCACTGAACCCATCACGGCAAACTGAACCAGCATTGTGCTATCGCAATCGACATTCGCCCCCAGATCCAACACGACAGTCTTTCCGTGCTGCTGATGAGGTAAGACTGACACCAATGCCGGTCGTTCAATACCTTCAAGTGGCTTAATCAGGAGCTTAGCCAGCCCCATAAGCGCACCCGTGTTGCCTGCGCTTACACAGGCCTGTGCCTTGCCGTCTTTAATCAACTCAAGCGCAATGCGCATCGAAGTGCCACGACTCGCACGAATAGCCTGCGACGGCCTCGCATCACTCGCAATAACCGACTCCGCCGGAACAACTTCTAAGCGGGAAAGTAAATCAGAATCGACTTTGGCAAGTAATGGTGTAATCGCAGCAGGATCGCCGACTAATAACAAATTGAGAGCTGGATTAGAAGCCAGTGCCTGCAATGCAGCAGGCACTGTTACGCAGGGACCAAAATCCCCGCCCATCGCATCTAACGCCAGAGTTAGGCGTGTCAAGGTATTGCCTTGCAAATAATTCGCAAGAATTACTTAGCAATAACCTTGCGACCGCGGTAGTAACCATCCGCAGTGATGTGGTGACGCAGGTGAGTTTCGCCAGAAACTTTATCTACGGATACAGAAGAGGTAGTCAGCGCATCGTGTGAACGACGCATACCACGTTTGGAACGGCTAGGTTTGTTTTGTTGTACGGCCATGGACCTTACTCCTTAATTACTTACGCTTTAAACTGGCTAATACGGCAAACGGATTTGGTTTTTCCGCCTCTTCAGGCAGTTGGCCAAACACCATGTCCGCTTCGGACACTTCACAGTGTTCAGAATCATGCACCGGGGCGATAGGCAACATCAGAATAATTTCATCTTCAATCATTGCCAGCAGATCGACTTCGCCAAACTCATCAACGCCGATCGGCTCATACGCTTCCGGTAACGCTTCGGCCTGCTCATCATTGACGACCGGGCTAAAACAGAATGTCGCATGGACTTGATGCTCAAACGGCTTTCCGCAACGTTGACACATCAGTGTGACCGTAACATCGGCGTTACCGTCGATCACTGCCAGACGCTGATTATCAATATTGAAAGATAAAGAGACCTGAACATCACTATCCACACTCACCACTGATTCGGCAACACGCTCTACTTGTTCCGGCGAATAGACACCAACGTAATCTAAACGCTTCTGAGCAGTGCGGACCGCATCAAGGGTTAAGGGTAATTTTACCTTTTGCATAGGGCGCGCATATTAACGTCGTAACGACATAGAGTCAAAGAAAAAGGCAGTGAGGCACCACCTTTCACCAATATTCGCTTCCAGAGCGGCGAACAGTTTAAAATGCCTTTCATCATTACGCTACGGTTTATCAAAAAATTATGCAGCAGATTGTTCTTGCCTCAACCTCACCTTATCGTCGCGCCTTATTGGACAAGCTGGCGATCCCCTTTGTTTGCGCGGCACCGGACATTGATGAAACACCACACCCAGATGAAAGCGCCGTCGATCTTGTAATCCGCCTTGCTGAAAACAAAGCTAAAGCGTTGGCCACGCACTACCCCAATCACCTGATTATCGGCTCCGATCAGGTTTGCGTTCTGGGGAATACCATTACAGGAAAACCACATAATAAGGTTAACGCGACGCGGCAGTTACAAGAGGCCAGCGGGAAATGTGTTTCCTTTTTTACCGGTTTAGCACTTTTCAATAGCGCGACGCACGAAATACAGAGCATCGCTGAGCCATTTGATGTGCATTTTAGAACGCTAACGGAAACGGAAATTGATGGCTATCTGGAGAAAGAGCAGCCATGGAACTGTGCAGGCAGCTTCAAAAGCGAAGGGCTGGGGATTGCCCTTTTTGAGCGATTATCCGGGCGCGATCCCAATACGCTCATTGGGTTACCATTGATCGCGCTGATTCAGATGCTACAAAAGGAAGGCATTAACCCTTTGACGGCATAATACCAATCGGGATAGCACAATGACGCGCTATCCCGACAGATAAAAGCATTAGGTATCAGCAGTTACGCTTTTGTCTTGCGCAGCGCCTGAAGACAGCGACGTAGTCCGCTATCCAATGGCGCTTCGATTCTCAGCGTCTCGCCAGTATTCGGGTGCTCAAAACGCAGCGCCTGCGCATGCAAGAACAAACGTTTTAAACCGGTGTCCGCCAGCTGTTCATCGAACTCCCGATCGCCATAACGGTCATCAAGTGCTATCGGATGCCCGGCATACTGAGTATGTACACGAATTTGATGCGTACGTCCGGTGACGGGGCTTGCTCTCACCAGAGTCGCATGCTCAAAACGCTCTTCTACCTTAAAGCGCGTTTCCGACGGCTTACCTTCGCTGTTAACACGCACGACGCGCTCACCGCTTTGCAGAATGTTTTTCAACAGCGGCGCCTGAACAACCTTACAGTGGGACTGCCATTGTCCACGAACCAGCGCCAGGTAATCTTTTTGCATGCCTTTTAGCCGCAGTTGTTCATGCAGAGAACGCAAAGCCGAGCGTTTTTTTGCTACCAGCAAAACGCCTGACGTATCGCGATCGAGGCGGTGTACCAACTCCAGAAAGCGAGCTTCCGGGCGTAAAGCACGCAGCCCTTCAATCACGCCGAAGCTCAGACCGCTTCCGCCATGCACGGCGGTACCTGAGGGCTTATTGAGCACCAGCAGGTAATCATCTTCGTAAATAATGCACTCGGCCAACGCCGCCACTTTACCAAGACTCGCAGAAACAGGCGTTTCATCACGTTCTGCCTGTCGAATAGGCGGAATACGAATGACATCGCCGTCGAGCAATTTATACTCAGGCTTGACCCGTTTCTTATTTACCCTTACCTCGCCTTTACGCAAGATACGGTAAACCATGCTTTTAGGCACACCCTTTAAGTGGGTATGCAAAAAGTTATCGACGCGCTGCCCGGCTTCATCTGCGGAGATCGTCACAAATTGTACTGAAGGATTATCTGTTTTCATGATGCGCGATTCTAAATAGAGCAACCCGATAGCGCCACTTCTTTTTCTGTGCTTAACTGTGTGTCTGACTTATGAAGATATTGTTGCACTCTGCTAAATAGCGTGGCTGCCAGATAACACGGGTAAGTAACGGGTGAATTGCGTTGTAGCATCAAACCCTGCTCGTTTTGCTGATAACGACAGAACTATCTTTATACAGACAGGCAAAGTCACCTTGCTATAACGGTATCAGCAGTGGAATAATGCTTTTGCGTTTCCCACGCGGATTTCCGATAAAACAAGGGGAAATTGCGAAATTATTAAATTTGCCTGATGACGCACACACGCAGCAATGGCGTAAGACGTAATGCGAAATCAAGCAGTTAGCGGGCTGCGGATTGCAGCTTGGCCGGCAAATGGAATCAGATCTGGCGACATTATTCAGAAGCTGTTCCCTCAGTAAATGCGCTGTTTTCCATCAGGAAACACAGGCTACCGAAACATGCGTCTCTATGCAGGCGACAACCGGGAGGTTGACGTCCCTGCGATAAGCCACGAGGCCATCGGTTCACTCCGGTCATGCGGTTCTTTTGTCCGCAGCTCTATCAATAATGCAAGTAAAAATAACGAGTAAGTTGAAGATGAAAAGAATGTTAATTAACGCAACTCAGCAGGAAGAGTTGCGTGTTGCCTTGGTTGATGGTCAACGGCTGTATGATTTGGATATCGAAAGTCCGGGTCATGAGCAGAAGAAAGCAAATATCTACAAAGGTAAAATCACTCGTATCGAACCCAGTCTTGAAGCGGCTTTTGTTGATTACGGCGCAGAAAGGCATGGTTTCCTCCCTCTTAAAGAAATCGCCCGCGAATACTTCCCCAGCAACTATGCTTCCCATGGTCGTCCTAACATTAAGGACGTGTTACGTGAAGGTCAGGAAGTCATTGTTCAGGTAGACAAAGAAGAGCGTGGCAACAAAGGCGCAGCGCTGACTACCTTTATCAGCCTGGCGGGTAGCTATCTGGTCTTAATGCCGAATAACCCGCGCGCCGGTGGAATCTCCCGTCGCATCGAAGGTGACGATCGTACCGAGCTCAAAGAAGCACTGGGTTCGCTGCAACTGCCTGATGGCATGGGTCTCATTGTTCGCACCGCGGGTGTGGGTAAATCCGCTGAAGCCCTGCAATGGGATCTGGCTTTCCGTCTGAAACACTGGGACGCGATCAAAAAAGCCGCCGAAGGCCGTCCTGCACCGTTCCTGATTCATCAGGAAAGTAACGTGATTGTCCGCGCTTTCCGTGACTATCTGCGCCCGGACATTGGCGAAATTCTGATTGATAACCCCAAAATTCTCGATCTGGCGAAAGAACACATTTCTGCGCTAGGTCGTCCTGATTTCAGCAGCAAAATCAAACTGTACAGTGGTGAAATCCCGCTTTTCAGCCACTATCAGATTGAATCGCAGATCGAATCGGCTTTCCAGCGTGAGGTTCGCCTGCCGTCCGGCGGTTCTATCGTTATCGATACCACCGAAGCGCTGACGGCGATTGATATTAACTCCGCCCGTGCAACGCGCGGTGGTGATATTGAAGAAACCGCGTTTAATACCAATCTTGAAGCCGCAGACGAAATTGCCCGCCAATTGCGCCTGCGTGACCTCGGCGGCCTGATCGTTATCGACTTTATCGATATGACTCCGGTTCGCCACCAGCGTGAAGTGGAAAACCGCCTGCGCGACTCCGTACGTCAGGATCGTGCGCGTATTCAGATTGGCCGTATTTCCCGCTTCGGCCTGCTGGAAATGTCGCGTCAGCGCCTGAGTCCGTCACTGGGTGAATCCAGCCATCACGTCTGTCCACGCTGTAGCGGGACGGGTACGATTCGTGACAATGAATCACTTTCGCTGTCCATTCTTCGCCTTATTGAAGAAGAAGCACTGAAAGAAAATACCAAAGAAGTCCACGCGATTGTTCCAGTCCAGATTGCTTCTTATCTGCTGAACGAGAAGCGTGATGCCGTTAACGCCATTGAGAAACGTCAAGGCGGTGTCCGCGCGGTCATCGTGCCACACGACGGCATGCAAACCCCGCACTACTCCGTTGTTCGCGTCCGTAAAGGCGAAGAAAAACCAACGCTCAGCTATCTGCTGCCTCAGCGTTTGGAAACGGAAACACAGCAACAGCAAGACGAACAGACGATTGAGCGTAAACAGCCAGAGCAACCTGCTTTAGCGACGTTTACCATGGCAGAAATGCCTGCGGAAACCGCACCATCGGTAACCAAAGCGGCACCTGCTGCAGCGAAACCTGCGGAAGTCGCTCAACCAGGCCTCATCAGCCGTTTCTTCAGCGCCTTAAAAAGCGCCTTTGCTTCTGAACCCGCAGTAAAAGCAGCGGATAGCGTTGACGAGAAGAAGGCCGAAGAAGAGAAATCTGCTGAAGGCCAGCGTTCTGAGCGCCGTAATTCACGCCGTCAGGGTAATAATCGCCGCGATCGTGGTTCTCGTGACAATCGTGACAATCGTGAACAGCGTGATGAGCAGCGCCGTAATAAGCGACAGAACGAGGAAGTGGTTGCGGAAAACGCGGAGAAAACCAGTTCAGAAGAGCAGCCGCGCCGTGAACCACGTGCTGAGCGCCAGCGTCGTCGTCAGGACGAGCGCCGTCAGGCTTCTAATGAGGCAAAAGTTCAGCCAGCGGTTGATGATTCCGATGACAACGCAGCCGAGCAGGATAAACCGGCTCAGGTTATGCCGCGTCGCCAACGCCGCCAACTGACGCAGAAAGTACGCGTTCAGTCCGACGCTCAGCCGGATACCCTCTCCGATAGCACAACACCTGCCGCTGTTCCATCTGAGCAGGCTCAATCTTACGTCAAGCCAAACGATGCTGCGGTAGACAATAACGAGATCGATAACGAGCAAAACGACGCAAATCGTGCCAACGCCGAGAATGGCGGTATGCCACGTCGTTCACGTCGCTCGCCGCGTCATCTGCGCGTCAGCGGTCAACGTCGTCGTCGCTATCGTGATGAACGCTACCCGTCCCAGTCACCGATGCAATTGGAATTTGCTGCCGCGTCGCCAGAAATGGCATCAGGGAAAGTGTGGGTTAGCTACCCTGTTGCGCAGCAGGCTGAAAACCAACCGCAGGACGAAAACGTTGCAGCGATTGAAACACCACTGTTACCTGCCGTCGTTGAAGCCGTAGTGACGACACCGTCAGATACAGCGGAATCCAACGCAGTGGAAAACGTGGTGGTAGCTGAAGCTGTCGCTCAGGAAGACGCTGTTGTCACCGCAACAGCACAATCTGCCGACGTGATTCAGGATAGCAATGTCGCCAATATCGAGGTGAGTGCCGCAGACGAAGAAACTGTTGTCGAGCCTGTTACCGAAAGCACCGCGATCGATGATGCTATCGCTGCGGTTGCCGTGAGTGCTGTTGAGGAAGCAAAAGCTGTGGATACGGCTCTGGCGACTGAAGACGCGCAGATCGCTGAACCTGTTGCGACTGCAAGCACAGTCGATGAAACGGTCGTGGCTGACGATGTCGTTACAGAAGCGGCAGCAGAAGACAAACAGGTGGATAGCATCGCTGATGCAATCGAGAACGCAGATGTGGCAGTTCCCGTTGCTACTCCAGCGGTTTCCGCAGTACAAGAAACCATCGCGCCACAAAACGTCCAGGATAACCCCGTAGCCACGACGATCAGCGCACAGCCGATTGTGGCAGAACCTGTATCGAGCGTAACAAAAGCAGCAACCGTTGCTGAGCAACCTCGCTATAAGTTCCATGCGACAGCGCCAATGACTAAAGCGCCAGCGCCGGCATACCACGCGGAACCTGCCCGACACAGTGATTGGGTTCGCCCTGCCTATCCGTTCTCTGGAAAAGGTTCGGCAGGTGGCCATTCCGCAGTTAATCAGTCAACTGCGCCAGCAACCAAGCCTACTCCAGTCAGCGAGTAGTCCTGATTCCTATAGACAAACACCCGCCAAATTGGCGGGTGTTTTTTTATGCACTAACTGTTGTTAGCCTAAAAAATTCAATAGTTTGATATCTACACTGTCCGTTTTACCATCCAGCTCAGCCAACAGGTTCTTGAAGTGCTCGCTCTGCTCATGTGATGTCAACGCCTCTCGATCTTTCCAGCGCTCGAAGAACACAAACGAACCCGCTTTATCTACGACTTCATGCAGATCGTACTGCACATTACCTGTTTCCTGTCGGCTAGGTGCCACCACACGTTTTAGCGTTGCGGCAACGTCTGCAATAAACTCTGCTTTTGCCTGAATGGTGGCGACAATACGAATTTCCATATACATCCCTTATTTATCAATGAAAAGATAATACTATCAGATGCCAATCTACGGTTAATTTCAAGCATTCATCAACAAACGGATGCATTCGAATGGCTTTACGCTTATCCTTATCCCCCGCCGTATCAGTCCCAAAACCAACCGAAAGACGATGTTTTTCTACTGACCGCCGGAGCGCAATTCCATGACCGCACAGCCCACTATTCTTAAAATCCGTCGCCCTGACGATTGGCACATTCACCTGCGTGACGATCGGATGCTGGAAACCGTTCTCCCCTATACCAGCCGTTTCTTTGGCCGTGCGATTGTTATGCCTAACCTGACGCCACCGATTACCAGCGTGGCCAGCGCTATCGCATATCGTCAGCGTATTCTGGCCGCGGTTCCGCAGGGCGATGACTTTCAGCCATTGATGACGTGCTACCTGACCGATGCGCTTGATGCCAATGAAATCGTGAATGGCTTTGAGCAAGGCGTCTTTACCGCAGCCAAATTATACCCGGCCAATGCCACAACAAACTCCAGCCATGGAGTCACCAGCGTCGCCAATATCTCTGGTATTCTGGAGAAAATGCAAAAAATGGGTATGCCGCTGCTCATCCACGGTGAAGTGACCGACGCTGCCGTTGATATTTTCGATCGGGAAGCGCGCTTCATCGAAACGGTACTGGAGCCATTGCGCCAAGATTTCCCGGAACTGAAAGTCGTCCTTGAGCACATTACGACAAAAGAAGCCGCGCAGTATGTTGTTGAAGGTAATGATTATCTCGCCGCTACCATTACACCGCAGCATCTGATGTTTAACCGCAATCATATGCTGGTTGGCGGCGTTCGCCCTCACCTGTACTGCCTGCCTATCTTAAAACGCAATACCCATCAGCAGGCGCTACGTGAAGCCGTCGCCAGCGGCTGTGAACGCCTTTTCCTCGGTACTGACTCCGCGCCTCACGCAAAACACCGAAAAGAATCCAGCTGTGGCTGTGCCGGCGTGTTCAATGCTCAGGCGGCATTAAGCACCTACGCCACCGTTTTTGAAGAAATGAACGCGCTTGATAAACTCGAGGCCTTCTGCTCCCTGAACGGCCCACGTTTTTATGGCCTACCGGTGAACGACAGTTGGATTGAACTTCACCGTGAAACGGTCACGTTCCCGGAAGAAATCTCTCTCGGCGACGAGTCACTCATCCCCTTCCTGGCGGGACAAAGCCTCAACTGGTCAGTCCGTTAATCGACAAGCCCATCTGCATTATGCCGATGGGCTAAATTTTATTGCGCGTCTTGTTCTCCACTTGCAATAACTGTATAAATAAACAGTTTAAAATTTGGAGGTCACTATGCGCGTAGAAATCACTCTTGCAAAGACAACGCCGTTACCCGCCGGTGCGATTGAAGCACTCAGGCATGAGCTGGAAAAGCGTATTCACAAAATTTACCCCGATACCCCCATTCAGGTTCGTTATGCATCCGCAAATAACCTGACGGTCATGGGTGCAGGCAAAGATGACAAAGATCGTATCTCTGAAATCTTGCAGGAAACGTGGGAAAGCGCCGACGACTGGTTTACGGCAAAGTAATCTAAAGCTTGAAAGATAAGGAAGATATAGGCTGTAATGGCAGTTTAAAGCGGCATTTCGCCATGTGCTATGACCGAGGGTATCTGTTATGACGGTAGAAAAACCAGAAGAGGCAATGACATTCGGGGAACTGCTGGAGCTGATTGGCGAGCAGCAACGTAAAATTGATGCTCTGGAACTCGCCTTCTCGTCTTTGGCATTCTGCCTTGATGAAAAAGCCAACAAACTGATGATTCACAATTTAACATTGGAATCTCAGAATGAGAATCGAGATCCCGCGATGAAGAAATACCTTGCTCGGCTTGCCGCTGCATTAGAGAACAATACCGGAACCAGCGCGGACTAATGTTCTCCCTCCAGTGACAATACCCTCGGGATGAAAATCTATTCGTCCCGATATTTCATCAGAACCATCACCTACGCCTTCGTCATACCTGCCTGTGTAATTTTTTTTACACAAAAAATGAAAATATTTCCCATAAAACAAATAAGCAGCAGTATACTCATAATGCTCATTCAAAAATAATGAGCTACCAGAAGCCTCATTAGTCACTCATGTTAGTAACTAGTCAATAAGGGGTATTTATGGATAGAAAAAATGAAGTTATTCAGACACATCCTCTTGTAGGTTGGGACATCAGCACCGTTGACAGTTATGACGCCATGATGATCCGTTTACACTACTTATCCACCTCGGATCA
This sequence comes from Pectobacterium colocasium, assembly GCF_020181655.1. Classification (NCBI taxonomy): domain Bacteria; kingdom Pseudomonadati; phylum Pseudomonadota; class Gammaproteobacteria; order Enterobacterales; family Pectobacteriaceae; genus Pectobacterium; species Pectobacterium colocasium. The sequence continues at coordinate 2,973,019 of NZ_CP084032.1, forward strand.
AGCACCAGACGAAGCGCATGTTGATCGAACCCTTTGGCTAACGACCGATGTTGCCAGACAGCTGATACATATACTTGAAGCTGGCATTGCGAAAATTGAATCGACAGACTGTGACGTCAGTGATTATCGAAAACATTAGCCATTGATAGCGTTATTAATATTATATTCAATACCCACGAATTTGCGTTAATACCATTTGCATTCATAACAATACCGCCCTACTGGCGGTATTGTTATTTCAGAACACGGTATTTTCCTCATGTTTTAAGACTCGTAAGTTGAAGTACAACCCTCCTGTAATCGCGAAACAGCTGACCTGCTTTGTTCATTATTACCGCTGTTCTCCTGCTAAAGTGATTGCCTTTCCCCTTTAATTATCAAAAAAATTGAATGCATTTTCATAATAAAATCAAAAAAATCGTTACATAATTTAGTCATGTGATAATCACAAATATTATGTTGATTTTGCATTCACTTCTGTTTAGCTTTTGTTTAACAAACGCACTCGACTTAAAGGAATCATAATATGACTTGGCGTAACTCCCCATCCCGTTACGGTCATATCAGCATTTTTCTGCACTGGATTGCAGCGTTAACCGTTTATGGCATGTTCGCCTCAGGACTCTGGATGGTGACACTTAACTATTATAGTGTTTGGTATCACCGCGCCCCTGAAATTCACAAAGCGATTGGTGTACTGCTTTTTGCCGTCATGATTTTTCGCGTTATCTGGCGCTTTATTTCTCCACCACCGCCACCACTGAAAAGTTACTCTACCGTCACTCGCGTGAGCGCCACACTCGCTCATATCGCACTTTACGTTATTTTGTTCTCCATTCTGATTAGTGGATATCTTATTTCCACTGCAGAAGGGCATTCAGTTCCCGTTTTTGGCTGGTTTTCTGTTCCGGCCATTATCAGCGGCTTGACGGATCAGGCCGATATAGCAGGCGACGTGCATCTTTATCTTGCATGGGCGGTGGTTGCCTTATCAGTACTGCACGGTTTAGCTGCATTAAAACACCACTTTATAGATGGTGATAACACGTTGAAACGAATGTTGGGTCGCAACGTTCATTAACCTTATGGATTTTATGGAGAAATACCAATGCTGAAGAAAACACTACTGAGCCTGACCGCAGTATCTATGCTTGCCTCTGCCGGTTCTGCACTGGCGGCAGAGTACAAGTTCGATAAAGAAGGCCAGCATGCGTTTATTGAATTCCGCATTAAACACCTCGGTTACAGCTGGCTTTACGGCAGCTTTAATGACTTCGATGGCGCCTTTACTTTTGATGAGAAAAACCCATCAGCAGATAAAGTGAATGTCACGATTAACACCAACAGCGTTGACACTAACCACGCTGAACGTGATAAGCACCTGCGCAGCGCAGAATTTTTAAACGTTACCAAGCATCCGCAGGCAACGTTTACCTCCACTGAAGTGAAGAAAGACGGTGAAGATTACGATATTACCGGCAACCTGACCTTAAATGGCGTCACCAAACCAGTTAAGCTTGATGCCAAACTGATCGGTCAGGGCGATGACCCTTGGGGTGGCTATCGTGCAGGTTTTCAAGCTGAAGGCACTATCAAGTTGAAAGATTTCAACATCACGACAGATTTGGGCCCAGCTTCGCAGGATGTAGAACTGATTATTTCCGTTGAAGGCGTTCGCCAGAAATAAGGTGACACTGCACATCAACAGAACAAAGCCCTTTCCTATGGTAATAATGCCGATCGTTTAAGAATCGAGATACCGGGGCTACCACGGTGCGAGGTATCCCTACGGGAACCTCATCACCGTGTTTCCCCCTAAATCCATGCTTAAGTGAACAGCATTACTTTCCTATGGAAAGGGCTTTTTCTATTACGCGATTAGCCGCTAATTATTCAGTCTTGTCTTTCGCGACAGGAACCGGGGTGTGCAGCGTTGACTGTAATAATCCTTTGGATTTATTAAATATTTTCATTCCATTTTCACGCCCGCTGCGTATCGCTCGCTGTTCTTCCAGCGGCAACTTCATTTCATCCTGACACTGCGTGCTACAGCAGCCTTCGTATTTTGCAGCGCAGGCAGGGCACTGGATAAACAGAAGATGGCACCCTTCATTACGGCAGTTAGTGTGACTGTCACACGACGCTCCGCACTGATGGCAATGCGCGATGACGTCATCAGAAATGCGCTCTCCCATTCGTTCATCAAACACAAAATTCTTACCGATAAACTTCAGCGGTAGTCCCTGAGCTTTAGCCTGACGCGTATATTCAATAATACCGCCCTCGACGTGATATACGTTCTTAAAGCCATGATGCAACATGTAGGCGCTGGCCTTCTCGCAACGAATCCCGCCTGTGCAGTACATGACAATATTTTTGTCGCGCGACTCATCAAGCATTTCAACTGCCATCGGCAGTTGCTCACGAAACGTATCCGACGGCACTTCCAGCGCATTCTCGAAGTGCCCGACTTCATATTCGTAATGGTTACGCATATCGACAAACACGGTGTCGGGATCGTTAGCCATCGCATTAACCTGATCGGCTTTCAGGTATTGCCCGACATTCGCTGGGTTAAATGTCGGATCGTCAATCCCATCAGCGACAATCCGTTCGCGTACTTTCATACGCAATACCCAGAACGATTTCCCGTCATCTTCCAGAGCGATATTTAAGCGAATCTGATCGAGCGCCGGGTGCGCACTGAACAATACCGCCTTAAAGGCCTCGAACTGATTATTTGGCACGCTGATTTGTGCGTTAATCCCCTCAGTCGCAATATAAATGCGACCGAAGACCTTACATTGCTCAAGCTGAATATACAGACTATCGCGAAAGGCTTTTGGATCATCAATGGTGAAATATTTATAGAAGGAAACTGTGGTACGCGGCTCGGTTTCCGCAAGCATACGCGCCTTCAGTTCCTCATTAGAAATCCGGTTATGTAACACTGGCATGGTGTACGTTCCTGTCTTCATTGAGGTTAGCGTGTGACGTTCATCATCGAGCCATAGCCCGACACATTGAATCGCCCGGCATCATACCTGATAGCGTAGTGACTGTCAGGGCATGAAATGAATAGCGCGACGTCAAAGAGTGATCTACCGTAAACCTATAACCTTATCGTAAACCCATGACCTTACCGTAAACCCATGCCCCCTGGGATTCATTTTTGCTTTCATGAAGTATCATCATCGAAGGATCTGTCATTATGAGTCAGCTTTTCTCACCCGTATCACTTGGCAAACTCGAACTGCCCAATCGGATCATCATCGCCCCCATGTGTCAGTATTCGGCTGAGGATGGCAAAGCGACGGCCTGGCATACCATGCATTTAGGTAACCTGTCACATTCCGGGGCAGGCCTGCTCATCATCGAGGCTACCGCGGTTTCGCCGGAAGGCCGGATTTCCCCGCACGACCTTGGTTTGTGGGATGACGCGACAGAACAGGCTCTTGCTGGCGCGGTTAACGCAGTCAAAACCTATTCTGCCATGCCTCTTGGCATACAATTGGGCCACGCGGGCCGCAAAGCCTCAACGGGCGTTCCGTGGAGCGGACGCGCATTTTTGCGCCCGGAACAGGGCGGCTGGCAAACCATTGCCCCCTCCGCTCTCCCTTACAATGCCAGCGATGCGGCACCGCTGGAAATGTCAGAACAGCACATCCATACATTAATTAATTCGTTCGTGGATTCAGCTAAACGCGCGGATCGTCTGGGCTTTGATCTGATAGAAATTCACGCCGCTCATGGCTATTTGCTGCATCAGTTCCTTTCACCGCTAACAAACCATCGCACGGATAACTACGGAGGAACGCTTCAGAATCGGATGCGCCTGGTCGTTGAAATTTACCGCGCAATACGCGATGTTTTCCCCGCGCACAAAGCCGTTGGCGTGCGAATTTCTGCGACGGATGGCGTGGAAGGCGGTTGGGATCTAGACCAGTCCGTACAGCTTAGTAAAATTTTGCATGAATTAGGCTGCGATTTCATCCACGTATCCAGTGGCGGTCTGTCGCCGTTACAGCAAATCCATCCTGCGCCTAATTATCAGGTGCCGTATGCGCAGCGGATTAAGCAAGAGGTTGGCATCACCACCATCGCCGTTGGGCTGATAACCGAGCCGGAGCAGGCAGAAGCGATCGTCGCAACGGGTGAAGCAGACGCTATCGGGCTGGCTCGCGCCATACTCTTCGATCCCCGCTGGCCATGGCATGTGGCCGCCAGACTGGGCGCGCAGGTATCCGCCCCCGCACAATACTGGCGTAGTGAACCACGCTACGCCAGAGGCATTTTCAAACAATAGCGATAATACGCCGTGTTCAGGCGATCCGATCTGGGTCGCCACTTCTCTACCTCACCACACGTCATGCCACCAAAGGTTAAAACTCATTTGCTGAAAATGATACGATCATAGCCGTTTTTTGCATAAAAATCAGTCAATAAGACGACAGTAATTTGTGTTATTGGCAAAGCGCCGCAATAATCTATCTTGCAGTTAACCATTAACTCGTTTTTTAACGGTTCGCGTGCTGAGCAGCACCAAAATATTGATACTGAGGCCATGACACAAATCCCTTCTTTTAATCGTTCATTGCTACATCCGCGCTATTGGCTCACCTGGTTGGGCATCGGCATCCTTTACCTTATCGTTTTGCTACCCTATCCCGCTCTATATCGTATCGGTATCGCACTTGGTCATTTGGCTATGCGTCTATTACCAAAGCGCGTCAACGTTGCTACCCGTAACCTTGAACTGTGTTTTCCCGACATGCCGCAGACTGAGCGTGAAGCATTAGTCAGGAAAAATTTTGAATCTGTCGGTATGGGTGTGATTGAAACCGGTATGGCCTGGTTTTGGCCAAACTGGCGTATCGAACGCTGGTTTACGGTGACCGGCCTTGAACATATCCGCCCTGTATTGGAGAAACAACAAGGCGTGTTACTCATTGGTCTGCATTTCCTGACGCTGGAATTGGGAGCCCGTATCTTTGGCATGCACAATCCCGGTATCGGCGTGTACCGCCCAAACGATAACAAGCTGATCGATTGGTTACAGACCTGGGGAAGACTACGCTCTAATAAGTCCATGCTGGATCGTAAAGATCTCAAAGGTATGATTCGCGCACTCAAGCAGGGAGAGATCATCTGGTATGCTCCCGATCATGATTACGGCCCACAAAGCAGTGTCTTTGCTCCGCTCTTCGCCGTCGATAACGCAGCGACAACCCGCGGTAGTTATATGCTGATAAAGACCGCGCGGCCTGCCGTCATTCCTTTTGTCCCACGCCGCCTGCCTGACGGAAAAGGCTATGAACTGCTGATTCAACCTGCCGAACAGAATGCCCCTGTAGATAATGAAACCGAAACTGCCGTGTGGATGAACAACATCGTTGAACAGAATATTCTGCTCGCACGTGACCAATACATGTGGCTGCACCGCCGTTTCAAAACCCGCCCGGAAGGCGAACCGTCCCTGTATTAACGAGCACCTTTCTGTACCGGTTACTCATTGCAGGAACGGGGATACCTTACCTTGTGACAGAGTGACAGACGAAAAAAAAGCAACGGCAATTGGTTGCCGTTGCTTTATCTTTCATACCAACACGAAGTTAGCTTGTGATATGAGGTGCGGGAAGTTTCTGGTAAGACTCAATCCACGCAGCATAGGCTTCCGGTTTTTGCCACACATGGTAGTGTAAGCGCGAGATCGTAACGGGATCGCTAAGCAGTGCCAGACGTTGATTGTTGCTCACCTCTTCCGGCTTGCGATTCAAGGCCTCACGCACATTCTTCTCACGTACGTCTTCGATCGCCCGACTAAAGCGATGACGCGCCGTCGCCATTGCGCTGGCAAGGGCGTTAATTGACGGATCAAAGACAGCCTGCATAAACCCGCTATCCAGTCTACGCTGATGGTTCAGTCGGCAATATTCATCGGTTGCAACCAGTTCACGCGGCGGATTGAACTCTTCCGGTATCAGCAACAGCTTGGCTCGTTTACAGCCCAACCCTAATGACGCACGGCTCGAATACACCGAAACAAACGGCGACAAAATCAGCGAGAAGACTATCGGAGCCAGCCACCACAGGAAGCGCAGATCTAACCATGCCATACCAATCGCCCAGACCAGCCCCAAAATCAATTGGGAACCGTGGCGCACAAACGCCTCGCTCCAAGGAGTTGCATCGTCGTCACGCTGCGGAGAATTCCACTGCACCGACCAGCCGAGAAACGCACTGACAACAAACACCGTGTGGAACAGCATACGAACCGGTGCCAGCAGAACCGAGAACAGCATTTCCAGCAACAGCGAAATAAATACCCGGAAAGCGCCGCCGTATTCTTTTGCGCCTTTCGCCCACACCAGAATCACGCTCAACAGTTTTGGCAAGAACAGCAAGACCAATGTCGTCGAGAACAGTGCAATAGCCAGTTCCGGCCGCCACTGTGGCCAGACGGGGAACAGTTGCCGAGGCTGCAAGAAGTACTGGGGTTCCATAAGCGTATGCACAACCTGCAACGCCGTAGAGAGCATCAGGAACATAAACCACAATGGCGCCGACAGATAAGACATGACCCCTGTCAGGAAAACAGCGCGGTGAACCGGATGCATACCTTTGACCAGAAACAGCCGGAAGTTCATCAGGTTACCATGACACCAGCGGCGGTCACGTTTCAACTCATCCAGCAAGTTAGGCGGCAGTTCTTCATAACTTCCCGGCAGATCGTAGGCGATCCACACCCCCCATCCAGCACGACGCATCAGCGCCGCTTCGACGAAGTCGTGAGAAAGAATCGCGCCAGCGAACGACCCTTCACCCGGCAGCGGTGCCAGAGCACAGTGCTCAATGAACGGCTTCACGCGGATAATCGCGTTATGTCCCCAGTAGTGCGATTCACCCAGTTGCCAGAAGTGCAGACCAGCGGTGAACAACGGGCCGTAAACACGCGTCGCAAATTGCTGACAGCGCGCATACAGCGTATCCATGCCCGACGCCTTCGGCGAGGACTGAATGATACCGGCGTTCGGGTTCGCTTCCATCAGCCTGACCAGAGACGTCAAGCATTCACCGCTCATGACGCTATCAGCATCCAGAATAACCATGTAGCTGTACTGATTACCCCAGCGGCGGCAGAAATCATCGATATTGCCACTCTTACGTTTAACGCGACGACGGCGACGGCGATAGAAAATACGCCCTGCTCCGCCGACATCACGACACAGCTCAATCCAGGCTTTTTGCTCTGCCACACAGATATCGGGATCGTTACTGTCGCTCAGAACGTAAATATCAAAATGCTCAAGATTGCCCGTCGCTTCAACAGATTCATACGTCGCACGCAATCCCGCAAATACGCGTTCTACGTCTTCGTTACAAATCGGCATGATTAACGCCGTGCGATGCTCTGGATTCAGCGGTTCATTACCCACCGTCGTGGAAGAGATGCTGTATTTATCTCGACCAATAAGCAGTTGCAAGAACCCCATCAGTGCAGTCCAGAACCCGGCAGACACCCAGCAGAACAACACCGCAAACAGAACCAGTATGCCGCTTTGCAACACATAAGGAAGCAACTGCATCAGCGAGCGCGTCCACGGTTGCCCCGCCATTTCAAAGGGGTTGATGAGCGCCCATCCCTGATAAGGCAGGATAGTTTTCATGTACCAGGTTGCGATGGCGGTCTGGAACAGCGTTAACACCAATAGAATATAGCGGCGGATTGTTCCCACCAGACGCCAGCGATTTTCGGAAATTTTCTCTTCCGGGCTGTAATGAGGGCGAGGCGGCACAGTACGGCCCAACAGACTTTCCCACCAGCGAACCAACGGATTCGTCCGCCAGATGTCTGGGAACATAGAAGCGCGGGTAATAACGGGCATCGCTTTTAACGCCGTCCGCCCTTCTCTGTCAGTGCCGAGTTGCTTACCGTTGTCCAGGCCATCTTCCCAGGCCATTTCAAGACGTGCCTGCACAGAATGCAGCGCAACATCATCTTCGGCCTGAACGTTAACCTGATGGCCTTCAGACTGGCTATTCTCAGATAAGGTCCGATGCAAAACGGCCTGATCGTTCCAGGCCGCTTGCGGTAATTTTTCGCGAAGAACCTCTGCCTGTTCGGCAGGCAGAGGTAGTTTCTCAATATAATCGAGAGAAGAAGTTGACTTATTCATTAGCAGGCAGCTGATTGCTCCAGGTTTCAGTCAATGTCGTCTCGCCATTAACCAACGCAGCTCTCATTTCAGTCGGCTGTTTCGCATCTTTCACACGCAAACGCAGCGTCAGACGCCAGCCATGAGTGACCGGGTTATAGCGAACATTATTTTCTACAATCTCGCCGTTGTCGCCAATACTGACCTGAGAAGCGACCGGAGTGCTCTCATCCAGCTCTTTTAAATTCGGCCCAACAAAATCCACAATGTACGCGATCGTGCCGTCAGGCTGGCGGATCAGGTTAGATTGTTTAACATCACCGGCAGAACGGCGAGTCTGTTGAACATAGGCAATGTTCGGGGAATGCAGTTGATCTTCGTCGCGCGTAAAGTGCAGACGATATTTAATATCCAGCGGTTTGCCTGTTTCAGGCAATACATCAGGCGTCCAGAAGGCAACGATGTTGTCGTTGGTTTCATCCGCAGTAGGAATTTCAACCAGCTCAACTTTTCCTTTGCCCCACTCGCCTTTCGGCTCAACCCAGCCGCTTGGACGCAGATCGTAACGATCGTCAAGATCTTCATAAGCCGCGAAATCACGACCACGCTGTAGCAGACCAAACCCTTTCGGATTTTCTACCGAATAGGTGCTCACGGACAGGTGCTTCGGATTATTCAGCGGACGCCAGATCCATTCGCCATTGCCGGCATGAATTGACAAACCGTTAGAGTCGTTCAGCGCCGGACGGTAGTTCAGCGTCGGTGACGGCTGGTTCGGCCCAAACAGATACATACTGGTCAGCGGTGCGATGCCCAGCTTGCCCACTTTGTCACGCATGAACACTTTAGCCTGGACATCGACCACACTGTCACGGCCGGGATAAACGGCAAAACGATAAGCCCCTGTCGCACGCGGAGAATCCAGCAGCGCATAAATCACCAGGTGTTTATCATTTGGTTTTGGACGTTCAATCCAGAACTCACGGAAGCGAGGGAATTCTTCACCAGAAGGTAACGCGGTATCGATAGCCAGACCGCGAGCAGACAAGCCATAAATCTGACCTTTACCTACCACACGGAAATAGCTGGCGCCCAGCATACTGACGATTTCATCGTTCTTATCGGCTTTATTGATTGGATAGAGAACTTTAAAACCGGCAAAGCCGAGATTTTTAACCGTTTCAGGATCGTGGTTGACGGAACCAAAATCAAAATACTCAGGTGAGTATTTAATCTCATCAACCGTTGTCGCCGTCACTTCATTAATTTTCACCGGGGTATCGAAATACATCCCCTGATGGTAAAACTGGATTTTGAAAGGCGTCTGTACATTATTCCAGTATGATTTGTCGTTATTGAAACGAATTTGCTGATAGTCCGCAAATTTCATATCACGGAATTGCGCAGGAAGATTACTTTTCGGCGCTTCAAAACCTTTTTCAGCCAGCTTTTCAGCCTGCTGTGCCACATCATCAATAGAGAATGCCCACGCTGGCACTGCGCTTACAGACAGCATAACGGCGGCAGACAGCCAGCGAAGGCTGGCAACCCGCTGTTTAAACCCAAATTTATTATCCAGCACAGCTCCCCCTGTTCGTGTGCTTCAATCAACTAAAATCCATATTAATGGATAAGTTAGCTTTCCGACAACTTGATAAAGATATTGTTCATCATAATAGGTCAGCGTTTAAACAACGAGAACGCTAAAGCATGATAAACCGGGTGATAAACGTGGAAAACAGCCACGGACTATAGCGAATATCGACCGGTGCGTGCGTAGGATTATTCCGTTTACGCCCGTGCAATTTTCTGGCTCGCCACCGATCAGCACAGGAACGAATATCAGCATCAGATCACATGTTACCTGAAGTTTATCGGTATAAACATTTGTGTAACAATGCAAGGACAAGTAAAGTACACTCCCTGACTGAACCCGGTATTGTTGAATATAAGACTGCTATGCTTTTGTCCGCGCTACGACGGCGAAGTTTCCCAGCCTGGGTCGGCATCTTCGCTATTTTGACCATCTTTGTTGCACCCGTGATTTCACAAACACTTGTGCTTCACGAGCGTGAGCATCGCGTTCATGAACAGGGGCATCATGAAGATGGGAACCCTGACAATAGTGCAAGCCACAGCAGCCACGGCGGCAATCTAGCGGAGCAACAGCATACCGGGCACACGATGTCCGGACACCACGGCACGCCATCACACCATTCTCCTTCATCACCGTCGATGATGATGGATCATGCCGCTTGCGGTTATTGCGTGCTCTTTTCTTATACGCCGGCGCTGTTCGCAGCAGGCTCTCCCAACCCCATACTGATCGCTTCTTTATCTGAAGCGCTGGTTATTCATTTTATCTCCCGTATTGTCCTTCCTGAACGTTATGCTTCCCCAGTGGTGCGCGCCCCACCGTTCTGAATCATGCATCATCATGCCCATGTGCATTTATAACGCATCGTGCTATGCCTTATTCAGGTGTGGCCTTTGCTCATTTTTTTGCTAAATGATTTCAGAGGGTTCTATGTCACACCCTACTCAGGCATCAGCCACTGCTGCCGCCTCCGGTACGCGCTCAGCCGGAGAAACCGCATCGGCTCAACACGCGGTAGACAACGTATCGCCACGTGCCGCGATCGTCGCTCTGTTCATCCGGCTGCATTTCTATATCGGTATTTTTGTCGGTCCTTTTATTTTTATCGCCGCCCTGACAGGAACGCTGTATGTCCTGACGCCGCAGATTGAAAATCGGCTGTATTCACACCAGCTATTTACTGAAAGCCAGGGCACTCCGCATTCGCTGGCTGAACAAATCCGTGCCGCACAGGCGGGGCTCACTCATCACCAGGATGCAAAATTACTGGCGGTACGTCCGGCACCGACGCCCCATGATACTACCCGTGTAATGTTTGCCTTACCGGAACTCGGGCCATCGGAAAGCCGCGCTGTTTTCATCGATCCCGTTTCGCTGGAAAACCGCGGCAGTGAGATAGTTTATGGCACCAGCGGCATCCTGCCATTTCGTATCTGGCTTGATTACCTTCACCGCGGGCTGCTGCTAGGCGATATCGGGCGTAATTACAGCGAGCTGGCGGCATCCTGGCTGTGGGTGGCCGCACTGGGTGGCATCGTCATTTGGTGGTCAACTCGCCACCAGTCGTCAGCAGCCAAACGGCGGAAGTTGAAAAATAGCCAGACGACGGCAGCGAAGACACAGCGCCTGCGTCACTGGCATGCCACGATGGGGCTGAGTCTCGTGCTTGGCCTGCTCTTTTTCTCCGCAACGGGGTTAACCTGGTCACAGTGGGCTGGAAGCAACATTTCTGTCGCCCGCGCCGCGCTAGGATGGCAAACCCCATCAGTGAAAACTCAGTTGCCTACCCCCATGTCTAACCACGACATGATGCACGGTCACGATATGGCGATGGCTACGGATGAACACGCGGAACACCATGCGTCAATGCCGATGGGAAATGTCGACGCATCTTCACCCGCGTTATTTGACAAGGTGCTGACTGCCGCACGTCATGCCGGGATTGATGCCAATAAAATCGAAATTCGCCCCGCCAGTCAGCTACACCGCGCCTGGACCGTCACGGAGATCGACCGCGCCTGGCCAACGCAAGTGGATGCCGTGTCGGTAAATCCTGATACGCTGGAGATTGTAGACAAAACCGATTTCAACACCTTCCCACTGGCCGCAAAGCTCACTCGCTGGGGGGTGGATGCGCACATGGGCGTGTTATTCGGGTTACCAAACCAACTCATCCTCGCGGCGTTTGGGCTTGGACTCTGTACGATGATCGTGTGGGGCTATCGGATGTGGTGGATACGCCGCCCGAAATCTCGTCATGCTGCGAATCCGGTCAACACGCTGACGGCGGCCTTGATGCAGGTTCCTGTCTTTCACCGCCTGCTCATTATGCTCATTACGGTGCTGTTGGCTGTGAGTTTGCCTGTCATGGGGATCAGCCTGCTTATTTTTCTGCTGATTGACACGGCTCGGTGGTACATGAACCATTCAAAGCGGGCTATGGCCAAAAGCTGATTTCCGCACGGCTATCATCCCTGTAGAGCCATAAAAAACCGCCATTATGCGACATAACTTGTGCAACACAATTTATGCAACATAATGGCGGTCAATCAGTAATATGGGCTAACGACAGACGTTAGAACGTCGTCCAATCCGCTAGCTCACCTTTGGCAGTGGTTTTTTCTGCACGGTTATTTTTAGGTGCAGCCAGCGCTGGCGTTTCCGTTTTTCTATTCAACGTCGCACTTTTGTACCCGGAGCCAAGATTGAATACGCTGACCGTACGTGCGAGGCTATTTGCCTGATCTTGTAACGAGAGCGCAGCAGCGGCGGATTCTTCAACCAACGCGGCGTTCTGCTGGGTTGTCGTATCAATCTGCCCTACGGCCAGGTTGATCTGGTTGATACCATCGCTTTGCTCACGGCTGGCCTGCGCAATTTCGCTGATGATTCCCGTAACACCCTGTACATTCGTCACCAGCGAGTTCATCGTAACGCCGGTTTCTTCTACCAGATCCATGCCGTCCTGCACTTTCTTGAACGAGTCATCGATAAGCTCTTTGATTTCTTTTGCCGCCGTCGCACTTCGCTGAGCCAACGCGCGAACTTCACTGGCGACAACGGCAAACCCTCTCCCCTGCTCACCAGCACGCGCCGCTTCAACGGCCGCATTCAGCGCCAGAATGTTAGTCTGGAATGCAATACCATCAATCACGCCGATAATTTCCGCCATCCGCTGTGACGAATCCCGAATGCCGCGCATTTCCTGCGTTACCGTTTCCATCATGGCACCGCTTTTCTTCACCGTTTCAGACGCGCTGGCTGCAAGATCTGTCGCCTGCGTCGTATTATCGGCGGTATTTCTGATCGTTGACGTCAACTGTTCCATTGATGACGCCGTTTCTTCCAGCGAGCTTGCCTGCTCTTCCGTTCTGGCAGATAAATCCTGATTCCCCGCGGCAATTTGCGATGCCGCGCTGGAGATCGTTTCTGCACCATCACGCACCTGGCTGACAATCTGTCGTAGGCTGCTATTCATATTGCTCAAGGCGGATAACAGCTGACCGGTTTCATCTTTACGATCGTTATAAATCTCAGAGGTCAGATCGCCTTTCGCGACATTTTCAGCAACACCCAGCGCTTCCTGTAGCGGCTGAGTTACGCTACGGGTAATCAACGAAGCAATAATCAACCCAGCCAGCGCACTGATGATAATGATCGTAGCGAGAACCATCAGCGCGTTTTTGTAGCTTTCTCCCACCGCTTGCGCTGAGGATGACATCTTGTCATCCTGTATCTTGATGAATTCGCTGACCTTGCTGGTATATTTCACCTGGGTGACACGCGTGACATTGAAGTATTCTTCGGCAGCGGCGTCCGTGTTCCCTGCCGAGATCAGCGAAGCGAGTTTGTTCGCTGAACCAAGGAAATCGCGTCGGATGTCGCCAATATCACGCAGTACCGCAACAGATTTATCGTCATTGACGGACTGGTTCAGATACTCCATGAGTTCAGATATTTTCGCCGAACGTTCTTTGTTCAGCGCCAACTGTTTATTGATTTCACTTTCTGATTTAAGTAATAGTAACAGCTGCTGATTATTGAGGTAGCCATTCAGCTCATCAATCAATTGATTACTCTTGACGGTCAGTGGATAATTTTGTGAAACAATTTCATCCATTTTTTCGTAGTTGGAGGGTGGTGAAAGTGGAGAGAAGCCATCACCACCACAGCCCGCCTGCCTATGCCACCGCCTTTATCCTGCCGCCATATGCCAGCCATGCACCAGCCCGCCGCCACATGCACCATGCTGCCGCAGCATGCCATCTGCTGGGCAGAGTGTTTGTGTGCTGGCGCGCATGCACAATGTGCAGCGAAACGCGCAGTGGCTTAACTGCAGCAGTGGCCAGCAGCCTGTAGCCAGTGCCTGCCTGGGGAGGGGGGGGATGGGAGTTGAGCAGGGTTTGGGAGTGGGGGACAGGGTTTGGTGGGTGGTGGGAGGCAGGATGAGGTGAAAAGCGGAGCAGGCGCAGGTGGTGTGTGAGCAGATTGAAATTGTGATGTGTAGGGATGGTTTGGGTTTTTGGCTGGGTGGGTGGATGTGAGGGCAGGGATTGTGACAGGGTGAGGTAGGAGGCGAGGCTGACTGACAGAGTTTTTGTATTGTTTTTGATGAGTACAGTGTAGTGACATGTTGAGTGTGGGATGGAATTTGTTGAGGTGGTGGGGGATGGATGGGGGTGGCAGGTGTGGGTGGCTTTAGGCTAAGCTTCGAGTTCGATACAAATGGCGTGCCGTTGAGCAAAAAACTCACCCAGACGCATTTTCATTAACGCGCCTGGGTGATTTAATTTTGCTATTTATTTTTTGAATCAATCAGAGATGCAGAGCCACAGCCCAGTATTACTTTTTCTTGGACGTCGCTTTGGATTTACCTTTCAGCAATTCCCTGATTTTCTTTAGTTCTTTCTGCGTCAACGGCGCTTCTGCACCGACTTCTTCTGTACCCTGACTATCCACCAGCTCAGAGGACAGTTCAGAGCCCTGATGGCTTTCATCAAAGCTCTTCAGTAACCGAGCGCTGACTTCTGCACTGATAGAGACTTCGTTTTCCAGGGCAGCAGCTTTGATTTTTTCTTTCAGCTCTGAGGAAATTTTCAGGGACAGGCTAGATATCTCACTCATTTTATTACCTTTCTCATGGGGTAAAATAGTAAGCTATGACAGCCAGCCAGCAATGTCCATACTGAAATAAAAATTTAATATTTCTGTCACAAAAATAGCGTAATTAATTTCTTAGTAAAGGTATTATTATTTCGCTATTTTATTTCCCCTGCTGAATATTACCTATTCCCCTTTCTCATCTTCCAGTCATCAATCATTTTCCGAGTCACGTCGTCTTTGTAACAAATCGGGGAATATCCCCCAACCCGACTCCATGCGCTACGTTTGCCACACTTGCTGCCATTACGCGCTAGATTATAAGGACAAGGGCAATTACCGGAATAAGAAGAAATTGATTCCTGAATGATCCGTTCTTTGATCTGTTCATCAGAAATCTGAGTCGTTTTCGCCATACTAGGCGTAGAAAAAGAAAACAGAACCACAGCGCACACCATCGCAATAGCCAGCGTCGTTTTCATACCGAGGGTCTCATTTTAGCCAGAGGATAATAACTGTAGTACAAAATACGTACCGCAGAACGCGGTTCTCCAGCTACCCATCATGGGTTAAAAAATTGATCATAAAATATTAACAACATAAAATGCAGGCGCTCTGAGGATAAAAGGAAACAAACGTGCCACATCACTCCCTATGGGAACTCATTAAACTTACCTACACGATCGGTTTTGTCATCGCTCTGATCGTCACTTTCTTGTTAAGTAAAGATAAGTCTCTGTTCATCCGATTCTTTACCTCGCTAATTATCGGCCTTACCTGGCCGCTGAGCTTTCCTGTTGTCCTGCTGTTCTCCCTTTTTTGAAGCATCGCATCTCCTCCAGATAACCTGCATGATGAATCAGCACGGTCGTGCCTATCCATACCTTTTAGAGAGTATGCCCCACGATGAGTAACATTCTGATCAGCGCCTGTCTGTCTGGCTTTCCCGTTCGCTATAACGGCACCAAAAAGAAATCGATTGACGACTATCTTACCCAGTGGCGCCAACAGGCGAGACTGATTACGTTTTGTCCGGAACTGGCCGCGGGTTTCCCAACGCCCAGGCCTTCGGCGGAAATTATCCCGGCCTCTGGCAGCACTTCAGTCATCACGGCTGGCGCTAAGGTTGTCGAAGCAACCGGCGGCGATGTGACCGAACGTTATATTTTGGGCGCCTGGCTAACGCTGCAAATGGCGCAACAGCATAACTGCCGCTTTGCACTCCTCACGGAAGGGAGTCCATCTTGCGGTAGCCACATGATATACAGTGGGCGATTTGATGGTTCACAAACGGCGGGAAGCGGCGTTACCGCAGAATTACTGATTCGCCACGGTATAGAAGTGTTTTCCGATCGTGAGATCGAGCAGTTAATCGAACGTGTTGAATACTGCGATCGCCACGCTGATGCGTAACATCGCCACTGCCCCATTACAATGCGGCAGTGGCGTTATGCCAAAAAACTAACGGACAACCAATACCGATATTTTCGCATGGCGAACGATAGCAGCGGCATTTGAGCCGAGCAAATAGGTTTTTACATCTGGCCGCCGCGAACCGATTACGATCAAATCCGCGTTCATTTCCTCCGCCAGCGCTAACACTTCGTCTCTGGCCGCCCCAAAACTGACGCTGCATGACAAGCGCGATGCTGGCAAATCAATCGTTTTCATCAGTGATTTAAGCTTGTCATTCGCTTTCACCACCGCCTCATTCTCAAACTCTTTTATGCCAAAAGAATATGCAGATAAGAACGCCGACGCATCCGGGAGGGAATGAAAGAGGTGTATTGCGGCACCTGACATTTTGGCCAACCTGACGGCATGCGTAATCGCGTGTTTGGTGAGTTCATCTTGCTCTATATCTACTGGCACCAGGATGCTCGTGTACATAATCACCTCCCCCTGCGTGGATAATTGATTACCTCTCAGTATGTAAGAAGCGTAGTTCGACTATCGTCAGCAGAATATGATCCCGTTCACTTTTACACATGTTGCCCATTATTTTTAGCCAGCCCCCATTAACTCACCACCAGCGTTTCTTTAAAGCGATCGTGACTTTCCTTTACAGCGACTACAGCGACCGCGAATAAATTCGCGATGCTTCCCCCCAAGGGTGATAGCCCATTCCGATAAAGTGGAAGTCATAGCGTTCATAAAAACCGAGCAGTTCAGTGCATAAATGCAGCGCAGAAAAACCCACACGACGAGCTTCCTGCGCAAGGTGTTCTATCAACTGTCCCGCATATCTATTGCCGCGATGATCTTCTTCAACGTAAAGCGCGCACAGCCAGGGATAAAGATCCATACGGCTGATGAAATCATTGGTAATTAACCCTGCACCACCAATAATATGCCCGTCCTGTTCCAGCAAATACCAATCAGGTAATGGGTTTTCAGCACCAATGCAGTGGTTGATACAGTCTTCGTAAAGCATCAACGTCTCATCGGATGCCCAGTGGCGCTGGAAGTAATGAATCGCCCGTTCTTTATATTCAGGGTGATGCCTGACAGAAATAATATTCACCATGGGATTAGCGACTCATCTCCCATGAAGCAACGATGTGCTCCGTTGTTTCTACGGTAATCGTGTTACCTGGAATAATAAAATTCCGCCACACGTCGTTGTAATGTGTGATTAATTGTTCTGCTTTCAGTTCCCCACGATTGGCCGTCGTGTGCGCATCAGCGGCAATTGTCAACGCGTAGCCTCGACTGGCCGCATTTTTAATGGTTGCATCAACACAATAATCCGTCGCACATCCGCAAATCGTAAGGTGGTCAACTCCCAGTTTCGCCAATACATCGGCTAACGGCGTACGGTAAAATGCATCGCACGCCGCTTTGGTGATAAACAGACTCCCCTCTGGCTGATGCAGTTCAGGTAATAGCTGCCACCCCTCGCTGCCAGACAGCATGCCGTCTTCTTCATGCTGGATGAAAATCGTCCGATCTGCTGCACCTGAAAGCTGGTTTATCAATGCGACCGTCTGCGCCTGTCGCGCCCTTGGCGTTGCAAACACCGCATTTTGCATATCAATGACCATCAAAACCTGCATCTTTTTTCCTTATGTTGGCATGTAACATTATATTGGCACGTAACATCAGCACTCATTATCATCACGAAGGTAACAACCTGCCATCACGCCAGCCAGGCTGACTCGGACTAGATCATGTCCACGATACCATCAGGATAAAACTTGATTTTCCCTGAGCGCAGCAAATCAATATCAAACCAACGAGTAACGATCGGCACGCCGTTTGTCTCTATGCCATGAATGATATCTTGCTGGTAAAGTGACTCATCCTGAAAACGTGCCTCATAAACAAAGACAATCTCATGTCCAGGTTTGCCATTGTAGGAGAAAATATTTTCTGAAACGCCTAACAGCGAAAAATCCTTGGTCGCCGCGCTAATTTCCTCCTGAACTTCCCTTTCTGCTGCTGCCTGCGACAATTCGCCAAAATCAACGCCACCACCGAGCGGCAACACGTAGTGCTCATCTTTTATAGGGTCATACCCTTCAGCTAACAGAATCTTGCCATTGTTTCGGAAAAGACAAACTGCTTTTGTTCTGATCTTTTGCATGCCAACACTCCAGGTAAACTACGGCACTCTTTTGATAAAAAGACGTTTTTGATAAAAAGACATTCCCTGATAAACATACATTTTTTGACAAAATGACATGAATTGATAAAAGGCATGTAATACAGAAAAATGCCGCCTTTTTGTACAGATAAAAATCTTATAGCGCTTAATCAAAATGCATTAATAGTCTTTAATGTTCAGTGAATGTTTTTTCCCGCCTCCTCTCATTCCATCATGTTTAACTTATTGAAGTCATGCGTCTCACATAATTATTTCAGACATAATATGAGTGGGAAATGATAAATTCATATTTATCCGCCTGACCATTAATCGGCGTCATCCTTTGGCGTTCGGAAGCATCGCCAAGTCACGCCATGTTTATTTATCTTATCGACTGGTTTTATGCGTATGATCGACTAAAGTTAACTAACGATTTCTTCATGTCTGGCGGACAGCAAATTCGTGCTGTCTGGCAAGACGTGCATTAATCACGTCAGAAAACACACAAGGCAAGGGAGGAAAAGCAATGCATTCAGAGGTGCCCCCAAATGAGCTCCCGATATCTGACGCGCTTGCCCTTGATTCTCAGGTCAGCGATATGGAAATGCTCGGCAACATTGTGGAAGAGATCATTCAATCCGGCCACTCCGTCAGTAACAAGGCCATCATCGCTAAATTAATTCACAAAATTGAAACAGAGGCCAATGCCGCTTTTCAGGAGAAATATCGAGCATTGCTGGAACTGGTTGTTTATAAAACTCAGGATGACTTCCTGATTTAATGTAAGGCCACGGTACTTATCTATCGTTTTCCGATAACGTTTATACTCGTCATACTTCAAGTTGCATGTGCGTTGGCTGCGTTCACTCACCCGAATCACTTACTTGAGTAAGCTCATCGGGATTCGCTCTCTTGCCGCGTTACAAGGCTTATAAATAAGCCTTGCCCTAGCGGGCCAACGCTTTGCGTTGTTCAAAAACGCCTCGTCGTTTTTGTCCTGAAGCTCGAATTATTTAGGGTATATGCTTTATCGATCAGGATTTTATTTAATTTTCACAACCGACTATGAATATGTCCGCAATAAATAACACAGATGTTTGTATTGTTATTATTCCTGACCAACAACTATCGATTTATTAATGACGCAGAATGCGACACCTATTTATTTTACTCATCGTTAATATTCATTTCTGAATGAATAGGAAAGGGAAAAATTCGTATCGCAGCGTCGCGACACGTTCACAGCAACTCGATTCGAACGCCGTTACGGACAACAGGTTTATTAGCGATACAAGGTAGACATGCTGTCGGATTGAATAACAGAAACGAAAACGGGCTAGCCTAAGCTAACCCGTTGAATTTTTTGGCGGAGGAGTAGAGATTCGAACTCTAGAACACTTTCGCGTCGCCGGTTTTCAAGACCGGTGCCTTCAACCACTCGGCCACTCCTCCGCAATGACGCGAACTATAAACAGTGAATGAGATCTTGTAAAGCATCACTGCGCTCAATTGCCTGAAAAATAATCTACTGCAGTGCGTTTGAACGCAAAATCGTCACACAGTAGATAAAATAGTGCAACTTATCTCCCACCTCCTAAAAATCACAGAACAAAACACGAGCGCAGACTCGAAGGATGAACAATTTTCAGCGTAAAGAAGGGTAAACCACCTTTAATCACGTCCTGAAACTATTTACTCTTTGACATTGGATAATAGCACCCTGAAGAGAGAGTCGCTGATATGGATCGTATTGTTGTTTCTTCTACTCGTGAAAGCTCGCTACTCAGCACGCACAAAGTGCTGCGCAACACCTATTTCCTGCTGTCGCTAACGCTGGGCTTTTCCGCCGTTACCGCAACGGCAAGTACCGTACTTAACCTGCCTGCCCCTGGCTTGATTCTGATGCTGGTTGGGTTTTATGGCCTGATGTTCCTGACGCACAAACTGGCAAACAGCCCTGCGGGTATTCTGGCTGCATTCGCTCTGACTGGATTTATGGGTTATACGCTGGGCCCGATTTTAAGCTCGCTGATTTCTTCCGGCGCAGGCGACATTGTTATGCTAGCGCTAGGCGGCACGGCACTGGTGTTCTTCTGCTGTTCAGCCTATGTCTTAACGACACGTAAGGATATGTCCTTCCTGTCAGGCATGATGATGGCAGGATTCGTGGTTCTGATTGTTGCCGTCATCGCCAATCTGTTCTTGCAGATTCCGGCATTACATCTGGCGATCAGCGCCCTGTTTATTCTGTTCTCTGCGGGTGCCATCCTGTGGGAAACCAGTAACATCATTCACGGTGGCGAAACCAACTACATCCGGGCAACCGTTAGCCTGTATGTCGCGATATACAATATTTTCGTTAGCCTGCTGAGCATTCTGGGCATCATGCGTAACGACTAAGTCTCGTTTAGCACTACACCGAGAAAGCCCCTGTCGGGGCTTTTTTTTATTCCGGCGCAGACAGAAAAATTTGCTAAACTGCGGGCTGATTTATCGCTGGTGGAGAGAAGATGTTGGAGTTTGAAGGACGCACAATCGCAACAGACGCGCAAGGTTACCTAATGGATAGCACCGCGTGGAGTGAAGCGTTGGCTCACGTGTTAGCAGAACAAGAAGGCATCACGCTAACTGAACCGCATTGGGAAGTTGTCCGGTTTGTACGAAATTTTTATCAGGAATTTAATACATCACCCGCGATACGCATGTTGGTTAAAGCGATGGCGAAAAAGTATGGCGAAGAGAAAGGAAACAGTCGCTACCTGTATAAACTGTTCCCGAAAGGACCAGCGAAGCAGGCAACGAAAATTGCCGGCTTACCCAAACCGGTCAAATGCATCTAACGTCATCCGCTTTCAATAGCGGATCGTAAAACTCTCATAGTCCGTCTTGCCGTGTGGCTCAATAAGCACCCTATCCACTCTGGCGCTTCGTGGGCCACCTTGCTTCAGCCAGTCAATCAACGCCTCTACCGCATGAGGTTCGCCGTTTGCCACCACTTCCACGCTGCCATCATCGCAATTGCGCGCATACCCATTGAGCCCCAGTCTCCTGGCCTGATGCTGCGTGTTGTAGCGAAACCCGACGCCCTGAACCATGCCATAGACATAGGCGACTGTTGCTATCTTTACCATATTCTTCCCCCTTTCATCTTCCTCCCCCTTTTCACCCCGAGAGGCTAAACAACATTTCATTAGCAGGGGTGTATCTTCTAAAAATTTACACCATACTGTTAATAATGTGTTCAGCCAGTGATTCACCAACGAACACATCGCTTGAAAAACGCTGTACGCTAAAATAATGCTGTTCACTTAAGCATGGATTTAGGGGGAAACACGGTGATGAGGTTCCCGTAGGGATACCTCGCACCGTGGTAGCCCCCTGTATCTCGATTCTTAAACGATCGGCATTAGTACGCTAAAAGGCGTTATCAGATGCGTTTGTCCTCCTCCACGTCATCCGCAGCGAGTAGAAAGTGTAATCTATTTCCAGGGGGTTATATGATCATCTGTAAATTTGGCATCGGACAACAGATTCGTCATAAGCTGCTGGGGTTTCCGGGGGTTGTTATTGATATCGATCCCGAATACTCATTAGAAACGCCCACCTGGGAAGAAATTAGCGGCAATGATACGCCGCGTTCCGAACCGTGGTATCACGTGGTGATGGAAGATGACGAAGGCCAACCGATACATACCTATCTGGCAGAAGCACAATTGATGAAGGAAGAGCTTTCAGAACACGAGCATCCTTCACTAAATGAATTAGCCGAGGTCATTCAGCGCCGCGCACCACAACTGCGCCATTAGCTTTTCCCGACGGAAAATATTGGCTACCGAAGGCAGACATTGGCGATGTTGTGATACTCAACATCGCCCTGCGCTTGTAACGCATTTCCCCCACACGCTTACTTACCCAGCCCTAACCGTGGAATTTCAATTTTCGGGCAGCGATCCATTACGACTTTCAGCCCGGCATCGTGAGCCAAAATTGCCGCTTGCTCATTGATGACGCCGATCTGTAGCCATAGCACGTTAGCGCCAATGGCGATTGCCTCTTTGGCGACCTCATAAGCTGCTTCCGGCTGGCGAAAGACATCGACCATATCAACCGGTTTAGGAATATCCGCCAAGTTGGCATACGCTTTTTGGCCCAGAAGCGTCTGCCCTGCCAGTTTGGGGCTAACGGGAATAACGTCGTACCCCTGTTCAAGTAAATACGCCATCACACCATAACTCGGGCGAGACGGTTTATCACTGGCTCCCACAAGTGCAATGGTTTTTACCGTTTTCAGTACAGATTCAATATCACGGTCATTCATGCTATTACGCCTCTCTTGCGTGATTTATTACAGTGTATCGCACATTCTACGAATAGCAGGAAATGGCTCAAAAACCCACCATCTGCACCCTATAGAACGAAAAATGCCATAACAGCCTGTTTCAAATTGAAACCTTTGACACATTCAGACAATTCCTCAACAATACTTGGATTACGTGCCATTTGGGAAAATTATGAAATTCGGCTTCATCACTGTCTGTCTCTTTATTGCAGGTTTCAGCTCTTCTGCAATTGCGGCAACAACGTTGAAATTAGATCAGAAAATCGATCTCCTGATGGTTGACGGGCAAAAAATGTCAGGCTCGCTGCTGAAAGGCGCCGATAGCCTCGAACTTGGCAGTGGGCAACATCAGATTTTGTTCAAAGTTGCCGATACCATCGATGCCCAAACCGGTGCGCCGATCACCTATTTTCCTTCCACGTTTATTGCGGCGTTTAACACGGAAAAAGTCGCATCGGTATCATTTAAACTCCCACCGCTGCACACCCTTGAGGAGCGCAAAAATTTCACTGCTCAGCCTCAATATCAACTACTTGATGAGAAAAATCAGGCTATCCCCGTGCGTACCGATGCGCTTGTCATCGCTGACAATGAGCTGCTCGATATAGAGCGGAAGATGTCGGAATACAACGCAGCGGCGAAAGGCGCTTCCGTTGCAGGCTTTGCCACCGCACTGAATGAATCCGTAACCTGGTGATTTTACGCGCAGTCACATCAGATTTTTGATACCCGTTCGCCTTTTCCTACTTTTATCGCTTTGCACCGAAACAGCGTTTCCGTAATCTGTCTGTACCCTAGCGTCAGCTTTACTACACCAGATTGAAGGACGTAACCATGGAGTTCACCACCCGTACCATCGCCGCGCAAAAACATATTGCGCTGGTAGCACACGACCACTGTAAACAATCCTTGCTGGATTGGGTTGGTACGAATAAAGAACAGCTCAAAGAGCACACGCTTTACGCCACCGGAACCACCGGAAACCTGATTCAGTTGAATACGGGACTGCCCGTAAAAAGCATGCTGAGCGGGCCAATGGGAGGGGATCAACAGGTTGGCGCTCTCATCTCCGAAGGAAAAATCGATTTAATGATCTTCTTTTGGGATCCGCTTAACGCCGTACCACACGATCCCGATGTGAAGGCGCTCCTGAGGTTAGCTACAGTGTGGAACATTCCCGTGGCCACCAACCGTGCAACGGCGGATTTTCTGGTCAACTCTGCGCTATTTAAAGAATCCGTACAGATCACCATCCCTGATTATCAGCGCTATCTGCAAGATCGCCTGAAATAGTTACCGCAATGACCATGGACCAGCGGCGTATCACACCGTCGACGCTGGTCTCTGCAACCCCCACTTCCCTGTTTTCGCTTTTCGTTATCCCGGCTTACGCTGTGTCGGCACGCCTAAGCGATGGAGATGTTCAATAAACACCGAGGGATTTGCCACATCCTGTAGCAGCCAGACACGATGTTTCGCTCTCGTCAACGCCACATACAGTAAGCGTCGTTCTTCTGCATCGGGGAAATCCTCAGGTTCAGGTAACAGCACCGCCTCAATCACAGATTCCCTTGCCGGTGCCGGGAAACCGTCTTTCCCTTCATGCATACCCACGATAATGACATAGTCCGCCTGCTGCCCTTTACTGGCATGCACAGTCATGAAATCAATAGGCAAATTCGGCCATTTGGTCGCAGCCTTATCCAAAATAGCAGGACGTAAATGGTGGTAGCGGGCAAGCACAAGAATGCGCTCATCCGCTTTCACAAAGCCGCTCAGTTTATCCAAAAGTGGCTCAAGCTGATCCTGAGGCAGGATCGTCACCGCTTTTTTATCTCCCTTACTCAGGCTATTAAGCGGTTTTTTCAACTGATATGGGTTTTGTTGTATGAACGTGTTGGCGATTTCACCAATGCGTTCATTAAAGCGATAGGTGGTATCCAGCGCGCACTGTTCACCGACGCCGAAATGCTGCTCAAAGGCCGTCGTCAACGTCAGTTCAGCACCGCTAAAGCGGTAAATGGCCTGCCAGTCATCCCCTACGGCAAAAAGACAGGTACGACTATTCTGCCGGCGCAGTGCCGCCAACAGACTCGCACGCTGTGGCGAAATATCCTGGAATTCGTCCACCAGAATATGTTTCCAGGGGCTAACAAAACGCCCTTTATCCAGCAGGTTTACAGCCTGATGGATGAGGCCGGAGAAATCGACCGCGTTTTCATCCTTAAGTGCCTTTTTCCAGGCTTTCAACAACGGTGCCATCAGGCGAACGCGCTGCTGAAATTCGGTCCGAATGGATTCTGGCGCCTGCTCAACCATTTCGCTCTGACTGCCGCCATGCATACGCATCAGCCCTAGCCAACGCTCTAGTCGCCCGGCCAGTCGCCCCGCGAGTTTCGGGTCATGCCAGAAATCACCTTCTGGCACATCCCACTCCAGCTCTTCTGTTAACCAACGCCGCCACCCGTTAGCCTGCGTTTTCTTCTCGGCACACTGCTGCTGCCAGTGAGAAATCAGCAGTTCCCGACGCTGTTTCGCATCGCTTTCCAACTGGCTTATCATCGGTGCCTTACGGCTAGCCTGCTGAATGATGTGCAATGCCAACGCATGGAACGTCTTGGCCTGAATGTCGTCCGTGTGGAGCCGTTCCTGAATGCGCTCGTTCATCTCTTCTGCCGCTTTACGACCAAACGCCAGTAGCAAAATTTGATCGGGTGTAGCCTCCTGCCGATGCATTAACCACGCCGCTCGAGCCACCAGCACGGAGGTTTTCCCGCTACCGGCCCCTGCCAGCACCAGTACGCCTTCTTCGCCATTTATCACAGCCTTACTCTGCGACACGTTTAATGGCGAACTCTCCACCGTTTCAAAGAAAGACTGCTCTGCCGCCAACGTGCGATCCATCCATGCCTGATTCGCCGCAGTGCGCATCTCATCGCCCAGCTCAAGCCAGCGCAGGCAGTCACGGTAGTAATCACGGCAGTTATCAAAGGTTTCCAGACGAGAAACAGGCAGGGGAAGCGCAGCCAGAGAATCGCGAATAGCATTCTGCAATGTTGACAGCGCCTGACGGCTAAACCATTTATCCTGCTGCATCAGCGCTTGAATACTGTCCGTTTGACGCTGCAAAACCTCGGCGCTGACCAGACTCATCTCCTCGCTCCAGTCAAGCCAAGACTTGAGAAGATGGCGGTAAAAAGCCTGCGTTTCCTGCCATTCTGTTCCGTGCAAGCGCACCACTTTTCCGGCTGGCAATTCAAATTCCAGCTCTCCCCACACCAGCCCTCTTTTACAGTGAATGCCCAGCAGTTGGTTAAAGGGGAGCAGGTATTGATGTTTATCGCCACTCACTTCGACACCGGCATTCAGTAACCGCACCCGATTGTAAGGATGCTGGGCCAGATGTTTACCTAACGAGGTGGATTTCAGTTCCATGATGTTCGCGCCATGACTATGTGAGAGGTTATTCGTCCATTTTTCGTCGTTTATCTGTTCCCTAGTTTACCCGTTATCAGACTTCACGCTCTAGCCTTAAAAACAGGTTAGAATATCCTAATGCTTAATGTGATAATTCTTTTACCATCAGTGAGTTTGGTTACTTTACCGGGTTACCTTATACGTACAGGAGAGATTATGCGTACTGTGTTGAATATCCTTAACTTCGTATTAGGTGGTTTCTTCACCACACTAGCCTGGCTTCTGGCGACGGTCGTCAGCGTGCTGCTGATTTTTACCTTACCGCTAACACGCTCATGTTGGGAAATCACCAAGCTGTCGCTCTTGCCTTATGGCAATGAGGCCATCCATGTTGATGAACTGCGACCGGATGAAAAGAGCACGATTCTCAACGCCGGCGGCTCTCTGCTGAATATCTTCTGGTTTATTTTCTTTGGCTGGTGGCTTTGCCTGTCGCACATCATTACAGGTATCGCGCAGTGTATTACGATCATTGGCATTCCCGTTGGCATAGCCAATTTTAAGATCGCTGCCATCGCGCTATGGCCAGTAGGACGTCGCGTGGTTTCCGTCGAGCTTGCACAGGCTGCGCGGGAAAATAATGCTCGCCGCCACTTTCGTTAACGGCATCTAAGGATATTACGTTGCTCACCTTTGCCCCAGGAATTCGCCGCTATGTGTACAATAGCAGTTGGCTGTACACCATTCGTATCCTAATTGCACTCAGTGGTGCGGCGGCAGTTCCCTGGTGGCTAGGTCAGCCAACATCGACCATTCCCGTCACGCTTGGCGTCGTCGCGGCCGCCCTCACCGACCTTGACGATCGCCTCACCGGGCGCCTACGTAATCTGTTCATTACACTGGCCTGTTTTTTTGTCGCTTCCATCTCTATCGAACTGCTTTTTCCCTATCCCTGGCTGTTCGGGATTGGTCTGGCAGTATCGACCTGCGGCTTTATTCTGCTCGGCGCATTAGGGCAGCGCTATGCGACAATCGCATTCGGCGCACTGCTGATCGCGATTTACACCATGCTGGGCATCTCTCTTTATGACAACTGGTATCAGCAACCCATCATGCTGCTGATCGGCGCCTCGTGGTACAATCTGCTTACGCTGTTCGGCCATCTCATCTTCCCTATCCGCCCGTTGCAGGATAACCTCGCGCAGTGTTATCAGCAGTTGGCGCGCTATCTGGATGCAAAAGCCAACCTGTTCGATCCCGATATTGAAGAAGAAACCGACAAACCCTTGATTGACGTCGCGATGGCAAACAGCCAGTTGGTTGCGATACTCAACCAGACCAAGTCTTCGTTGTTAACCCGTCTGCGTGGCGATCGCGGACAACGCGGGACGCGCCAAACGCTGCACTACTATTTTGTCGCTCAGGATATTCACGAACGGGCCAGTTCGTCGCATGTTTACTATCCGCAACTGCGTGAAAAACTGCGCTATAGCGACGTCTTATTCCGCTTTCAACGCCTGCTGAGCATGCAAGCCAAAGCCTGTCAGAAACTGTCGCAATCCATTCTGTTGCAGCAAAAATATCAGCATGATAGCCGCCTTGAGCGGGCTTTCGTGCACCTTGAATCCGCTATTGCACGCATCACGGCCAACAACATGGCGGACGCGACCCAAATCAAGGCGCTCACTTATTTATTAAATAACCTGCGCGCGATTGATGCCCAGTTAGCGACGATCGAATCCGAACAGGCCATTGAGCAAGAAAATAACCCGGAAAACACGCTGGCAGATGACAAAATCACGGGATGGAGCGACATCCGCTTACGCATTAGCCGCCACCTAACCCCCCAGTCGGCACTGTTCCGTCATGCTATCCGTATGTCCGTATTACTCTGTAGCGGCTATGCACTGATTCAGGTCACGGGGATGCAGCACGGTTACTGGATTCTGCTGACCAGCCTGTTTGTTTGTCAGCCAAACTATAACGCTACCCGGCGGAGGCTGACGTTGAGGATTATCGGCACCTTGACCGGCATTTTACTCGGCTTGCCTGTCTTGTATTTCGTCCCTTCACTGGAAGGACAACTCACGTTAATCGTCATTAGCGGCGTACTGTTTTTCGCCTTTCGCAACGTACAGTACGCACACGCGACCATGTTTATTACGCTGCTTGTCCTGCTCTGTTTCAATCTGTTGGGCGAAGGCTTCGAAGTCGCAGTGCCACGTATTATCGATACTTTATTAGGGTGTGCCATTGCATGGGCTGCGGTGAGCTTTATCTGGCCGGATTGGCGTTTTCGTGGTCTGCCAACCGTTATCAATCAGACATTAGACGCCAACTGCCGTTATCTTGATGCGATAATGGTGCAATATCATCAGGGGAAAGATAATAGCCTGCCTTATCGTATCGCCCGCCGGGATGCGCATAACTGCGATGCCGAGCTGGCATCCGTTGTATCGAATATGTCTTCAGAACCTCACGCAACCCGGAACAAATTGGATAGTGCATTTCGCTTCATGTGTCTGAATCATACGTTGTTAAGCTATATTTCAACGCTCGGCGCACACCGCGGGAAAATTACTTCATCGGAAACGCTGCTGTTACTGGATGACGCCGTTTGCCATGTTGATGACGCACTACACGGTAGCGAAGAGGAAAGTGTGCGAATCAATCAGGGATTGAAAACTATTACCGCCAGCATTCAATCCCTTTCACCCGAATCAGACAGTAAAGAATCATTAATTATTCAGCAAATCAGCCTGCTGCTCGATCTCCTGCCTGAACTTGTACAGCTAAAAAATGACATGATTGCACAGTAAGAATAAAGCGAATTTCTTAGTGCTTGGATCCTTTGGAGACCGCATTGTTTTTATACCATTCCAACAGTTCGTTGCGGATATCGCGGGAAAGAGCTGCCTGATGCGTGCCACAAATGGCGCCAGCAAGCGCCAATAGCACGTTAACACTCAGATTAGTGCGAACCTTCCGTAACTCGAGATAGCTGTTTTTCGCACCATAATGCTGTAGTTCATCGACATTTCTTATCCCTGCTTTCCACAACAGGCGTTCAATATCGTGGTTAAGATTAGGGAGATCTTTTAGCCGTCCGTTGGTGCTTCTGACGGCTTTGTCATACTGCGCGCCGACCAACGCCAAACGGGCAAAATACAGTAACTGCACAGATTCTTGCCACAATACCTCATCAACAAGAAAATAATTCAACGGAACTGGCATGCCGCGTTTGGTATAAATCAGATTGGGCATATCACGCTGCTGAAAATATTTTTCATCCTTCTTACTCGCGCGAAGATAAAGCTCCCCTTCTGACACCAACCCGAAAATCGTTTTATTTGCTGCGATGCTGTAGCCACCAAATTGAGAACGTGAGGTGATTTCCCCCAAAGATGAAAAAGAATGCTGAGATTGCAAAATCCTTTTTCTGCATAATTGCTTCATTGCCATAATCCTTAGTATTAAAATGATTTCTTCCTGAACAATTAAAAATATCTGTAGCAGGAACAAATAATTAAACACAGCCCCGATGCGGCTTCAAACAGTAAATGTGTTTACTGTCTCTTGCATAAGGAATATGCGAAGCGCTTTCAAAAAATCAGGTTGATTTTCACGCACACAGTGAGTACTGTATGCCCATACAGTAACACTATGGGTAGAACTCATTATGCGTACGCAATCAATCAGCTCTCACAACATTCAGTCGTCATCGTTTTCTGCAAGTCAGCATGCTGCGGAAACTTCGATCAGCGCCGGCGGAATTATCAGCGAAATCGTGTACAACGCCGATCAGCCCATAGTCACACACCTGCTATTACCGCTCTTACAGCAGCTAGGTACGCAATCGCGTTGGCTGCTGTGGCTTTCTCCTCAACAAAAATTGAGCCGCCCTTGGGTACAGCAATCTGGCTTACCGCTGGATAAAATGGTGCAACTTCACCACCTCAATCCACTATTTACAGTGGATGCGATGGAAAGAGCCTTGCTGACAGGAAATTACAGCGGGGTATTATGCTGGTTACCACACGAATTAACGGAAGAAGAGAAGGTTCGGCTACGCCACGCCGCACAGGCAGGAAATACGTACGGCTTTATTATGCGGCCGGAAAGTACTGGCGGTGACGCCTATAGACTATTTCCCAGCCTTAAAATTCATTCGACATTGTATCATTAAGTAAATTAAGAATTTTCTCAGTCCTGGCTGGTTATGTGTTATACAGATCGCCGCAGAGCGGTATTCTGCGGGCTTCTTGAGTATATTTGATACAGCTAAAAGGCGTAAGATCTGTCAAAAGCATCTACTATTTGTTAGCAAGTATGTATGAATCGTGCGGTTTTCTTATGACGCAAATCACATCATACTTGTAACTTTCTCATCACGTTGTAGACTTTAACTCGCTGGAGTTGCTCTTTTATAACGTCAGTTGACTGACAGTAAGTCATAAATAAGGGCAAAGTCTCCAACCAAAGGATTTTAACCAAAGGTTTATTAGCCCCTCAGGTTAATTACCGATTTGGATGATAATGAGGCGTAAAATGAAAAAAACAGCTATCGCAGTTGCAGTGGCACTGGCTGGCTTCGCGACCGTCGCGCAAGCAGCTCCTAAAGACAATACCTGGTACACCGGTGGTAAACTGGGTGTGTCTCAATTCCACGATACTGGTTTCTACGGAAATGGTTACACTGGTGTCAACAACAACCCAATCAAAAGCAAGTTAGGCGCGGGCGCATTTGTTGGTTATCAAGCCAACCCGTACCTGGGCTTTGAACTGGGCTACGACTGGCTGGGCCGCATGAAGTATGCAGGTTCTACTGCTAGTGCAGCAGACAGTGCGAGCTTCAAAGCACAGGGCATCCAACTGGCTGCTAAACTGAGCTACCCAGTTCTGCCAGATCTGGATGTTTATACCCGTCTGGGCGGCATGGTATGGCGCGCAGACAGCCATGCAGCTACCTCTGTAAACACCGGTACAAGAGCTGACATCAATAACGACGACACTGGCGTTTCTCCGCTGGCTGCGATCGGTGTTGAATACGCTATCGACAAAAACTGGGCTACTCGTGTTGACTACCAGTGGGTAAGCAACATTGGTGATGCTGGTACCGTTGGTGCCCGTCCAGACAACATGCTGATGAGCGTTGGCCTGTCTTACCGTTTCGGTCAAGATGACCGTGTAGCACCAGTTGTTGCTCCGGCTCCAACTCCAGCTCCGGCTCCAGTTGTTGAAACCAAGCGTTTCACGCTGAAATCTGACGTCCTGTTCAACTTCAACAAAGCAACGCTGAAAGCAGAAGGCCAGCAATCACTGGATCAACTGTACACTCAGTTGAGCTCTCTGGATCCGAAAGACGGTTCCGTTGTTGTTCTGGGCTTCACTGACCGTTTAGGTTCAGAGCAATACAACCAAGCCCTGTCTGAAAAACGCGCACAGAGCGTTGTTGATTACCTGGTATCTAAAGGTATCCCTGCGAACAAAATCTCTGCTCGTGGCCTGGGCAAATCTCAACCTGTTACCGGTTCTACCTGTGACAACGTGAAACCTCGTGCTGCGCTGATCGACTGCCTGGCACCAGATCGTCGCGTAGAGATCGAAGTTAAAGGCATCAAAGACGTTGTAACTCAGCCTCAGGCTTAAGTTATTAACGAAAAAAAACCTCGCTCCGGCGAGGTTTTTTTATGACCGACATTCTTGCCCATCACTCTACGGGCCGTTGCTGCGCAACGTTGAAAAATGCTCTCTGCTTTTTTACACCTGTTTATCGACAAGCTAAATGCCAAGCGCCGATCACATCTCGTCGTTATTCAGAATAGCTTTGAGATCCTGCTTGAGCAACGACATCTGGCTGGCGTATTTCTCTTTATGCTCAGCATCTTCAATTAGCTGCACTATCGTTTCTGACAAGGTCACTCCGCGTCGTTGAGCCAAAGCCGCGAGACGCTGCCAGACCAAATATTCCAGATCGATCGATTTCTTGCGCGTATGTTGGTGCTCTGCATTGAAATGACGTTTACGCCGTGCGCGGATCGTCTGCTTCATCCGATTTTCTAAGGTTGGATTCATACATTGTGCAATCCACTCCAGCACTTTCACCGGCTGGTTTTCCATTTTAAGCAATGCCTGTACCGCTTCGTCCGCAGCACTTTGCTCCAGAAAGCGCGTGATCTCTTCTCCCTCCCGGTGTTTTTTCACCAGGTACTTCCATTTCCACCCGCACTCAAGATTTTCTAGTTGTTGATATTTCATATTAAATTCTTCAGTGACCGCGTAACGTTACTTTCAGCATAACAGTTTTCTCCGATTTTAACCGCTTTCTGGCGATTTTTTGACAGCTTTTAAGACAATCAGCCAAGCACGGCTCGGGCTTCAATATGCTAAAGATGACGGGGAGATGACTCTCCTTATGTGCACTCGACATTATTCTTGTATAATCACGGTTTTCCATCAGACGATTACATTGATACTTTGACCAGTAACCGACTCTCATGGCAGCATTTACTGCCCAATAATACGCCTTATCAAACGCTATTCACTCAGGCAGCTCAGCTTGCTCCTGCTGAATTTTCCGCTATTCAGTCGCGTCTTGCAGACAGTCTGACGCTCTTTTGCCACCCTCGATCGCCTTCTCGCTTTATGCTGTTGAAAGCGCAGGAGAACGATGAATATATGGCATTGATCGCCCGTGCGCTAAGCGCAATCAGGCCAGACTCCGGGGCGATACATGGCAGTAAATATATCATTGAGGGTCGTCATATCCGGGTCGAACCAGCCACACAGCCTGCGGATAATTTTGCCGCACAGCAGTCCTGTGGCTACCAGGAATGGATCGAACCTGAACAGCTCTTCGGCTGTGTGCGCAGTTTTCACGATGAAATCACGCTGCATCCAGGACTGATTCATCAGGTTAATGGCGGTACGCTGATCCTGTCAGCCAGAGCACTGTTGGCTCAGCCTTTAATGTGGCTGCGTCTGAAGCAGATTATGGCTGAGGGACGCTACCGCTGGTTATCACCCGATGAGCGTAAGCCACTGCCCGTTGATGTGCCCCCAATGCCGCTTGATATTCGCCTGATTATTCTCGGTGACCGCGAGAGTCTGGCTGATATTCATGACATGGAACCGGAATTAGGCGAGCACGCAATTTACGGCGAGTTTGAAGCGCAATTGCAGTTGATTGAAACCGATGACATGGCGCGCTGGTGTGCCTACATCAATGCACTATGCAGCGAGAATCAACTACCGCTACTAGACGCTGATGCCTGGCCAGCCTTCGTCAACGTCGCAGTGCGCTACAGCGGCGATCAGGGTAATTTGCCATTATGCCCACGCTGGTTAATCAACCAGCTAAAATATGCTTCGCTGTATGCCAGAGATGGTCAGATCACGGAACAGGCGCTGGTTGATGCCGTTGCCGCGCGCCAGTGGCGTGAAGGCTACCTGCGTGAGCGAATGCAGGATGAAATAGAATTAGGTCAGATCCTGATTGAAACGGAAGGCGAAGTCGTCGGCCAGGTTAATGGCCTATCCGTACTCGAGTTCCCTGGCTATCCAGTTGCCTTTGGTGAACCAACGCGCATCACCTGCGTCGTTCACGCTGGCGACGGTGAATTCACGGACGTAGAGCGCAAAGCCGAGCTTGCTGGCAATTTGCACGCGAAGGGCATGATGATCATGCAGGCGTTCCTGATTACGGAACTGGAGCTCGATCAACAGCTTCCCTTCTCCGCGTCTATGGTCTTTGAGCAGTCATACAGCGAAGTGGATGGTGACAGTGCTTCTTTGGCGGAGCTATGTGCGCTTGTCAGCGCCCTCTCCTTACGGCCAATCAATCAGCAATTCGCAGTGACCGGTTCCGTCGATCAGTTTGGTCGTGTGCAACCCATTGGCGGCGTGAATGAGAAAATTGAAGGCTTCTTTGAGGTCTGCCAGCGTCGCGGATTGACGGGAACACAGGGCGTGATTTTACCGGTGGCTAACCTACGTCATCTCTGTTTACAAGAAGAGGTCGTTGACGCGGTGCGCCAAGGGAAATTCCATCTTTTCCCAGTAGAAACCGCGCCAGAAGCGTTGTCATTATTGACCAACTTCGCTTATGACGATGAGCAGCAGCCAAATCTGCTGGCCGCGATCCGTGAGCGTATTGGACAACTTGCACCGCAGGAACGCCGACGTTTCCCTTGGTTTTTCCGTTAAACCAACTGGTTCAACCAGACGTAACAGACTTGCCCAGCGTACAGCTGTACGCTAACCTGCGTGCTTCATTAAAATAAGGCTTACAGAGACCATGGTAGATAAACGCGAATCCTATACAAAAGAAGACCTCCTTGCCTCCAGTCGTGGCGAGCTGTTTGGCCCGCAAGGCCCTCAGTTACCCGCCCCTAACATGCTCATGATGGACCGCGTCGTTAAAATGACAGAAGACGGCGGTAAGTATGGCAAAGGCTATGTGGAAGCCGAATTGGATATCACGCCTGACCTGTGGTTCTTCGGTTGCCATTTCATCGGCGACCCGGTGATGCCTGGTTGCCTCGGTCTGGATGCCATGTGGCAGCTCGTTGGTTTCTATCTGGGCTGGTTAGGTGGCGAAGGTAAAGGCCGTGCTCTCGGCGTGGGTGAAGTCAAATTCACCGGACAAGTGCTGCCGACGGCGAAGAAAGTGACTTATCGCATTCACTTCAAACGTGTGATCAATCGCCGCCTGGTGATGGGTATTGCTGATGGCGAAGTACTGGTTGACGGTCAGCAGATCTATACCGCAGACGAACTGAAAGTGGGTCTGTTCAAAGACACCAGCGCTTTCTAAGCGTCAGATAGCACTGCGGGCGAAACACCTTTCGCCCGCGTTATCCGTTTTATCTCTTCAACACTATCTTATCCCAGCATAAACCACTCGCCCTATCATGACTAATGCCGATCGTTTAAGAATCGAGATACCGGGGGCTACCACGGTGCGAGGTATCCCTACGGGAACCTCATCACCGTGTTTCCCCCTAAATCCATGCTTAAGTGAACAGCATTACGCCCTATCATGACGGGCTTTTCAGCTCATTGGTGATCGACTGCCGTACATCTTGCGGTATCTTCAATTCGGTCGCTAACGCATCCAGATAGCTTTTCTCCATGAAGTGATCGACGTCAATGACGGCACAACTTAGGAAGTAGATCTCAAGTGCCTCTTCTTCATTCTTCACATCTTTCGCCAACAGAACCGGGTCAAGCGGCTGCTCTATCGCTTCCTGTACCCAGCGGTGTGCTTCACTGCCCAGTTGCAGTTGCTGAATGTTTTCATCAATACGCTGTTTCTCGGTGGTATCAATGTGGCCGTCACTTTTAGCAGCAAAAACCAGAGCCTGAATCAGACGACGGGCGCGGATAGTGTCGGCTGAGGATTGGGTGCCAAACTGCGGATCGTCCTGATGCGTGTCGCGAACGCGTTTCTTATACTGGTTCCACAACACTACGCCCGCCGCAGCGCTGCCGCCAATGATCAACGCATTCTTACCCAATGAGCCCATGATCTTCCGCGTGGATTTATTCGACAACAAGACGCCAGCCAAACCGCCCAGTGCAGCGGGCTTCAGCATGTCGCCCAAATTACCGTTTTTGCCCCCTTGATGATGATTCCCCTGCTTGCTACCGGAGTTTAATAAGCCCTGAATCTGTTGCAGCCAATTATTCATTTTCATTCCTCAAGGAAAAGTGACATCACTGATGGTGTTATCACCCATAGTAATCGTGCGGAAGGCCTTTGTTTGTCAGATTGTGTATAACAATGAAAAGTATGGACCACCCTTTCTGGGCAGCCCATCTGGCAATGCGAGGAGCGTTATGAAGCGGGTTTCAGCGGTGCTTTTCTGACCGGCGTGTTTCCCGACACGTAGTAACGCGCTTTGCTGCGCGGCAACGGCTGGCGACGGCGGATTCGGTCGGCAATCTTCTCGGCAATCATGATGGTTGTCGCGTTAAGATTCCCCGTAATAATCTGCGGCATGATGGAGGCATCCACGACTCGTAACCCTTCCATACCGTGGACCCGGCCTTGCCCATCAACCACCGCCATCTCATCTTCTCCCATCTTACAGGAACAAGAGGGATGGAATGCCGTCTCAGCATGGGTGCGGATAAACTCGTCCAGTTCCTCATCGGTCTGAACCTCTAACCCAGGGCTGATTTCTCGCCCACGGTATTTATCCAGCGCGGGCTGCGCCATGATTTCACGCGTAATGCGGATTGCATCGCGAAACTCCTGCCAGTCCTGCTCAGTCGACATATAGTTGAACAGAATGCTGGGGTGCTCACGGGCATCTTTGGATCGAACCTGCACACGCCCCCGACTCAGTGAGCGCATAGAACCGACGTGAGCCTGGAACCCGTGCTCTTTTACCGCGTTACTACCGTTGTAGTTAATCGCAACGGGGAGAAAGTGGTATTGAATGTTCGGCCAGGCGAACTCATCACGGCTGCGAATAAAGCCGCCCGCCTCAAATTGGTTGCTGGCTCCAACACCTGTGCCGTTAAACAGCCATTCCGCCCCGATTTTCGGCTGATTAAACCATTGCAGCGCGGGGTACAGCGATACCGGCTCTTTGCAGGCGTATTGCAAATACATTTCCAGGTGATCCTGTAAATTTTCACCGACGCCTGGCAAATCGTGCACGACGGGAATATCGAGACGCTGAAGCAGATCTTTCGGCCCCACGCCGGAACGTTGCAGGATCTGCGGCGAGGCGATCGCGCCTGCACACAATAGCACTTCGCGGCGTGCCTTTGCCGTCTCCGCATTGTCGCCTTTAAAGTAAGCCACGCCAATGGCGCGCTTTCCGTCAAAGAGAATCGTGTCGGTTAAGGCATGCGTCACGATGGTCAGATTTTTACGGCCTTTTGCCTGATCCAGATAACCTCTCGCGGTACTGGCTCGACGTCCCTTAGGCGTAACGGTCCTGTCCATCGGCCCAAACCCTTCCTGCTGATAGCCGTTAAGATCGTCCGTACGCGGATACCCTGCCTGTACACCCGCTTCAACCATCGCGTGAAACAATTCGTTGTTGCCCATCTTCGGTGTGGTCACCGACACTGGCCCCGTCGCACCATGATAGTCATTCGATCCCACATCCCGCGTTTCTGCTTTGCGGAAATACGGCAGGCAATCAAGGTAACTCCAGTCCTCCAGACCCGGCATCGTCGCCCAGTGATCAAAATCCATCGCATTGCCACGGATGTAGCACATGCCGTTAATCAGCGATGACCCACCCAACCCTTTGCCACGACCGCATTCCATACGGCGATTATTCATGTGAGGCTCAGGGTCAGTCTCATAAGCCCAGTTATAGCGCTTCCCCTGTAGCGGGAACGCTAATGCCGCAGGCATTTGCGTGCGAAAATCCAACCGATAGTCCGGGCCACCCGCTTCAAGCAGCAGTACGCTCACGTCGCTTTCTTCTGTTAAACGCGTCGCCAGCACATTGCCAGCGGAACCCGCGCCGATAATGATGTAATCATATTCCATTAGGCTTTCTCCCCTTCGTTTAAAATACCGAGCGGAATTCACCCAGTTCAACCTGTACAGACTTAATTTGCGTATAGTGTTCCAATGTTGTTATGCCGTTTTCACGTCCGACACCCGAATGTTTGTAGCCGCCCACAGGCATCTCAGCCGGAGATTCGCCCCAGGTATTGATCCAGCAAATCCCTGCTTCAAGCTGATGAATAACCCGATGTGCCCGATTCAAATCGCTGGTCACGATGCCAGCCGCCAGCCCATACTCGCTATCATTGGCACGACGGATAACCTCATCCTCATCCTGATACGTCAGAATGCTCATGACCGGGCCAAAGATTTCTTCCCGCACAATCTTCATATCGTCCCGGCAATCTGTGAACACCGTCGGGGCAACGTATGCGCCTTGTGCATATTTCTCGTCAGTCATCGGTTCGCCACCCACCAGCACGCGAGCGCCTTCGCGTTTTCCACTTTCGATGTAACGCAATACGGATTCTTTGTGCGGGAAGCTAACCAGTGGACCAAAATTCACCTGTTCGTCAATCGGGTCACCGATACGGATGCGCTGAACGCGAGCCAGAATTTTTTCCTCAAACTGCGCCTGCAATGCCTGTGGAACGAAGACGCGCGTACCGTTGGTGCACACCTGTCCTGAACTGAAAAAATTCGCCATCATGGCGATATCCGCGGCCTTATCCAGATCGGCATCAGCAAAAATGATCAGCGGCGATTTCCCACCCAGTTCCATCGTGACCGCTTTCAAGGTCGAGCCGGCGGCATTGGCCATTACCGTTTTTCCGCTGGCGATCCCTCCCGTGAAAGAGACTTTGGCAATCCCCGGATGCATGGTCAGCGCCTGACCAACGGATTGCCCCGTTCCCGTCAGTACGTTGAATACGCCCGCGGGTAAGCCCGCTTCGGTATAGATTTCTGCCAGCTTCAGCGCGGTTAGCGACGTGACTTCACTGGGCTTGAAGATCATCGCGTTGCCAGCCGCCAGCGCAGGGGCCGATTTCCACAATGCGATCTGAATGGGGTAGTTCCAGGCACCGATGCCAGCGACCACCCCAAGCGGTTCCCGGCGGGTATAGACGAACGAGGTATCACGCAGGGGAATCTGCTGCCCTTCGATCATGGGAATCAACCCCGCGTAATATTCCAGAACATCCGCACCGGTCACGATATCGACGGTGCGCGTTTCTGAGAGCGGCTTGCCGGTGTCGTGCGTTTCAAGCAAGGCGAGTTCATCATTACGCTCACGCAGGATATCCACGGCACGGCGTAAAATACGCGAGCGCTCCATCGCTGTCATCGCCGCCCATATCTTCTGCCCTGCTGCGGCTGCGCTGACCGCTCGGTCAACGTCAGCAGCCGTGGCCGATTGAAGCTGGGCGATGATGTCACCGTTCGCGGGGTTCACCGCATCAAACGTATCGTCACCCGTGCTATCGACATAAGCGCCGTTGATATAAAGCTGTTGTAAACCGTAGCGAGACATAACTTCTCCTGTCTGGTGGCTGCCCGAATATGCGTTCCGGGCAGAAAAGGCAAAATGATAAGGAAGGATTAGGCGCGAGTGAGCTGCTGCTCGATATAGTCGTAGGCAATGCTCAACGCTTCTTCGCGGTTGAAGGCGTCATGACTTAGCGCACCGCGCAGCCACAGCCCATCGATCAGACCCGCTAACCCTTTTGCCGCAATACGCGCGTTATCCTTCGGTAAACAGCGGCTAAATTCGACACACAGGTTGGAGTAAAGCCGACGATCGTTCACTTGCTGTAACCGATGGAGCATCGGGGAATGCAGGCTACTGGCCCAGAACGCCAGCCAGGTTTTCATCGCCGCGCTATTCGTCTGGCTATCATCAAAATTTCCCTGAACAATCGCCCGCAAGCGTGCACGAGGCGTGTTTTCTGTCAGGCTCAACAGCCTTGATTTCACCGCCAGCCCCAGATGACTAATCAGGTAGCGCATCGTCGCTTCCAGTAAGCCATTTTTATCGCGGAAGTAATGGCTGATGATGCCATTCGACACTCCCGCACGTCGGGCAATCTGTACGATCGAGGCGTCGTGCATCCCCACATCGTTGATCGCGGCCAGCGTCGCTTCGATGAGTTGCTGCCGTCTGATGGGCTGCATTCCGACTTTAGGCACTGCATTTCCCCTTCATTTTTGCGTGATGAATCACGGTAAAAGACGATGATTCATGATCCGATTTATCCCATTAAACTTTTTTTTGATTGAACGTTCAATAAAAAATGAATATCTTTTATTGCTGAAAGGTTAAAAATCTGTATCAATTATCACGAAAAGTAGTTTGAGTTCAGACGATAACTCCAACTTAAAAAGAATAATTTCTTTTTTGTTCTGATGACCTTCTTCAACGGAAAGCGTACTCAGCGGATGTCCTGCGCCCCATTCTTGGTATGCGCTAAGCACGCTTCGTGGAGAGAGGAATCAGAGTATCTGTTCACGTAACGCAAGGGATAACCATGCCAACATCAGAAACGACCACTCAACAGGATCGCCTGAATCCTGTCGTGTTCTACACATCAGCGGGACTCATCCTGACCTTCTCGCTGATGACCATGTTGTTTAACAAAGAGGCGAACGATTGGATTACCCACGCGCTTAACTGGGTTTCTGCGACCTTTGGTTGGTACTATCTGCTCGCCGCCACGCTCTACATCGTTTTCGTCATCTTCATCGCCTCATCTCGCTTTGGTTCGATCAAGCTCGGGCCAGAGCAGTCGAAACCTGAATTTAGCCTGATGAGCTGGGCCGCAATGCTGTTTGCGGCGGGGATCGGCATCGATTTAATGTTCTTTTCCGTCGCGGAACCCATTACGCAATATATGATGCCGCCGGAAGGACAAGGTCAGACGATGGAAGCGGCACGGCAGGCGATGGTCTGGACGCTGTTTCACTACGGATTAACCGGTTGGTCAATGTACGCGTTGATGGGTATTGCGCTTGGCTACTTCAGCTACCGGTATAATTTGCCGCTGACGATTCGCTCCGCCCTATACCCTATCTTTGGTAAACGCATTAATGGCCCGATTGGCCACAGCGTTGATATCGCGGCCGTACTCGGGACCATCTTCGGTATCGCCACCACGCTGGGCATCGGCGTCGTTCAGTTGAACTATGGGCTGAAAGTCCTGTTCCAGATCCCAGAGAATCTCACCGTTCAGGCCTCGCTCATCCTGCTTTCCGTGATCATGGCGACCGTTTCCGTGACGTCCGGGGTCAATCGCGGCATTCGCTTCCTCTCCGAGCTTAATGTCCTGCTTGCATTGGGTTTAATTCTCTTTCTGCTCTTCTGGGGCGATACCGAGTTTCTGCTGAATGCGCTGGTGCTGAACGTCGGGGATTACATCAACCGTTTTACGGGCATGACGCTCAATAGCTTTGCGTTCGATCGCCCAACCGAGTGGATGAATAGCTGGACGCTGTTCTTCTGGGCATGGTGGGTGGCGTGGGCACCGTTTGTCGGGCTATTTCTGGCACGTATCTCACGCGGCAGAACGATTCGACAGTTCGTTGTCGGCACGCTGATCATTCCGTTTGTCTTTACCCTGCTGTGGCTCTCCATTTTCGGCAACAGCGCGCTTTATCAGGTCATCCACGGTAATCTGGACTTTGCCAATGAAGTTATGCAGCACCCAGAGCGCGGCTTCTATAGCCTGCTGGCTCAGTATCCTGGTTTCAGCCTGAGCGCCTCTGTCGCGACCATTACCGGCCTGCTGTTTTATGTCACCTCTGCTGACTCTGGTTCATTGGTACTGGGTAACTTTACTTCTCGCCTTGGCGACATCAACAATGACGCGCCAAACTGGCTGCGGATTTTCTGGTCAGTCGCGATTGGCCTGCTGACGCTAGGTATGCTGATGACAAACGGCGTGTCAGCATTACAGAACACCACCGTCATCATGGGATTACCGTTTAGCTTTGTGATGTTCTTTATTATGGCCGGGTTATATAAATCACTACGCGTGGAGGACTACCGTAAAGCCAGTTCCTTACAAACCTCGGCACCAATGCCCATTTCAGGCGACGATCGTTTGAATTGGAAACAACGTATCTCACGCGTCATGAATTTCCCTGGTACAACGCATACACAGAAAATGCTGGATAACGTCTGTAAAGCGGCGATGGAGGATGTTGCACGTGAACTGCGCCTGCGCGGTGCCAGCGTTGAAGTCAGCGAATTGCCACCTGTCGAAGATGAGCGTCTGAACCATCTCGAACTGCTGGTGGATTTGGGTGATGAACAGAATTTCCTTTATCAAATCTGGCCACAGCGCTATAGCGTCCCTGCCTTTACCTACCGCGCTCGCTCGGGGAAATCAGATTATTACCGCCTTGAGACTTTCCTGTTGGAAGGAAGTCAAGGGAATGACCTGATGGACTACAGTAAAGAACAGGTGATTAACGACATTCTGGATCAGTACGAGCGCCACCTGAATTTTCTTCATCTTAATCGAGAAGCACCCGGTAATACGCTAACCTTCCCGGATGCCTAACCCTCCCCTATGGCGCTGAAATACAGCGCCATTTTTCAATAGGTTATACCTTTACTATCGCTTTTCCGTTCATCGTGTTTTTCCTGAATCTATGGGCTGTGCCGCATTCTTTGCTTCCACGATTTGCGCTTTATTTTTGAAACGGTATACTGCACACATCAAATTGAAATACAGTTTTAAAAAATGTATTTGTCCGTCACAAAAAAGGAACGAACATGAAAATTGCACTGATTAACGAGAACAGCCAGGCTGCCAAAAACGCCATCATCGCCGAGTCTCTGACCAAAGCGGTTGCACCATTGGGCCACACTGTACACAACTACGGTCAATACGCCGTTGAAGATACCGCACAGCTGACCTACATCCAGAACGGTATTCTGGCTGCAATCCTGCTGAACTCTGGCGCTGCTGATTTCGTTGTGACCGGTTGTGGTACGGGCCAAGGCGCGATGCTGGCGTGTAACTCCTTCCCTGGCGTAATCTGCGGTCTGGTTGTTGACCCATCTGATGCTTACCTGTTCTCTCAGATCAACAACGGTAACGCTGTATCTGTTCCTTACGCTAAAGGCTTTGGCTGGGGCGCTGAACTGAACCTGGAAAACCTGTTTACCCAGTTGTTCAAAGAAGAAGGCGGCAGAGGCTATCCGAGCGATCGCGTTGCTCCTCAACAACGTAACAAGAAAATCCTGGATGCCGTAAAAGAAGTCACCTACAACGACCTGATCACCATTCTGAAAGGCCTCGATCAGGATCTGGTTAAAGGCGCCGTTGCTGGTCCTAAATTCCAGGAATACTTCTTCGCTAACAGCAAAGACGAAGCACTGACCAGCTACATCAAAACGCTGCTGGCGTAATCGTCCACTCGCTGACAAACACACCACAGGCCATGGCGGTCTGTGGTTTTTTATGCCCATTACCCACCCATTTTGCCTACATCTTAACGACACTATTACGCGGACTATCCGTTACCGTTCAATGCTTAGCCAGCCGCACCGTTCGCGCTAAATACTGCTTGACCGGAGCTAAGCGACTCCCTATAGTAGCGCCCCGTTGCCCCTTGTAGGTAACCCCCGGTGAGGTGTCCGAGAGGCTGAAGGAGCACGCCTGGAAAGTGTGTATACGTGAAAACGTATCAAGGGTTCGAATCCCTTCCTCACCGCCATATAAAAGAAAACGCCCCTGACTCACGTCAGGGGCGTTTTCTTTTATGATACTAGAACGGATGAGAAGCCTTGACAGGATTGGCGTTTTGGGCCGCCAACGGTGGCCCAATCTCTATGGCATACTCATACCCGCAATGATTTAAAGTAACTCACAACACTTTCGACATTAAACGCTTCTACAACAGTTAAACACCCATCTTGCTGAAGAAGAAAACACAAATCCAACACAAGCATTACGGGCAACAGCGAGTAAATAAAGCTAAGGCAGCTTATAAACGGTGAGGCATCGTAGGCTAAATATATTAAGCTGAGAAATAGCGAATAAGTGTTGTGCTAAAAAGGTGTCGTGATGAATATCATTTTTTATTTGGACGGGACAATCATTGACTCATTACCTGGTATACGTTCGAGCCTAGTTTACGCCATGCGCCAGCAAGGACATGTTATAGATGAGTTTATTGACATATCAATGTTAATTGGTCCACCGATGAACACTGTTGTTAGCTCACTACTCACGCCTTATAACGATGATAAAGTAATAGAGACGGTTAATATATATCGAGAACATTATGCCATGCATGGTGTCTATCAAGCCACACTCTATGACGGAATAAAAATAGCTCTTGGCGAATTAAAAGATAAAAATCATCGGTTATTTATCGCCACATCAAAACGACAACGATTTGCGGAAATAATATTAACCAATTTAAAACTCCGCTCATTATTCACTGATGTTATTGGAACACAAGAAGATGGAAGTCTGGATGATAAGAGTCTTCTTTTGTCAGCATTGATTCACAAGCATAATCTGAATATAAAAAATACCATCATGATTGGGGATAGAAAGGATGACATTATCAGCGCGCATAAAAATGGTGTATTTTACATCGGAGTGCTATGGGGATATGGCTCATCAGAGGAACTGTCTCTACATAACGCAGGCATAAAATGTCGTTCCCCGTTACAGTTAAATGATGTGATTGAAAAATCACCCCTTTGATAATTAGCTTGATAATCACTTCCGAA
Organism: Pectobacterium colocasium; assembly: GCF_020181655.1. Classification (NCBI taxonomy): domain Bacteria; kingdom Pseudomonadati; phylum Pseudomonadota; class Gammaproteobacteria; order Enterobacterales; family Pectobacteriaceae; genus Pectobacterium; species Pectobacterium colocasium. The sequence continues at coordinate 3,017,441 of NZ_CP084032.1, forward strand.
AAACATGAACATCATCACACTCTGTATATTTTCACTCACCCTCACGGAACACTTTGAATGCCAAGCTGACTGCGTACACGCCCCCTCTAAACGTATTAGAAATAGAAAAATAAAAACCACGTCATGAAAAAATTTACCGCCTTCATCAAGATTAAGGTTGGCTTAATGTTATCTGGTTAAAAATAACAACACAGCCTTTCCATGCTATATCATAAATATTTACCGATGGAGGATATTGCTATGAAAATCGTAAAAAAACTGGCTTTAGCTATGAGCATTTTTGCGCTGGCATTGGTCTGTGTCGGTGGATTTGGTCTGAACGCACTCAGTTTATCAAAAGATCGTTTTGAATATGTGATGACGAATACATTGCCTAGCATAGACAAACTTAATACCGCTAACCGGGCTATCAATGATGTACGGGCGTATCTGTTACAATTCCTGCTGATTTCAGACCCACAGCAGAAACAAGAAAAGAAGCAAGAGATAGTCAGTACATTAGATGAAACGGAAAGAAACATTAATGACTATCTGAAAAATGATATTTCAGATGATCACGATCTCAGTATGTCGAAGCAGAATATCGAAGCCTTCAACAATTATAAAAATACAGTTATGGCTGCTATTGACGAAAACGCAGCCACAACCAGTGCCTCTTCAGAAAAATTAAAAATCGCTCAAATAGAGAAAACATTGTTTCAAGGATTTAATGAGCAATATCAATATAATTTTACTTTAGCACGAAATCTTGAGGCGGATAATACAAATAACTTCCACCTAACAACACTCATGCTAACCGGACTCATCATTGGTGCATTGGTGCTAGCTGGTACTTTATCGCTGATGATCTTGCGCTATGTGCGGACAAGTCTAAATAATCTGCGGCAGAAGCTGACAACGATTAGTGAAACATTAGATTTAACCCAACAAGCCGATGCTCAGCGTAATGATGAGATAGGCCAGACAGCACTCGCTTTTAACTCGTTAATTACACGCTTCGCGGATGTTCTAAGCCATGTACATGCTTCAAGCGAAAGTGTCGCCATTGCCTCAAGCGAAATAGCAACAGCGAATATTGATCTCTCAGCCAGAACAGAAGAACAAGCATCATCACTTGCCCAAACAGCAGCCAGCATGCATGAATTATCATCAACGGTAGAAAGTAACGTTGAAAACATGATGCAAGCAAATCTGCTTGGCAGAAAAGCCAATGATGTTGTCGAACATGGTAACGATGCTGTTTCACGCATGATTCAAGCCATGGAGGAAATCGCGAATGGTTCATCAAAAGTAGCCGAAATTACTAACCTTATCGAAGGTATTGCTTTCCAGACCAATATTCTGGCGCTCAATGCCGCCGTTGAAGCAGCCCGAGCAGGTGAACATGGTCGTGGATTTGCCGTTGTCGCTAGTGAAGTCAGAACACTTTCACAACGTTCATCTTCTGCGGCGAAAGAGATCAAAACGCTGATAGATAATGCGCAAGCTGCCGTTAAAAATGGCTCATCTCAGGCCGGAGAAGTCAGAGACTCCATTATTAATGTCAAAGATGTCATTAAGAATGTATCTGATTTGATCAATGAAGTTTCGCTGGCATCAGAGGAACAAAGTCGTGGTATCGCACAAATTAATATTGCCGTAAATCAGATGGAAGGAGTAACCCAGCAGAACGCAGCCATGGTTGAGCAGGCTTCTTCCGCTGCGGACTCCTTAAGTGAGCAAGCGGCAAAACTGCGCAATGCTGTCGATGAATTCAAATTGAATAGCGCAAGCAAAGGCAATAGTATCTCCGCCCGCCCTTTGCAGTTAGTAACCATCTATGAATAACTGCGGCACTATTATGTTTCGATGATGATGCTTCAGTAATGAATAAGGCCCTGAGTGCAACATACTCAGGGCCTTATTATAGAAGATGAGCTTTAGCTATAGGCATGGAGCGTACGCTGGCACAAGGCCGAACGTACGCAATCCTCTTTACCGAAAGAGACCACGCCAATCATATCATCCTCAACAAAGCGCTCCAGTGCGTCGCGCAGGCCAGATTTCACCCCGGCAGGCAAGTCACACTGCGTCACATCACCATTGACGATAACCGTGACATTCTCGCCTAAACGCGTCAGGAACATTTTCATTTGGTTCACCGTCACGTTTTGCGCCTCATCCAGAATCACAACCGCATTTTCAAATGTCCGCCCGCGCATATACGCAAAAGGCGCAATTTCGACTTTGGCGATTTCCGGCCGCAGACAATACTGCATGAAAGAAGCCCCCAGCCGACGCAAAAGTATGTCGTAAACCGGACGGAAATAAGGCGCAAACTTCTCCGCAATATCTCCGGGTAAAAAGCCAAGATCCTCGTCGGCCTGTAATACCGGCCGCGTAACAATAATACGCTCAACCTCTTTATGGATTAGTGCCTCCGCCGCTTTCGCAGCGCTCAGATACGTTTTACCGCAGCCAGCTTCACCTGTGGCAAAAATCAACTGTTTGTTTTCTATCGCAGACAAGTAATGTTCCTGGGCAGCCGTACGAGCTTGAATAGCAGAATTATCGCGATTCTCACGCGCCATTCCGATTGCTTCAATCCCGCCCATCTGTACCAGAGAAGTGACCGATTCTTCCTCACGCTGACGATGGCTACGCGACTCACGACGAATAACGCGTTTTGCTTCACGACGAGCCTTGATCACTGCTTTTTGTCTTCCCATAGTGGCACCTTACAGTTTGTTTCACTTACCGCACTGGTCTACAGCGCGTGACGTTTAACTCACTACTGAGGTTAGGCTTCCTTATTAAGCCAATAGCGGACAGAAAATACACATGATTCATCCACGAACCGAGTGGAAAATGGACAATACATTGATGGATAGAAAGAGAAAATACACGGAAAGTTTGGGTAACCAGAGAATGGCACAGCGTTGAAAATAAGTGGGAGGAACATCCCTCGCATCGGCGAGTCAGCAGCGTAGAATCTTGACATCGACTACAAAGTCCAAAAAAGGACATTACCATTCGCGTTCCTCACTGTGACAACGACTATTCCACTGAATAATGATTGATCGCATCGTAGAACTACTGCTAACCATTGCCTAAAAATTAGTGCCGAATGATTTCAGTAGTATGACAGTGCAATAATTTGCCCCTAGAATGCAAGCATTTTTTACACTGTCATAACATTTACGTATAGTCAGTATCCCATGGTTTGGCAATGTCAGCCTAAAAATGACGCATTATGTGCGTCAGAAATGCCGCTGCCAGTCCAGATATTGATCGTATTTTCGTAAGGCACTGCGGTAAATATTTTGCTCAATATCGGGAAGGTAATCACACACGCGCTGCTGTACCCCATCGCGGTGCCGGGAAAAGGTTTCTGTGGGATAGTTATTGGCAGCCAGCAGTTCGTCCAACCGCCGCAGGCGAATGACATACTCGCGCATCGTGCTATGGCGGACTTCAGTCTGCTCGATCAGATACTGTGTGAAAGCTTTAATATCGAAATAGCTAGCAGTCGTATTGCATAATATTTCGCTACAAAAGCGGCAGAGTGGGATTAATTCCTGTTGCAGACCGGACCATATTTCGTCATCAATAAGCCTGTCGATGTTGCCAATCGATTTTTTATTAATGAGCTGATTGCGAAATACCAGTGAAACGCGGTCGAGTTCTTTATCACACTGGGAACAGTTGGTCTGTCTGTGTTTGAAGTCTTTCAGATAACGGCTTAGCAGCTGTTTCTTCCGAATTGATGGGTGCATGAATCCATTCCATGACGATATATAACTTCAATGTGAAGCAATAGCACCTTCATTACGCCAGAAATGTTGGAGTGCTAAAAACAGGTAGCATTAATCATTTAAATACAGACGAAAAACACTCATCAATATTCAAACGTTGCCATGATCCTGCGCTTCAGAGACTGAAGATATATTTGATAACAGTATTCCTACGCAGCGCAATTAAACATCGTTCATTAATTTCACGCGCAGGCGCTTTATCGCCTGGCTATGCAACTGACTGACTCTCGACTCCCCGACTTCGAGAACGGCACCGATCTCTTTCAGGTTCAACTCTTCCTGATAGTAGAGCGTCAATACCAATTTCTCACGCTCTGGCAGGCTTTCAATCGCGTCCATTACACGATGGCGCAAATTACCTTCCATCAGTTGATGCAATGGGTTCGCATCTTCATTGCCTTCCAGTAGAGCCTCTGCGCTGTCACCATGTTCTTCGCGCCATTCATCGTAAGAAAAAAGCTGGCTGTTGTTCGTATCCAGCAATATCTGACGATAATCCTCAAGCGTGATATTCAGGGCCTGCGCAACCTCCTGCTCCGTTGGAGTACGACCGAGCTGTTGTTCAGCCTGCTGCATTGCTTGTGCCACTTCCCGTGCATTACGCCGTACACTGCGTGGAGCCCAATCACGACTGCGTAATTCATCTAGCATCGAACCGCGGATTCGTTGAACGGCATAGGTAGTAAACGCAGTACCTTGCAACGAATCATAGCGCTCGACGGCACTGAGCAAACCGATACCACCAGCCTGTAGCAGATCGTCAAGCTCAACGCTCGCGGGGAGACGAACCTGTAAACGCAAGGCTTCATGGCGCACTAGTGGAACATAGCGCTTCCAGAGGGAATTCTTATCCATTGTGCCTTCGGCGGTATACAAATCGCTCACAGTGACAAATACCTACGATGATAATGTTATCGACACTATTATGCTTTTAGGTAGGGTAGCCAATCGTCTGAATAGCGTCAAAAAAGAAGGGTTATTCCTGCTATGTATGGCAGAATTTGGTAAAGAGTCTGCGGTGAGAAACACAAATGGTAGACACATAGGGTGTAATACGACACCAAATTTGTGATGTATCTCTACTTCTGAAGGGAGCAAATTTAGCGCAGACACAAATAGGTAAACCGCACTTCTCCCTCAGAGAGTCAACTGTAATGTGAAACGTTTAGTACCGGTAGATATAAGCACTAATGATGCCAAAGGCATTATAGTCAATAATATAAAAGTCTACGCGCATTCACTCGGCCCCTTTATCTATCGTCGATGGCGGGCAAGTATAAAATTGTTATCACAGATAAATTAATATAGTATTGAGAGATATCAAGCCTTTGAAAATGTGGTGTATAAATGATATCAGTCTGCATGATCGTGAAAAATGAAGCTTTGCACTTAGGTAACTCGCTGAAAGAAATTGCAAAGTATTTTGACGACATTGTTGTCGTTGACACAGGTTCGACCGATAACTCAAAAAATATCGCCAGAAGTTTTACTGACAAAGTTTATGACTTTGAATGGATATCAGATTTCTCTGCTGCGAGAAATTACTCACTGCAATTTGCCAAGTATGATTGGATTTTAGTTGTTGATGCCGATGAAGTGATTAATAAATTTGATGTAGCATTGCTTTCAGAGCTTATTAACACACATCCGACACAGGTAGGCGCTGTAGAAATTGCCAGCGTAACTAATGATGAAAGTTCGGAAGAAGCAGATTTAATTCAAGAACGTATAAGTCGCATTTTCAATAAAAATTATTATGAATTTTTCGGTATTATTCATGAACAAATTTATAAGAAAAATACGGGAAAAGCACCAGATGGACGTTTTGACGCCCCTCTATCCTTTATTCATAATGGTTACACAAAAGAAGTTATAGAAAACAAAAACAAGATCGCTCGAAATATTACATTACTCCAACACGCCATCAATAAAACAAGTGATGACGCTTACCTACATTATCAATTAGGAAAAAGTTACTATCTGGGGAAAGATTATGAGCGAGCAGCACAAAGTTTTGAAACATCACTACATCTACAAAAAGGTATGCATCAGGATTACAATGAAGTCCTGATTGAATGCTACGGTTATTGTTTAATTAACACCGCACAGTATGAAAAAGCATTAGAAATTTTACAATATGAAGATCTCTGCTCCTCAACCGACTTCATGTTTTTAAAAGCATTAATACTCATGAATAACGCTGATTTTCAGAATGCTATCAATGCATTTCAGCTCTGCACGAAGATGGGGCCAGGTCGAAAACAAGGTGTTGGAACGTATAAAGCCAATTACAACATAGCAGTTATATTGGAGTGTTTTGGTATGAAGTCTGAAGCTCTTGATTATTACCAACGATGCGGGAAGTATAAGCTAGCGCTTGAAGGGATAATCCGAATCACTCAATAAAACCGTTTTATAATAACTGGCGAGACCTCACTTTTAATCTTCAGAAGATCACGGAGACTCTGATGGCTATTATTATATCTCATAGACTGCCTGCTTCTAGGTACTGTACACAGAAACATGCAGACGGTCGAAAACTTCCGCAACGAAATAACATCGTTCAGTGATTTTACGGACGGTTATTTATTAAATTCAGGTGTAAATTGTGATTCGCTAATACGTTATTCATTACTCAAATTATAGGGTAAGCTCAGATTGCCCGCCCTGACGGGAGCAGTCTATCTACTATTCGGGAGTGTCTAGATTATCTCTAGCGATTCAGACAACATATTTAGCTCACGTCAACAGGTAATAAATACATATCACTAGGCTGTGTCCCGTAACTATTTTTTGTACAATACGAAGCATAGTTTAACCACAAAAAGTCCTTCAATTTGGCTCGTTACGATTTCTCTGATGATGCATGGTTTCTGATTGCACCGATGCTGCCACCTGAGAGAGGTTCTGCTAAAGGGGGGCGGCCTTATCTTGCGCACAGGCATGTCATGAATGGAATATTTTGGGTTCTTTGTTCTGGAGCGCCGTGGAGGGATTTACCCGAATGCTATGGTCACTGGAAAACGATTTATAACCGCTTTAACCGGTGGTCAAAAACCGGAATAATGAACAGCCTTTTCAATAAGCTACGTCAAATTCTGGATGAAAAATCACTGATTGACTGGGATGTCATCGCGCTTGATGGCAGCAATATTCGAGCCCTGAAAGCCGCTGCAGGAGCTAAAAAAAACATCCCGATGAACTCGACGATCATGGGCTGGGTCGCTCTCGCGGCGGCTTTGGCACCAAGATCCATCTGGCGACAGATGGCACCGGATTGCCATTAAGTTTCTGTCTGAGCGGTGGGCAAGCCCACGAAAGCCAGTATGCAAAAGACCTGCTCAACCGAGTTGGTGTTATTCGTAAAAGTGGGTGCCTGAAATCGCGTCCAAAAGCTGTACTGGCGGATAAGGGATACTCAGGGAAAAGTCTTCGTATTTATTTGAAGGTTAAGGGAATAAAGTCAGTCATCCCTTTTAAACGGAATGAGAAAGCCAGTCAGGATAGACGCAGAAAACTCAATAGCCGGTTGTACAAAAAACGCAATGTTGTGGAGCGCTGCTTTGCGGGATTAAAGGAAAATCGTCGCATCGCTACACGCTCAGAAAAAACAGCAAGAAATTATCTGAGTATGCTTAAACTGGGGGCGATCCGGTTATTTTTGAAGCGACTGTTAAGTTAAGGGACACAGCCTAGCGCATAGTGTAACATCAACTCATCCCTGAGAAAAAATTCAAATCTAATTATAAATATTTATACCTTAGCTTTCACATTTTTAAATAAAACCATCAATTATTTTATTTTATTTATCTCAATCCTTCCGCTTTCAAATTTAATATCAAAATATTTTTTATGTTTCATGTTTTGTGCAATGTAATCTTCATCTCCAATTTTAAAAACATCGTATCCTAATTTTTTAACTTCATCAAACAATGCTTTTCTCTTATCTGCAAACCAATCAAGCTCCCAACACTCAAAGAAAAATGGAGGATAATTATATCGTTCTAAAAAGTCATGTGCACCGTTCAAAACATCAAGCTCAAATCCTTCAACATCGATTTTTACTACTGATACATTATGATCCCCTGTTATTGAATTTAAGTTCAAAGTTCCGACCGAAAATGTATCATTGTTTCTTTTATATTCAACCCCTCTTTTTTTTCTGCTTTCTTCATCAATAGAAAAAGCACCAATGTTCCAATTTGAAAAATAATCTATTTCCGGCATTTCAATACTACCTATTTCGGAAGAAATAGCATTATTAAACACATAGACATTATCCAAACTGTTTAAAAAAACATTTCCACATAATTGATAATATATTATTCTCTGAGGTTCAAAACTATAAACCGCACCATTGTTTTTTGAAATAGACTTAGCAATAGGAATAGTATATGCACCCAAATTTGCACCAATATCAAAAACCACAGGAGAAACTTCTTCTCTTACAAACAATTCAGACAATTTTAATACTACTTCATCCCAAACTCCGCGATGATAAAGAGAAGTAGATATCACATCACTTGTTGAAAAAAGCAAATATTTATCATTATCAGTTGATATTAAATTAACTCTTGGTAACATCTGAATCTCCATCAAAAAAAATCATCTGTAATAAAAAATCTCAGAAAAACCGTTCAAAAACTATCGTTTAAAAAAAGAATAATTAGTAGCATATTTGCTTTTTATCACTTTCAATAAATCAATTACTTTACTTGGTTCTTTTTCCATAAATTCTATAGGAAAGCATCCATGTTTTTCTTTAAAAAACTCTACCGCAGCAGATCTTAAATCATTATAACCATCTTTTCGACATATTGTTGATTGAGACTCACTCCATTCCTCATCACCAATATATTCCCAAGAGTTAGGAATGTCTGGAAAATAGCCAAATTGTGGGTGCAACCCAGCCTTAAAAGCAGAAACAGTATGGTCAACATGTTCCATTGCGTTATAATAACCCTCATCCATTAAACCAATCTTATCCAAACATCTTTTGGTATAATACGAAAATGCACCAACACAGAATCCATATAAAGGCAACTCCAGCCCTTCATATGCAACTTTCAGGTTTACAATAGGCTTTCCGTTTGTATCTTTATTATTATTACCATGTTGGCTAAAATTCAAATGCTGTATACCTGTTTTCTTTGAAACCGATATATAGGTTTCAAACACATTTTTGTCTTTTATAAAAACATCATCTTCGATCAAAAAGAAGTGTTCGACTTTTTTAGATTGAAGATACTTCAATGCTATATTTTTGCTTTTCCCGACACCTAAATTAACATGATTATGAATCACATTGCAGGAAATTGAATCAAACTGGTTATGTTTTTCTCCATCATTGACAATAACCAATTCATCTATAAAATCAAGAGGAAGAGAGTTATATAGTTTCGACAGCCCTTCTGGCCGATTATACGTCACTATACCAACACCGACCTTTTTATTTCCAATCATAATTCACCTCAAAAAAATATATTTATTGCGGCAACCAGGCTTGTAACCAATCAGTTAAGCCATCACCTTCTAACATCCAATCCTGATAAACAGCATCACGTAGTTGATCGCCCATTTTCTCTGTAGCATCCCTATCAGCCAAATGCATACGTATTGCATCCACCCAATTTTTAAAACGGTTATCAACACGAGTTACAGGTAAACCACAGCGATAAGGCTCAATATCAGTACAAATTACAGGAATGCCACAAGCACCTAATTCCATCAAACGCAAGTTGCTTTTGCATTCATTAAATTGATTATATTCCAACGGGACCAATGCCAAATCAAGATTCAAACTCGCTGTCTTTTGTGGGTAGTAATCAATAGGAACACCCGAATGAAACTCACATTTCACGCCTTCGGGCTTCATCCCCATAAAGACCCATTCAACCTCATTTTCCAATTCTTTTACGACTGAGCGGAGAATCGCCAAATCGCCCTTATGGCTACTTCCCCCAGCCCAACCAACACGGGGCTTTTTACCTTGTCGACGTAAACTGACAAGCCCCTTCCACCACGATGCAGGTAAGCGGTTATAAGCAACACGAATATCAGTGTGATATTTAGAATAAGCCTCAGCTAGAGCTGGCGTCGACACCACCACCCAATCTACGGCGTCTAACGCTTTGCGGAAGTTTTTAATCAATTTTTGAGTGAAATGCTTTCTGTTACCACTATTAATTGGCACATTCAGAATATAGTCATCAAATTCAGCAACAACGGCAGCCTGAGTATATCGACGATATTGAGCTGCAACATTCGGCAATGCCACACCAGCTGCGCCTTGAATAATGACAACATCAGGTGCGATATCAACAACATCTACCGTCTTTATCAGACCATGTTTTAAGCCACCTTCAATATGCATTTCTCTTTCTAATTCCTGAAAAGGAAGTATTACTCTATAGTGACCACAACCATGCCAATCAGAGTGCACCCCCATGACGACAGGTAAAGGGCGGCCTGGGAGCGGCCGCTGGAAGCGCGACATTTCGGGTGTTAACGCAAAACCAGGGGAATATTTCCCATAAGCAGGATGATAACATGGGTCATTAGTGAGTTGTGGTAACCAACGTTCATAGAGTGCATCAATGTCTGTGATTTGTGGTTGAGAAGGTAAATTAAAGCGTTGCAATAGACGTGACGCCCCGCCCAAATGAATCAACTCAGCGTCTGGCGTCCAAACAACCAAATACCCTTGTTGTCGAGCTTTTAGCGCAAGATCGACATCGCCAAAATAAGTAGGGTACTGTTGCTCATCGAATCCCCCCAGTTCAAAGTAGACATCGCGGCGTATCATCATGCAAGCGGCACTCACTGCACTGACATTATGCGTCGTACATAAACGATTCATATAGCCTTTTGAGTCTGCAGGCGCCCCCTGAAAAGCAATCGCAGCACTGTCATTCATGCCCAAAACAATGCCACCGTGCTGAACTCGCCCATCCGCAAACGCTAATTTTGCGCCAACAATGCCTACCTCTGGGCGCAGAGCATGGTTTAGTAATGCAGCCAACCACGTTCCATTCGTGATTTCAGTGTCATTATTAAGAAAAAGTAACACATCTCCTTTCGCTTTTTCGGCTGCGAAATTATTTATGGCAGAAAAATTAAACGGGTGTGGCCATGATAAAATCTGAATTTGGGCCAAATTCATCTCGGCAAGTTTGCTGAGATACTGACAAGTGCCTGGGTCTGTTGACTGATTATCGACAACCAACAATTCATAATAGGGATATTGTGTATGCTCCATCAGCGTTTCAATACACCGGCTGATTACAGAAAGATGATCACGGGTAGGAATGATGATCGATATCAGCGGTTTATGCTCATGATGATATTGAATATGGCACATTCCCTCTTTCTCGTCGGAAGCGATGTGCGCATCAATATTGCAACGAGTGAGATGCCGCTGAACGACATAGGAATAATCATTGCTCACGTCGCCACTGCGTAGCCAGTCAAACAAGGTTTGCTCAGTGTAAACTAGCACTTCAGGAACATGCCCTAATGCCTGCGGGCCTTCTTGTTCAATCAATTGCCAAACAGCATCATACAGTTCAAGACCACCATCAAGAGGAATAAACTCCTCCAGTGAACGTAATGATGGCACATCGAAAGCCAAGCTGCGCCCAATATAAGGGTAGCTGCGTAACATATCGATATTGCACTCAGGCTTAAGCAGAGGATTATCAGCCTTACCCTCTTTAATAATCGCTTCATCAAAATAGAATGCCCGAGCGGAAGGGAAACGCAATCGATATTCTGCCAGTAATAACAGCGCATGTGGCAAAAGTCGCTCGCCAGCAGGCAAAATAAATAAAAATGAAGACGATGTTTGATTAATAAGTTCATTTAATGTGTTGCTGGTATCAGTATTAGCAGATAGCCAGACGGCACCATCAGGAATGGTGCCACGGTTATCAATGTCATCTGCCAATACATAGACATGACTTGCTGCATAATACTGCGACTGCACACTGGCTAATGACAGTGATGTTGACAACTCATCACTTCCTTGAGCCATAATGACCACACCAATATTACCAACTTCTGGGTAAGCCTGAATAAACGCCTGCAAAAAATGACGCCGAGTTGGACTAATGCATCGTTCGCTTAGCCATTGATCAACAGAATAAAAAGGTTTGGTTTTATCGCGTAAAGTTAAATTATGGAGCGTAAGCCGCTGTAACTCTTGGTCCGTTATGGTTTTAAGCGCAGGCTCAGGGAGCGTTTTCAATAGCTCATCCAGAGCCGTGGAAAAATCCCAACGCGTCTTATAATAAGCCATCCGTTGTTGCGTGTATTCCACTGCGCGTTGATGGCCTTTAACGATGTCGTCTGCAACTTCTCTAGCCGAAAGCGGTTTTCCTGTTGTTTCCTCACGGAACACATTACCTTCAGTTAACTCTGTATTAACATAGCCAATAAACTCATTACCACGATATAAATAAACAGGTATACCAGAGCACAACACACACTGGCCAATGCGACCACTCGTGAGGACGGCATCGTAATCTTGCAGGTGTTCACTTTGAAGCCATTGATCTCGACTAAGCAAATCACAGTTAACGTAATGAGGCAAAAGTTCATCTGCAAGTGAGCCCAAAAAAGGTGAATTTGCATCAGCGATCACAAGCAATTTTTTAAGACCGCGTTTTCCTCGTGCGGTCACCTGTGCCTCATTATGTTTAGACACAGGAGTAGGGAAAACCTGGATAATTGATGGTTCAATACCGCCATCACGTAAAAAATTGCACAGTCGCGGCAATGTAACGAGTGCTTTATCTGCCAAGCGGTTTTCTAATGTAACATCCGCAGGCATCACTTCCCGTCCCTGCAATGACAGATGATCAAAAATAATATTTGTCGGTATGCCGCCGTTTAACAAGCGTCTGAGCAGGCTGGTATTCAACGATGTGTACTGTAACCAAAGGAGATCATAGTTCTCGATAAATTCGTATTCTGCGCTATCAGTTACAAACAGTGTTTTATCCACATACCGCTGCTCAATGAGCATTTTTACTTCGTTATCATATTGATGACAATAAACATCAACACACCAGCCTCTATCGAGAAATTCATTGATGAGGTCTAACGCTGCTAATGTCTCATCCTGATAGTCAGTAAGTTGAAGAGTGCTGATAAAAACACGTGGCATGACAGAAAACCTTCTACAAAAGGGAAGGACGACGATGCTATTATATTACTGGAAAAGAAGGGTATTTACCTATCAATAAACCTGCGTATGATTGCTTTATTTCAGACATAAAAAACCCGGCGCGTTGCCGGGTTATGAAATACCTTATTTTGCTGACAATTAACGCAGCAGAGACAGTACAGTCTGAGGAACCTGATTCGCCTGAGACAGGACAGATGTACCTGCCTGTTGTAGAATATTTGCTTTACTCATATTCGACACTTCGGTTGCATAATCTGCATCCTGAATTCGACCACGAGCATTAGACAGATTGTTGATAGTGTTGTTCACGTTAGTGATTGTGGATTCAAAACGGTTCTGAATCGCACCCAGGTTACTACGCGCGGTATCTACCGCTTGTAATGCCAAATCAACAGCAGCAACGAGCGCTTGAGCTGTACCACCTGAACCACCTACACCGGTGGTAGCAGTGGCATCAAAACCACTAATACTAGATGCAACACCAGATAAGCCACCACCAGTACCAGTGGTTGCATTAATCAATGCACCAGAGTCAATAGTAATGACTTCATTCGCACCGGTGTTAGCACCAACCTGGATATCAACGTTATTGCCCGACGCATTCAGGAGGCTTTTACCGTTAAAAGAGGCTGACTGAGCCACACGGTCAATCTCATTTAAGCGCAGTTGCATTTCTTTTTTGATAGAATCACGGTCAGTTGTACCGTTAGTATCACTCGCAGCCTGAACCGCCAACTCACGGATACGTTGCAAGTTGTTGTTGATTTCGTTCAGATTACCTTCTGCAGTCTGCGTCAGAGAAATACCGTCGTTAGCGTTACGCGCTGCCTGAGTCAGGCCTTTAACCTGTGCAGTCATACGGTTAGCAATCGCCTGACCAGCAGCATCGTCTTTCGCGCTGTTGATACGCAAGCCAGAAGACAAACGCTCAATAGCAGTACCCAGAGAAGATTGTGATTTGTTCAGGTTGTTCTGGGTAACCAGAGACATCATGTTAGTGTTAATACCGGCCATAATAGATTTCCTTAATCGATGAGATGTAAGTTTCGGGTTAGACCCACGGGTTCATCCCCGTCGCTAACATTTATCGGAACACTTTTCAGAAGCTTTAATTTTTTTTCCAAATTTTTTCCGAGAATAAAACATCTCGGTCTTAACCTTCCATATGCTAGTAGCCAAGTCAGCATCGCATCTATGTTAATGCTAAACTTATTGACGACTCTGCCGATACTCATTAGGTAGATCAGTAACCCTGAACAATAAAAGGACTCGAACATGGCAAGTATTTCTTCTTTAGGAGTAGGCTCCGGTCTGGATTTGACGACGTTGCTAACTAATTTAAGAACCGCTGAAAATCAGCGTTTGACACCAATCACTACCCAGCAGAGCAGTTATAAAGCTCAGCTTACCGGCGTAAGTGCACTAAAAAGTGCTTTAGACAAACTCAATACGGCTAACAATGCCTTAGCCAAATCCGAGTCTTTTGGTATCGTTACGGGGTCTATTGACGCAATCACCAATACCAAAGTTTCAAGTACCAATAAAGCGTTCACTGCGACAACAGCGAGCAAAGCCGTTGCTGGAAGCTACAGCATAGAAGTAAAACAATTAGCGCAAGCACACTCGATTACTTCCTCGGTGCAAGCCAGTGCAACCACTGCATTAAGCGCAACGGATACTACGCTAAAGATTGCTCAAGCTGACGGAAAATCACTGACCATTGACATTAAGGGAGGAGAAACCTCACTCAATGATGTTCGCGATGCGATTAACAAAGCGAATGGTGGAGTGACCGCCAGCGTAGTGAAGGCGAAAGATAACGAATACTATTTAATGTTAACCGCTAAAAATAGCGGTGAAAAAGGTGAAATTACATTAACTGATAGTAGCAATGTTTTGGGTTCAACAACCGAGAAAGTCGCGGCACAAAACTCAGTAATTATTGCAAACGGTATCGAAATTGAACGCCAAAGTAATACGATCGATGATGCATTCGAAGGTGTCACGCTAACGTTACAAGCAAAAACAGAAGCAGACAAACCTGAAACCTTGACCATCGATCAAGATATTACTGGGATGAAAGACGCAGTTAAGGCATGGGTTGATGCTTATAATGCGTTACAAGACACTATTATTGCGCAAACAAAATATACCGCAGTTAAAGCGGGTGAGGATCAGTCCAGTAGTAACGGTGCGCTGATCGGCGACTCAACTATTCGTAGTATTCAAAACCAACTTAAAGCACAACTCACCACAATTCAAAGTGAAAGCGGTGAATTTCGTATTCTTGCTGATTTAGGCGTTACACAAAACTTTAAGACCGGTAAACTTGAAATAAATAATACTAAACTCGAAAAAGCACTAAAAGAAGAACCGGGCAAAGTTCAAACCTTTTTCGTCGGTGACAGTAAGGAAACCGGTTTTGCTACGCAAACCCGTAGCTATATGAAGGAACTTCTTGATACAACCGACGGAACGATTAAAAACAAGCAAGATAGCATTGATAAAACATTGAAATCACTGAGTACTCAGTACACGAACGTCAGTGACAGTATTGAACAAACGATTGCTCGTTATCAAAAACAATTCACCGCGTTAGATAAAGCAATGTCTAGCATGAACAGCACAGTCAGCCAGTTAACCAGCATGTTCAAGAATCTCTAAAGTTTGCCGATTAAGTAGATAGGTAACGAGATGTACAATATGAAAGGCAGCCAGGCCTACGCTCAGGTAGGCCTTGAGAGTAGTGTAATGAGCGCTAGCCCTCATCAGCTTATCGTTATGCTGTTTGATGGTGCGCGCAGTGCCATGGTGCGTGCACGCATCCTCATGGAGCAAGGCGACATACCCGGCAAAGGTATGGCCTTATCTAAAGCTATCGATATTATCACTAATGGACTGAAAGCTGGCTTAGATATGGAAAGGGGCGGAGAACTCGTTGAAAACCTGTCTGCTCTGTATGACTACATGTCTCAGCGTTTGCTGATTGCAAATTTACATAACGATGCAAAAGCGATAGAAGAAGTTGAAGCGTTGTTGGAAAATATCGCTGATGCCTGGCGGCAAATCGGTCCTAATTACAAACCAGAGCAGGAAGTACGTTAATGGCCTCCCCCCATCGGCTTCTAAAAGATTACCAACAACTTTTGTCTTTGAGTCAAAAAATTCTTCATTTGGCCATCACCGGTCAATGGGATACGTTGGTTGAACAAGAGATTGTTTATGTTCAGTCCGTTGAAGGCTTAGTGAACACGCCCATTCCTGACGAAATTGACAGTGTGATGCGTCTGCATCTGCGACAAATTTTGCAGGAAGTGATGGATAATGAAGCGAAAGTAAAACAACTTCTGCAGAAGCGGATGGACGAGTTAAGTTCGTTAATGGGGCAGTCACTGAAACAAAAGTCAATTAATACGACTTATAGCGAATTTTCGGGACAAAGACTGCTGCCTGGCGATGCCTTACCTGATGAAACACATTCATAGCACCACGTTATAGATATAACGTTCTCACAGCGCCTCTATTTTTGAGGCGCTTTTTTTGGCTGTTTTTAATCGACATGACCAAACACTATCGGCAGAACGACATCAGCGGGCGCTAAAAAAGCTGAAAATTAACGAGCGTGAAAACCAGGAAGAATCGGGTAAGAAATCAGTAGAAATAAAGATTGCGCGCAACCTCATCCGCATTAACAGCGAGATCGCGCACAATAACGTTGATAATTACAGCCTGATGCCATGAGGCGACATCAAACGGACATATTCATCACTTCCTGATACGCAGAGACCAGTTTATTGCGTACCTGAATGCCCATCTGCATTGAAATAGATGACTTCTGCAAATCCACCATCACGTCATTCAATGCTACACCCGGTACACCCAAGGTAAATTTCTCAGCCTGCGTACGAGCCGTTTGTTGCGTGTCGCTGATCTTATCGATCGCTGCCTTCAGCTCACTGGCGAAACCAGGTTCTACCGATGGTCTGTCTATTGGCGTACCCGCTGCCTGCAGGGCTTTGACCTGCATTTGCTGTAAAACGCCATCAATACCTTGAACCGACATAATACCTCACTAAACCATGCTGATTAGGCTTTTTCATAAACATTTATGACAGCGATACCCTATCACACCACGCTTAGGCTAAATGGGGTAATTAGCGTGAAAAATGCCACCTTATCGACCCATCGATTTTTCTTTTACGGAAAATAATGACATGCCGACAAATGTAGGCGAAATGTTTTATTGATTGCGCAATCAGGGAGTTCTGTTTTGTCACGTCACAACGTTAAGTATATCGTTCAACAACCAAGCAGAGATAGAGTATGAACGCCTCATTAACCGGCGCCGCTACCGGTAAAAATAGCTTTGGCGAAATACTCAACCGGTTACGCGCCAATCCGAAGATTCCGCTTTTGATCGCAGCTGCCGCGACCATTGCCATTGTCGTGGCCTTAACGCTATGGGCTAAAGGTCCAGATTATCGGGTTCTCTATAGCAATATCAATGACCGGGACGGCGGTGCGATTGTCAGCGAATTAACAAAGCTGAATATTCCTTATCGCTTTGCCGAGAGCGGCGGCGCGATCATGATTCCCGCCGAAAATGTCTATGAAACCCGACTCAGACTTGCTCAATTGGGACTGCCAAAAGGCGGCGCAGTTGGCTTTGAGTTGCTCGATCAGGAAAAATTTGGCATCAGCCAATTCAGCGAACAGATCAACTACCAGCGTGCGCTGGAAGGGGAGCTGTCCAGAACGATAGAAACGCTCGGCCCTGTTCAGAATGCACGAGTTCACCTTGCTATACCGAAGCCCTCACTGTTCGTTCGTGAGCAAAAAGCGCCCTCTTCTTCCGTCACACTGACGTTACAGCCGGGCCGAGCATTAGATGAAGGCCAAATCAATTCCATCGTTTACATGGTTTCCAGCAGCGTTGCGGGCTTGCCGCCAGACAATGTTACGGTCGTCGATCAAACCGGACGTCTGTTAACCCAGGCTGGCGGCAGCGGTCGCGATCTGAATGCCGCGCAGCTTAAGTACAGCAACGAAGTCGAATCGATGTACCAGCGCCGCATAGAATCAATCATCGCCCCTATGGTAGGTATGGGTAACGTGCATGCTCAAGTCACCGCACAAATTGATTTCTCTGCCCGCGAACAAACTGACGAACAGTATCAACCGAACCAACCGCCAGATAAAGCAGCCGTTCGCTCTCAGCAGACCAGCCAAAGTGAGCAGCGAGGCGGTCCGAACGTAGGTGGAGTTCCAGGTGCATTAACCAATCAACCAGCACCGGCTCCTACAGCGCCTATCGCAACGGCGCCAAATAATGCTAATGCCAATGCGAACAATCAGGCTGGCCAGCAAAACCAAAATAATGCGACAGGTGCGCAAACCAATGCGGCAAACGCAAATACCGTCATTCAGACATCAAATATTCGTAACGACGCAACAACCAACTATGAAGTTGATAAGACAATTTTACATACCAAGCACAGCACGGGTGGTGTGAAACGTTTGTCTGCTGCTGTTATCGTTAACTATCAGCCACCGGGCGAAGATGGCAAACCAGTTGCACTCACAGAAGAACAGATTAAACAGATTGAAACGGTAGCACGTGAGGCCATGGGCTTTTCTGCTGAACGCGGTGATACATTGAATGTCGTGAATACGCCATTTATGGACAGCACCGACGGTTCTGGCGAACTCCCCTTCTGGCAAAAACAGGCATTCTTCGATCTCCTGATGGAAGCGGGTCGTTGGCTGCTGGTTCTGATCGTTGCCTGGATTCTGTGGCGTAAGCTGGTTCGTCCGCAATTGCAGAGAAAAGCACAGCAGCAAGAAGCAGCATTGGCAGCAGCAGCACTGTCTCAGGGCGCAGACAACGATGTTATGGTCAACCTGAGTAGTTCGGAAGTTGAACAGCAGCGGAAATCGCAACAACGTGTCAATGCAGAAATGCAAAGTAACCGCATACGTGAAATGGCAGAGAACGATCCACGTGTTGTCGCTCTGGTAATTCGTCAATGGATGAGTACTGAACTATGACCCTGACAGGAACAGAAAAAAGCGCCATCTTATTGATGACCATTGGTGAAGACCGCGCCGCAGAGGTGTTTACTCATCTTTCGACCAAAGAAGTACAGCATCTCAGTGCTGCAATGGCGAACATGAGGCAGGTATCACAACAGCAACTGCTCGAAATCCTAAGAGAATTTGAGGCAGACTCAGAGCAATATGCCGCGCTTAGCGTGAATGCCAGCGACTACCTGCGCTCCGTACTTGTCAAAGCGCTGGGTGAAGAACGTGCGTCTAGCTTGCTGGAAGATATTCTGGAAAGCCGCGACTCTACGAGTGGGATGGAAACGCTCAACTTCATGGAGCCGCAGATTGCCGCAGACCTTATCCGCGACGAACACCCACAGATTATCGCCACCATTCTGGTACACCTGAAACGCGCTCAGGCTGCCGATATTTTAGCCCTGTTTGACGAACGTCTGCGCCATGACGTCATGCTCCGTATTGCGACCTTCGGCGGCGTTCAGCCTTCCGCGCTGGCAGAATTGACAGACGTTCTGAATGGCTTGCTGGATGGTCAGAACCTCAAACGCAGCAAGATGGGTGGTGTTCGTACTGCGGCTGAAATTATCAACTTGATGAAAACGCAGCAGGAAGAAGCGGTTATCGATGCCGTACGCGAATTCGATGGAGAACTGGCACAGAAAATCATCGACGAAATGTTCCTGTTCGAAAACCTGGTGGACGTCGACGACCGCAGCATCCAGCGTCTTCTGCAAGAAGTCGAGTCCGAGTCTCTGCTGTTGGCATTGAAAGGTGCCGAAGAGCCTTTACGCGAGAAATTCCTGCGCAACATGTCTCAGCGTGCTGCAGAAATTCTTCGCGACGACCTCGCGACGCGTGGTCCAGTGCGCATGTCGCAGGTCGAAAACGAACAGAAAGCCATTCTGCTTATCGTTCGTCGACTGGCAGACAGCGGCGAGATGATTATCGGTGGCGGCGAGGATGCTTATGTCTAACGCCCCCAAGAACCTGGCCTGGCAGCCCTGGAAGCTCAACGATCTGGCCGAACCTGTTTCCAAGCCTGTCCTCCCAAGCTATCAGGTCAATCACGAACCAGAGCAGCCTGACATGGAGCGCTTTACTGAAGAAAGCGTCCTTTCAGCCGCTGAGGACGAATTAGCGTCTCTGCGTGAAAGCACGATGCAGCAAGCGCGAGAAACAGGTTTTGCGCAAGGGCACCAACAAGGCTATGACGCAGGTTATCAGGAAGGTTTAGCCAAGGGGCAACAGCAGGGTCTGCAGAATGCTTTACAGCAGCAGCAGCCGATCATCGAGCAGATGCAGAATATGGTCACCGAATTTCAACAGACGTTGGATACGCTCGACAGTGTGATCCCAGCTCGTCTGATGCAGTTGGCTCTGACCGCAGCCAAGCAGATTTTGGGGCAACCTCCTGTATGCGATGGTAACGCGCTGCTCAGTCAGATACAGCAATTGATTCAGCAAGAACCCATGTTCTCGGGTAAAACGCAGTTGCGCGTTCACCCTTCAGATCTGGAACGTGTTGAACAGTATTTGGGCCCGACACTCAGTTTGCATGGCTGGAGATTGCTTGCCGATAGCCAACTTCATCCTGGCGGTTGTAAAGTCAGTGCGGAAGAAGGCGATCTGGATGCCAGTCTGGCAACACGCTGGCATGAGCTTTGCCGTTTAGCCGCTCCGGGAGAGTTATGATGACTTCACGCCTCGGACGCTGGCTTTCTTCTCTCGATTCATTTGAGAAGCGAATTGACGACACACCTGCGGTGCGTCGTTACGGCCGCTTAACCCGGGCGACAGGTTTGGTATTGGAAGCGACAGGGTTACATATGCCACTGGGCGCCACCTGTCTCATCGAACGGCAGAATGGCTCTCAGGTTGAAGAAATCGAAAGCGAAGTTGTCGGTTTCAACGGGCAAAAACTCTTTCTCATGCCGCTGGAAGAAGTTGAAGGCATTACCCCCGGCGCGCGCGTTTATGCCCGCGTTGGTCAGGACAGCAGCAGTCAGGGAAAACAATTGCCGTTAGGCCCTGAGCTACTTGGCCGGGTGCTAGATGGTAGCGCAAAACCGCTGGACGGTTTACCTGCGCCAGATACAGGCTATCGTGCACCGTTGATTACGCCGCCCTTCAATCCATTACAGAGAACGCCAATTGAAAGTGTTCTGGACGTGGGTGTCCGTGCCATCAACGCCCTGCTCACCGTAGGCCGTGGGCAGCGAATGGGTCTGTTTGCTGGTTCCGGGGTAGGTAAAAGTGTGCTGCTGGGGATGATGGCACGCTATACTCAAGCAGACGTTATCGTTGTTGGCCTGATCGGTGAACGTGGCCGAGAAGTAAAAGATTTTATCGAGAATATTCTGGGTACGGAAGGACGCGCGCGTTCCGTTGTTATCGCTGCGCCAGCAGATGTTTCTCCTTTATTAAGAATGCAAGGGGCGGCGTATGCCACACGTATTGCGGAAGATTTTCGCGATCGTGGGTATCATGTCTTGCTCATCATGGATTCGCTCACGCGTTATGCCATGGCACAGCGTGAAATTGCTTTAGCCATTGGCGAACCACCGGCAACCAAGGGTTACCCCCCTTCTGTCTTCGCCAAATTACCCGCGTTGGTAGAACGCGCAGGAAATGGTATTCATGGCGGTGGTTCAGTTACCGCCTTCTATACTGTTCTAACGGAAGGTGACGATCAGCAGGATCCAATCGCTGACTCTGCTCGTGCTATTCTGGACGGACACATTGTGTTGTCCCGTCAATTGGCTGAGTCAGGCCATTATCCGGCAATTGATATTGAAGCCTCGATTAGCCGTGCAATGACCGCGCTGATAGATGAAGGCCACTATGCTTCTGTAAGGCAGTTTAAACAGTTATTATCCAGTTACCAACGTAACCGTGATTTAGTCAGTGTTGGTGCTTACGCCGCGGGCAGTGACCCTATGCTCGACAAAGCAATTCGGCTCTATCCACATCTGGAAGCCTTCTTGCAGCAGGGTATGTTTGAACAAAGTAACTATGAAGAATCCTGCCAGGCGTTGCACACTATTTTCCCTCGTAACGAGTAGGAGAGCAGATGAAAACCCAGTCACCGCTGGTTACACTACGCGAACTGGCGCAGAAGGACGTTGAGAAAGCAGCAGGCCAGTTGGGACAGGTGCGTCAGGCGCATCAACAGGCAGAGCAGCAGCTCAATATGCTGTTAAACTATCAGGATGACTATCGTCAAAAATTGAACTCGACGATGTCTGCTGGTATGGCGAATAATAGTTGGCAAAATTATCAGCAGTTCATCCGAACGCTGGACAGTGCAATTGAGCAACACAGACAGCAGCTCTCGCAGTGGACATCACGTTTAGATTTAGCAATGAAGGCCTGGCAAGAGAAACAGCAGCGATTGAACGCTTTTGAGAAACTGCAAGATCGCGAACTGACAAGACAGCTTGCCAAAGAAAATAAAATAGAACAAAAACAAATGGATGAATTTGCCCAACGGGCCTCACAGAGGAAAGCAGAATCATGAATCTGTCCGCGTTACCCATAGTTACTACTGCCAGCGATACGAGCAGTTCTTCTGCTTCTCTGCTGACACAGGGCGAGCTGCCAAAAGATTTTGTTGATCTGTTGAGCAAGCGCATATCGCAAATAGCCGATACATCGGATAAAAAAACACTCGATAAAGTGGACGAAGAAGCCCTGCTAAACGCGCTAGGGAAAGAGGGTGCGTCACTCAATCGTGATGATTTAAACGCGATGCTCTCTTCATTCAGTTCACTTACTGGCGCAGCGATTACCGCGGGTAAGCAAAACCCAGACGTTGCCGAGCAGGCGAAACTTAAGGGGCTGGACGAAAAAGACAGTACCAGCACGGCAGATAACGCTGTTGCTACGCAGGCACTGCTTGCCATGTTACAAACAACGCCGCTTGCTACACAGCCTGTTGCTGATAATATCGCCGCGACTTCCGTAAATACGGGGTCAACGATTCCGGGATTCATTAACGCTAAACGCCAGAATGAAAATCCAACATCAGTTCTAAACAATACGGATGAAAACGCCAAAAATACATTGGTAAAGCTGCTCGACACATCAGTAATGGCGGATAAAGATGCAAGCCTATCACGCGATCTGCATCATACAGCGGGTAAGCAAACTACATCGGCAGCAACCGAGTCTGCGGATGGGGCTACAAAGTTTGCGCTAACGACGCCAGCGTCCCTTTCGGGCGATCGCAATGCATCTGAGTCGGTTTCAGCCTTAAATAATAACGTGTCTCAAACCACGCCACCTGTTGCACAGGCCATGCATGTTCAGCCAGCATCGGTGGGGACAACCACACCAGCCCCTCAGGCAACAAGCACACAGTTGAATGCTCCTTTTGGTTCGCCGCAATGGCAAGACGCATTGGGCCAGCAGATAGTTATGTTCAGCCGTAATGGGCAGCAAACCGCGGAGCTACGCTTAAATCCACAGGAACTGGGTACCCTGCATATCAGCCTAAAAATTGATGATAATCAGGCACAAATTCATCTGGCATCAGCGAGCAGTCAGGTTCGTTCAGCGCTGGAAGCTGCACTGCCACACCTGCGTAATGCGATGGCAGAAAGCGGAATTAACCTTGGCCAGAGTAGCGTAGGTAGTGATTCCTCTGCCTGGCAACAGCAAATGGCCAGTAATAATAACGACGGCAATAACCGTGGCCCGTCTTATCAGCAGCAATTTGGTCACTCAGCAGAAGGCTCAAGTGAAGTACTAAATGTACCAGAACAGTTAAGATCAATGGCGTCATCGGTCAACGGCGTTGATATCTTTGCGTGAAACTGAAGTAAACGAATAAGTTAGCACGGTTTTCCCTGCCTATTCTCTGTATTGAACATAGCAATAGGCAGGATAATCATCGACATTACGCATTTATTTATTGTTGGTTTCATCCAGCAATAAGTATCGATAAGTAACGGGAACTATCTTTGGCTATGTCTGATATGCAAGTTCGACCAGGACGCAAACGGTCTCTTTGGCTAATACTACTGATTATCGTTGCTCTCGCTGCGGCTGGTGCTGCGGGTGCTGCCTGGTGGCTATTAAATCAGAAAAACTCAGCAACGGCCGAGCAGGAAGCACCGCCACCGCCAGAGCCTGTTTTCATGCCGCTGGATACCTTTACCGTTAACCTCGTCAATCCAGATAACGATCCTGACCGTGTACTGTATGTTGGTTTCACGCTGCGTTTACCAGATGAAGCAACGCGCACACGATTTATTAATTATCTGCCAGAGGTTCGTAGCAGACTGTTACTATTACTCTCTCGTCAGGACGCGATTGCGCTTGCTAATGAGCAAGGCAAACAGAAGCTGATAGAGCAAATTAAGCAAGTGCTAAGCCCACCATTAGTTCCTGGTCAACCTAACCAGGTCGTTACTGATGTTCTGTTCACGGCCTTTATACTGCGGTAACCATTATGGGCGATAGCATTCTTTCACAAGCAGAAATTGATGCACTATTAAATGGCGACAGCGGCGATAGCGACGCTGATGCGAATGCGTCGTCAAAAGCGGATGGTGGCGTAAAACCCTACGATCCGAATACGCAACGACGTGTTATCCGCGAGCGCTTACAGGCATTAGAAATCATTAATGAGCGTTTTGCGCGTCAATTCCGTATGGGGTTGTTTAACCTGTTGCGCCGCAGCCCTGACATCACCGTAGGTGCAATCAAGATCCAGCCATACCATGAGTTTGCCAGGAACCTTCCGGTACCGACAAACCTGAATCTGATTCATTTAAAACCGCTACGCGGCACGGCATTGTTTGTCTTTTCACCCAGTCTAGTGTTTATCGCCGTAGATAACCTTTTCGGCGGCGATGGGCGCTTCCCGACGAAAGTCGAAGGACGTGAATTTACCCATACAGAGCAACGTGTGGTTAAGCGTATGTTACGCTTGGCTCTGGAAGCCTATGGCGAAGCCTGGAATGCGATTTACAAACTTGACATCGAATACGTGCGTTCAGAAATGCAGGTCAAGTTTACCAACATCACAACGTCACCTAATGATATCGTCGTGACGACACCGTTTCATGTTGAAATCGGTTCACTAACTGGCGAATTTAACATCTGTATTCCTTTTTCAATGATCGAGCCGCTGCGCGAACTGCTGGCGAATCCACCATTGGAAAACTCACGTCAGGAAGATCAGAGCTGGCGAGACACCTTAGCCAAGCAGGTACAGCATTCCGAGTTGGAATTGGTCGCAAGCTTTGTTGATATTCCGTTGCGGTTGTCCAAGATTCTGAAACTTCAGCCTGGCGATGTGTTACCGATCGACAAACCTGACAAAATCATTGCCCATGTTGACGGCGTGCCGGTGCTGACCAGCCAATATGGCACGTTGAACGGGCAATATGCTCTACGTGTTGAACATTTGATTAACCCTATATTGAATTCTCTGGATAACGAGGAACAGCCCCATGAGTGACACCAAGAAACCGTCCGACGACAAGGAATCAGTGGACGATCTGTGGGCTGATGCATTTAACGAGCAACAGGCTGCAGAAAAACCGGCCGCGACAACCGAAGGTATTTTCAAGTCGCTGGAGGGTCATGATCCGCTGGGTGCCTTACAGGATATCGATCTCATCCTGGATATTCCTGTCAAACTCACCGTTGAGCTTGGCCGGACTAAAATGACGATAAAAGAACTCCTGCGACTCACCCAAGGCTCTGTTGTCGCACTTGATGGCCTGGCAGGTGAACCACTGGATATCCTGATCAACGGCTATCTGATCGCTCAGGGGGAAGTTGTCGTCGTATCTGACAAGTATGGTGTTCGTATTACCGATATCATCACACCATCCGAACGTATGCGCCGCCTGAGTCGTTAATGGCAATAGCCTCGGTGTCATCCCCGACGCCAGTAACAAGCCAGCAATCAACGCTTGTTACTGAGCCTCCACTTACCGGCAGCATGTTACTGACACAGGTTGGTAGCGTGCTTGCTGGTATTTTATTATTTATTCTGCTGATTGCCTGGCTAGTTCGCAAACTCGGGTTTGCCCCTCAAGCCAAACAAAACAAGTTGCTAAAAGTCGTATCCAGCTGCCCTGTCGGGCAACGTGAACGTGTCGTTATAGTAGAAGTTGATAATACCTGGCTAGTGTTAGGTGTTACGCCTCAACAGATCACGCCTCTGCATACACTCCCAGCACAGCCAATCAACGACAGTTCATCCACTGGCGACACCAAGCCGGTTGATTTCAATCAACTGTTAAAGAAAGTTTTAAAGCGTCCGGAAAAATCGGAATGAGTGCCTTACCTAATTATTTTCGTATTACCCCTCTGCTTCGCACGTTGCGCTATGGTTTAACCATCGGTTTATTGTTGATGGCACCATCGGTGTGGGCACAGCTTCCTGGAATTGTGACGCAACCGCTCCCTAATGGCGGACAGAGCTGGACGCTATCAGTACAAACGCTGGTTTTCCTCACATCATTAACGTTTATTCCTGCCGCATTGTTAATGATGACCAGCTTCACTCGGATTATTATCGTCCTGAGTTTGTTACGTAATGCGCTGGGTACGCCAACCGCGCCACCGAACCAAGTCTTGTTAGGGTTGACGCTTTTTCTGACCTTTTTCGTTATGTCGCCGGTACTAAACCGTGTTTATGAAGAAGCCTATCTTCCCTTCAGTCAGGATCAAATCAGCATGGAAGCCGCCATCGAACGCGGTGCCGAACCTGTGCGTGAGTTTATGCTACGGCAAACCCGGGAAACCGATTTAGCATTGTTTACCAGATTGGCTGAAATTCCAGAGATTCAGGGGCCTGAAGCAGTACCTATGCGTGTGCTTCTCCCCGCCTTTGTGACAAGTGAACTAAAAACTGCTTTCCAGATTGGCTTTACCATATTTATTCCTTTCCTCATCATTGACCTCGTTGTTGCCAGCGTATTGATGGCTCTAGGGATGATGATGGTTCCTCCGGCAACCATTTCCTTGCCTTTCAAACTGATGCTTTTTGTATTAGTTGATGGCTGGCAGCTGCTACTCGGTTCATTAGCCCAAAGTTTTTATAGTTAGACGGATAGAGGAATGCGACTATGACACCAGAATCGGTGATGGCGCTTGGCTATGAAGCAATGAAGATAGCATTAGCGCTGGCGGCCCCTCCGTTGATAGCGGCGCTACTCAGCGGGCTGACTATCAGCCTCTTGCAGGCGGCGACGCAGGTAAACGAAATGACACTCTCGTTTATCCCTAAAATCCTAACAGTATTTTTCACTTTAGTGATCGCAGGTCCCTGGATGTTAAACCTCATGCTGGACTACATGCGTACGCTATTCGGCCAGTTACCTAATATTATTGGGTAAGTATGCTGACGTTTAACAGTTGGGACATGGTGAATTGGGTCAGCCAATTTTTCTGGCCTTTTGTCAGAATTCTTGCGTTGATTAGTACTGCGCCTGTCTTCAACGAAAGAGCGATTGGGAACCGGGTGAAAATTGGTCTAGGCGTGCTGATCACCCTGCTCGTTGCGCCCTATTTGCCATTAAACACCACGCCTATTTTTTCCGTTGCGGGAATATGGCTGTTAATACAGCAAATTCTCATCGGCGTTACTCTCGGCCTGTCAATGCAGTTAGCATTTGCCGCTATTCGCCATGCCGGCGAACTTATTGGTTTACAGATGGGGCTCGCCTTTGCGACCTTTTTTGATCCAACCGGTGGCCCGAATATGCAGGTAATAGCGCGTTTCCTGAATATTCTTGCCATTTTACTATTCCTGACTTTTGATGGTCATCTCTGGATGATTTCATTGTTGGCAGACAGTTTTTATACTCTGCCTATCAGTGCCAATCCTATTAACAGCCATGCATTTCTCGCGCTTGCACGTGCCGGTGGACTGATTTTTATCAACGGATTAATGCTGGCGCTGCCTATCATCACCCTGCTGCTGACCATTAACCTGGCTTTAGGTATGCTCAATCGTATGGCGCCTCAACTCTCAATATTTGTCGTTGGCTTCCCGATTACCCTCACAGTGGGAATCATGACGTTAGGTTTATTACTCCCTTTAATCCCCCCCTTCGCAGAGCGTTTATTCAGCGAGGTATTCGATTTACTCGCTGACATTCTTACCCAGCTATCTAGCCCCTAATTCCCTATAAGTAAACATAAGCCGATGCGACTGGCTGTCAGGCATGTACTAGCCTGCCACCTATTAGCTATTTCACGTTTTTATATAATTAGCCTCCGTCGCGATCGTGAGGAATCGCATGTAGTACATACCATGTTGAATATTGATGAGCTATATAAGAAGAATGAGGACTAACAGAAGGAATTAGAGGAATGATTATAGGATAAAAAATGGCATGTCATTCAATATAATAAAGAGAATGACACGCCTAAAAAATACGCCCGGTTTAAGCGTATTCAAACCGTACAGTAGAATAGATAATTATTTTCTATTACTACTATTTCATCTGGAATAACGACATGCCCTGCATGTTTTGAAATGCTGTATAAGATGCTTCTAAAGAAGATTTTTGCATGATATAAGACGAAATTGCGTCATACCAATCAGTATCTTGCAACTGCCCCAATGCAGTCTTATTCGCTACATCACGATCTTTACCAATGGCATCAAGGTTGTCAATCTCATTGAGCTGAATACCTAACTCTGCACGAACGGCTGAAATATTATTAAATGAGTTTTTTAAACCGCGGTTTGCCGTCTCTAAGGCCGCTGCTACACTGGCTTTTGTTGCATCATCAGCATTAGCAATAGGCGTTTCAAGCGCTTTGATTGCAATATCTAAAGTCTCAAACAAATCTGACTGGATACTACCATCTGGTTCTGCTTGAGCGTCACCAGTTGTGCCATTGAACACAGCAGAACCAATATGGCTGACTGTCATATTCCGAGACGCATCTACACGTTGTGAGATCGCCTGATTACCGCCTACATAATCCACGCCAGTAGTCCCCTCAACGAAAGGAACCTTGTCCGTGTTATAACCAGCAAAAATATAATTACCGTTACCGTCAGTGCTGTTAGCCATATTCAGCAGTTCAGCTTTCATACCACGTAAGGAAGTCGCGACCGATTTGCGATCGTCATCACTCAGAACACCGCCGCCTTTGATTACTTCGGTCAATGCGCTGCTAATCGTGTTCGTGCTCTTGTCCAAAATAGACTCTTCCAGAGACATACTTTGCTTAGCAAATGTGCGTGCCAGTGTGTACTGACTGTTCTCAGACTGAGCCTGACCAAGCATAATGATGCTCGCCGCCGCAATCGGATCGTCAGATGGGTTGACAACTCGTTTCCCGGTCGATAGTTGCTCGCCCGTTTTTTGCCACGCGGTCTGACCATTCAGAATGCCTTGCATATTTTGCTGATATATCATGCTGGTACTTAAGCGCATGGTATTAATTCCTCTCAATCAAATGGTCAAACTAGCTACGAGCCGCTAAAAGCGCATCGAATATGGATTGTGCTGTTTTGATAACCTGAGCATTAGCTATATAGTATTGCTGGTAACGCATCAGATCGCCGTATTCCTCATCCAGATTCACACCAGACACGGATTGCTGTTCTGCTGTTAATTGCTTAACAACGTTTTGCTGCGAGGTATTATTTATTTTCAACGTGCTAGTTTGGTTACCAATAGTACCGACTAGACTGGCGTAGGCACTGGAAACGCTCGCTTTCCCACCCACGATTTTCTCATTTTGCAGCGCAAGCAATGCCTTAGCATTCGTGTTATCACTCACACCACCAAAGACAGGGTTACCGCTTCCATCTACGACAGGATTACCCGAATCGTCAAGTTTAACTGACGCTGCAGCGATCTTGTTCGGATCGGAAATAGCCACTGACATATCGGTAATGACATCATTAACAGGTTTAAGCAGGAAACTGTCATTCGTTGTGGGCGTTCCCGTAATCGTCATCTTAATGCCATCAAAATTCAGGCTGTTATCAGAAGTATCAACCGTCGCCGTAAATTTTGAGTTGTCAGACAAACGGGTTACTTGCCAGTTAGCGCCATCATATTTAACCGCATAATTGGTTGCCTGCACCTCTTTGGTATTGGTGTAAGAGGGTGTTAATACCGCACTGCCGCCATTTTTACTGTCATTCAGGGCAACCGCTTTACCAAAGGAAAAGAAATCGCCACCTTTCAGACCGTTATAGTCGTAACCTTCCTGATGTTGGGCATTAAATGCATCAGCGAATGACAGGGCTAATTGCCCTAACTGATTACGTGCTTCATCCAGGGTTCCTGTACGGAAAGAAATCAATCCGCCTAATGAACCTCCGGTTAGCGTACTCTCATTCAATGTAACGACATCATTGGTCTGATCTTTATATCCAATGGTAAGACGAGCAGGATCGCTGCTGGAACTAATAGCAACCAATTGATTGCTGACTCCCGCCTGAACCAGATTAGTACCATTCTTCAATGCAACGTTGTAAACAGTCCCATCTTGAACAGTCACATCAACACCCACTAATTTATTGAGCTGATCGACCAAAAGATCTCGCTGGTCGAGCAAATCGTTAGGCATCGTGCCGCTATTTGCTCCCATTAGTTTCGTGATTTCGTTATTTAGCGACGCAATCTGATTGCTATATGAATTAATTTGGCCAACAGTACTTTGAATCTGTGTATTCAAACCACTGTCCATATCACGTAAATATTTATCCGTAACTTTAAACTGATTAACCAGCCCTTCAGCTTTGCCCAATACCGTTTGGCGAGTAGATGAGTCACCTGAATTACTGGTGAGGTTCTGCAAATTGGAAAAGAAACCTTGTATCGTTGATGAAAGACTAGTGGTGCTACTGGCTAGCAGATTATCAATCTTAGAAATTTGTTCGTAGTAAGCATTGACAGAGCTGCTTGTTGTTTGCGCAGAACGTAATTGATTGGTAATAAACTCATTGTATTGGCGATTGATGCTAACAACATTAACACCATTACCAATATATCCGGCCGATGTACTGCTGCTGGTCGCCTGCTCAAGTATCGCATTTTGTCGGCTATACCCAGTAACAGCCTGATTACTGATGTTGTTACTCACGGTACTGAGCGCAACCTGTGCACCTTTTAAGCCACTCATCGCGGTATTAATTAAATTGGACATAGGGTGTTGTTCCTTTTACACAGGCTCTTTCGCCCTGTGCGATTAACAAAATGCTGAAAGCAATAAATACGCTACATAAGTTAATTACTTTATCGGCCAGGCAGCGCAAATCTTGAATAAAAAATCAAAATAGGCGGCTCAAATCGTGCGTATATGCTTTCGTCACTTTCTCACCTGAATTCTTCATTTGCTGGATCATGCTAACCAGCTTCTGAGCATATTGCGGGTCCGTTGCATAACCTGCTTTTTGTAGCGCATGAGCTGCCTGCTCCGCCGTTCCGGCACTCATGACCGCTGAATAGCGTGGGTTGTTGGTGAGCAATTTCACATAGTCACCAATCGCTTCAATATAGGAATCGTACACTCGGAAACTAGCCTTGACCTTCTTGGCCACGCCCTGCTCATACTCTGTCGTGGTAATCTCTGTTGTCGGCCCATTCCAGCTACTGCCTGCTTTGATACCGAACAAGTTGTGACTCGGGCGCCCATCTTCGGTAGGAATTTCACGCTGACCCCAACCAGACTCAAGTGCCGCCTGAGCAATAATAAGATGGTGAGGTATGCCGCTATGCTGGCTGGCAATCTGAGCGGGCAAGGAAATCTGAGACACAAAGTTACTATTGGATAACGGCAAGGCTGACCCCGTAGTGGGCAGCTTAGGTAACGCTTTACGCACCATCTGCTCCACTGCCGCAGTTGGCATGGTTTTTAGCACATCACCATCGAATGTTAATGGAACAGAAGGAACCGGAGCTTTAGCGGCTGTAGCATCGGGAGATTGCCGGGTTAATTGCTCAACCATGACATCCGCCAGCCCCAGTCCCTTGCCCTTCGTTGAGATCTCTTGGGCAATTTGCTGATCATACATTGAGGTATACAGACGCGTCTGATCGCTGTTGAAGAGCCCATCCTGCGGAATCGCAGAACGCATACTTTTCATCATCAATTGGACAAACACGCCTTCCATTTGTTGCGCCACTGCCCTGATACCCTCTTTACTTTGAGGATTGCCTGAAACCTCACGCTTCAGCGTATTCAGGGACTGCGCATCGTAGGCCGCATTATTCAGCGTCTGTATATCACTCATTAGATAATTTCCAGTTTGGCACGCAAGCAGCCAGCGCTTTGCATCGCCTGCAGAATAGACATCAGCTCCATCGGCGTCGCACCCAGGGAATTCAGTGCACGCACGACATTGTTGAGGTTGGCACTGGAATTGACTCGCTGTAAAGCACCGCCTGCTTGCTGAACAGAGATCTCGGTTTGAGGCGTTACCACCGTCTGGCCGCCACCAAATGGCGTATTAGGCTGGCTAACATTGGCTTGCTGGTTGATCGTCACAGAAAGGTTGCCCTGAGCGATAGCACAGCTCTCCAGCGTCACATCGCGGTTCATTACAACAGATCCGGTACGGGAGTTGATGATAACCTTGGCGTCCTGAATACCGACGTTCACTTCAATATTCTGGATATCGGCCAGAAAGCGAACCTGAGAGCTGTTACCATTCGGGGCAAGAACCTGAATAGTCCGAGAATCCAACGGACTCGCGGAACCACCGTATCCCGAGCGATTTATCGCATCACTCACCTTTTGCGCCATCGAAAAATCGTCGTTCTTCAACTGCAGCATGATGGTATTCGATGTGCCAAACGTGCTTGGCAACTCTCTCTCGATAACGGCACCATTACTGATTCGACCGCCGGCAAGCTGGTTAACCTGAACACTGCTTCCGCCAGCAGATGCACCTGCTCCACCAACCAACACGTTACCTTGAGCAAGGGCATAGACCTGATTATCAACCCCTTTTAATGGGGTCATTAACAACGTCCCGCCGCGCAAGCTCTTTGCATTACCAAGTGATGACACAACGACATCAATATTTTGGCCTGTTCTGCCAAAAGGCGGAAGCTCTGCCGTTACCATCACCGCTGCCACATTCTTCAACTGCATGTTGGTTCCGGCAGGAACGGTAATCCCTAACTGGGAAAGCATGTTAGTTAAGCTTTGCGTGGTAAACGGCGTCTGCATAGTCTGGTCACCAGAGCCGTCCAGACCAACCACTAAACCGTAACCAATTAACGCATTACCGCGTACGCCCTGGATATTCACCAGATCGCGAATTCTCTCTGCCGACACAGGGGCAATATTCAGCGTCAGTAACGTCAGCAGTACAGTGAAAAATGATGCAATCCGCATGGTAGGCCTCTTAAGCTTAGAACGGAGAAACATTGAGGAAAAACCGCTGTAACCAGCCCATGTTTTGCGCTTCGTTAATATAGCCATTACCGACATATTCAATGCGCGCGTCTGCAACCTGAGTGGATGGCACCGAGTTGCTGCCGCTAATCGTTCTCGGATTAACAACACCTGAGAAGCGGATAAACTCTGTTCCCTGATTAATGGCAATTTGTTTTTCGCCAACAACTTGCAGGTTACCATTGGCAAGAACCTGACCAACCGTAACCGTAATGGTGCCACTGAACGTGTTATTCGCATTCGCACCACCTTGACCTGTAAATTCGTTTGTTCCGGTGGCATTCAGAGCAGCTCGGTTATTGCCGAGTGGGCCTTCTAGATAACGAGGCGTCGCAGTCAGACCAAATGTGGACGAACCATCTCTGCTTGCATTGGCAGAGGAACTTTTACTGGCGCTAACATTTTCCTGCAACACGATCGTTAGTGTGTCACCAACATTACGTGGGCGGCGATCTTCAAACATCGGTTGATAGCCATAATTCATTGGCTGCACGGTTTGGAAAATAGAACCATTGGGTCCGGCCAGTACAGGCGATCCAGGCTGGGCAGTCGTCGGCCCAGTGACAACTTTATCATGCGGAATATAGGCGCAACCGTTAAGTGCTAACATCGCGATCAATGCCAACAGACAGTGTCGGCGGAGTGGTTTGATAACCGACTTTGCATTCATTATCACTGCGGATATCGCCTTAAATTAATCTATTTCACATATTCACGGGGTAAATCAACACCATACCGGCCCACTCATCGGGTACCTATGGTCATCATTACCCCGTTAAACACTGTCTACATTGCTACTATCAGGCAACAAGAGCACCCGCCCTCGCTCCTGAAATTAGCGAATTACCCATTACAGTTGGGTCAATTTCTGCAACATTTGGTCAGAAGAAGAAATTGCCTTACTGTTGATTTCGTAAGCACGCTGCGTCTGAATCATCGATACCAACTCCTCTGCCACATTGACGTTGGAGGTTTCGACATATTTCTGATAAAGCAGACCCGCGCCATTCAAACCAGGGTTAGTTTCATTCGGCGCACCAGAGCTGGCAGTTTCCAGATACAGGTTTTCACCCATGCTCTCAAGGCCGCTATCGTTAATAAAGGTCGTCAGTGTCAACTGACCAATCTGGTTTGTTGCTGCCTGACCCTGCAGTTTAACGCTGACAATACCGTCACGACCGATATTCAGTTCTGTCGCATTAGCCGGAACAGTAATTGCAGGCTGAACCTGATAGCCGCTGGACGTCACTAACTGACCATTACCATCAAGCTGGAAAGCACCATCACGCGTATAAGCAGTGGTACCGTCAGGCAACTGAACCTGAAAGAAACCCTGCCCTTTAATGGCGACGTCTTTAGAGTTACCCGTTTCGGAAAACGTCCCTTGAGTATGAATACGCTCTGTTGATACGGGACGAACACCAGTGCCTAACTGTAAACCGGACGGTAGCATCGTTTGTTCTGAAGATTGAGCGCCAGGCTGACGAACTGTTTGATACATCAAGTCTTCAAATACCGCACGCTGACGCTTGAAACCATTGGTGCTGACGTTTGCCAAGTTATTGGAAATAACGTCCATATTGGTTTGCTGAGCATTCAAACCGGTTTTTGCAATCCACAAAGAACGGATCATTTATTCACTCCTGTGCGCACTCGGCGCTTAACCCATTGCTAATATCTGATTAGCGCGTTGTGCATTATCGTCGACGCTGCTAATGACTTTCATCTGCATTTCAAAGCGGCGAGCATTGGCAATCATATCGACCATAGTATCGACCGTGTTCACATTACTGCCTTCGATTACACCCGGCATAATACGTACGGTAGGATCGTTTTGCAGAACATTACCACGTTGTTGCTGAGCCTGTTGCGTCAAGCGGAATAATCCGTCATCGGACCGCTCAACTTCTTGTCCGGTAGCTTTTACAAGCTTCAAACGCCCCAATTGGGCAATCGTATTTGGCGGATCACCCGCATTAAGCGCAGAAATTGTACCGTCAGGAGAAATACTGATCTGAGCCTGCGGAGGAATATCAATCGGCCCACCGTCGCCCATCACTACACGCCCCTGGATAGTTAACTGCCCATCAGCGTTGATCTCCATATTACCATTACGGGTGTACGCTTCACCGCCGTTAGCGGTTTGTACTGCCAGCCAACTCTCTTTCGGTAAGGCGACATCCATTGCACGGCCAGTATAATTCATCACGCCTTCAGTCATATCAGCGCCAGGCGTTGAAGCAACAACCAGCGTACGGGTAGGCAATGTCAGCCCATTGACCGGTACAGCGCGCAGTGCTGAAAGCTGTGCCCGGAACCCCGGCGTTGAGGCGTTCGCCAAGTTGTTCGCAGTAATCGCCTGTTTTTCCAATGACTGGCTCGCGCCACCCATTGCCGTATAAATTGCGTGATCCATGCAATGTCCCCGTTAGGATAATTAACGCAGGCTAACCAGCGTTTGCAGAATGGAATCCTGCGTTTTGATGGTTTGCGCATTCGACTGGTAGTTACGCTGCGCAACGATCATGTTGACCAACTCTTTACTTAAGTCAACGTTCGAACTTTCGGTGGATTTGCCGATCAGCTTACCCAGGCTCCCAGAGCCAGCCAGACCAACCACCGCCTGACCAGAGCTTGCTGTTTCAGACCAAGCGTTATCACCCTCAGGTGACAAACCCTCTGGGTTGGCAAAACTAGCCAGCAGGATCTGACCCAACGCCTGTTTCTGACCGTTGCTATAGCTACCTTCGATCGTGCCATCATCATTGATAGCAAAACCAGTCAGCGATCCTGGGGCGTAACCGTTCTGGGTTGGGCTCTTATAGCTATATTCGGTATTTTGCTGCACGCTGCCAGTCAAATTAAGCGTAAACTGCCCATTCGCCGCACCATTGGTCCCTGTGAGGGTGATGTTGAAAGGCGTATGCCCTGTTAACGCCCCATTAGAAGCAAAGTTCAACGTTCCTGCGTTTTGATAATTAGCAGGACTAACAGAGTCATCCTTGGCATAGGTTTGCCAGGTATTATCCGCCGTTTTGACAAAGTACAGGGTAAAGTTGTGCACGTTACCCTGACTGTCATAGGTTGTCAGCGCCGTTTTACTATTATACGTACCTTCCGCACCAGGCGTTGTGGCCCAGGCGCTCGTTGGAACCGAATCTGAAGATTTCAGGTTAGCAACAATTGACGCCGTTGTTGTTTGGCTCGCCAGCATGTCACCATCGGGAACAGTCAACGGTACTGGGTCGGCACCCGTTTGAACAACTGGCGGCGTTCCCGCAGTCGGATACCCAGTTAATTGCATCCCCTGAGCGTTAACGATATTACGACCGTTCAGCATAAACTGACCATTACGGCTGTAATAGATGGAACCATTAGTATCTTGCAGACGGTAAAAACCGCCGCCGCTGATCGCGATATCCAGATCTCGTGAAGAGGAAGTTACGGTACCATTGCCGAAATCTTGCAATACCGATGCAACCTTAACACCCATACCCACTTTAGAACCTGCAAACATATCGGCAAATGTGACAGTACCGGATTTAAAACCCACTGTTGCTGAGTTAGCGATGTTATTACCGATAACATCCAGGTTATTAGATGCCGCGTTTAAGCCACTGACCGCCTGAGAAAAACCCATGTCGTTCTCCAGATGAATTGATTAAGTCATATTCTCGGTAATGCGTTTCACCGGAATACTGTGAAATTTATAGCGTTACAGAATCTGCCTGACATCGTCCATGGTGGCCCTGCCACGTAGTCCTAAATCCAGCAATGCACCACTCTCGCCGCGAACGACACTATTTACCACCGCATAGCTCAATGGCTGAACAACTTGCTGTGCGCCGCCCGTGCTAGCAGCGACAGTGAAGGTATAGGCCCCATCAGGCGCAACCGTGCCATCAGAAAGTTTACTATCCCAGTTAAATGAGTGAACGCCAGCCGAAAGCGTCCCCAGCTCGATTGTACGAACGGCTTTACCTGTCGCATCATTAATAGTGACGGTAACCACTTCTGCAGCTTTCTCCAGTTCCACGCCAAACGGTGTGCTGGTTTCTTTACCCACGAGAATGTCTTTTCCTGGGATCATGACACTGTGGCCAATCAGCGTTGTCGCCTGCATGGATTGGTTGTTATTGATTTGACCAGAAATAGAACCTAGGGTGGTATTCAATTTTTCAATACCACTCACCGTATTGAGCTGGGCAAGCTGGCTGACAAGCTGATCGTTGCTCATTGGGTTCGTCGGGTCCTGATTTTTCAACTGTGCCACCAGGAGGGTCAGAAACTGATTCTGTAGGTCGGCAGCGCTGCTAGTAGTGCCAACAGATGAGGTAGTACTCGATGTACTCTGTGTTTTTGTTGCCGAGGAAGTATCATTAATGGTTACAGACATTATTTCGTCTCCCGATTATTGCCCGATCGTTAACGTCTTCAGCATCATCGATTTTGTCGTATTCAAGACTTCGACGTTTGCCTGATAGCTGCGTGATGCAGAAATGGTATTTACCATCTCAGCCACTGGGTTAACATTCGGCATGCGAACGTATCCCTGTCCATCAGCAAGCGGGTTGCCTGGTTCGTAAACCAGACGTGCAGGTGATGGGTCTTCAATAACATTAGCAACGCGCACACCGCCAGTTGACTGGCCTGGGGCCGCATTCACTTCGAATACAACCTGCTTGGCGCGATAAGGTTCGCCATCAGGACCCGTGACGCTGTCTGCGTTAGCCAGGTTGCTGGCGCTCACATTCAGACGCTGAGATTGCGCAGAAAGCGCTGAGCCTGAAATTTCGAATATATTTAATAACGACATGAATCTTTACCTTCTCATCGCGCTACGATCATGAACCTGATTGCAAGACCGACATCATACCTTTAATCTGCCCACCCAGAACGGTCAGGTTGGTTTGATATTTCAGGCTATTATCGGCAAAATTAGTACGTTCCCGGTCCATATCGACCGTATTACCATCCAATGCAGGCTGATCGGGCACACGATAGAGCAAATCAAGTTCCGGCGGCTGAAAATTCTGTGCCGGTATATGCCGTACAGATGTGGTTTTCAGCGCGATACCTGTGCCGTTCACCCGCCCTTGCTCCATCGTTTTACTGAGCTGGCTGGCAAAATCGATATCCCTGGCTTGATAGCCTGGTGTATCCGCATTAGCAATATTCGCGGCCAGAATTTCCTGCCGCTGGGCACGCAAGTTCAACGCTTCCTGCTGGAACCGCAACGAGGCGTCTAATTTATCAAGCATGCTCCCTCCGCAAGTTAGAATTTGGAGTGGGTAGGATAATTCTCATTATGGCTATGCCATCGGACGAATAGACACCAAATGCAGCGCTATTTATTGCCTTAACCTTGCGCTGACATCGTTACACTTATTGCCCGACATAATCGGAATCAGGAGCGCTGAACTGGAATGAAAACAATATATTATTCTCTCTGTCTGGCGGCGTCCTGTTTTTTCACCCTGTGTGCTCCTGTCAATGCAAACGACCTTCCGGCACAAATTAACCAATTCTTTGCCTCACGCTTTCAGGGAAGCCCAAACACCGTTAACGTTGTGATAAAATCGCCAGAGTCACAGTGGCCACAGTGCGAAGCGCCCCAAATTACGTTACCCGGGAATACGAAAATGTGGGGTAATGTGAGCCTGTCCGTACGTTGTGGGCAACAACGCCGCTTCATTCAAACCGAAGTGCAGGTCACGGGGAGTTATGTCACCAGTTCCCGGCCGATAAACCGCGGGACAACACTGACGGAAAAAGACATTCGTTTGACAAAAGGCAGACTCGATTTATTACCGTTGCGCCCTATACTGACGTTACAGGGCGCACAGGGTGCAGTCCTTCTACGCGATCTCACTCCGGGTCAGGTTATTACAGCTTCTATGATCAGACGCGCCTGGGTCGTTAAAGCAGGTCAGTCAGTGCAGATTATCGCTCAGGGAGAAGGTTTCACGATTAATGGCGAAGGAAAAGCCATGAACAACGCGGCAACTGGGCAGGCAGTCAGAGTCAGAACGGCAAATGGACAAATAATCAGCGGAATTGCGAACGACGATGGGATTATTCTGATCTCACAGTAATTAATTAAAGATTTGCTCACGTTTGCCGATGATAGTTACAGAGTCATTACTGACGACGTTTTAAAATTGAACACCAATGTGATGAAAAATCCTTCAAAACATTGATGATTAACTATTTATCCTCAAATCAGAGGGATGTATTATGAGTATTGAACGCACCCAGTCACTGAAGCCGGTCAGTCAAGTGCAACAACGCGAATCTGGCGATATCGCTAAAACTAAACTTAAACAGGCTGAAGCACAGTCTGAAGTCAGCGCCACACAGGTAAAATTGAGTGATGCGCAGGCAAAATTAATGCAGCCAGGTACGCAGGATATCGACATGAACCGTGTTGAAACGCTGAAGCAAGCCATTCGTGATGGTTCACTTAAAATCGATGCCGGAAAAATCGCGGATGCATTGTTAAAAGAAACGCAGGATTTTTTAGCTGGTAATTAACACTTATGGAAAATCTGCAATCGATTCTGGAGCAACTGCTGCACAACCTGCGTGAGCTTGATGCAGTCATGTCTGACGAGCAAACATTGCTTTGCGCGGGGCATATTAATAGTATCGCTCTGCAACAAGTGACAGAGAATAAAACCTCCTTGCTGGCTACTATGCAGCATCTGGAAACACGACGTCATCAAACTGAATCAACACTTAAACTGCAAGCACCTTATGATGGCATTGAAAAGCTGTCTGCTTACTGGCAGCAGATACAAGAGTTAACCAGACGTCTGAACGATCAGAATAAGCACAACGGGCTCCTGCTGAATCGGCATATTGCCTATACCAATGAAGCGATAAATATACTGAAGCCCCGTCATCAGGGACTATATGGTCCTGATGGCCAGTCGAAAGGCGTAACAGTAGGCGGTAGAAAAATCACGTTCTAAAAGTCTCTGCATTTCAGCGGAGACTTTTCATTACTAAAACAGAAATTCATTTAAAAATAGCTACTTGTAGTTTACCGCAATATCTATCTTACGGACGCTGAACGTACGGTTAATACGTCCATTCCCTGCAATATAGTAGACAAAACGAAACTCATTGTTAGCCGCCAGGCCCTCAAATGCCTGAGTCTGTCCGTCACCACTTCCGCCTAAATCAACACAGCGCTGCGGCGTTTGTGAACAAAGCTTAACCACAAGCCCTGTCGGTATCTCTGAATCAATAAGATGCCGCCAATATATTGTCGTAATGGTTTCTTCTGGCTTAAGGGCGATGTTCGGAGAAAAAGCCGACGTCGTCACCATTTCACCACGGTAATCCAGTTTTATTCCGGCCATACTTCCGTTCCAGCTACCCGGCGTCGCCATAGCACAGAGCGGAAGTGCCAACACAGTTACAGACAGAAAGCGTATCACCGTCCTCACTTCTGAGCTTCCCCTATAATCGATGTCATACGGATCTGACGATGATCGCTGATTTCCAGATTAGAAAGCACGGCCATGTTTGGCAGGCTACGATGCAGGAAGCGGGCAAGCAAAGCACGCAAAGCATGGTTCACCAGCAGAACTGGTGGAGCCCCAAGCATTTCCTGCCGCTGTAGCGCTTGTTTTGCCTGTTCCAGCAGGCGATCGGCAAGCCCAGGCTCGAGACCACCGCCTCCCTGCAGCGCCTGCAACAGAAGACGTTCCAGCGATCCTTCTAGGCCGATAACCTGAAGTTCGCTGTCTCCCGGGAACCACTGCTGAGTGATAGCACGTCCCAGAGCAACCCTGACTACCGTAGTGAGTTCATAAGGATCTGGCTGCACTGGCGCATGTTCAGCCAATGTCTCCATGATAGTGCGCATATCCCTGATAGAAACTCTCTCACTGAGCAGATTTTGCAAGACTTTGTGCAACGTTGTTAGCGTCACCACGCCAGGAATAAAATCTTCGGTCAATTTTGGCATTTCTTGCGCAACACGTTCCATTAACTGCTGAGCTTCTTGTCTGCCAAACAGCTCACTGGCATGTAATGCAATTAAATGGTTCAGGTGTGTTGCCACCACCGTGCTTGCCTCTACGACCGTGAAGCCTTGTGCTTGAGCTTGTTCTTTCAGGGCATTATCAATCCAGACTGCTGGCAGCCCAAACGCAGGATCCTGCGTGATGTCTCCAGATAACGAACCAACCGCGTTACCCGGATTGATTGCCATCCAACGTCCAGGATGTGCCTCACCGCTTCCAACCTCAACCCCTTTCATCAATATGCGATAGCTGGCAGGCTGAAGCTCTAAATTATCCCGGATATGGACCACTGGCGGTAAATACCCCATCTCCTGAGCAAATTTCTTCCTGATACTACGAATCCTACCCAGTAGCTCGCCATCTTGTTGTGCGTCAACCATTGGAATCAAACGATAACCCACTTCCATGCCCAGCGGGTCTTCAAGCTGTACGTCAGACCAACTGGCTTCAATGACCTGATGTTTTTCCATCGCTGCTGGCATCGGCTGTATCACAGGTTCTTTTTGTTGTTCACCACGCATCCACCAGGCAAGCCCTAACAAAGATGCCGTGAATAATAGAAAGACAAAATTAGGCATTCCGGGAACCAGCCCAATAAGCCCGATCACAGCCGCACTCAACACCATAACTCGCGGGTTGTTGAACAACTGAGTGACCATCTGCTCGCCAACATCCTGATCGGTACTCACACGAGTTACAATAACACCCGCAGCGGTAGAAATAATCAGAGCAGGAATCTGGGCAACCAGGCCGTCACCGATGGTAAGCAACGTATAGCTTTCCGCTGCCTGACCTACTGGCATGTTGTGCTGTACAACACCGACGATCAACCCACCCACAATATTGATGACCATGATAATCAGTCCAGCGACAGCATCGCCGCGCACGAACTTACTGGCACCATCCATTGAACCGTAAAAATCTGATTCCTGAGTCACCTCAGCACGGCGTTTTTTCGCCTCTTCTTCACCAATGATCCCAGCATTAAGATCGGCATCGATCGCCATCTGTTTACCTGGCATACCGTCCAGCACAAAACGAGCGCCTACTTCAGCAATACGCCCGGCACCTTTGGTGATAACCATGAAGTTGATTAAGACAAGAATGATAA
Organism: Pectobacterium colocasium; assembly: GCF_020181655.1. Taxonomy (NCBI): domain Bacteria; kingdom Pseudomonadati; phylum Pseudomonadota; class Gammaproteobacteria; order Enterobacterales; family Pectobacteriaceae; genus Pectobacterium; species Pectobacterium colocasium. The sequence continues at coordinate 3,060,029 of NZ_CP084032.1, forward strand.
AGACCACAATACCGATGGCGAAATTCCCACCAACCAGAAAGTGGCCAAATGCTTCAACTACCTTACCAGCAGCAGCGGTGCCTGTATGGCCTTCCAGTAAAATAATACGGGTAGATGCAACGTTGAGTGACAAACGCAGCAATGTAGAAAACAGCAGGATAGTAGGGAATGCAGCAAATTCCAGCGTCCGCTGCGTGAACATCGCAACCAGCAATACCATGATGGATAGTGCGATGTTAAAGGTAAAAAGCAGATCCAAGATAAATGGCGGCAGCGGCAATACCATCATGGAAAGTATCAGCAGGATCAGTATAGGTCCGGCTAATATTTGCCATTGGGTACCTTTCATATTACTCGGTAAACGAAGCAAAGAGGCCAAATTAGCCATCAGTAGTATTCTCTTTAGCAAAATCCAGCGCATCAGGCACTGGTAAATGTTTCGGTTTTCTAGGAATTAATCCACCTTCCCGCTTCCAGCGTTTCAGTTGATAAACCCAAGCTAAGACTTCTGCGACAGCAGCATATAACGCAGCCGGAATGTGCTGCCCGACCTCTGAATGACGAAATAGCGCACGCGCCAACGGTGGCGCTTCTAAAATAGGGACACGATGCTCGGCCCCCAACTCACGAATACGCAATGCGATCTCACCTGCACCTTTAGCCAATACTTTCGGTGCATTCATTTTTTTCTCATCATAACGTAATGCTACCGCATAATGTGTCGGGTTAGTGACTATCACATCAGCCTTAGGAACATCAGCCATCATTCTGCGTTGGGCTATCGCCCTCTGTTGCTGACGAATACGACCTTTAACATGAGGATCGCCTTCACTCTGCTTGTGTTCATCACGAATTTCCTGCTTGCTCATCCGTAACTTTTTGATGTGGCTCCAAACCTGCCAAAACACATCAAAAGCGACCATGGGAATCAGACCCATGATGATGAGAAAGCCACACATTACTGCCAACTCTAAGGCATCACCTAACGCCGCAATCGGCGATTCGGATATTAAATGCAATATTTTTGGCCAGTTATGAATCAAGAACAAAGTACTAATGACCCCAACCATGACTGATTTTAATATTGCTTTAAAGAGCTCAGCCAGTGATTGAGCAGAAAACAATCGCTTCAGCCCAGAAATAGGATCTAATTTTTTGAAGTCAACTTTTAATGATTTGGTACTAAATAGCACCCCACCGAGCAGCAAAGGCGCAGAGAGTGCAACCAACACAGCCCCAAGCATAATAGGCATTAACGCCGATACTGCCTGACGTAATAATGAACCAACATGCCGTAGCATTTGGGTATCATCGCCAATCGTTGCGTAATCAAAATTTAACGACTGTGAGACAATTCTGGCCAACCGACCAGCCATCGCATCACCACCTATCCATAAAATAGCCAAGCCCGCGACCATCATCAGAACAGAAGTCAGCTCTCGAGATCGTGGGATCTGGCCTTCTTCACGCGCCTTTTCCTCCTTTTGGGGAGTGGGGGCTTCTGTTTTTTCTAGATCGCTATCATCTGCCACTATGGCGTTCCTGTTACGACTTTCAGGATAGGAATTTGCTGCCTAGCATGACAAATATGGAAAAGTTTTATGGCTGGAACAACGAGAAAAACCAACGCTTCTTTAACGAATAGTACGGATAACAAGGCGGGAAAAAACGGATTTAGCTATTTATGGCCATAGATACTGGCCATAAATAACTGGGCGACGATGTTCATCCTTTTTTCATGAAAGGGAATCACTCCCTTTCATGAAGCAGGATGCATTAGAACCCAAGGCTATCCAGAAGGTCATCAACCTGATCCTGATTGGCAACAATACCTGCTGCACCTTTATCCAACTGTGGCCCATTCAACAGGCCATCATTTGCACGCTTAGGTGCATCTGGTTTTTCTGGGATATTTTCCAGCAACACCATCAGCAGTTGTTTTTCAATCTCCTGGACAACATCCATCATACGCTTGATGACCTGACCGGTAAGGTCCTGGAAATCCTGCGCCATCATAATTTCCAACAGTTGAGCGTTGGTAAATGAGGTATGCTGTGGTACATCTTCAAGATAGCTACGCGTATCCGTCACTAATTCACGCGCATCAGCCAGCTCGATTGGATTCTCAAACCATTCATCCCAACGAACTTTCAGAGACTTAGCATCAGCTTCTAGTTGGTTTTGACGTGGCTGTGCAGCCTCTACGCAGCTCAGCGCACGCTCTGCCGCTTGCGCAGTCATCTGGACAACATAGTCAAGACGATCACGGGCATCAGGAATAGCTTCTGCTGCTTCTGCTATCGCATTATCCAGCCCCAGCTCTTTCAAGCTGTCGCGCAGCATACGAGTCAATTGGCCAATACGCGAAATGATCTCGGTTGCTGAAGCAGTATCGTTCACGGACGGCATATGTGGCGTCATAAGATCCCCTTACATACCCAATTTTTCGAAAATCTTATTCAGTTTTTCTTCAAGGGTAGCTGCAGTAAATGGTTTAACTACATAGCCGCTAGCACCCGCTTGTGCTGCAGCGATAATGTTCTCTTTCTTCGCTTCCGCCGTTACCATCAGCACGGGAAGGCTGGAAAGTGCACCGTCAGCACGAATAGTCTGGAGCAGCTCCAGTCCATCCATGTTGGGCATATTCCAGTCAGAAATGACGAAATCAAAAGCACTAGCGCGAAGCTTGTTTAGCGCATCAGCACCATCTTCTGCCTCTTCTACGTTATTAAAGCCCAGTTCCTTCAGCAGGTTACGGACAATTCGGCGCATCGTCGAAAAATCATCCACTACCAGAAATCTGAGTTCTTTATCGGCCATACCTACTCCTAAAATATTTATTGCTCACCGAGAGCTGCTTATATACGTAATGCCTGTCCGGCAGAGATTTGTGCCAACATGCGCTGGCTCACCTGGTGCAAATCCACCACTTCATCAACGCCACCCATAGCAATCGCTTCACGTGGCATCCCGAAAACCACACAACTTGCTTCATTTTGGGCCAGAGTATAAGCACCAGCCTGATGGAGTTCCAACATGCCGGCCGCCCCATCATTGCCCATTCCAGTAAGGATTACCCCTACGGCATTTCGCCCGGCGTATTGTGCAACCGAACGGAATAACACATCGACTGATGGACGATGCCGATTAACGGGAGGTCCATCATTTAAACGTACCTGATAGTTTGCTCCGCTACGCGCCAGTTCAAGATGGCGAGCCCCCGGCGCAATGTAGGCATGACCAGGAAGAACACGTTCCCCGTCTTCTGCTTCTTTCACCGTAATCTGACACAGCTTATTCAGCCGCTCAGCGAAAGACTTCGTAAAGCCTGGCGGCATATGCTGTGTAATAAGTAATGCAGGGCTTGTCGGCGGCAGAGGCTGTAATACATGCCGTATCGCTTCCGTTCCCCCCGTTGATGCGCCAATCGCGATCAATTTCTCACTACTGAGTAGCGGCATATGCTGAATAATTTTTGTTGGCTCTGCTGCGGTACTACGCTGCGGCAAACGCGCCTTCGCTGCCATGCGAATTTTTTCCGCAATCAGCTCGCTATACGCCAGCATCCCCTCACGAATGCCTAACTGAGGTTTGGTGACAAAATCAATCGCACCAAGCTCCAAAGCGCGCAACGTAATTTCCGACCCTTTTCCCGTCAGGGACGACACCATGACAACCGGCATCGGGCGCAAACGCATAAGCTTCTCAAGAAAATCCAACCCATCCATACGTGGCATTTCAACATCCAGCGTTAACACCTGAGGGTTGAATTTTTTAATCAAATCACGAGCAACTAATGGATCTGGCGCAGTCGCGACAACTTCCATATCGGAATGGCTATTAATTATTTCAGTCATGATCTGACGCATGAGGGCAGAATCATCAACGCATAATACTCTTATCTTGCTCATTATCTTTCCTTAGCCAGCCCGTATACAGTTTGCCCACGCAAATAGAATTCGCGACTGATCTGGCTGAAATTCTCTGAATGCCCGGCAAATAACAATCCCCCCGGTTTAAGCATCGGGACGAATCGACGGAGAATACGCTCCTGAGTTTCTTTATCGAAATAAATCATTACATTACGACAAAAAATAGCATCGAATGGCGCGGGAACAGACCAATCAGGCGCGAGCAGATTTAGTTGTTGGAAATGTACCATTGACGCAAGCTCAGGACGAACGCGCACCAAACCACTATGTGGCCCAGTACCGCGTAAAAAGAATCGCTGTAGCTGCTGTGGAGAAAGAGAGCGCAACTCTTCCTGACGATAGATGCCAGTCGTTGCTTTTTCTAATACCTGGGTATCAATATCACTGGCCCATACCTGGCATCCACTCGCTTTATTACCTAAGACTTCTGCAAGCGTCATCGCCAGCGAATAAGGCTCTTCCCCTGTTGAAGCCGCCGTACTCCAGATAGTGTAACCATTTGGACGTTTTCTGGCATGCTCCGCCAAGATAGGAAAATGATGCGCTTCACGGAAAAACGCCGTTAGGTTAGTGGTTAAGGCATTAACAAAAGCCTGCCATTCTGCACTGTTAGGATCTGACTCCAATAGGGCTAAATACTGACCGAAATCATTGATTCCAAGCAAACGGAGGCGTCTAACTAAACGGTTATAAACCATTTCGCGTTTGTGATCGGCCAGGACAATACCGGCACGCTGATATATTAATTGGCTGATTCGCCGGAAATGCGTGTCCGACAACGGCAAGCGATCAACCATCTGCGTCAGAATAGAGGCAGATTCAGGGCGATTTTGCGATGGTGTACTTTTCATATCAAACCGCTCGAATAGTGTTTTTTGCTATGGTTTTTTTCAATCTGAACTTTCCTTTACAGCTAACGCAGGTTTTTTATTGTCATTCGTCAATTGCTCATCGCATGGCGATTAAAACTGACACTGTATTGGTAATACGCTCTACACGTTCTGCAAGCAGAGCCGGTTAGCGTGTTCGTTCTACCAAAGCCACATGCTGTCGGGTGGCATTTCCCTCTCATCACAGCTGTGCTACCTGCTTTATTCTTTGGCTTTAATACCAAAGCCAGCCTCACCCCATCATATCCATAACATAAGTTACAGATTGAACAATACCATGAATTATCCTGCGTCAAATTACCATGAGCGATATCGCTTACAAACCCAGACACGCAGCGATAAATTACTCGCATATTCGTTTTTCAAATTATGCAGAGTAAACAATCACCCAGCCACCTTAATACATAAGTGGCTGGGGATGGGCTCAGTAACACGCCTACAGCTTGGTTATTTATAGCCTATACGACGGTTTTTATCAGAATGTTTCCCAATTATCATTGGATGAACCTTCTTTCGCTTTCTTACCGCCATTTGCTGATGGCGCCAGTAATACAGGCTTTTGGCCCGTCGTTACTGGTGTCGTTCTTCTAAAAGACCCCGCCTCTTCAGACAGACGGAATACAGCAACAGCCTGATTCAGCACTTTAACCTGTTCTTCCAAAGCAACCGCTGCGGCCGCAGACTCTTCAACCAAGGAGGCGTTTTGTTGCGTTACGCGATCCATTTCAGTCACAGCCTGACCAACCTGATCGATACCTTTACTTTGCTCATCTGAAGCTGAGGCAATTTCGCCCATGATATCTGTTACACGAGTGACCGCACTGACGATTTCTCCCATCGTCTCGCCGGCACTCTCAACCAGTACAGAACCTTCATCGACTCGGCTGACAGAATCTTCAATCAGACTTTTAATTTCTTTCGCAGCCTGAGCACTACGCTGTGCCAAACTACGCACTTCGCCCGCAACAACCGCAAACCCACGGCCTTGTTCCCCTGCTCTGGCCGCCTCAACTGCCGCGTTCAGTGCAAGAATGTTGGTTTGGAAAGCAATACCATCAATCACACTAGTAATATCGGCAATTTTTTGCGAACTTCCAGCGATATTGTGCATAGTTTTGACAACATTATCGACGACCTTGCCGCCCTTCTGCGCCGTTTCTGATGCACTCAGCGCCAACTGACTGGCCTGACGAGCATTTTCCGCATTCTGTTTAACGGTTGCGGTCAACTGTTCCATACTGGCTGCGGTTTCTTCCAGCGAGGCTGCCTGCTGCTCTGTACGCGAAGAAAGATCGTTATTTCCAGCGCTAATTTCTGTTGCGCCGGTATAAATCGCATCGGCCCCCTGCCGAACCGCGCTAACCGTTGCAACAAACTCACTTTGCATATGGCGAATACTGTCAGCCAGAATCCCCATTTCATTGCTGCTGTGAAAGTGAGTTGTTTTTGTCAAATCACCTTTCGCAATGTGACGAATGTGTTCAACAATATTATTTAGCGGCCTGATTAATAGTTGTTGAATACCAATCCAGGAAATCAGAGCTAACGCAAAAACCAGCACGATAATGAAACCAAGGATCCAGAGCGCAGAGTCGTAAGCTTCATCGTTTTTCGCTATGCCAGCCTGATAAAGCTTATCGCTTTCAGCTTTATAGGCATAATACGCTTTTTCAAAATTATCCTGAAAACGCTGTGTTGGTTGCTCAATAAATTTTTTAAATTCCCCTGCATTCAAAAACTGAATTAATTCGGTTAACGCCCCATTAAGAGCCACATAATTCTCTTTTACTTCCCGAGCGATACTTTCATTCTGACGAGCGTCTTGTGGCACGTTTTCATAGCGGGAGAAAAAATCGTTAGCGACGGACAGTTGCTTTTGGGCCGAAGCCAAAAGCTCTTTCCCGCCCACACCGGCTCCCGTACCGCTTGCATCGAGCGCAAAACGCGTACCCGCGCGGTTAAGTGTATTGCGGGTCTGTAATAAATATGACCATGCAGAATCTAGCTCTGAACGCTTCTGGTTAATCACCTGCGTTGAGCTGAAGATATCCTTATCATTTTTTAATGCACTGAAGAATAAACCACCAGAAATAAGTTGCAGAGCTCCAAACAACACCAGTACAAGCATCAAACCTGTGACAACTTTTATACGGTTAAACATATAACGCCTTTTGAGTAGACCAACCACCGATGATATCGGCATTATTTTGGATATCTTTACGAATTTCTGAACAGACAAGGATACGGCTAAGGAAGGTTTTCGGGGCCACTTTCGTAGCCCCTGAAGGCCGATGGATTAGGCTTTCAATACGCTATCAACCAGCGCCATTTCTTCGCTGCTCAACAGTTTTTCGATATCAACCAAAATCAACATTCTCTCGCCCAGAGAACCCAAACCAGTCAGGTACTCTGTTGATAGGGTTACTGCAAACTCTGGTGCAGGGCGAATTTGATCTGCGGTCAATGACAACACATCCGACACGCCATCAACGACAATACCCACAACACGCTGACCAAGATTCAGAACGATAACAACCGTGTTGTCATCATATTCAACGTCCTGCTTGGCGAATTTAATACGCAAGTCAACGATCGGTACAATAACGCCGCGCAGATTGGTAACACCTTTGATGAAGGAAGGTGTGTTGGCAATGCGCGTTACCTGGTCATAACCGCGAATTTCTTGTACTTTTAAAATATCAACGCCGTACTCTTCGTCACCCAGCGTAAAAATCAGGAATTCCTGTCCTACTGTTTCGCCAGTTAATTTCGTGACGCTTGCAAGTCCAGTCATGTTTTCCACCCTTTATTAACGATCTGTTTTATTAAGCAGCAGTTTCAACCACACGCTTTTCACGATTAAGCGCTTGTAACGCTGAAACATCCACAATCAGCGCAACACTGCCATCACCAAGAATGGTAGCGGCTGAAACGCCTGGTACCTTGCGATAATTACTTTCCAGGTTTTTAACGACGACCTGATGTTGACCGATCAACTGATCAACCAACAAGGCATAACGCCGGCCTGCACTCTGCAGGATCACGACTATACCCTGAGTAGCATCCGTTTTAGCCCCATCCACATCAAAAATATGGAATAGCTCAACGAGAGGTAAATATTCACCACGAACTTGCAGTACGCGCTCGCCACCGGCTAATGGGTACAGGTCTTCCGACTGCGGCTGCAGGGATTCCATGACAGCATTAAGCGGGAGAATAAAGACTTCATTGTTAACTTTAACGGACATACCATCGAGGATGGCTAACGTTAATGGTAACAAGATTCTGATAGTCGTACCTTTTCCAGCCTGGAAATGGATTTCGACATGCCCACCCATTTCCTGGATATTCCGCTTAACCACATCCATGCCGACACCGCGACCAGAAACGTCTGTAACCTTCTCTGCAGTGGAGAAGCCAGGGGCAAAAATCAACATGCCCACTTCTTCATCAGACATCGTGTCGCTCACGGCTAACCCTTGAGACAGGGCTTTAGCCAGAATTCTTTCGCGGTTAAGACCTGCGCCATCATCAATAACTTCAATACAGATGTTACCGCCCTGGTGTTCCGCAGAAAGCGTCAAGTTACCCACCGCAGATTTACCTGCAGCAACGCGTTTATCTGGAGATTCGATACCGTGATCAAGACTGTTACGTACCAGGTGTGTCAGAGGATCGATAATACGTTCGATCAAACTCTTATCCAATTCAGTCGAACTTCCCATCAGCGTTAACTCGACCTGCTTATCCAATTTGGCAGCCAGGTCACGGACCAAACGAGGGAAACGGCTAAATACATATTCCATCGGCATCATACGGATAGACATGACCGATTCTTGCAGATCGCGAGCGTTACGTTCCAACTGCCCCATACTGTTGAGCAGGTCGCCATGCGCCACAGGGTCGAGTTCGCTTGAGCGCTGTGCCAGCATAGATTGCGTAATGACTAACTCACCAACGAGGTTGATAAGCTGGTCAACTTTCTCAACCGCTACACGAATACTGGTATCACCGGTTTTTGCTTTATTTTTTCCATTTTCCGGTACAGCTTGCGGTTTTGCAGCCGCTGGCGCAGACGGAGCTACGGGTGTCGGAGCTTCAACAACAGCGGGTATCTCCACAACTTCAGCGACGACAGGTTGGCTGGCTACGGCAGATTTGAAGCTGATTTGCTCAGGTTCAAGAACAAAACACAGTACAGCACTAATATCGTCTTCGCTTTCAGACGTGACCAATGTCACTTCTACGCTGGTGTCAGTCTGGTGAGGATCTTTAACGGTTCCCAGATTACCAAGCTCTTCCAGCATCTGAGGTATTTCCTGAGATTTCAGGCCAGTTAATGCAATACGCATCTCACCTTTACCTGCAGCGCTAGAGGCTGGGCTGGCGGTATGCTGTGCAGCAGGTGCCTCTGCCTGGGCAACGTCACCATCAGCTTTAGACTCCAGAGCAAGCTGGCGCAGGGCCTGACAGATATACTCAAAGCTTTCAGCATTGGGTTCCTGCGCGGTTTTATAAGCGTCCAACTGATCCTGCATAATGTCTTTTGTTTCCAGAAACAGGTTGATGATATCAGTGCTAAGACGCATTTCTCCGCGTCTTGCCCCATCGAGTAAATTTTCTAAAATGTGTGTAGTTTCCTGCAATACTTTAAAACCGAACGTGCCTGCCCCCCCTTTGATGGAGTGAGCTGCTCGGAAAATCGCATTCAATTGCTCGGTATCAGGCTCTGACGGATCCAACAATAATAAATGTTGTTCCATATCTGCCAGTAATTCATCTGCTTCATCAAAGAACGTTTGATAGAAAGCACTCATGTCCATGCTCACGTGGTCACCTCTGCTGTGAATCGCGGCTTATTGAGAAGGCGTCGCCTGACTATCGGGCGCAGCAGGCAACGCAGTGGTTGGCTGTTGACGCTCTGGAGCAGGAACTCCATTAGTTGGTTGTGGCGATACACCACCACTTCCACTCGTATTATTATCACTATTTTCGGCAGCCGGAGTGGTAGGTTTAGGCTTATCCAACTCCATATTTTGTAAATTTTCCGCCTTGTCTATATTTACAGCAGAGCTTTCTGCATTTTCTTCTTCAATATCCTTTTGAGCTTGTCTGCTCAATACCAGCAAACTGATGCGTCGGTTAATCGCATCATTTCCAC